>JAMHXF010000049.1:0-2695 GCA_035910535.1 Archangium sp. | reverse complement strand
CCTTCAGGAATCAGCGGCTCGATGACGAGCCACTGCTCTTCGGTCAGCAGCATTGCGACGGTAGATCAAACCTCGCTCTTCCCGTCGATCGCTCCGAGCACGGTTATGAGACGTGCTCTAGATTCGAAGCGGCACTGACAACGCGAGCAGCGTGAGGCTGAAGCGGCCACCGACGGCGACGAACTCGGTGGCCACGCCTCCATGCAGCTCCAGCAGTGAGACGATCGCCCAGTCGAACTTCCACCGCAGCGGCGCGAGGCCGACGGTCAACCCGAACGTCGGGCCACGCGGCGGCAGGTGATCTCCCACCGAAAAGTCGAGCGCGCCGCCGAAGCCGAGCTCGAGATCTGCGCGCAGCATCGGCTGCCAGAGCGCGTTGTCGGGGTGCCAACCGGCGCCGACCCGCAGCATGGTGTTCGAGCCCAAGCCCACCAGCCACGCGAAGTCGGCGTTGAGCTGCCAGTGCTGGTCGAGCCGCCAACCCGCTGACACCGCGCCGCCCAGCCCCCCTTGCGTGCGCGCCTGCGTGAGCGAGAGCCCACCGAGCGTCTTGAGCCCCACCGAGAGCCGCGGCTCCGGTTCTGACTCAGCGAAGGCGACCGTCGACAACAGACCTACGAGCGCGAGCGTTCTCATTTCGAGTCGCTCCACGTCGAGATGGTCATGGTCGCCACGCGCGCGACGCCGGCGAGAAAGGGCTGGCTCAGCGTGTCGGGCTTGTCGGTTTCGAGGTGGTAGTTCGGGTTTCTGAAGTTCGCCGTATCGGTGAGGAAGACGGCGTCGTGGCCGCCCAACCACAGCGGCGCGTGATCGCTGCGCATCAGGTTGCCGACGAGCGGGCCGTCACCTCTGCCTGCGGCCACCACGCTGAGCACCTTCGGAATGTCGGGCGCGCCTTGCGCCGTGAGCAGCGCCTTTTCGACCGAGCCGCGCGAGTTCTCGTTGCCGATGACGGCGATGAAGTCACCCACGTCAGGCAACGGGAAGCCGGGGAGCCCAAGCTGAGAGCCCGGCGTCGAGTCGGAGTAGCCGACACAGTCGAGCACCAGCGTGCCCTTCGCGATCGACGTGCTGCGCGTCATGCGTGTGCTGCCGAGCAGGCCGAACTCTTCGAGATCGTAGCCGACGATGCGCACCGTGCGTTCTCGCGGCGCCATCGCGACCAGGCGCGCGACCTCGAGCATCACCGCCACCGAGCTGCTGTTGTCGTCGGCGCCTTCGTAGAACGCGTCGAAGTGCGCGCCGATGGAGATGATCTCGTCGGGCCGCGAGGTGCCACGGACCTCGGCGTACACGTTGGTGGTCGGCGGGTTCGTCTCATTCGGGTCGAGCACCGGCTCGAGGCCCAGCGCGCGCAGGCGCGCTTCGATGAACGCCCGCGTCGCGTCGTGGCTCAGCTCGCACCAGTGGTCCGGCGTGCGCTCGAGGCTCGAGCAGTCGAACTTCACGTCGTCACGGTGCAGCGCGGTCAACGCGAGCACGTCGTTCCACACGCGATCTCCGTCGACCTGCGCGGCGAGCTCACGTGCACCGCTCTTCGTGGCGTCGTCGACGGCCGGCGCACACCCAGCGAGCAGCAACAGCACCCAGGCGCGCTTCACAGCTTCACCCCCACCGTCAGGAAATCGAACTGCAGGCGCAGCGCCGAGCCCGGAGGGATCGCCGTGCCGACCTGCAGACCCATGGCGCTCACCACGAAGCGCCCGAAGATGAAGCGCAGCAGCTCCGTGTGCATCGCGAAGTACACCGGGCCGTCGGTGTTGAGCTCGTCGTGCAGCTGCTCACTGGGGTAGATCGAACGAAGCGCGCCCCACGCGGCGGTGAAGCCGAACTCCACACCGAGCAGCGGTGACCAGAACTTCACCGGCACCGTCACCACGCCGCGTACGTAGCCTTCGAGGCTCGGGCGCAGGTTGGCCAGCGGCGCACCGAAGCGCGCGCCGGCGGCGACGCCGAAGTTGTCGTGAAAGAGCCACGTCCACCCGAGGCCCGGGCCGATGGCCGAGCCGGAGGTGGTCGATCTCAGCTCATGCCTCTGGAAAAAAGTCGCCGTGACGAAGTGATCGGCGCTCGCGACCGCCGACGTCGTCAACACGAAGAACAACAGCCACGCACGCATGGCGCGGAGTCGTGTCACAGAGCCGGTGACGAGTCACTTGCGGCGTCGGCGCTTGATCACCCGCACGTCGGTCTCGCGCGCCCGCAGCGGCCCGTGGCCCTTCGCGCAGCGCACCTCGGCCTTCACCACGCACCCGCAGTCGCGATGAAAGACGGCGATCGGCGGCGCGCCGTCGTTGACCCAGCGATCGCCCCACTGCCGCAGCGCCTGCAGCACCGGGTACAGCTCGTGGCCCTTCACGGTGAGCCGGTATTCGTGGCGCTCGCGCTGGCCTTCGTCGCGGTACGGCGCGCGCGACAGCACGCCGTGCTCGACCAGCGTCGCCAGCCGTGCCGTCAACACGTTGCGCGCGCAGCCGATGGCGTCGAGGAAGTCGTCGAAGCGCCGCAGCCCGAGGAACGCCTCCCGAATGACGAGCATCGACCAACGCTCGCCGACGATCTCCAGCGCGCCCGCCACCGAGCAGCCCTCACGACTCGCCTGAAGTACGGCCTCACGGTGCATACAACCTGAGTCTCTCATGAAAACTCAGCAGACAGACGCTGAGTTTCAACTTAGAACTCAGCTCATGACCGC
>JAMHXF010000048.1:0-26512 GCA_035910535.1 Archangium sp. | reverse complement strand
TGTGGAAGACCATCGGCGACACGCTGCCCAGCTACCGCCAGTACCCGCGCATCGACGGAGAGACCGGCGGCAAAGACTTCATCTTCGTGCACACCAGCGCCGACGAAGATCTCGACGCCATCGCGGTGGCCATCGCGCCGGGCGGGTTCGAATTCCAGGGGCAGAAGTGCAGCGCGTGCTCGCGCGTGTACGTGCCGAAGTCGCTGTGGGCCCGCCTCGAGCGCATCCTCGTGCCGATGGTCGACGGCATCACCATGGGTCCGGTCACCGACTTCCGGAACTTCATGTCGGCGGTCATCGACGAGAAGAGCTTCAAGAAGTGCAGCGCGTACATCGAGCTGGGCCGTGGCCCCGAGGCGAAGATCCTCTCGGGTGGCACGGTCGACAGCTCGCAAGGCTGGTTCGTGCGGCCGACGCTCATTCAGGTCACCAACCCCCGGCACCGCTTGATGACGGAGGAGATCTTCGGGCCCATCGTCACGCTCTACGTCTACGACGACGAGAAGCTCGACGAGACGTTGATCGAGTGTGATCAAGCGGCGCCGTACGCGCTCACCGGCGCCATCTTCGCGCGCGATTGCCACGCCATCGTGAAGCTCTCTTCGGCGCTGCGGCACGCGGCGGGCAACTTCTACATCAACGACAAACCCACCGGCGCCGTCGTCGGCCAGCAGCCCTTCGGCGGCTCGCGTGCGTCGGGCACCAATGACAAAGCAGGCTCGATGTTCAACCTGCTGCGCTGGGTCAGCCCCCGCACCATCAAAGAGACGTTCGTGCCGCCCACGTCGCTGGGCTACCCGTTCATGGGAGCGGAATAGCGCCCGCAAACGCCTCGGGAGTCATTACTGTTGCAATTGCAATGGCAACGACCGAGGCGCTCCTTTCGCTCGACCAGCTCAAGGCCACGATTCGCGGCGCGGGGCTGCGCAGTACGGCACCGCGCATCGCGGTGTTGAAGCGCCTGCACGCGGCGACGCAGCCGGTGTCACATGGCGAGCTGGTCGACACGCTCGCCGAAGAAGGCATGGACCGCACGACGGTCTACCGGAACCTCGTCGACCTCACCGAGGTCGGCCTGGTGCGCAGAACAGATCTCGGCGACCACGTGTGGCGCTTCGAGCTCAATCGCGGCGAAGGTGAAGCCCTGCGTCACCCGCATTTCACGTGCACCGACTGCGGCTCCGTCGCGTGCCTGCCGGAGGTCACACTTTCAGTGAAAGGTGGAAAGGGGGTCCCGAAGTCTCTGAGCAAACAGAAGGTCGAGATCCAACTCAGAGGGAAGTGTGATGACTGCACCTGATTCTCCCGGCGCGCTCGATGGGCTGACGCCGTGTTCGGTTCACGATGCCCCGGTGCAGGCCAGGGGCGAGGCGCGTACGCGGCTGGTCGTCGGCTTGACCGCGGTGATGATGGTGCTCGAGCTGGTCGTCGGCTGGTGGACGCACTCCCTCGCTCTGCTGGCCGACGGTTGGCACATGGGCACGCACGTCGGCGCGCTCGGCATCACCGCGCTCGCGTATTGGTACGCGCGCACGCGGGCCGGGCAGACGCAGTTCGCGTTCGGTACCGGCAAGGTCTACGCGCTCGCGGGGTTCACGAGCGCTGGGTTGCTGTTGGCCGTCGCCGTGGGGGTGTTGATTGAGGCCGTCGGCCGCTTCGTCACGCCGGAGCCTGTCGCGTTCGCCGAGGCATTCCCGGTGGCGGTGTTGGGGTTGATCGTCAACTTCGTCTCGGCCTGGCTTCTGGGCGATGGCGCGCACGATCACTCGCATCACAATCACGGCCCCGGTGAGCACCACCACGATCACAACCTGCGCGCCGCGTACCTGCACGTCGTCGCCGATGCGTTGACGTCGGTGTTGGCGATCGTCGCGTTGCTGTGCGGCCGCTACCTCGGGTGGACGTGGGTCGACCCGGTCGTCGCCATCATCGGCGCGCTGGTGATCCTGAAGTGGGGCGTGGGGCTCATTCGTGAGTGTGGCCGCCAGCTCATCGACCTGGACCCTTCGACGAAGCAGCGCGATGAGGTGAAGGCCGCGCTCGAAGCCGTGCCCGGTACGCGCGTGGTCGACCTGCACCTGTGGCGCGTGGGGCCCAAGCAGCTGGTGTGCGTGGTGTCGGTGGCGTCGCTCACTCCGCTGTCGTTGCGCGAATACAAGGCGCTGGCGGTGAAGGCCGCGCCCATCGATCACCTCACGGTGGAGATCTGCAGCGGCTCAGTCTGAGCAGGTGACGCGGCCGTACGCCGCCAGGCACCTGCCACCCGGAGTCGACGCGCACTTCACCTGGCCGTACCCAGCCGCGCAGCCGTAGCCACAGCGCGTGACGCCGTACTCGGCGACGCACTCCTGTTTCGGTGCCGCGACTTCACGTCGACCCCGTCGCGCGGGCTCGCCTTCTGCGCAGGTGATGCGGCCGTACGCAGCCAGACATTTTCCTTCTGGGGTCTGCGTGCACTTGAGCTGGCCGTAGGCGGCGACGCAGTTGTACCCACACTTGATGTTGCCGAAGTCGGCGAGGCACTCGAGTTGCGGCAGCGAACGGCGCTCGGCGATGACCTCGGGCGCCGGGTCTGCACAGACGACCCGGCCATACGCGGCGATGCACTTGCCCCACACCGTGCTCGCGCACTTCGTCCGCCCGTACTCCGCGACGCAGTCGACCTGCGGCGCCTGCGACAACATCACCAACACAGCCGACGCGATGAGCATGATGCGCACCCGACGTGGCCATGAGCGAAGTTGTTCAGCTCAGGTCGGGGAGCGCCGCCGGAACCAGACGATCGCCGCGATGGCCATGGCGAGCCCAACGCCGAGTCCTCCGAGGGCCCAGGCGATCGCCGTGCCGTTCGACGCGCACACTTCGCTCTGGTTCGCGGAGCGACAGACCATCAGGGCGACATAGAGGCAGTCGTACAGGCGCACGCTCCCGACGCCGACGAGCAGTGCGCCCCACATGCCCAGCGCCAGCACTCTCACAGGCTGTACCCAGCCCCGGTTTGTGCCGGGTTTCCGAAGTCAGGGCCGCTCTCGGGCTTCGGTTTGGTCGAACACGCATCGACACGGTGACGCAGCGACTTCAGCTCCGCCTCATGTCGTCACAGGCGTTCAAGGACGGCATTGTCGTGCTGACTGAAGCGACTCAGAGCACCGGCGCGGCCGTCATCGGGTCGAGCACCGGCGTGCCCCTGGGCGGCGAACCGAAGCGCGTGCGAATGATGGCGCCCAGGGCCATCGCGAAGACGGCGGCCAACATGAACCAGCCCAGCACCGGAATCTGGAAGGCCAGCAGCATGACGAAGAGGCCGACCGCGAGCACCAGCGCCTGCGTCTTGCGCAGCTTGCCGGTGGGAATGCGCTCGCCCACCACGTTGGCCATCACCGCGAGCCCAATCGGCAGCGCCAGCGCGAGCGCCATCCACGCCAGTATCGCCACAGGAATGCCCACCAGCGTCACGCAGAGCAGCACCGTGAGCGGCCCCACCGCGAGCAGCCCGAGCGTGCCGGCCAGACCGTTCTTCACTGGCTCGGCGCGCACGGTGGCCTCCAGGGCCTTCATGCGGTTGGGCACGAACATCATCAGCACGAAGCCCATGCCGAAGAGCACCGCGAACTCGAGCAGGAACGACGCGACGCCGAAGCCGAGCCCCGAGTCGTCTTCGTCGGCCGTTTCGATGGCCTTCGCGGTGCGCTGCGTCTTCACCACGTTGCGCGCCATGGTGGAGCCGAAGCCCGAGCCGCCCATGGACACCGACTCGCCGTGCACCACCGAGCCTTCGCCACGCACCACGCTGCCGCCGAACGACACGGCGTCGCCTTCGACGGTCGCGCCGTCTTTGAGCACTACGTCTCCTCCGAACGCGACCGCGTCTCCGTCGACAATGGCGCCTTCTTCGATGATCACCGGGCCGCCGTACGCGACCGCCGTGTCGACACGCATGCCCTTCGCGACCGTCATCGGGCCGCCGGTGCTCACGCGGTGGCGCTGCAGCTCGGCCTTCGCGCGCGCTTCTTCACGAACGGCCTGCACTCGGTCCCGCGCTGCCTCGGCGACTTCCTGCGCCTTTTCCTTCGCTTCGTCGGCGGCCTCACGCGCCTCCTGCGACACGTTGCGCATCGCCTCGAGCTCGCGCGAAGCCTCGGCGGTGACGGGCGCTACCGGAGTGAGCGGCGCCACCGGAGTGAGCGGCGCCACCGGAGTGAGCGGCGCCACCGGAGCAAGCGGCGCCAAGCCGCTCGACCTGCGAATCACCCACATGGGGTTCGCGGCCTTGCCGGAGCGCTTCACCTCGAGCCCGTAGGCCTCGGCGATGGTGTTGAGCGCGTCTTCACCGTCGATGTTCTTCAGGTTCACCTGCGCGGGCTCGTTGAGCTCACCGATGACGACGACGTTGAGCTCGGCTTTCTCGGCGAGCTGCTTGAGCGCGTCTTTCAACGAGCCTTCGTACTGAATCGAAACAGGGCTCGCGGCGAGCGCGGCCATCACCAGCATCGAGGACATCATCACGACACCACCTTCGCAGCGGTCGGCTGCACGAAACGGCGCAACGCGGTCAGCGCCGCAGCGAGGAAGAGCGAGAGCGCGACAACGGTGGGCAGCGCGGCGGTCGTCCACAGCGCGACCAACGCGGAGCCCATCGCCACCAGGCCTTCCCTCAGCTTCACCACCAGCGACGCCAGGGCGAGGCCGAAGCCACCCGTCGCGCCGCCACTCACCAGGATCGCCGCGACCGCCAGGCAGAGCGTCACCGCGACGATGGCCACGGCCGACCAGACATCGGCCTTCGAAACCGGGCGAGCCGGCGCCTGCGCCACGCGCGTCATCACCTTCGCGAGAAAATCAGGGGGCGGCAGCGGGTCGGCCAGCCGCAGGAGATCTTTTTCGAGCTGCCGGTGCTCTTCGAGCAGCAGCACCCGCGACGCGTCGTCGGGCGCCAGCTCGCGCAGCATCGCTTCGAGCTCTGCATCGTTGGGCTCGTTCATCACGCCGCTCCTTTTTCTTCGGAGGCCGCCATGCGCGTGCGCAGCTTCTCGCGGGCGCGAAACAGCCGCGCCATGATGGTGCCGGGGGCCACGTTCATCACCTCGGCGATCTCTTTCGTGGTGCGCTTCTGCACGTAATACAGCGCGAGCACTTCACGGTCGTCCACCGACAGGGTCGCCATCGCGTCTTCGAGCGACTTGCGCTCCTGCCGGGCGATGGCGCCTTCTTCCAGCGTCGGCTCGTGCGACTGCAGCGCGTGCGCGTGATCGTCGACGTCTTCGGTCTTCAGCTTCTGGCGCCGGCGCAGCAGATCGAGGCACTGGTTGCGCGCGATGGTCAGCACCCACAGGTCGAAGGGCCGCGCGTCGTCGTAGCGATCGAGGTTCTGGTACGCGCGCAGAAACGTCTCCTGCGCGACCTCGGCGGCCTCGGCTTCGGTGCGCAGCAGCCGCAGACACAGGCCGTACACCTGGCGCTGCACCGACTTCACCAGCGCTGCGAAGGCGTTCGAGTCTCCGCGGCGCGCGCGGCGCACGTCGTCGACCCACGGGTGCGTCGGCTCGGTGGCCATGATGCCCAGCGACATCGAAGACAACGGGGGAAGGGCGTTCATCGCTTGCACGCCCGGCAATACGACGGGCGGTGCAGGGCATTGCATCCAACTTGCCCTTTTAACCGCCCGCTACTTCAGCGCTTTGTTGCTTCCATGCGGCGCGTGGCCTTGAGCTTCTTGCGCTCGCGGGCCTGCGCGAGGAACCCGGCCTCACGCGGCTTGGCGGCGGCAGGCGGGGCGTTGCGGGCGCGCACCTTCACCTTGGGCTCGCCCGTCTTGTGGTCGACCTTCGACCGGCTGACCTGCTCTTCGGGCACCTCTTCGCGGGCCTTCGGCTTGAGATCTTCGACGGTCTCTTTCTTCACGCCGAAGTGGAACAGGCGCTTGACCACCAGCGTGGCGTAGCTGCCGGGCGGCAGCGTGAAGGCGATGTTCACCTTCAGGTAGCCGCGGTTGATCTCATCGGGGCGCGGCTTGCCGATGACCAGCTTGCCGGGGTGCACCAGCAGCGGGCGCTCTTCGTGGCGGAAGTAGAGGAGCTTGGGCGCCGCTTCGATGCGCATCTGCTCGAGCGTGAGCTTCTCTTTGCCCAGCACCCACTTCACTGCCTCTTCGACCTTCGCGTCTTTGAAGCTGCTGTTGGGCGCGAGCAGCGGGAAGGTGCGATCGCGCAGGTACGCGGCGATCTCTCCCGAGGCCTCGGTGTGGTGCAGCAACGTGCCGGCCTGGTACGGCATGGGGAAGAGGTGCTCGCGCGGAAAGACGAGCTGCAGCAGGCGCCGGGCGCCCTCGTTCCACAAGTACGACTGGTACTCGAAGAGCATCAGCGCGCGGTAGTTCGCCTCGATCTGCAGGAACGCGTTGAGGAAGTTCTCGGGCTCGTCGCGCAGCGCGCGGATGATGCGGAAGTACTTCTGCCCCGCGGCGAACGGCACCTTCGCCGTCCAGTCGCCCCAGTTCGAGGCCCAGAACTGCTTCACCTTCGCGTCGTCGGTGCGATCGAGCTCCGAGGGCTTGGCGAGGTAGTTGTGGAGCGCCGCTTCGAAGTCGCCACGAATCAGATCTTTGGCGATGAAGCCCTGGCCGTGCTTGAGCGCGCCGAAGCGCTGGCTGTCGAAGTAGTTCACCACGCCCAGGCGCTGCACTTCAGTCGCGGCGATGGTGACCTCCTGCAGCTCGCGCTGCTGAATTTCACGCACCGTCACGGCGAAGCGGTTCGACGTGGTGTTCTTCGAGGTCAGCGCCTTGTCGGTGCGGCCGAGGTACTTGAGGCGCAGGTCTTCGTCCTGCAGGTCGATGTCGACGCCCTTGACGGCGATGAGCTGCTCAGTGCGCCCCTGCTTGTCTTTGAGGCCGCAGAAGCTCACCGAGCCCGGTGACAGGCCAAAGCGCGTCTGAATGCGCGCCACGGCGTCGAACGTGGACAGCTTCTGCTTGTCCATCAGGTAGACGCGGAACGGGCCGGTCTCGACCTCGTCAAAGCGGTACGATTCTTTGACGGAGAAGTCTTCGGGCTTCTGCTTGATCTTCATTGCGCCGCAGCCACTACCACAGAGCGGCTCAGCGCGTATCAGCGGGCCAGGTGCTTCTTGAGGCGCTCGCGCACGATGGCCGTCGACTCGAGAAAGCGCACGCCGAAGCCGCTCATGCCGTGCTTGTGACCAACCCAGACCACCCGGGCAGCGAGTGGATTTCCACCCCACCGGCCGAACAATGGATCGAAGCGCACGGTGAGCTCCGAGTCGGGGCGAACGCCCGGCGGCGACGGGGTTCCGATGAAGGCGCCGGAGTTCGAGACGTCGCGCATCACCGCGCGCACGCTCTGGCCCGAGAGATCGATGAGACAGCTCACGTCGACCTGGAGCCGTGAATCGAGCGCGGTGCCGTCAGCCACCGCGCGGCCCGCACAGAGGGCCACCATCTCAGCGACGGGGCGCTTGGCTTCGCCCGTAAAAACCACCGCGAGGCCGGGCTCCGATCTCACGGAAAGCTGAGCGCGTACGGTGCCTTGCAGCGCAAACCGCAGCGGCGAATCGTCGAGGTTCACCTCGAGCGACAGCGCGGTGCCGGGCGCGACGTCGGTGTGGCCGGGGACGAAGAGGCTGAGGACGGCTCCTTCTGCGCGGGCGGCGGCGAGCAGCGCTCGTCGGTGGGGATAGCGGACCTTGAGCGTCGTGGTGGCTCCCATGAACCGCGAACCCTAGAGACTGCGCGCGGTTGCTGTGAAGGTGTTCTTCACCTGCGCTGTCAGCTCGAGGTGACAGTTACGAGACCGCTACTTCTCAAGAAGTGAGAACTCCAGTGCTCAGGAAGCGCGCGTTACATGAGGGCCGCGCAACGACTGCTGGGAATGTGCGAAACACCGGTAATGACGAAGTTCGCCCTTCGACTTGCGCCGCTGCTGCTGACGCTCACCGCGTGTGAGGGCATCGTTACCGGAGGGACCGCTCCGCAGCGCGTGGTCACCCCGCCGGGCGCGGTGACGCCCAACGGCCCTGTCGTGGTGCAGCCGCCCGCGAAGTGTGAGCCGGCGGGTGTCGAAGTGCCGAAGCTGCTGCGCCTCTCGAACCATGAATACCGCGCGATGGTGGCCGACGTGCTGGGCGTGCCTGTCGAGCCGTCGCTCTTCACGAGGTGGACACCGGTCGCCGAGGTCTACGGCTTCGACACCATGAGCGAGACGCGCATCGACGGGCAGGGCCTCGAGGTGCAGCTGGAGACCGCCGAACGCCTCGCCGCCATCGCGCTCGCGACGCCGGCGTTGACCGCGCATTGCCCGAGCGTTGCGCCGCAGCAGACGCCGGCGTGCAACCTGAAGGCGACCTACTCGGCGATGGACGACTTCTCAGACACGCAGGGTCGCGAGTGCTGGAGCTACCTCGACTCGAGCGGCGCGCCGATGGTCTTCGACAACGCGAACTCGCGCTGGCGCAAGGAGCCTGATCAAGGTGTGTATGTGATGCGCACCGGGGCCCACCCCGGCGCGGTCGACGCGGTTCGTCGGTGGCAGGTGCCGGTGACGGGCTCGGTGCGGCTCACGGGCTCGTTCGGCGACGCCGACCCGGGCGGTGGTGACGGCGTGGCGGTCGCCATTCGTCGCAACGGCGCCGCGATCTTCAGCCGGGATCTCGTCAACGGAGGCCAGGTCGACTTCACGCAGACGGTCGACGTGACGCGCGGCGATCAGCTC
The DNA here is from genome assembly GCA_035910535.1 of Archangium sp. Classification (GTDB taxonomy): domain Bacteria; phylum Myxococcota; class Myxococcia; order Myxococcales; family Myxococcaceae; genus Archangium_A. The sequence goes on along the minus strand of JAMHXF010000048.1, from coordinate 17,786 downwards.
GACTTCGTGGTGAACGCGAAGACGGGGCCGGCCTACGACACCACGAGCTTCACCGCGTCGCTGGTGATGACGCCGACGCCGCGCAAAGCCGCCTGGGCGTGGGACACCTGTGTGCAGCCGCTGGTCTCCCGGCTCGCGAGTCGCGCGTTTCGCCGCCCGGTGCGCACCGAAGAGCTGGCGCAGTACGAGGCGCTCTTCACCGAGCAGCGCACGGCCGCAGCGACGGCGGGCTTTTCGGAGCCCGTCGACGAGGCGATGACCGCCGTGCTCACCGCGCTGTTCCTCTCGCCCAACTTCATCTTCAAGCCGGAGTTCGTGCCCGGTGGCCTCGACCCTGCCGAACGTGGCTTCGGCGTGGCGTCTCGCTTGAGCCTCTTCACGCGCGGGTCGATCGCCGACGAAGCGCTGTGGATGAAGGCGGGCACGGGCGCGCTCGACACGCCGGCTGCGGTGCGCGCTGAAGCCGAGCGCCTGCTCGATCAAGACCTCGAGCGCTTCTCGATGCACTTCGCGGGGCAGTGGCTCGCGTACCGCGACCCGGTGACCGTCGACGCGCTGGGCCTCTCGATGCAGAAGGAATCGCGCGACATGTTCGCCGCCGTGCTGCGCGAGGACCTGGGCCCCGAGCAACTGCTCAGCCCCGGCTTCACCATCGTCGATGAGCGCATGGCGGGCTTCTATTGGTTCCCCAACCCCGTGGGGCAGACGCCGCCGTGGCGCATCGAGTCTGACAAGCGCGGTGGGTTGCTTTCGCAGGCTGCGTTTCTCTCGCGCACCGGCGGCGGCTCCGAGTTTCGTCGGCCGATTCACCGCGGCCTGTGGGTGCTGACGCGGTTGATGTGCTTCCACCTGCCGCGCATTCCCGCAGCCACGCTCGAGCAGATCAGCATGTCGGTGGAGTCGATCGATCGCAGCCTGCCGCTCGCGGAGCAGATGAAGCTGCACCGCGATTCGTCGAGCACCTGCAACAGCTGCCACGGCTCCATCGACCCCATCGGGCTCGCGCTCGAGAACTACGACAGCGCCGGTAACTGGCGCGACGCGTACCCCGACGGCGTGCGCATCGAGAGCGACCTGCAGCTCAAGGGCAAGACGGTGCGCAACCCCATGGAGCTCGCCGCCGTGCTCGAAGACTCTGAAGAATTCCGCTCGTGCGTTTCAGAGAAGCTGCTGACCTTCGCGCTCAACCGCGGCCCTGTCGAAGACGAGCGCTGTGTCGTCGAGCGCCTCGGCCGACCGCTGGACGGCACGAAGCCCACGCTCAAGACCATGACCGTCGACGCCTTGATGAAGGGCCTCGAGCTGACGGAGGTGTCGCCGTGAAGTCGTCTCGTCGAACGGTACTCAAGTGGTTGGGCGTGCAGCTGGTGCTGCCGGCCGTCAGCTTCGCGCAGAACGCGTCACCGGGCCGCAAGCGCTTCATCGCCGCCTACGTGCCCAACGGCGCGTACATGCCCAACGGCGTCGACGGAAACTGGAACTGGGGCGAGGCGCTGCAGCCGTTGGTCGCCGCCGGCCACCAGGCCAACACCATGGTGTTGCGCAAGCTGTACAACGGCATTCCCGGGCATGACCCGCATTGGCAGAACTGCGCGGGCTTCTTGTCGTGCGAGCCGATGGTGTTGGGTGACCCCGGCGTCGCGCGCTGCGGCAAGACGCTCGATCAGTTCATCGCCGAGAAGCACACGGCGTCGATCCGCTCGCTCGAGGTGGGCGGCATCTACTACCACGTGCACCCGTTGAACGATCACCCCGGGTACTCGAACGACTACCTCAACCGCATCAGCTGGCAGTCGGCCGATCAGTTCCGCTCGCCGATCCCGAACCCGGCGCAGCTGTTTCAAAAGCTGTTCGGCGGGCAGGAAGGCAGCGCCGCGCAGATCGACTACCTGCTCAAGCGCAAGCGCTCGGTGTTGGACACGCTGCACAAAGACGCCACGCGCATGTCGGCGCGCATGCCTTCGACGCATCAGGAGATGCTCGGCAAGTACCTGCAGACGGTGCGTGACGTGGAGCTGGGCCTGACGCAAGGCGGCTTCACCTGCACGCCGACGTTGGCGCCGCCCACGCAAGACTTCTCGAACCCCAACGCGAACTACGAGCTGCGCTTCAGGTTGATGCACCAGCTCATCGTGCTGGCGATGCAGTGCGGGCTGACCAACGTGGCGACGCTCATGTACGGGCCCGGCGTCTCTGAATACCTGACGTTCAACGAGCAGCTCGGCGGCGGCAATGGGCACCACGCGGTCGCGCACCACGGCGGCACGCAGAGCTCGATCGATCGCCTGAAGTTGATGAACCGCGTGCAGACCGGGTTGCTCGCCGACCTGTTGACGAAGTTGAAGGCCGCCAACCTGCTCGACGACACGCTGGTGCTCTACGGCTCCGACATGTCTGACGGCAACGTGCACCTCACCGAGAACCTGCCGATGCTGCTGTGCGGCGCCGGCGCAGACCTGCGCTTCGGTCAGGAGATCGTCCCGTCGTCGCGGCGCCCGGCGGCAGATCTCCTCGTGGACATCGCCAGGTTGATGGGGCTGAACACGATGACGTCGTTCGGCAGCGGCGCCGCGGCGAGCACGGGTCAGCCGCTCGGCATTCGTGCGTGAGCGCTCACACCACCTGCATCGTGAGCCCAGGCAGTTGTTCGAACGCGTAACTCCCGGGCTTCGCCTTGAGCTGTGCCCGCAGCTGCCGCGCGGCGACCATCGACAACTTCACCGTCGTCACCTTCGGCGCGAACGCCACCGACGGCGCGTCGGCGTTGATGACCTCGACCCGATGCGAGTCAGACGCCACGCTGAACGAGCGCAGGTGCCCGATGCGGCCCTTGAGCAGCGAGATGAGCGTCTCCACCGCGTCTGACGACAGCTTCCATGTGTGACCTGCCGCGCTCTTCGCGAACTCACTGACCTCGGCCGTCATCGACGACATCGAGCTGCCTTCGAGATCCATGCGCTGCTCGATGAGCACCCGCGCGCGCGGAGACTGCAGCAACGACGGTCGCTCGAGATCGGTCACCAGGTGCGGGTCGACCCGCGCCAGCACGTCGATCAACCCCGTCGGAGACCACTCGCGCACGGCCTTCGCCTCGTCGCGCATCACTGGCACCGCCAACAGCCCGTCGGTGATGGGCGTGAACGCCAGCCCCGACAGCTCCGAGGCGAGCCCCGGCGCCACCCCATTGGCCAGCACGACAATCTGGTTCGGGTCGGGCGTCAGCTCACCGCTCTGCACGCGCGCCACCAGCGTGCTCAGCAACGCGGGCGCCCACGACGGCACCTCGAGCTCTTCCTTCGCCTTCGCGACCCGTAACCACAGCTCCTGTTCGAGCCCTTCGGTGCGAAGCTCCCAGTGCGGCCGGGGGCCAGCGACGAGCGCCGAGTGCACCGCGACGGCGCGCGGGCGTGCGACCTGTTTTCGTGCAGTTACACGTCGAGGAGCGGGGCGGGCGGCGACCTTCTTCTGAACGGCGCGAGGCATGCTCATCAGTAGCGCGGGTGGTGCGTCGTCGCAGCCGCGTTTCGTGGGAATTTTCGCCTCGCCGGTCGACTCAATGGCGACGCGCAGTTGTGGTGTCACACCGAACGTCTCTTGCTAGCGTCCGCCCGTCTTGAGCAATCAGCCGCCGATTCCACTGACTGACCTCGCCTCCCCGGGCCAGCAGCGCCAGGGACAGGTGTACGCACCGGGGCATCTCAAGGGGCCGCGACTCTCAGGCCGCTTTGCCGACGGGAAGGTGGGCGAGTTTCCGCTCGCCGATCGCACCTCCATGGGGCGCCACCCGAACAACACGCTGAGGCTCGTCGACCGCGAGGTCAGCAAAGAGCACTGCGTCGTCGAGAAGGTCGGTGGCAACTACCTCCTGCGCGATCTCAACTCGAGCAACGGCACGTTCGTGAATGGCCGCAAGGTGCGCGAGCTGCGCCTGCGTGACGGCGACGAAATCGCGCTCGGCAATTCACGGCTCGTCTTTCACGACGGCGGCGGCAACGCGGGCCAGACCACTTCTGCGGGCGTCACCGTCGTGGCGTCGGCGCAGTCGATGCCGGCCTTCCTCGCCACCGTCGCGCAAATGGAGTCGGCGGAGTTCCGTCCGGCCGAGAAGCTCAACGACGTCGACACGCTCAAGCAAGACTACGAAAAGCTCCGCATCGCCAACGAGTTCCACCGCCTCGTGGGTATGGAGCGCGATCTCAAGAGCCTGCTCGACAAGATCCTCAAGGTCTCCTTCCAGCTGCTGGCGGCCGACAACGGCGTCATCTTCCTGTCAGGTGAAGGCGGCACGCTCACGCCGCAGGCCATTCACAAGCGCAAGCAGGACGGCGGCGACGTGGTGGTCTCCGACACCGTGCTCAAGCGCGTGACAGAGACGCGCAGCGCCGTGCTGACCGCCGACGCGATTCTCGACTCACGCTTCTCGTCGTCTGAGTCGATCGTCGCGCAGGGCATTCGTTCAGCGATGGCCGTGCCGCTGGTGAGCAAGGGCGTGCTGCGCGGCGTGTTGTTCTGCGACACGCGCGAGCGCACCAACGCGTTCTCGGAAAAAGATCTCAAGGTGCTCTCGGGCATCGCGTCTCAGGCGGCCATCGCGCTCGAGAACGCCGAGCTCGCGCAGAAGATCGAGCAGGAGGCGCTGACCCGCGCCGAGCTCTCACGCTTCCTCGCGCCGGCCGTCGCCGAGGCGGTGGTGAGCGGCAAGGTCGAGCTGCTGCGCGTCGGTCGCCTCGCGGAGGTCAGCTGCATCTTCGCCGACATTCGTGGCTTCACGTCGCTCTCCGAAGTCGAGAGCCCGCAGGAAGTCGTGGCGATGCTGAACACGTTCTTCACCGCGATGGCGAACGTGATCTTCACGCACGAAGGAAACCTCGACAAGTTCATCGGCGACTGCGTCATGGCGACGTGGGGCCCGCCCATCACCCACGCTGACGACGCGTCGCGCGCGCTCAAGTGCGCGTTGGAGATGCTCGAGGAGATCATCGCCATCAACGAGGCGCGCGTGGCCGCCGGTAAGAAGCCCATCGAAGTGGGCATTGGCGTGAACACGGGGCAGGCCGTCGTCGGCTACATCGGCTCGAATGAGCGCCACGAGTTCACCGCCATCGGTGACTCGGTGAACGTCGCTTCACGGCTGTGTGGGCTCGCGAAGCCCGGTGAAATTCTCGCCAGCGAAGCGACGATTCGCAGCGCGGGCCCCGGGTTCAAGGTCGAGGCCGTCTCGGTGCTGCAGGTGAAGGGCAAAGAGAAGGGCGTGCCCAGCTACCGGGTGCTCGACTACACGGGCGCGTGATGACTGGGGCGCGCTCTTCGCGCAGCGTGGTTGCGCAGTCGTGCCCCAACTGCGGGAAGCTGCACGACGTCAGCGTGTACGTGTCGGGGCAGCAGGTGCACTGCTCGTGCGGCATCCGCTTCGACGTGAAGCGCGGCGAGCTCGGCAAGACCATCAACGCGCGCGGTGAGGCCGTGGCCGCCGAGTTCGCGGTCACCATCGCCAGCAGCAAACCGAAGCCCTCCGACGTGCTCGACGACGATGACGAGAAGACCGCCGCACCGACGGGGCCGCTGGTGCCCGGCTATGAGTTCGTCGAGCTGCTGGGCAAAGGGGGCATGGGCGAGGTGTGGCGCGCCAAGCAGGTGTCGCTGGGCCGCATGGTGGCGCTCAAGCTGTTGCCCTCACGCTTCGCGAAAGACCGCGAGTTCGTCGCGCGCTTCGACAAAGAAGCCACCGCGCTGGCGGCGCTCTCGCACCCCGGCATCGTGCAGATCATCGATCGCGGGCAGGTCGGCGAGCACTACTACTTCACGATGGAGCTGGTGCCCGGCATCAACCTCCGCGAGATGATGAACGCGGGGCGGCTGAAGTTGCGTGACGCGCTCCGCATCGGCGCGCAGATCGCCCGGGCCATCGACTACGCGCATGAGATGAAGATCGTGCACCGCGACCTCAAGCCCGAGAACGTGCTGGTCGACGCGCGCGGCCACGTGAAGATCGCCGACTTCGGCCTCGCTGGCATGAAGGGCAACGAGCGTGACATCGCGTTGACGGCGACGGCCGTGGCGATGGGCACCGTCAACTACATGGCGCCCGAGCAGCGCCGCGACGCGAAGAACGTCGACCACCGCGCTGACCTCTATTCGCTGGGCGTGCTCGTCTACGAGCTGTTGACCGGCGAGCTGCCCATTGGTCGCTTCAAGGTGCCGTCGGTGAAGACGCCGGGCCTCGACCCGAGCGTCGACGAAGCAGTCTGCCAGCTGCTCGAGACCGACCCCGAAGCCCGGCCTGCGCGCGCGAACCTGTTGGCCGAGGTGTTGGAGTCAGTGACGCCCGCGAGCAACAGCGGGGTCGCCGCGACGCCGTTGCCGAAGGCTGCGTCGCAGCCGCCACCGGGCGCGTCGTCGCCGGGCTCATTGATTCAGGGGCCGGCCGCAGGGTGGAAGTTGGGCGTCTTCGTGCTGGGCGCGCTGCTGTTGCTCGGCGTGGGGTTGAAGCTGTGGCCGGCGAGCGTCGACGTGCAGCCAGCCGCGGCGCCGGCCTGGTACCGCGACAGCCACGACGAAGAGATTTTCTCGAGCGTCGTCACGGAGGGTGACTCGCTGAAGATCGACTTCTCGGCGAAAGACGGCGGCGAAGAGATCAACCTCCACTGCGGCACGTGGCGGCTCGAGAACGACGCGCTCACGTCGGTGCAGTGGGGTGACTGTCTGGGCCGCGATGTGTTGGTGCCTCGCGCGTACGTGGCCAAGCGGTACTACGTGGCCGACCGCCTCGAATTGGCCGTCGACATGGAGGTCGAGCCGCTGCCCGCAGGGTTTCCTCCCGTCGATCTCGAGACCGAGCAGCAGTTCGCGGAGCTCGCGTTTCGCATCAACGATCTCAACGTGAGCATCTACGCGATTCCCGGCAACGGCATGCGGCTGGGCTGGCGGTACTTCAAGCGCGACGGGCAGAAAGAAGACGGCAACTCCGACTTCGACGTGAAGGAACTGCAGGCCGACCCGATGCGGGTTCCGAAGGGCACGTTCCGCGTGAAGCTGGTGATGACGCCGCTGAAGAACGGCGACATGAACGTGGAGGCGTCGGCCAACAACCGTCGCTTCGCGCGCGTCGTGCTCCCGGGCTTCAGCGGCTACGTCGGCAAGGTCGCGCTCGGGTGTCGCAACCACCTGTGTCGCTTCGACAACCTGACGGTGAAGGGCACGCCGGGTGTGCGGCCGACTCCGAGGCCGCAGTAGTTCAGCGTCTCAGTTCGCTGGCGAGCCACACCGACGAGAAGCGCAGCTCTCGTTTACGTCGATCGTCGTCGCGATTCCACGCGGGGAGGTGTTTCGCGCGCAGGTAGCGACGTCGTGACACTTCTTCGTCGTCGATGAAAAACTTCGGGAAGCCCGGAGCGAGCTCGTCGCCGTTCCATTGTCGTGAAATGCCGGAGCGCCGGCCTGCGACGAAGTGGTTCTCTTCCCATGGGTTGCGAGGGTCGCCCCAGCGCTCGAAGCCGTGCGGAGTGCTGTCGCGCATTTCACGAACTTCGCTGATTCGAGCACAGTCGGCCCACACGTCGACGCCTGCGCCGTTCACGAAGCGGCTGCGAATCAGCACGCGCCCAGAGGCGGTGAACTGTGTGGCGAGGCCATGCATCTGCCCGTTGAGCCACGGCACACGCCAGCGAAGTCGACCTTGTTCGTCGCGTTCGACTTCGAAGCCGCTGGCGTGCCCGAGCGCGTTGAAGCGTCGCTCACTCCGCACGCGACCGCGCGGCGACCAGCAGACGTCTGTGTGGCCTTTCGCGAAGTGAAAGCGACCCCAGCGCGACGCGTCGTTCTGACCCAGCGGCGTAAAGCGAGCCGCGAGCGGCACCTTCGATGGCCACTGAACTCGCTGACTCCACTCGGGCACGTTGAGCATCGACTCACTCGACGAGTGTGCGACGCCGCTGCTGACGCAGGAACCCGCAGTAATACGGTGCGACAGGTGTTCAGGAGGTACGTGCAGGTCGCTGTCAGTTCGATCGACAGACGCCTTCGACGCAGCCGCAGGTCGCGACAGGAGGCGGGTGTTCGACGCTGCAGCCCTCGAGCGTGACAGCCCAGTTGGACGTGCGATGCACGCAGGCCGCGGCTTCCTGGCACGCGTTCGACAACACGTAGCAGTCGCCATCGGTCACGCACGTAGGGCACATGTCGCCCGCATCGGTCACCGACTTGTCGACGCACGGGCTCGTGAGTTTCTGCGGGGGCAGCAGGCAAGCACTCGAAGACAACAGCACCAGCACGATGGCCGTTTTCATCATTCCTCCGCGACGCCGAACTCTTTGAGTTTTCGCAGCAGCGTGTTGCGGCCGATGCCCAGCCACTTCGCGGCCAGCGTGCGATTGCCCTTCGCGCGATCGAGCACCGACACCACATGCTGTCGCTCGACTTGTTCCAACGTGAGCACCGGCGCGTCGTGCGGTTGCGCAGGCGAGAATGACTTTCCTATTTCTGGGAGCGGCAGGTGCTCGGGCAGCACTTCGCCGTCGCACAGCACCACCGCGCTCTCGATGCAGTTCTCGAGCTCACGAACGTTGCCCGGCCAGCTCCAGGCCTTGAGCCGCTCGAGCGCCGAGCGAGACAGCACCGGCTCTTTCACGAGGTGATGACGTTTCGTCGCCTGCGCCACGAAGTGCCGCGCGAGGCGTTCAATATCTTCGACGCCACGTTCACGCAGCGGCGGCAGCCCGAGCTCGACGACCTTGATGCGGTAATACAGGTCTTCGCGGAAGCGACCTTCGCGCACCATCAACGGCAGGTCTCGATGCGTCGCCGCCACGATGCGCACGTCGACCTGTACGGTCTGCGTACCGCCCACGCGCTCGAACTCGCGGTCTTGCAGCACGCGCAGCAACTTTCCCTGCACGGGCAGCGGCAGCTCACCCAGCTCGTCGATGAAGACCGTGCCGCCGTTGGCCGCTTCGAACTTGCCGGGCACGCGCGCCTCGGCGCCGGTGAAGGCGCCTTTCTCGTGGCCGAACAACTCGTTCTCGATGAGCGAGCCGGGCAGGGCGGCGCAGTCGACCTTCACGAACGCCTTGCCGCGACGGCGTGAGTTGACGTGCACCGCGCGGGCGAAGAGCTCTTTGCCGGTGCCTGATTCGCCGCGCAGCAACACCGTCGCGTCGGTCTGCGCGGCCTTTTGAATCGTCTTGTAGATGGCCTTCATCGGCGCCGACTCACCGATGACCTTGTTGAAGAAGTAGCCGACGGGTTGCTCCGGGCGCTCCTTCGCGCGCAACAGCTCCGTGTAGAGCGAGGTGGCTTGCAGCGCCTGGCTGACCTGGTCGGCGATCTGCGTGAGCTTCTTTTCGTCGTCAGCGTCGAACACGCCGCCGCCGAGGCGGTTGAGCACCTGCAGCACGCCGAACACCGTGCGCTGCGCGTCGACCAGCGGCACGGCGAGCATCGACGAGGTGCGGTAGCCGGTGAGCTTGTCGATGTCGGGGTTGAAGCGCTTTTCACCGTGCGTGGCGGGCAGGTTGAGCAGCGCGCCGTGCTCCGCGACGTGCCCCGCGGCGCCCTGGCCGAGCTTCAAGCGGATCTGCTTCAGCTCCGGCAGGTGGGCGGCGCGCGAGAACAGCTCGTGGCGCGAGAAGTCGACGAGGTAGAGCGTGCCGCGATCGGCCTGCATGCCTCGGGAGATCTGATCGACGAGCTGGTGGAGAAACTCGTCGAGGTTGACCTCCTGCCCGACGAGCCCGCCAACCGAGAGCACCACGTGAGCTGGGTCGCTGCGTTTCGCCATTCGGGACAACAGCGAGTCCAACCCCATGCGCTCGGCGGTGCAAGCCAAAGTCACCCCAACACCACCCGCTTGCTCTCGCGCGCGGGCTCGCTCGCCGAGAAGTACTGCCGCGCCTCTTCGGCCATGTCTTCGACCTGCGTGTCGGCGTGACCGGGGTCGTGGTGGAACAAGAACAGGCGCTGCGCACCGACGGCGTTGGCGATCTTCGCGGCTTCGATGTTCGTCGAATGACCCCAACCCTTCTTCGGCGGGCCCACGCGACCTTCGTATTCGTCAGTCGTGTACTGCGCGTCCAGCACGAGCGCGTCGACGCCCGCGAGCACGTCGCCGACTTCACGCGTGAGCGACGCGAGCGTCATTTCGACGTCGGTGCAGTACGCGATGCGATGACCGTCGGCTTCGATCACGTAGCCGATGCAACCCTGCGGGTGCGGCAACTCGAAGGGCGTCACGCGAAACGGCCCGGTCTCGATGATTCGGTTCGGCACCGCCGACTTGAAGTCCATGCGCGCGCGCATCGCCGAGAGCGGCACGGGGAAATTCGGCGGCTCCATCTGCTTGCGGAGCACCGACTGCAGCTGCTGCTCGCCGTCGCCGCCGGGCCCGTACATCGTCAGCTCGGTGGTGGGCATGAACGCCGGCGTGAAGAACGGGAAGCCCTGCACATGGTCCCAATGCAGGTGCGAGAACAACATGGTCGCCGACACCGGCGGGGCCTTCATCAACGAGTCGCCCAGCCCGCGCAGCCCGGTGCCCGCATCGAAGATGAGCCGGTGACCGTGGCTCTCCAGCTCGAGGCACGACGTGTTGCCACCGATCTTCGCGACGTGTGCACCCGACGAAGCCACGCTGCCACGGACACCCCAGAATCGAACTTCCATCGGTGACTCCCCTGTTTGGCCGCTGACGGAAACGTCGCGGTCGGAGCAGGGGAGAGCAGCCGCCGCGCCAACGCGCAGGCACGCGAAATCACGTCGCGCCTACATACGCGCTGATCGAACCTGGAGCGCCCGGCTGATCTGAAACGGCGCGATCAGTCTTTCCAGAGCAGCTTCCACGGGTTCTTGCGCACGTCGGTCAGCAGCTCCTTGAGCTCGTCGTAGACCTTCGGGTCTTTCATCGCCGCGCCGATGGTGCCTTCGCCGTTCTCGAGCTTCGTCAGCAGCCGGTCTGCCCGGCCGGCAATCGCGTCGAGCTTGCCGCCCGCCGCTTCGTACTTCGTGAGCAACGACTTGAGCTTTTGACCGTCTTCTTCCGTGAGCTGGCCCGACACGCGCGCCAGCCCGCCGAGGGCGACCGACGCCTGCTTCGAGAGCTCGGGGAAGTCGTTGCGTGCGAGCTTCGCCGTGGCCGCCGCGTCGTCGAGGAGCGCGTTGGCCTTGCCGCCGGGCTCGAGCTGCGTGCGTGCGGTCGCCGCCAGCACGCGGAGATCTTTCGCCGCTGCCGACAGCTCCTGCGCGAGCGTCTTCAAGTCGCCGCGGTTCTCGGTCAACACGCCGTCGACGGTGGTGGTCAGCCCTCCGACGCCGTTGACGAGCTTGCTGATGGCGTCGGGGTCGTTCTCGAGCACCTTCGAGGCGGCATCGAGGAACTTCGCCAACCGGTTCGAGACCACGTCGAGCCTCGGCGCATCGACGCCGCGCACCGCGAGCTTCGGGTCATGCGGCGTGCCCGACGAGCCCGGCGACAGCTCGAGGTACGACTCGCCCAGCGGGCCGACCGACGACACCGTCACCAGCACGTCGCTGCGCAGCGCTTCGATGGCCTCCTTCGAGAGCGTCAACGTCATCTTCACCGGCAGCGCCGTACCGTCGGTGTCACGGCGTGCGGGCAGCAGCTCGACGTCGGCGACCTTGCCCACGGGCACACCACCGAGCTTCACCGGCGCGTTCTTCACCACGTTGCCGGTGTGCGAGAAGTCGACGACGAGCGGCGCGCCACCACCGAAGGAGATCTCTCCCATCAGCACCAGCAGCGTGAAGGCGCCGGCCAACGCGGCCAGCACCATCGCTCCGACTTTCAGCTCCAGACGACTCTCGTCCATCGAGTCATCGTGGCCGAACGCGCCGGGCGAGCAACCTTTCTCAGCCCTGAAAGCCGCTCGGCGGGCCCTGGTAGCCGATGACGCCGTGCTTCACCTGCACCACGCGATCAGCCAGCCGGTGCAGCGCCGCGTAGTCGTGTGAGACGAGCGCCACGCCGACGCCCTGTGAACGAACGAGCGCCAGCGTGTCGTTGACCTGACCTGCCGCTTCGCGGTCGAGGCCCGTCGTCGGCTCGTCGAGCAACAACAGCTCCGGCTCCAACACCAACGCGCGGGCGATGGCCGCGCGCTTGCGAATGCCCGGCCCGACCTCCGGTGGCTTGCGCGTCGAAAATTCGGTGAGGCCCACGCGCTCGAGCGCGGCGGCGGCGCGCCCGTCATGCTTCGAGGGAGGGTCAGCGAGCGCCACGTTGTCGTGCAGCGTGAGCCAGTCGAGCAACGCGGGGCCTTGCACCAGGTACGGCGCCCGCGCGCGCAGCGCTGACAGCTTGCGCTCTGGCAGCGTGTCGACGCGCTCGCCGAACAAATGCACTTCACCTGCATCGGGCTTCAGCAGCCCGACAGCCAGGCGGCACAGCACCGACTTACCGCTGCCCGACGCGCCGACGATGAAGGTGATGCCCGTCAGCGGGAGTTCCACTGACAGGCCGTCGAGCACCGTGGCCGCGCCGAAGCGCTTCACGATGCCGGTGAGTGACAGGGTGCTCAGTGCTTGCACCACTGCGACGTCGCCGAGGGCTGCGCGCCGATGGTGCCGCCCTGGCCGGCGTTCTCGATGAAGCGCTTGGTGGTGTAGCCGTGGTCGACGCAGATGCCGTTGCCAGTGCCCGCTGTCGCCGGGCCGTCACGCACCGGGTCTGCCGTGCGCGAAGGAATGGTGACGATGTCGCACGAGGTCAGGTTGCCGCCGGTGACGTTGGCCTTGATGGTGGCGACGGTCCAGAAGTCGCCGGTGCGATCGTCTCCGCCGGTGTTCAGCAGCGGGAAGCTCGTCTGGCCGGTGGCCGGGTTGTAGCCGACGGACAACACGCGCTCGCCGTTGCAGTACAGGTTGACGTGCGGCTTCGCGTTCGAGGTGCCGCCCTTGTTCTCGTAGTGATTCACGCCGACGACGAAGGTGTCGTTGTTGTTCGGGTTGTCGATGTTGATGTTCTCGGGCCCGCAGAACGAGGCGCTCGTGGGGTTGGTTTCACTGCGGGTGCAGGTGACGTTGTCGCGATCGAGGCGGGGGTTGGCGCAGTTCGTCATGCGCTTGCTCGACCAGCCCAGGCACGCCGTCGTCGGCGAATCGGCGTAGCCCCACTTCGGGTCGCCGCCGCTCGCGCAGCCTGAACCCGGGTTGTAGTGGCAGTCCTGTACGGAGCCGTTGGTGTTCTGGCACGTGCGGGCCCAGCCCCTGGTCGCGCAGTCGTTGCCCTGGAGCCGCGCGAAATGGAGGTCGATGTCGTTGCCGCCGGTGCTGGCGTTGCCCACGGTGTTCCAGCAGAGCTCGGCGCGAACGCCGGGGGCGCGCACTTCGACCTTCTGGGTGCACGCGTACGTCTTGCCGTCGAGCGTGAACTCGCCCTGCACGATGTAGTCACCCGACAAGCCGAAGGCGGGGAAGATCTGCCCGCCTGCCGTGCCGTTGCCGACGTTGTTCGCGCGGAGCCCGATGAGCGGCGCGTTGGTCTGCGCGACGTAGCGCGGCGGCATTTGCGTGGCGTCGAGGCTCACGCCGGTGCGCGTGCCGATGCGTGACGCCGTGTTCGAGTTGGTGCCCGTGTAGATGGCGTACGTGGGGTTCGGCAGCACGTTGTCGCAGTCGCCGCCGATGACGGTCCACGACCAGTTGGTGGCGCGGGCGCGCGCGGCGACGTCACCGATCCACGCGTTGCCGTTGATGGCCGGAATGCTCGCGGGCGGCGGGTAGGGCGTGGTGCTGATCGACTGCGTGGGGCACGAGACCGCGTTGCCACACATGCAGCCTTCGGCCGCGTTGTTGCCCGAGAGCCCGTCGCAGTTGTAGTCGCCGGCCGCGCACGAATCGACGAGCTGCGGAGGCTGCGCGCCACGGCACACGCCCGACCACATCGCGAACTCGCCGCCGCTGCAGTCGAGGCTGCCCTTCGCGTTGTTGCTGCACCAGCCCACCGGCAGACCGCTGATGTCGCTGACCTGTGAGGCGGGCACGAGGTAGCAGTCTTTGGTGACGCCGTTCGACGGGCACGCGCAGCCCTCGTCGACGAGGCCGTCACAGTCGTCGTCGAAGCCGTTGCCGGTGACGCCGTTGAGGCGCGACGAAGGCACGCCGCCGTTGGTGAGCGCGCTGTCGGTGTTGCCGTCGCATTCGCTCGCCGCTGCCGGTGCGCAGAGGCGGCGAATGGTGGGGTTGCCGGGCATCGGCGGGCCGCAGCCGCCGTCGTAGTTCGGGTTCACTCCGGCGTCGGGCTCTTCGAGGCCCGCGTCGGGGTCGATGATGGTGCCGCCACCACCACCGCCGCCGAGGCCGCCGCCGGTGGTGCTCGAGCCTCCACCGGTGTTCGAGCCACCGCCAGTCGCGCCGTTGCCGCCGCCCGTCGCGCCGGTGCCGCCGCCGATCAGGCCCGCGATGCCGCCGCGACATTCGCCCATCACGCAGACTTGGTTGAGGTCGCAGTCGGCGACGGAGGTGCACGTCTTCGTGGTCGGGCCGCAGGCGGCGAGCACGCTGGCGAGAATGGCCCCGAGAGTGAGCTGTTTCATGGCGTGGTGACTCCTCGAACTTCCCTTTGAAGGCGCGAAACCTACGCGCAGCGATCGTTCGAAGTCGAGGCGCGCCACGCTCGGAGAATTCTCAAGAATCGAGAACATGAAGCACGTGTTGCCGACGCTCAAACGCCGAGGAGCAGGAAGCCCGCGGCGATGAGGAAGTCGAGCAGCAGGCAGCCCATGCAGGCCTCGACGACGCCGGTGGTGACGGCTTCCCCGACGGCGCTGGCGCCACCTTTCGCGCGCAGGCCACGCAGCGACGCCGCGACGGGGATGAACGCGCCGCACACCAGCGCCTTGGTGACGGCGGCTGCGATGTCACCGGGGTCGACGAGCGCCGGGTCCATGAACGTCGAGCCGTCGACCTTGAAGAAGAACGTGAGCGTCAGCACCGCCGACATGGTCGCCGCGAACGTGCCGATGACGGTCAACAGCGGCAGGGTGAGCGTCGAGGCGATGATGCGCGGCGCGACGAGCTCCGCGAGCGGGTCGGCCGCCGAGAGCTCCAGCGCTTCGACCTGCTCGTTCACCGACATCGCGCCGAGCTCTGCCGTCGTCGACGCCGCCTGCCGCGACGCCGCGAGCAGCGCGGTCAACATGGGCGCGAACTCACGCAAGATGAGCTCGAAGTAGGCGGGCCCGACCACGCCGACGGTGCCGGTGTACTTGCGCGCCTGCGCCCACGCGATGGTCACCATCACCGTGCCGAAGAACGAGAGCCCCACGCCGACGAGCAGCGCCGAGGACGCGCCGAGCTCCGCCATGTGCCGCAGCACCTCTCGCCACAGCACGCCCTCACGCCGCGCGCTGCGGAGCGTGCGACCGAAGAGCAACGCCTGCGCGCCCACCACGTGCACGGGCGTCATGAGCCGAACACCTTCGCGAGCAGCGGCGTGAGAATGAAGTCGAGCGTGAAGATGGCGCCGCAGCCGCTCACCACCGCCGCCGCGGCCGCGCGGCCAACACCCTGCGCGCCGCCCGACGCGCGCAACCCGGCGGCGGTCGAGACCACGGCGATGGCGAGCCCGAAGGCGGTGGCCTTGAGCACGCCGCCGGCGAGATCTCCCCAGCGCAGCATGTCGGCGAATGCGTTGAAGAAGACGCGCACCGGAAGTCCGAGCGTGAAGTACGCGGCGACCGCCTCCCAGAGAATCGCCATCAAGAACGTCAGGTCGGCGAGCACCATCACCGAGATGACGCTGGCGACGACGCGCGGCGCGACGAGAATGCGAAACGGGTCGAGCGAGATGCCGCGCAGCCCTTCAATCTGGCCGTTGACGGTGAGCAGCGCGAGCTCTGCGGCGTTGCGCGCGCCGATGCGTGCAGCCATCACCAGGCCGAGCAACAGCGGGCCGAACTCCCACAACAGCGCGAAGCCCGCCGCCCAGCCCGTGTAGAGGCGCGCGCCGAAGCGGGTGGCGTACACGCCGGCCTGCATCACGACCGTCGCGCCGATGAGCGTGGCCGCGCCGAGCGCGAGCGGCAGTGAGCGATAGCCGAAGAGCACCATCGCCCGCATGAACTCGCCGCGATCGAGGCGCGGCAGGTAGAGCAGCGTGCGCCCCAGCACCAGCGCGTTGGAGCCCAGAAAGCCCGTCAGCGAGATGACGAAGCGGCCGAAGAGACGAATCATGCGCGCCGCCCGGCGACCAGGCGCAGCGTGCGCTCGACGGGCAACGACTCGACGGGGTCGGGCAGCGCGACGATCAACGTCTTGCCGGCGCTCACCTCCATCAACAGGTCGGCGATGGACTTCTCAGTCACCGGGTCGAGGCCCGCGAACGGGTCGTCAGCCAGCAACACCTGCGGCCGCGAGACGATGGCGCGCGCCACGCCGCACCGCTTCTTCATGCCGCCGGACAACGTCTCGGGCTGCTTCAGCAGCGCGTGCGACAAACCGACGCGCTCCAACGCCTCTTTCGCGCGCGTCATCGCCTCGGCTTCAGCCACCCGCCGCTTCCGCAACGGCAACAGCACGTTGTCCAGCACGGTGAGCGAGTCGAACAGCGCGTCGCTCTGAAACACCATGCCGAAGTTCACCTGCGCGTCGCGCTTCTCTTGCGGCGTGCGCGAAGCGAGCGACGTCTCGTTCCACCAGACCTCACCGCCCGTCGGCGCCACCAGCCCGGCCAGACACTTGAGCAGCGACGTCTTGCCTCCTCCCGCAGGCCCCCAGACGACGGTCCGTGAACCTGCCGGGAACCCGACGTCGAGGTCCTCGAGCGCGCGCACCTTGCCGAACTGAAGCGAGAGCTGATGGGTCGACAGGCGCAAGGCGCCGCGAAGCTACTTCACCGACGCGCGAGGTGCTGCGCGAAGGCCTCAGCGACCTTCTGTGGATGCGTGAGCGGCGCCATGTGCCCCGTGCCCTTCAGGTCGACCAGCTGCGCATGCGGGTTGGTGCGCGCGAGCGCCTTCGTCAATTCACGTGAACCAATCGGGCTGCGTTCACCCATCACCAGGGTCACCGGCACGTTCGGCAACACGTAGTCGGTGACGCGGCCCGAATCGAAGAACACCGAGCGGACCTCGTTGAACATCTTCCAGCCCACCTCGAGGTTGTGGTGCCGCATCAGCTCCGCCATGCGCGCCCACGAGCCGGGGCGGTTCCAGTAGTCGATGAACAGCTCCAACCACGGGTCGGTGCCGCCGCGCGCCTCGTCGGTGAGGAACCACGGGTTCGAGACGAACTCGCGCAGCTGCGCCACGGCGGCGGGGTCGGCCTTTTCGTCGTGCAGCAGCGCGCCGAAGAACACCGGCTCGAGCAGGAAGATCGACTTCACCCGCGCGCCCAGCGCCGGCAGCGCCTTCATGGCAATG
This sequence comes from Archangium sp., assembly GCA_035910535.1. GTDB lineage: Bacteria > Myxococcota > Myxococcia > Myxococcales > Myxococcaceae > Archangium_A. The sequence goes on along the minus strand of JAMHXF010000048.1, from coordinate 417 downwards.
AGGCCTCCGTACGAGTGCGCGACGAGCTCGATGGGCCCGTCACCCGGCGGCACCTGCGCGAGCAGGTTCTTCACGTCGTCAGCCACGGTGACTTTCTGCCCGCGCGGCAGCGGCGGCAACGGCGGGTAGCCCAGGTTCGGAGGCGCGAGCCGGTCAGCCGGCTGCTCGAGGAAGTCCCACATGAAGGGGCCGGTGCCGGTGGAGTGCACGAAGAGCGCGGTCATGAGCTGAGTTCTAAGTTGAAACTCAGCGTCTGTCTGCTGAGTTTTCATGAGAGACTCAGGTTGTATGCACCGTGAGGCCGTACTTCAGGCGAGTCGTGAGGGCTGCTCGGTGGCGGGCGCGCTGGAGATCGTCGGCGAGCGTTGGTCGATGCTCGTCATTCGGGAGGCGTTCCTCGGGCTGCGGCGCTTCGAC
>JAMHXF010000047.1:0-170367 GCA_035910535.1 Archangium sp. | reverse complement strand
CGTGGCGGTACGCGGCGGCGACGCGATCGTACGCCAGCGCGCCGGGCTTCGACGTCTTTTCCCAGTACGAGTCCCAGCCCTGCGGGTCGTTCAACGCGTCGTTGAGCGCGCCTTCGAAGTCGCGACCGATGCGGAACTGCGCCGGGTTGGCCTGCCGCGCGAGGAAGAGCTTGCCGAGCTGCTCGACCGAGCGCTGCACTTCACGGAGGTCCATCTTCGAGTGGCCGTAGGTGCGCGCCGGCAACACGATGGGCACGTTCACCACGTTCAGCCCGTTCTCGCTGAAGATGAACATGCTGTTGAAAAAGAACGCGTAGCCCTTCTCGGTGATGAGCGAGAAGACCTTCCGCGGAATGCGGTCGAGGCGGTACACGCGAAACGCGCCAGTCGCGTCGCCGATGACGCCCAGCAACGTGCGCGTCATCAAGTGGCCCAGGTGCGTCAGACCACGGCGAAGCACCGTCCACCCGGGCAACGAATCGGCCTGCTGAAACCGGCTGCCGGCCACCACGTCGGCCGTCTCTGCGGCCTCAAGCAACCGGGGAATGTCGGAAGGCGCGTGCGTGAAGTCACAGTCCATCGTGACGAGGCGGCGGTAGCCGTGCTCGTAGGCCCATGCGATGCCGTCGAGGTGTGCCGAGCCGATGCCCAGCTTGCCGCTGCGGTGCATGACCGTGAGCCGGGCGTGCTTCTTCGCGAGGGCCTCGAGCACGTCACCGGTGCCGTCCGGAGAGCCGTCGTCACAGAACAGAATGTCGGCCTCCAACGGCAACGCGAGCAGCTGCTCAGCCATCGCACCTGCGTTCTCGTGCTCGTTGTAGGTCGGCACGAAGATCAACGTGTCTGCGCGTTTGCTCACGGCGTTTCTCTTTTGAGTTGCTGCGCGGCAGAGACCATCAGTCGCACCATGGTTTCAAAGCTGATCGACGGCGCCCACCCGGTGTGTCGCCGCAAGAACGTCGCGTCACCGATGAGCGGAGCGAGTTGCCGCGTGACGCGGCCGGGCTGCTCGATGACGTGCTGACGCCAATCGAGCCCCACCGCCTCGAAGGCGATTTTGCAGAAGTCAGCTGGGGTGTGGGGCACGCCCGTCGCGATCACGTAGTCAGCTGGCACGTCGCGGTTGACGATGCGCAGCATGGCGTTCGTGTAGTCAGGGGCATACCCCCAGTCAACGACCGCCGAGAGACTGCCGAGCTCGAGCTTGAACGCTGCGCCCTGCTCTTTGGCGCGCACGGCCGCGCAGGCGATCTTCTGCGACACGAAGCGCTCAGGTCGCCGCGGAGACTCGTGGTTGAAGAGAAACCCCGACGACACGTGCAGGCCGCGCGCGCGATACAGCCGGCCGACCTCCACGCCTGCGGCTTTGGTGACCGCGTACGACGTACGTGGCGAGAACGGGCTCGCCTCGTTCAGCGTCGGGGTCTGCGGTGTGCCGAAGACGTGTGACGACGCGGCGTAGAACGCACGGCATTCAGGCCGCTGCGTCGCGAGCGCTTCGAGCAGGTGCACCCACGCGGTGACGTGAATGGCCTGGCTCTCGAGGAGCTCCTGCGCGAGCGGCCGCGCCGCGTCTTCCGACGAGTGGTGGTAGGCGGCGAGAAAGAACACCGCGTCGGGTGAGACGTCGCGAACCAACGCCGCGACAGCCGCTGCGTCGAACAGATCGCAACGAACCGGCGTGTGGCGATCGACGCCGGTCACGACCCAACCGTCGGCCGCCAGCTGCTCCGACAAATACGAGCCGTCTTGCCCCGCGCTGCCGACCACCAACGCCCGCTTCACGGCGCGGGGACGAGCTCGATGGCCGGCAACGGGAACAGCAGCCGGCCACCCGACGCGAGAAACGCCTTCTCGCGCTCGAGGAACGTCTTGCGGAAGTGCCACGGCAGCACGAGCCACACGTCGGGCTTCCGCGCGCGCGCGTCAGCCTCGGAGATGATGGGTATCTGCGTGCCCGGCGTGACGCAGCCGAACTTGTCGGGGTTCACCTCGGCGATCGTCTCCAGCAGGTCGGGCGTCAGGCCGCAGTACTGCAACGTCACGTTGCCCTTGGTCGACGCGCCGAGCCCGATGACGCGCTTGCCCTCGGCCTTGAGCTTGCGCAGCAACGCGGGCAGCTCGACCTTGTGCTGCGCGACGGTCGCGGCGAAGGCACGCCATGTCTCGAGCGACGCCAGCGGCGCTTCACGCGCGAGCAGCTCGGCGACGATGGGCGCGTCACCCCGCCCCTTTTCGACCGTCACCGCGAAGGAGCCACCGTTGACGTCGTTGAGCTGCACGTCGGTGATGCGCAACCCCGCGCGCGACGTCATCCACTGGAGCTGGGCGAGCGCGTAGAACTCGAGGTGCTCGTGGCAGACCGTGTCGTAGCTGACGGTCTCGAGCATCAACGGCAAGTAGCTCTGCTCGAGGTGCCAGACGCCGTCGTCGGCCAACACCGCGGCCACGTCGCGCACGAAGTCCATCGGGGCGGGCAAGTCGTAGAACATCGAGATGCTGGTGACGATGCGCGCCTTGCGATCTCCGGCGATGCGCTTGAACGACTCGGCCGAGAAGAAGTCGGCCACCGCGCGAACTCCCGGCGGGTGGTACTTGCGGAACTTCTCGGTGGTGGGGTCGATGCCGAGGCGATCGACGGTGTCCGGGTAGTGCCCGAGCGTGGTGCCGTCGTTGCTGCCGATGTCGAGCACCAGATCGCCCGGGTTCAAGGGACAGCGGGCCTGCAGCGCGCGCACCTTCTCGCCGAGGTGACGCACCATCGACGCGTTCAGCCCGCTGCGGTAGCCGTAGTTGTCGCCGTAGAGCTCACCGAGATCGTACGTGTGCCCGAGCTGCACCAGGCCACAGCAACCGTCGCGGCCGTGACACTTCACGAGCACCAGCGGCCCACCTTCGACCTGCACGCCCGGCTTCGGGAAGACGCCCGTGAGCGCCTGCTGACCGAGGTCGAGCACCGTCTCGAGCTGCGGGTTTCCGCAGATGCGGCAGGCGGTGACGGGAACGGGCGCGTTCATCGGTGAGCCTCCTTGGCGATGGCGATCAGGTCGGCGTCGACCATGAGCCTGGCGAGCTCGTGGAAGCGCGTCTTGGGAGCCCAACCGAGCTTCGTCTTCGCCTTCGTTGAATCACCGAGGAGCAGGTCGACCTCCGTCGGACGGAAGTAGCGCGGGTCGACCACGACGTGCTTCTGCCAGTCGAGGCCGACGTGCGCGAACGCGACTTCGCAGAACTCCCGCACGCTGTGCGTCTCGCCGGTCGCGATGACGTAGTCGTCGGGCTTGTCCTGCTGGAGCATGAGCCACATCGCCTCGACGTAGTCTTTGGCGTAGCCCCAGTCGCGCTGCGCCTCGAGGTTGCCGAGCGCGAGCTTGTCGGCGAGGCCCAGCTTGATGGCGGCCACCCCGCGCGTGATCTTCCGCGTCACGAAGCCTTCGCCGCGGCGCGGGCTCTCGTGGTTGAAGAGAATGCCGTTGCACACGAACATTCCGTAGGCCTCGCGGTAGTTCACCGAGATCCAGTGCGCGTAGACCTTCGCGGCCGCGTACGGCGAGCGTGGGTAGAACGGCGTCGTTTCCTTCTGCGGCGTCTCCTGAACCAGCCCGTACATCTCCGACGAGCCGGCCTGGTAGAAGCGCGGCGTGATGCCCGCCTCGCGCGTCGCCTCGAGCAGGCGCAACGTGCCGATGCCCACCGTGTCGGCCGTGTAGTCAGGCACGTCGAAGCTGACCTTCACGTGGCTCTGCGCGCCGAGGTTGTAGATCTCGTCGGGCTTCACGTCTCGAATGAGCCGGTTGATGCTCGAGGCGTCGGTGAGGTCGCCGTAGTGCAGGCGATGCAGGCGCCCTTCACCTTCATCGAAGAGATGGTCGATGCGCGCGCGGTTGAGCGAGCTCGAGCGCCGCACGATGCCGTGCACCTCGTAGCCCTTCTCGATGAGGAGTTCCGCGAGGTACGAGCCGTCCTGGCCCGTGATGCCGGAGATCAAGGCGCGTTTCACGACCCGCGCGTACGCAACGGCAGCCGAGGCGTCAAGGTGAACGCGACGGCCAGCGCCGCCGCGCCGATGACGAAGAAGTAGTAGTTGGCGAAGGCCTGTTTGCTGCTCGCAAAGAACAGCAGGTACGTCACCGTCACCCCCACGAGAAACGAACCCGGCCCTCGCGGCAGCCGCCACGCGCACACCGCCGAGGCCGACGCTGCCACGACGAAGGCCCACCACGCGACCGGCGGCGAACCAACGAGCTGATTCCATTTCGCGGCGAAGCTCAGCGCGTCGGGGCGGAACGGCTGCAGCGTCTGCAGCTTGACGACGTCGAACCAGAAGTCGCCCGGGCTCCACAGCACGAAAGGCACCGTCACCAACAGCGCGGGCGCCGCTGCACGCAGCAGAAAGACCACCGCGCCTCTGAGCGTGCGTTGGTCATCGGGCAGCAGCAGCACCGAGAGCGGCACCAGAAAGAGCGTGTACTGCTTCACCGCCAGCAGCAGCCCGAAGAGCCACGGCACCCAGCTCGGCTTCTTGTCGGCCGCGAGCACCGTCGCCGCCAGCACGCCGAGCACGAGCGGCTCCGTCCACCCCTGCTCGAGCACGAAGAAGCCACGCGGCGTGAACAGCAACATCGCTCCTGCCAACAACGAGAGCCGACCCGGCCGCGCGAGCATCGCCACGCCACCCGCGAAGGCCACCGCGAGCAGCTGCGCCCACCGGTAGTCGCCGATGAGCGCGTGCGCCGGCAACGTGAGCAACAGGCTCAGTGGGAAGTACGGAAAGCCGAACTGCAGCACGCCGTCTACCGACAACCCCGGGCCATACAGCACGACGCTCTCGTAGCCCGGCGTGCCTGCGTAGATGTCGCGGTAGCGAAGCGCGTACGGGTTGAGGCCGTGGAGCAGCGCACTCGCGCCTTCTCGTTGAAAGAGCACCACGTCGATTTCAGGGTTCGGAGACGCGTGCAGCACCCACGCGGCCAGCACGACGAAGACACCCACCAGCGCCCACCGAGCCCACCACGCACGCCACACCCCGAGGCCCACCAGCGCGCCGGCCACCACGACGCCCACGTGAAACGGCCACAGCGGCGCTGCCACCGAGATTCCAGGCGCGCGCAGGAACTGCTGCGCGAACTCGCACACCACGGCGAGGCCCAACACGGGCTCCAACCACCGCACGCGAAACGAAGGCCCGAGCGAGAGCACAGCCGCCGCGCTCACCGTCACCAACCAACGAAACGCGCCCGGCTCGAGCGTGCCGTCGCTCGAATACAGCGCCTGACCCAACCCGAAGCAGACCAGCGCCATCAACGCAGCACGCGAGGCGCTCACGTCAGTCATGGGTGCGCACTCGCGAGAAGCGGCCCGTCACGATGGCGACGGTCAACCGCAACAACAGCACCCACGCGAGGAACCCGAACAACGGCGCCGGGTGCGGGTAGCGCGAACGAAAGCCCGACTCCCAGGGGAACGTGCCTTCCATGAACACGAAGTACGGAATGAAGATGAAGAGCCCCGCGACGGTGGTCCACGCGAGGCCCCAGCGCAGACTCACGGCGAAGAGAATCGGGCACAGCATCACCGTGTACTGAACGCCGAAGCCCGGCGTCAGCACCAGGAACAACGTCAACGGCAGCAGCGCGCTCACGAAGATGTCGGCCCGGCTCCGACGCGCCCACCACGCCGCGAGCAGCACCGCGCCCAGCAGCAGCAGCTTCGAATACTGCGTGTAGAAGTCGAGCGCCTGCGGCACCACCGAGCCCAGGCGCCGCGTCTCGCTCGAGAGCAGCAACATGCCCACCACACCCCAGTGCTCGAGGTTCGGCGTGTACGACAAGACGTTCTTCGCGAACTGCGCGGGAATGAGCACCAGCAGCGGCACGAAGGGCAGCACGCCAGCGGCGAGCCCTGCGAAGAAGCGCGTGAACGTCTTCCAGTCGCGGCACGCGGCGAGGAACGCGGGAATCACGAACACGGGGATCAGCTTCACGTTGATCGACATTGCCAGCGCGAGCCCTGCAGCGCCGGGCCGACCGCCGGCAAAGAGGAACGCCGAGAGCAACACGAGCATCGCGTAGACCGCGTCGGTGTTGCCGTGAAACGCGCTCACCAGAATCGAGCACAGGCCCAGGCTGTACGCGGCGACCACCTTCCACGCGCGCTCAGCACCGACCTTCTCGCGCCACACCAGCCACAGCACGCGCGCAGTGACAAACTCCGCGGCGATGCCAGCGAGCTTGAGGGCAATCGCAAAACGCAAGCCAGTCAGGCTCGAGAACCACCAACACAGCGCGACCCACAAACCAGCGAGCGGCGGGTGATTGAACACCGGCACCGGTGCTGCGGGCCCGCCATCGAGCACCAGGTAGGTCTGCAACAGCCCGTGCTCGACGATGTGTTGACCGAAGACCTCCCAGATGCGCGCGTCGTTGGAGCCGATGGACAGCGCCATCAACACCAGACGAATGAGCGCACCGGCGACGGCCAGCCAGACCCAGCGCGTCACTGCTTCGAAGACTGCTGCGCGCGCTCGAGCACGAACTGCACGTCGGGCGTCGACTCGGCGACGATCATGATCTGGTACGAGAAGAGCGTCTTCGACACGCGAATGGCAGCCGCGTTCAGCGCCGTGAGCCCGCGCCCGAGCACGTTGTCACCGACCGCGCGCGGGAACGGCGCAGGTACGCCGCGCACTTCTTTGATGCGGAAGCCGGCGTCACGGAGCAGGTGCTCGATGCTGCGGAACGTGAAGAGCCGCGTGTGCGTGCGGTCGAGAATGCCGGCCTTGCCGTAGTTGAACTGGCCGAACGCCAACATGAGCCGCTGCACCACGAAGGCGATGTTCGGTGTGGTGAGCACGAGCGTCTTGGGCTCGAAGGTGAACTGGCGACGGAGCCCGTCGACGAACGCTTCGGGGTTCTTCAGGTGCTCGATGACGTCGAGCAGGAGCAGGTAGCGATAGCCCGTGGTGTCGACGTCGAGCGGCTGATCGAGATCGCGCACGAAGACCTTCACGTCGGGATCGGCGTGCTGCGGCTCGAACTGATCGACCACCGCGACCTTGCAGTGCTTGTCCTTGAAGGCCTGCGCGATGCCTCCGGGCCCAGCGCCAATGTCGATGACCGACTCGCCGTTCGGCACGGCGTCGAGCGCGTACTGGTGGCTCGACGGGTAGCCGAGCTTGAGCTCGTAGTGCGAGTTGCCTTCAGAGACGGGGTCGAAGCGGCGCTGCTGCACGACACCACTGCGATGCAACGTGTTCATCGCCGTCGCGACCATCACGTCCTTCGCGTACTTCATGCCGTTCACGCGGCTGATCTCGTCGCCGTAGTACGTGGGAATCGGGAGTTCCTTGATGCGCAGCTTCGCGTTCAGGAACTGAATGATGATCTCCGTATCAAAGTGGAAGTCGTTCGAGTTCAGCTCGAAGCGCACCGAGCGCAGCGCGCGCGTCGAATAGATGCGGTAGCCGGAGTGGAACTCCGAGAGCTTCGTGCCCAACAGCGCGTTCTGCGCGGTGGTGAGGATCTTGTTCCCCACGAATTTGTAGAGCGGCATGCCGCCCTTGAGCGCGCCGAAACGCGACAACATTCGGCTGCCGAAGACCGCGTCGGCCTCGCCGCTCACCAGCGGCGCCAGCAGGTTCGGCAACTGCTCCGGCGCGTACTGGCCGTCACCGTGCACCATGGCGACGAGGTCGAAGCCGTTCTTGATCGCATACGAATAGCCGACCTTCTGGTTGCCGCCGTAACCCTGGTTGAACTCGTTGCGCAGCACGGTGATGCGAATGCTGCGGTTCGCGTCGCGGTATTCGTGACCGAGCTCGAAGGTGCGGTCTTTCGAGGCGTCGTCGACGACGAGAATCTCGCAGTCGAACTCGCTGAGCACCGCGCGCGGAATGCGATCGAGCACCGAGGTCAGCGTCTTCTCGGCGTAGTAGGCGATGACGAAGATCAGCAGCTTCACCTTCTGCTTCACCGGCGCCGCCGATTCGACTTCGCGCTTCGCCACGCTGCCGTCCTGAAGATCAGTTCGCATGGCGCGGCCCTTAGCGTCTCAGGCGGACTGGGGCAAACCCGCAAGATGCTGAAACAACTGCCGATGCGACCGGCACGAGGTGTGCCTACGTCCCACCATGGAGGACATCACATGGAGCTGTGGCGGGTGCGGAAGGAATACCGGCAGTTGGCGGTGCGGCTGCGCAGATCGTTGGCGCAGGTCACCCTGGTGGATCTCGCAGAAGAGCACGTGCTGGTGATGCTCGGGCTGGGCGACCGTCTCGAGACGGAGCTCTCGGTGCTCCGCAGCGCGAGGCGCTCGGCGCGCGCACGGCTGCGGCGCCTGCGCGGCTGGTTGGAGAGCTCGGGCGTGCTCAAGCACCTGCCTCCGTCGTTGTCGCGACGGCCCGACGAATTGGCGGTCGCGGAGTTCGCGCACGTGCTCGCCGAGCGTGGCTTTCACGAAGCCGCAGCGCTGGTCAGCCACCTGCGACGAGAGCTGCTGCACCTCGATGGTCGCATCGACGACACGCGTGAACGCCTGCAACGGCTCAGCGACAATTCACGTGAGCTCTTCGAGCGGTTGCGTGGCCACGTACGTTGCGCGGCACCGCTTGCTGGCGCGGAGTCGCACGGCTAGTTCCACGCTTCATGTTGCAGCTCGGCATCGACGGGTTCACTTTCGAGCAGCTCCAGCACACCACCCATCTCTCGCGACTCCACGACGCGTTTCTGGCGTCGCTGCCACCGGAGTTGTCGACGCGCTTCGCCGTGTATCGAGCCGCGGTTCATGAAGGCGTGGCGCGCGGCGCGCTGACGGCCCCGAGAGAATCGGCGTTGCTCATCGAGATCGCCGCCGAGGTCAGCCGCTTCGTGGGTCGGCTCTTTCACGTCGAAGCCGAGCTCGAGGCGCTCCGCGCGAAGCTCTCCGACGAGCTCAAGCTGTTCGAGTTCAAACGCGAGTTCGTCAATCGCCGCGTGTTCAAGAAGGTCGCCGTCGACCGCCCGAGCCGCGATGAGCTGCCGGAGCTCGACGCGCGCGTGCGCACGCTGCTCTCGCTGGGCTTCGCGGCCACGCTCGCCGACACCGACGCCGAGCGCGCGTTGGCCGAAGCGACGTTGACGTTGATGCACGAAGAGAAACAACCGTCTCCAGTCTGGGACGGGCTCCGCGCGCGACTGCTCTCGACAGTCGAAGGTCGGGCGGCGTTCGGCTCGTCGCTGGTGGGTGACGCGCAGGTTCAAATTCGCGCGCTGCTCTCGTTGTTGGACCGGTGGATGTGGGCGCGCGCCAGCTTCACGCACACGTTTCACGGCTGGTCGACCGTCACGCAGCCCAGGCCGCTCAGCACAGACAAGCTCGTCGAGCTGAAGGTGCCCGACGCCTCGCACCCGGAGCTCTTCGAAGGCCCCGACGCGCACCTCCGTCACCGCGACGGCTTCAAGCTGACCGACCCACGCGGCGACGCGCGCATGGTGATGGGTGAGGTCGACTACTGCGTGCTCTGCCACGAGCGCGACAAAGACTCGTGCAGCAAGGGCTTCAAAGAGAAAGACCCCGTCGGCGGCACCTACAAGAAGAACGCGCTGCAGATTCCGCTCACCGGTTGCCCACTCGAAGAGCACATCTCCGAGATGCACGCGCTGAAGGGTCGCGGCGATTCACTCGGCGCGCTGGCGATGGTGATGCTCGACAACCCGATGTGCCCGGGCACCGGTCACCGCATCTGCAACGACTGCATGAAGGCCTGCATTTTTCAAAAGCAGGAGCCGGTCAATATTCCGCAGATCGAGACCAGCGTGCTGACCGACGTGCTCGCCCTGCCCTGGGGCTTCGAGCTCTATGGCCTGCTGACGCGCTGGAACCCGCTCAACGTGAAGCGCCCGTTCGCCGCCGCGCCGAAGGGGAAGAACGTGCTCGTCGTGGGCCTCGGGCCCGCCGGCTACACGCTCGCGCACTACCTCCTGAACGAAGGCTTCACCGTCGCCGGCATCGACGGGTTGAAGATTGAACACTTCCGTGAAGCGCTGCTGAACGCCTCGGAGCCGATTCGTGACTGGAGCGAGCTCGTATTGCCGCTCGACGAGCGCGTGCTCGAGGGCTTCGGCGGCGTCAGCGAGTACGGCATCACCGTGCGGTGGGACAAGTCATTCCTCACGCTCATTCACCTGACGTTGGCGCGCCGCGAGGGCTTCCGCGCGTACGGCGGCGTGCGCTTCGGCGGCACGTTGACCATCGACGACGCGTGGAGCCTCGGCTTCGACCACATCGCCATCGCCACGGGCGCGGGCAAGCCGACCATCGTTCCGATGAAGAACAACCTCGTGCGCGGCGTACGCGCGGCGAGCGACTTCTTGATGGCGCTGCAGCTCACCGGCGCGTTCAAGCGCGACTCGTTGGCGAACCTGCAGGTGCGCTTGCCCGCGCTCGTCATCGGCGGAGGGCTCACCGGCATCGACACCGCGACGGAGCTCTTCGCCTACTACCCCGTGCAGGTCGAGAAGACGCTCGCGCGGCACGAGCAGCTCGATGAAGCGCAGGTGTTCGCGCGAATGAACCCCGAAGAGCTCGGCGTGTATCGCGAGTTCCTCGAGCACGGCCGCGCGGTGCGGGCCGAACGGGTACGCGCGGCGGCCCTCGGCGAAGCGCCCGACTTCATCAAGCTGGTGCGGAGCTGGGGCGGCGTGTCGCTGTGCTACCGGCGCTCGCTCATCGAGTCGCCCGCGTATCGGCTCAACCATGAAGAGGTCGCTGAGGCGCTCGAAGAAGGCATTCGTTTCATCGAGCGTGTCTCGCCCGTCGAGATCGTTCCCGACGAATTCGGAGCCGTCAAAGCGGTGCGGTTCGAGAGCAGTGGCCAGGTGCTGGAGCTCGCCGCGCGCACCGTGTGCGTCGCTGCGGGCACGTCACCCAACATCACGTACGAGCACGAGTACCCGGGCACCTTCGCGCTCGACGGCGCGTACTTCCGCGGCCACGACGCGGTGTACGACGGCACGAAGTGGAGCCTCGAGGCGCGGGGCGCCTCGTTCTTCACGAGCTACGAAAAAGACGGCCGCTTCATCACCTTCTACGGCGACAACCACCCGACCTACGCGGGCAACGTGGTCAAGGCGATGGCGTCGGCCAAAGACGGCTACGTGCACATCGCAAAGCTCTTCCCTGAAACGGGCGTGCACGCGAAACACGACTTCTCCAAGCTCGATCACGCGTTCACTGCGACGGTTGAAGCGGTGAACCGCCTGACGCCGACCATCGTCGAGGTCATCGTCAAGGCGCCCTTCGCAGCGCAGCACTTCGAGCCCGGTCAGTTCTACCGACTCCAGAACTTCGAGCGCACCGCCGAGGTCATCGACGGCACCCGGCTGACGATGGAGGGCCTCGCGCTCACCGGCGCGTGGGTCGACAAAGAAAGAGGTCTACTCTCGACCATCGTCCTCGAGCTGGGCGCGTCGTCGCGGCTGTGCGCACGCCTGAAGGTCGGCGAACGCGTGGTGCTGATGGGCCCGACCGGCGCACCCACGCACATCGGGGTCGGTGAGACCGTCGTGCTCGCCGGCGGCGGGCTCGGCAACGCGGTGCTGTTCTCCATCGGGCAGGCGCTGCGTGCGGCCGGCTGCAAGGTGCTCTACTTCGCGGGCTATCGACGCGCCGTCGACGCGTACAAGTTGAACGAGCTCGAGGCGGCGGCAGATCAAGTCATCTGGTCGGTCGACGCCGGAGAACCGCTCGTCGCACGGCGGCCGCAAGATCGCTCGTTCGTCGGCAACATCGTGCAGTCGATGGTGGCGTACGCATCAGGGCAGCTCGGCGCGCCGACGATCGACCTCTCGAAGGTCGACCGCATCATCGCCATCGGCAGCGATCGCATGATGAAGGCCGTGAAAGACGCGCGTGACGGCGTGCTGAAGGCGCACCTGAAGCCGGGCCACTGCGCCGTCGGCAGCATCAACTCGCCGATGCAATGCATGATGAAGGAGATCTGCGCGCAGTGCCTCCAACGCCACGTCGACCCTCGCACCGGCAAAGAGTCGTTCGTCTTCTCGTGCTTCAACCAGGACCAGGACCTCGACACCGTCGACTTCGCGCACCTCGACATGCGGCTCAAAGCCAACTCGGTGCTCGAAAAGCAGACCGACCTGTTCTTCCAACAGCTCGTGAAGCGTGCCTAAGCCTTCTCGCCGACGACGACCATGTTGGTGGGCGGCCACGGCAGCGTGTTGCCTGCGTCGTCGAAGACCTCCACGGTGCCGTCGTAGCGGTTCTTCACGATCCACTCGTTGGCGTACTCGCTCAGGTGCAGCGGCTTGAACCCCGTGCGCACCAGCGCCTCGCGCCACCCCTCGAGCGTGAGCGGGCCGAACTCCTCGTGCACTTCGATGTGCCAGTTCTTGAGGTAGTCCTTCTTACAGAGGAACTCGTTCGCGTCGTGCGACGACAAGCGCACCGTGTCGTCGCTCAGTCGGTCGAACTTTGCGCCGCGCCCATGACAGAACTCCCGCGCGAAGCGCTCGAAGACCTCGCGCGTCTGCGGCGTGAGCAGCTTGAGGCGCCACGTCGCCGGCGCCGGGCTGATGCCGTCACGAATCAACACGCGGCCGCCGGGCTCGAGCTCTTCACGGCAGTTGCGCAGCGCGCGATCGATCTCCTCGCGTTGGTAGTTCGAATACGAGTGCACCTCGTGCATCACCGACGAATAGATGACGGTGCTCGCGGTGCCCGGCGTCACGTTGCGCTCGATGATGTTGCCGAACACCAGCGACACGTCTTGCGTGGCGTACGTGTTCTCGTCGCACAGCCGCAGAAACTCGCGCGACAGATCGACGCCCACCAACCGCGACGAAGGGAACAGGCGCGACAGCTCGACCATCAACTTGCCGGTGCCGCAGCCCTTGTCGACGATGCAGCCGGGCTTCACGAAGCGAATGAGATCTTCCAGCTTCTGCACGAGCGACGCGTCCATCATCGCGCCGTACGAAAGAAAATCGCGGAAGTGCCCGAGCTCTCCGTCGTCGTTGAGCAACGTCTGCCGGAAGATGTCGCGCACCTTCGCTGCGACGTCGGGGCGTTCGAAGACCGCGCGCGTCTCTTCCGACGCCTCGTCGACCCACGGCTTCCCCTCGGCGATGCGCTGCACCAGCTCGTGCGGCGTCAGCCCCTTCACCTCTTGATTCACGATGGTGAAGCCCTGCTCCCGAAACAGCGCGTCGACGTCGCGGTTCGCCGAGAAGAGCAGCGTGTTCGACGGAGCCAGCTTCGCACCGGTCTGCGCTTCGACCTGCGCCAGTACATGATCAACCCAGCCTGACGAATCAGGCACGTCGTCGACGCGCACCAGCTCATGGGGCTTGCCGCTGCGCTCCAGGGCGGGCTTGAGCATCTCCTCGCGCGTGGCGACGTCGAGCGGGTTGCGCCGCGTCGCCGAGTGGTTGGCGCTGGTGATGACGCACACCAGCTGCTCGACAGGCGCGCGTGACAACGACGCCAACCATTTCGCCTGACTTCGGGTGACGGCGTGAAACCTGCCCAGCAGCAGCGCGTGCATAGACACCGCAGCCTACAGCGTCGAGGCCAGCGCGCTGAGCGGCTGCGCGCCCTCCGGGGCCGGGCCCGGGTGAAACTCGATGACGCCGACCTTCGTCTCCATGTCGTACTCGCCGATGGCCGCGTCGAGCAGCACGAAGCCCGCCTTCTTGAGCTGCGCGCTGTTCTCGTCGTTCAACCCGTCGACGTAGAGCTTCAGGTCGACCTTCCCCGCTTCGCGAGTCGCGACGAACTTCACGTCGGCCGCGGCCATTGTCAGCTCGCCGAAGCGCATCTCGAACCCGTCGATGGCCTTGCGCGGTCGAAACGCGATCACCTTCACGCCGGGAATGTCGCCCGCCTTCGACGTGAGCTGCTTCACCGCCTCGAAGCGGTCGAGAATGCCGTCAGCGCTGATGATGAACTCGAAGGGCTCGGTGCCCACGCCCAGCTCGAACGCGAGCCCCGGTGACGCCTTCTTCAGCTCCTTCGACAGCTCGTCGACGATGGGCTCCTGCCCCGTGCGCACCGCCTTCAGCTCGGCTGTGTGCGCGCGCACCCAGCTCCAGAACGCGGCCTCAGGAGCGACGTCTTTTTTGCAGCCAGTGATGAACAGCAGCGAAACGAGCGTCAGCGCACGGAACATTCAGCGCCTCTTGAAGCGGTAGACGGTGGCCGGCTTCGACGCGGTGATGCGCTTGCCCGGCGCCTGCTCGATGAGCGCGTCGTCGAGCATGCGGTTGAACTTGCGGCGGAAGTTGCCGGGGTCCATCTCCTTGTCGAGCACGATGGAATACACGTGCCGCAGCTCGGGGATGGTGAACGTCAACGGCACGAGGTCGAAGGCGATGCCCGAGTACTCGAGCTTGCCGCGCACGCGCGCCAGCCCGGTCTCGACGACCTCACGGTGATCGAACGCGAGCTCCGTCTTCTTGAGCGCCTCCACCGAGATCCACTGCGCGTGGCTGACGTCTCCACCGGCCTTCACGAACGGCGCGAGGTCGGGCCGAACCAGCGCGAAGTACGCCACGGTGATGACGCGCATGCGCGGGTCTCGGTTGATCGCCCCGAACGTGTACAACTGCTCGATGTGCACGCGCTCTGGCTCGAGGCCCGTCTCTTCTTGAAGCTCGCGGCGCGCGGCGCTGTCGAGATCTTCGCCCTGCTCTTTGGCTGACTCACCGACGCGCACGAAGCCGCCGGGCAGCGCCCATTCACCCTTGAACGGGTGCTGCTGGCGCTTCACCAGCAGCACGCGCAACTGCGCGTCGATGATGGTGAAGATGACCAGGTCGACGGCCACCGAAGGACGTGGGTAGTCCTTCGGGCGGTACTTCTCGAGGAACTGCTTTTCTTCAGCGCTCTCGCGGCGCGCGGGGCTCACTTCTTCTTGCCCTTCTTCGGGGCCGCCTTCCCGCTGGTCGACTTCTTCGCCGCGGCAGGAGCCGACGTCGCCTTCTTCTTCGCCTTCGCGACGAGGGCCTTGGCGGCGCTCACAGCAGGGACCTCTTCGACTGCAGCAGCCTTCGGCGCGGCCTTCTTCTTTGCCTTGCCCTTCGGCGCCTTCGCCGCCTTCTTGTCACCGCGCAGCTTGGCCTTCGCGATGCCTTCTGGCGACGCCATGTATTCCCGGCGCTGCGCCAACAACTCCGACGCGCGGTCGGCCGTCACTTCGGAGTGATCGTCACCTTTGCGCAGCGACGCGTTGGTCTCGCCGTCGGTCACGTACCAACCGAAGCGGCCCTCCTTGAGCTGAATGTCTTTCCCGCTCGCAGAGTCTTTCCCCACGATGATCGCCGGCTTGGCCTGGCCACGACCGCGGAACTGCTTGGGCTGTTTGAAGATCTCCACCGCGTCGGCGAGCGTCATCGTCAGCAGCTTCGCTTCGTTCTCGACGCCCAGGTTGCGGCTGTCTTTACCCTTGGTGATGTACGGGCCGTAGCGACCGTTCTGCGCGGTGATCTCCTCGCCGTCGTCGGCCTTGCCCAGCGTGCGCGGCAGGCTCAACAACTCGAGCGCCTGCTCGAGCGTCGTGGTCTCGGGCTTCATGTGCTTGAAGATCGACGCCGTCTTCGGCTTCGAGTCGTCAGTCACTTCACCCAGCTGCACGTACGGCCCGAAGCGCCCGTTCTTCGCGTACACGTTGAGGCCCGTCGCCGGGTCGACGCCGATGGGCGTGTCGCCCTTGGGGGCCGCGAGCAGCGCTTCGGCTTTTTCGACCGTGACTTCATCGGGAGGAATCGCGTCAGGCACCGACACGGTGTCTTCACCGCGCTTGATGTACGGGCCATAGCGACCGGGCTTCACGATGATGCCCGACTCTTTTCCACCGATGTAGATGGAGTTGATCTCCGCCGCGTCGATGTTCTCGAGGTTCTGCGTGACGAGCTTCTTCAAGCCCGCGCGCTTGCGATCTCCGAAATAGAAGTCCTTCAGGTACGCGACCTTCTCGCGCTCCCCGCCGGCGATCTGGTCGAGGTCCGTCTCCATCTCGGCGGTGAACGCGAGGTCGACGAGATCCTCGAAGTGCTTCTCCATCAACTTCACGACGGCGAACGCCTCCCAGTTGGGGATGAGCGCCTGGCCCTTCTTCCAGACATACTTCGCCTGGAGCGTTCCCATGATCGACGCGTAGGTCGACGGGCGGCCAATGCCGAGCTCCTCCAGCTTCTTCACCAGCGACGCTTCGGTGTAGCGGGCCGGCGGCGAAGTGGTGTGACCGGCGGCCTCGAGCGCCTCCACCGGCACGGTGTCGCCCTGCTTCAACGCAGGCAACGGAGACTCTTGATCGTCGGTCTTCTCGGCGGTGTCGTCGCTGCTCTCGACGTACGCGCGCAGGTAACCGGGGAACGTGATGGTGCGGCCGCTCGACGAGAACTCGACGGCGGTGCCCTTCGCGTCGGCCGAGAGCTTGAGCGAGACCGATTCACCTTCGGCGTCGGTCATCTGCGAGGCGAGCGTGCGCTTCCAGATGAGCTCGTACAGCTTGAGCTCCGCAGACCCGAGCTCCACGGCCAGCTCCGTGGGCGTGCGGAACGCTTCACCCGCAGGGCGGATCGCTTCGTGGGCCTCCTGCGCGTTCTTCACCTTGCGCGCGTACTGACGAGGCGCGTCGGGCAGGAACTGCTTGCCGAAGAGCTCACCGACCTGCGCGCGCGCCGCGTCGAGCGCGGTCTGCGAGAGCGTCGTGGAGTCGGTGCGCATGTACGTGATGTAGCCGCGCTCGTAGAGGCCCTGCGCCACGCGCATGACCTGCTGCGCGCTCATGCCCAGCTTGCGGCCACCTTCCTGCTGCAGCGTCGACGTCATGAACGGCGGCTTGGGCGAGCTGCGGTACGGCCGCGTCTCCAGGCTCTTGACCGTGAACGACTTGCCCGCGAGCCCGTCGGCGATCTGCCGCGCTTTGGCCTCGTCGATCCACGCGACGTTCTGCGACTCGAGCTTGCCTTGATCGCTGAAGTCCTTGCCGCTCGCGACACGCTGCCCGTTCACCGACCACAACGTCGACTCGAACGCCGGCGACGTGGGGTGCTTCGCGCTCACGTCCCAGTACGAGACCGAGCGAAAGTTCATGCGCTCCAGCTCGCGCTGCACGATGAGCCGAATCGCCGGTGACTGCACGCGGCCCGCCGACAGCCCGCCCTTCACCTTGCGCCACAACACCGGCGAGACCTCGTAGCCATACAGCCGGTCGAGGGTGCGCCGCGTCTCCTGCGCGTCGACCAGGCCCATGTTCAGCTCGCGCGAGTTGTCGACCGCGTCAGCAATCGCGCGCTTGGTGATCTCGTGGAACACCATGCGACGCACGGGAACTTTGGGCTTCAACTGCTCCTGCAGGTGCCACGCGATGGCTTCACCTTCGCGGTCTTCGTCGGTGGCGAGGTACAGGTCGCTCGAGGTCTTGAGCGCCTCTTTGAGCCCACGAATGACGTCGGGCTTGGTCACCTCGTAGGTGAGCTTGAAGTCGTTGGCGACGTCGACGCAGAGGCCCGTCGACGGGAGATCGACGACGTGACCGACCGACGCCATCACCTTGAAGTTGTTGCCCAGAAACTGGCCGATGGTCTTGGCCTTCGCCGGAGACTCGACGATCACGAGAGGCTTGGATGCCATGAGGGCGGGCTCGCTACTTTCTTTCGAAGTGAAAGGTCAACAAGTTACAGCGACGCTATTTCGCTCACGCGCGTGACTTGAAGCGATCCGTCGCTTCGATCAGCTCGTGCAGAATTCCGGGCTCGTGCGCTGCGTGCCCCGCATCTTCGACGATGCGGAGGTCGGCTTCAGGCCACGCACGGTGAAGCGCCCACGCTGATTCCATGGGGCACACCACGTCGTAGCGCCCCTGAACGATCACCCCGGGGATGTGCTTCATGCGCGCGATGTTCGCGGGGCTGAGCAACGACTTCTCGCCCGTCACCCAGCCACCGTTCACGAAGTAGTGACACTCGATGCGCGCGAAGGCGTCGGCGAACGCGTCTTCACCGGTCCTCGACAAGTACGACTCGTTCGGCAGCAGGTAGCTCGTGCGCCCTTCCCACTGACTCCACGCGCGCGCGGCCTCAGCGCGCACCGTCGCGTCGGCGCTGGTGAGCCGGCGGTAGTACGCGGCCACGAGATCACCGCGCTCACTTTCAGGAATGACGGCGAGGTACTTCTCCCACGCGTCGGGAAAGAGGTGGCTGGTGCCGTCCTGGTAGAACCAGTCGATCTCCCATTTGCGCAGCAGGAAAATGCCGCGCAACACCAGCTCGCTGCAGCGCTCGGGGTGCGTCTGCGCATACGCGAGCGCCAACGTGCTGCCCCACGAGCCTCCGAAGACCTGCCACTGCTCGATCTTCAGGTGCGTGCGCAGCTGCTCCATGTCGGCCACGAGGTGCCACGTGGTGTTGTGCTCGAGCGACGCGAACGGCGTCGACTTGCCGCAGCCGCGCTGATCAAACAGCACGATGCGGTACACGCTCGGGTCGAAGAAGCGGCGCTGCTTGGCCTCGGTGCCGCCGCCAGGGCCGCCGTGCACGAAGACCACGGGCTTGCCGTTCGGGTTGCCGCTCTCTTCGAAGTACAGCTCGTGACCATCGCCGACAGAGAGGCGCCCGGTGTTGAACGGCTCGAGGTGCGGGAAGTACGTGCGTCGCGTCATGCGGTGCTCGTACCACCGCGCGTCGGCGATCGT
Source organism: Archangium sp. (assembly GCA_035910535.1). Classification (GTDB taxonomy): domain Bacteria; phylum Myxococcota; class Myxococcia; order Myxococcales; family Myxococcaceae; genus Archangium_A. The sequence continues at coordinate 151,679 of JAMHXF010000047.1, read as the reverse complement.
TCGTGACAATCGCGGTGCGCAGTTGCTACGTCGTTCTTCAGCAGCACTCGACGCCAGCCCCTCACCCGGGCTGGCGTTTTCGTTTTCACGCTCTTCCACGCCGCAGTGACCGCGCGTCTCCGCGCCTCGGGTTTCCTCATGTCTTCGTTCGACCTCAACGCCGACTGCGCGTCGTGCGGAGCTTTGTGCTGCGTAGCCTTCGCGCTGGAGGCTTCAGCCGACTTCGCGATCTCCAAACCGGCGGGAAAGCCATGCCCGAACCTCGCTTCGTGTGGTCGCTGCGCGATTCACGAAGAGCTGTCACAGCGAGGGTTTCGCGGCTGCGCGGTGTTCGACTGCCACGGCGCCGGGCAACGCGCGCGCGGATCGAGCGAGCGATTCTTCGTGCTGCTCGAGTACCACCAGCTCTTGTGGGTGCTCTCGCGACACACAGGCGCAGACATCACGGCGCTCCGAGCGGCTCTCGAGTGCGACTCGACGCGCGGTGAACCGCTGAGCGAGGCGCGGCGCCTCGAGGTACGCGCAGTGCTGCAACGACGCGTGCGCTAGAAGCCGGGGATGAACGCTCGACGAAACGCATGGAACGCGGCGCTCCTCGCGCACCCGGGCGAACTCAACCTCACTGTCGAGCCCTCGCGCATCGAAGGTGAAGTGCCGCACGCGCTGCGCGGAGGGCGCATGCTCTCGAACGGCCCGGGGTGGACGAAGGTCGGAGATCGCCTCGCGCACCCGTTTGACGGCCACGGCTATGTGCGCGCGTTCGAGTTTCAGCGTGACGGCTCGCTGCGGCTGCGCGCGCGCTTCGTGCAAACGCCCGCGTACAAAGACGAGCTCGCGGCCGGGCGCCTCGTGCATCGCGGCCTCGGTACCAACCCCAGCCCCCACTTCTGGAAGAACCTCGGCGCGGGGCTCGGTGGGCGCAACGTGGCGAACACCACCATCGTGCGGTGGAACGGAGCGCTGCTCGCGGGGTGGGAAGGTGGCGCGCCGTACGCGCTCGACGCCGACTCGCTCGAGACGCGCGGCGAGGCGACGTTCGACGGCGCGCTCGAAGGTCAGGCCACGCTCGCGCACATGAAGCACGACGTCGCCCAGGATCGCCTCGTCACCTGCAGCGTGAAGATGGGTCGCGCCACGTCGCTCACGTTTCGCGAGTTCGACGCCGCAGGGAAGCTCGTGCACACGCGTGTAGCGGCGATGCCGTCGGCGCTCTTCGCGCACGACTTCGTCATCACGCCGAGCTGGTACGTGCTCGTCAGCAACCCGCTGCGCATGAAGTTGGGTGAGCTCGCGCGCTTCGCCGTCGGGGCGTCGACGCTCATCAACTGCATCGAGACCGACCCGAGCGCGCCGGGCGCGGTGTACCTCGTGCCGCGCACGTCAGCCGCGCCGATGCGAGCCGTGCCCCTGCCCGATCGCGCGTTCGCGGTGCACTACGGGAACGCCTTCGAGCGCGACGGCGCCGTGCACCTCGACGCGTGTCTCTTCAACGACTTCACCTTCGGCATGGAGTTCGGCTTTCAAGGGCAGACCTCCGCGCTCGACCCCACCAAGCCCGACGAGCGGGCGCCGCAGCGGCTGTACCGCATCACCGTGAAAGACACCGCGACGTGGTCGCAGCTCGCGCCGCACGGCATCGACTTTCCCCGCGTGCACCCGGCGCATGAAGGGCTCGAGACGCCCGCGTTGTACGGAGGTGCGCGCGCCGACACGCGCCACAGCGACCCCTTTGATTCGGTGATTCGTGTCGATCTCCTCGACCCCTCGCGGCCGCCCGACTTGTGGTCGGCGCCGCAAGACGTCTTCGTCGGCGAGCCTGTCTTCGTGCCGTCTGTCGAGCGCGCTGACGAGGGTCACGTGTTGGTGTTGCTGTCAGACGGAGGCTCTGCGTGCAGCACGCTGGCGGTGTTCAACGCGAAGTCGCTCTCGTCGGGCCCCATCGCGCGCGTGCCGATGCCGCTGCTGCCGTATGCATTTCACGGCACGTGGGACGTGGCTTCGACGAGCTGACGACGCTACACGCGTCGCATGGACGTGTTTCAGATCATCGCCGTACTCGTCACGCTGACGGCGGTGTTCAGCTACTTGAATCACCGCGTGCTGAAGCTGCCGACCACCATCGGCCTGATGCTCATCGCCATGGGCAGCTCGCTGGCGCTGCTCGCGCTCGGCGGTCGACACCCTGAGTTTCAACAGAACGCCACCGCGTTCCTCGGTCGCATCGACTTCAACAAGACGCTGATGCAGGGAATGTTGGGCGTGCTGCTCTTCGCGGCGGCGTTGCACGTGAACCTGAAAGACCTGAAGCAGCACCGCGTCGTCATCGGCGTGCTGGCGAGCGTGGGCGTCGTGCTCTCGACGTTGCTGGTCGGCTACCTCACGTACTGGCTGTTCTCGTTCCTCGGCATCGAAGTGCGCCTCATTTATTGCCTGCTCTTCGGCGCGTTGATCTCTCCGACAGATCCCATCGCAGTGCTGGGCATCTTGAAGCACGTAGGCGCGCCGAAAGATCTCGAGACGAAGATCGCCGGCGAGTCGCTCTTCAACGACGGCGTGGCGGTCGTCGCGTTCCTCGGGCTGCTGCAGATGGCGACGGGTGAAAAAGACTTCGACCCCGCGCACCTGGGCAGCTTGTTTCTGCAGGAGGCCGTGGGCGGCGCCATCTACGGCTTCGTCATCGGCTGGGTCGCGCTGATCATGTTGAGGAAGATCGACGACTACAAAGTCGAGGTGCTCATCTCGCTCGCGGTCGCGCTCGGTGGCTACGCGCTCGCGGCGAAGCTGCACGTGTCTGGGCCCATCGCCATGGTCGTCGCGGGCCTCTTCATCGGCAACGAAGGTCGCGCCGGCGCGATGAGCGACAACACCCGCGCCCACCTCGACACGTTCTGGGAGCTGATCGACGAGATCCTCAACGCGTTGTTGTTCGTGCTCATCGGCCTCGAGTTGCTCGTGGTGCACGTCACGCTCCCGCACGTCATCATCGGCGCGCTCGCGTGGCTGGTGGTGCTCGTCGCGCGCTTCGGAGCCGTCGCCATTCCCCTGCGCTTCCTCGGCGGGCGGCGCGTCTTCCCCGAAGGCACGACGAAGATTCTGACGTGGGGTGGGCTGCGCGGCGGCGTGTCGGTGGCGCTCGCGCTCTCGATTCCCGCCTTCGTCGACGGCCACCCGGTGCCCGAGCGCGACATGGTGCTCGCCGTCACCTACGTGGTCGTCATTCTCTCCATCGTGGTGCAGGGCCTGTCGATCGGTCGCGTGCTGAAGCGCACGTTCGCGTCCCGCAACGACGAAGGGCGCGCCATCGAAGACGCGCCCTCCGGGGATGCAGCGAACTGAAGACGCTTACGCGGCGCTGAGCAGGTTCGCCATCTTGTACGCGGCGAGCTGCTGCATGTTGTAGCGGTCGCCTTCGGCGGCGGCCGACGTGTCGTTCTGGCGCGGCTGCATGACGGTCGAGATGACGTCGAACAGCTGGCTCGAGTTGGTCGCCTTGCTCGCGAAGCCGATGACTGAGTCGAGGCCCGTCTTGCTCAGCAACGAGCCGGCCTTGCCGAGCAGCCCGCCGCCCAGGTTGCCGACGAGCCCGCTGACGATGCCGCCGAGGCCCTTGCCGTTCAGCACACCGTCCGCAATGCCGACGATCTTCGCCGCACCGGCGATGAAGGGGCCGACGCCGGGGATGAACGAGGCGATCTTCCCGAGCGGGCCGTTCAGAATCTTGTTCGCAAACCCCACGGCCTTCTTCGCGAAGTTGCCGATCTTCTTGAACGCCTTGCCGATGCCCTTGAGGAAGCCCATCGAATCACCAGAGGTTAGAGGTACGTCGATTGTCGGCCCGAGCCGACGGAGAGTTGCAACTTGAAGTAAAATCAGCCCTTTGTGGGGAAGCGCGTCTTCTTCACGGCTGCCTCGAGGTCGGGGTTTGACTGACCCGTCAGCGGCGCACCACCGACCTGCGGCAGCTCGACGGCGCTCTTCTTCGTGGCCTCAAAGCCACTCGGAGACTGCCCCGCGGTGATGGCCGCGACCGACGCGCGTACGTTGGCTTCAATGGCCTCGGCTGACGGCGGCTCCACGCCCAGCTTGCGGAGCTCATCGTCTTTGACGACCGCGAAGAGCGGCTCCACGTCGCGGTTGTTCATGAAGTAGCCGACCTGATTGACGAACTCGTCGAGGCTCAACCCGAGCGAGGCGGCCAGCTTCGCCACGTTCGGGTCGCTCAAAATCTTCGCGCGCAGCTCAGGTGAAACCGGCGGCGCTGCCTCGAGGTGCTCGATCTGCGTCTCGTCGCTCATGGTCGAGACCCTATTTCACGTCGCTGCCGGGAGGTACGTCGCCCGGGTTGATGAGCTGCAGTGCCTTGCCCGAGCCGCTCGCCAGGATCATTCCGCGCGACTCGATGCCCTTGAGCGCGCGCGGCTTGAGGTTCACGACGACCACCACGTTGCGACCGGGGAGTTGCTCTGCCGTGAACGCTTCAGCGATGCCCGAGACGATGGTGCGCGGCGCGCCTTCGCCGAGATCCACCGAGAGCTTGAGCAGCTTGTCGGCCTTTTCGACCTTCTCGGCGCTGAGCACCTTGCCGGCCTTGAGCTGCACCTTCGCGAAGTCGCCGAACTCGATTTCAGCTGGCGGTTCAACGGGCGCCGCTGCGGCCTTCGGCTTCTCGACCTTCTTCGGCGCCGGCGCCGGCGCGGCTTCCTTCGCCTTTTCCCACGAGTCCTTCAACGAGACGGTGCGGTTGAAGATCAGCGCGCCGGCCTTCGAGTCGAGATCAACCGTGAAGTAACCGAGGCGTTCGAACTGAAAACGCTCTCCCTGCTTCACGTCTTTGAGCGACGGCTCGAGCTTCGCGTTCACGACCTCGAGCGAGTTCGCGTTGAGATCTTTCAAGAACGGGAAGTCGATGCCCTCGTGCGCCTTGCCGGGGAACTCAGCGGCGAAGAGACGATCAAACACGCGCACTTCGGCGTTCACGGCGTGCTGCGAAGAGACCCAGTGAATGGTTCCCTTCACCTTGCGACCGTCGGGGGAATTGCCGCCCTTGCTGGCCGGGTCGTACGTGCAGTGCAACTCGGTGATGGAACCGTCGGCGGCCTTCACCACGTTGGTGCAGGTCACGAAGTACGCGCCGCGCAGCCGCACTTCTTTGCCCGGCGCGAGGCGGAAGAACTGCTTCGACGGCTCTTCCATGAAGTCGTCGCGCTCGATGAAGAGCTCTTTCGCGAACGGCACCTGCCGCACGCCGGCGTTCGCGTCTTCGGGGTTGTTCTGCACCTCGACGTGCTCGACCTGACCATCGGGGAAATTGGTGATGACGACCTTGAGCGGGTGCAGCACCGCCATGCGTCGCGGCGCCGTCTGGTTGAGGTGACTGCGCACCGCGTTCTCGAGCCGACCCACGTCGATGACGCTCTCGTGCTTGGTGACGCCGATCTCTTCGCAGAACGCGCGCAGCGCCTCTGACGTGTAGCCGCGACGCCGCATGCCAGAAATGGTCGGCATTCGAGGGTCGTCCCAACCGCTGACGTACTTCTCTTTCACCAGGTGCAGCAGGTTGCGCTTGCTGAGCACGGTGTACGTGAGCTGCAGCTTGGCGAACTCGATCTGCTGCGGGTGGTGAATGCCGAGCTCATTCAGGAACCAGTCGTAGAGCGGCCGGTGGTTCTCGAACTCGAGCGTGCAGATGGAGTGGGTGATCTTCTCGAGCGAGTCTTCGTTGCCGTGGGCCCAGTCGTACGACGGGTAGATGCACCACTTGTCTCCCTGGCGGTGATGGTGCTCCTTGATGATGCGGTACATCACCGGGTCGCGCAGGTTGATGTTGCCCGACGACATGTCGATCTTCGCGCGCAGCGTCTTCGCTCCGGGCGCGAACTCGCCCTTCCGCATGCGACGGAAGAGGTCGAGGTTCTCGGTCGGCGATCGATCTCGAAACGGCGAGTTGGTGCCGGGCTTGTCGAGCGTGCCGCGGTACTCGCGCATCTGCTCGGCGTTCAGGTCGCAGACGAAGGCCTTGCCCTTCTCGATGAGCTGCTCGGCCCACGTGAACATCTGCTCGAAGTAGTCCGACGCGTAGAAGAGCCGGTCTTCGAAGTCACCGCCGAGCCACTTCACGTCGTTGATGATCGAGTCGACGTACTCTTGCTCTTCCTTCGCGGGGTTCGTGTCGTCGAAGCGCAGGTTGAACTTGCCGCCGTACTTCCGCGCGAGGCCCGCGTTGAGGCAGATGCTCTTGGCGTGCCCGACGTGGAGGTAGCCGTTGGGCTCCGGGGGAAAGCGGGTTTGCACGCGGCCGTTCCACTTGCCGCTGGCGTTGTCTGCTTCGACTGACTCTTCGATGAAGTTGGTGGCGGTTTCGCTCATGACAGAGCGCGGAACCTACACTGACGCACGGCGTCGCAAGGGTGGAAGTCTCCACGCACGCACGAACTCAACGAGCAGCGCTCATTCGACGTCGTGAGGCGCTGGCCCGAAGCGCTCGACGAGTCGCGCTCTGCCCGACGCGCCAATGGGGTTCCCCGTGAACTCGACTTCGTGGAGCTTCTTGAAATGCGACGCGTCGAGAATCGCCGCGAGCCCCGTCGGCCCGATTCGATTTCGCGCGAGCCAGAGCGCTTCGAGCGCGTTGAGCCGCGCCGCCCGCGAGAGCACCATCGCCCCCGAGTTGCCGAGAGCAGCGCCCGAGAGACGGAGCGCGCGCCACTTCAAGCTCGACGAGCCGCTCAACAACGCTTCGACGCCCTGCACTTGCAGCGCGTTGTCAGAGAGCGCGAGCGTGTTCAGCCGTGCGACCCAACGACTGCCGCTGAGCTGTCGACAAGCCCTCGCCGACAGCCCCGCCGCGTCGAGCGCCAGCGACACCAGCTTCGGCATGGTACGCGGCGCGAGCTCGACCAGCGTTCGCGCGCCTTCGTCTCCGATGTTCTGACCACGCAGCGTCAGCTGTTCGAGCCCACGCAGCGCCGGCGCTTCGCAGAGCACGTCCCATTCGCTCTTCGTGATGGCGCTGGCGCCGTGGTGCGAGGGCGGCGCGAACTCGAGGCTGCGAAGCCGCGCGAGCCACGGCGCAACCGACAGCGTGTGGACGTCGAAGCGCCGCGAAGTGACGAAGCGCAGCGCGCTGACCGGCTCTTGCTCGCAGAGCCTCGAGAGCTCCGGCGTGATGGTCGGTGAGAAGACGCGCACCGACTCGACGAAGCCTCGGCGAAAGGTGACGGCCGCTTCGTCGTGGTGAATGCGCGCCCAATGACGACCATGCTCACGAAGCAACGCGTCAGCACGCGCCGCGAGCGCAGCGTCAGGTCGCCGCGCGTGCGCGAGTTGAATGGCGATGAATTCGCCACGAGGGTCTCCTCGGTCGGTGAGGAGATCTGCCAGCACCGCACGGGGCGCGTCGTCTTCGGGCGTCTCGAGAATCTGGGCGCGCAGGGCTTCTTCACTGGTGCCGCTGACTTCACGCCGTATCGGCAGCGGGATTCGATGCTCGTCGACGCGCCGAGCCCACGCGCGCACCGCCTTCACGTTCGCGCTCTCGTTGACGACGTTCCAGGCGCGAATGTCGTGCCACGCGGTCGACGGGTTGGGTGCACCGCGCGCGCTCGACACCGAAACGACGACCGCGTCATCGAGCCGCACCGCGAGACAGATGGCGGTCAGCGAACGTACGTCTGGCGCTTCTCCGGCCATGTGCCACGCGAGCCCCAACGGCTCGGTTGATGCGCGCTGAACGCACGCTTCAATGTCGTCCATCGTGAGCCGTCGCAGCGCGCGATTGCCGTTCGCGGCATCGAGCAGCTCGACGAAGCGCGTGCGGGCTGCAGCAGAGATCTCGACACGTACGACGGCGCTCACGACGGCGCAGAGTAGCTCCAGGTCGGACGCATGGAGTCTCCAGTTGGGGACTCCGGGGCGTCTTGAACCACCGTGAGTTCGGGCGCTTAGCGTCGGCACGGCGAACGCAAATCGGCCCTCCGCAATTTTCTTCTTCGGAGGTCACCGTGTCTCGTCTGCTCGTGCCGTGTCTGTCGTTCATCTTGATGTGTTCCGCCTGCGGGCCGATGTCCGATCGCTGTCGTGACGACGGCGACTGCATGACCGGCGAGCACTGCTACGTGGACGTGTGCGTCCAGAGCAGGGCTGAAGCAGACGCCGGCTCGAAAGACGCGGGGAAGCCTGAAGTCGACGCTGGCGTCGCCGATGCTGGCGAGCCCGACGCGGGCGTCATCGACGCGGGCCAACCTGATGCTGGTGAACCCGACGCTGGCCCGATGTTGCCGTGCGAAGTCGGCGAGACGCGCGCGTGCTGCTCAGAACGCGGCTCGCAGACGTGTGAAGAGGCCGACGCCGGCGTCGCGTGGTCGTCGTGTTCAGTGAGCCCGACGCAGGAGCTGTGCAACGGCATCGACGACGACTGCGACGGCACCGTCGACAACTCGCTGGAGTACGAAGTCGGTGACGCAGGCACGAGCCCCGACGCGGGCTGCTCTGTTGGCGTCGGTGCATGCGTTCGCGAAGGCAGCCTTGTCTGCTCGGCCAGTGCGCCGGTTTGTAGTGCGACTGCTGGTGAACCGTCGGCTGAAACCTGCAACCTGGTCGATGATGACTGCGACGGAATGGCCGACGAAGGCGCGACGTGCGTCATTTCAGGTCAGTCGTGCGTTGCTGGCGCTTGCGTCTGTCCGACGAATCAGACGGTGTGCAACGGCTTCTGCCAGACGGTCGGAGCGACCTGCGAAAGCGGGGTCGGAGCGTGCCGTCGAAGCGGTGTCACCGCGTGCTCGTCCAACGCGGTGAGCTGCAACGCCGTGGAGGGAACTCCGGGGACCGAGACGTGCAACAACATCGACGATGACTGCGATGGTCAGACCGACGAAGGCGCGTCAATCTGCGCTATCGGCGGCCAGACCTGCGTGAGCGGTGCGTGCGTGTGCCCCGCGGGCCAGGTCGCATGTGGCGGGAGTTGTGAGGTCGTCGGGCAGGCATGCAGCGACGGGGTGGGAGCCTGCCAGCGCACCGGTCAAATGGCGTGCAACAGCGCGGGTGTCATCGCGTGCAATGCAGTCAAAGGCACCGCGACCACAGAGATCTGCGACGGCATCGACAACGATTGCGACGGGGCCGTCGATGAAACACTGCGCGTGGATTGCCTGCCCGACAGCGACAACGATCGCTACGCGAACGCAGGCTTCAACTTCATCAGCCAACAGTGCCGCGACGAGAGGCGCGTCAGCTTCGGTTACTGCCCCGCCAACTTCATCGCTGTGAACTCGAACCAAGGTCTCGACTGCGCGACGAATGACGCCGCGAGGTTCAGAACAATGAGCGTTCGTACCGACGCTGATGGCGACGAGTATTGCGTCGGCTTGGCGCAGAGCGAGTGTATCGGTGCACAACCAGCAGCGACCAAGCGCCTGGCCGACACGTGCCGGATGACGACCGACTGCGACGACAACAACCCGGCGCTCTTCGTCAACTACAACGCGCGAATCGACATGGACAACGACAGTTTCTGCACTGCAGCACCTGCTGCAGACTTCTGTATTGGCTCGACGGTAACGGCCGGCCTGCGAAACCCGGTGACATGCAACGCGACGACCGACGTCATCGACACCAATCCGTTCGCGACATCACTGCGAGAACAGAACGGCACTTCGTTCACCAGCGTTAAGAGATGCGGCACCATGCCGGTCGTCGAGTCTCTCGCATTCGCGTGGAGTTGTCCCACGGGCTACCACGCAGTCAACTCGGCATATGTTTACGGCTCTCCAAACGCTCAGGTGAGCGAGGCGTTGGACTACCCGCAGGCGTCAGGGGCCAGCGGAGTTGTGCAGGGAAACTTCCGCTGCAAGTTCGCAGCGCAGGGCGTTGACACATGGACCGTACACGTCGTGTGTCGAGCCGACGGCCTTTGAGGCAACCCGAAGTCATAGAACAAAGAAACCCGCTGCTGCGCCCGGCTGAATCTTCCCCTGGCTGGCGCGCACGGCGCTGCGACTGACCAACTGAAAGGCGCGACGCAGCCCTGACGGCGTCGCGTCTTTCTCCCAGAGAATGCAGCCCGGAGGCACGCCCATCGCCTTCGCGACGTGTTCGAAGTTCGCGTCCTTCCCGACTCCCACCAGGGCCAACGTGAAGAGCTCGCTGGCAAGCAAGTCACGGCTGAGTCGGGCGCAATCAGCTGCGGTTCGAGCGCTGCTGACGTCTTCACCATCGGTCACTACGACCACCACGCTGCGCGCCGGAGTTCCTCCATCACGAAGTCGCTGCGCATACGCCACGTTCGCCGCGAGCGCGCTGCACCACGTGTCGTAGAGCGCCGTCGAGCCACACGCCCGGTAACTCTTCGCATCGAGCCGCGTCGCATCACCGACCGGCACGTAGCTGTGAACGACCGACGCCTGCGCGGCGAACGTCCAGCAGGCGAGCAGCACTGCGTCCCGCTCCTTCGCGCCGCTGAATGCATCGAGCAGCGCGTGCTGCCCTTCCCTCACCGCCTGCTCGAGCCCGCGATCGGCGATCGACGAACTCGCGTCGATGAGCACCGTCACCAGCGTCACGTCACTCGCGGTGATGTCTTCGAGGTCTTTCCCCGCAGCGCCCGCGAGCACGAGGTTCCCGAGATTCCCCGTGATGAGCGAGCTGCTCCCCGGCGACAGCGTGCCGTTCGCGGCCGCAGCGCCGACCAATTGAGTCAATTCATCAACAGAAAGAGTCTTTGTATTCATGACACACGTCTCCCTTGGGCGAACTGGTCACTTCAGATGGTCACAGCATCGGTCGTGCGCACGACCTTCATGCCGGCGCGCTTCCATTGTTCGACGGCCTCGTCGGCGATCTTCGGGAAGTTGAGATGATCGGGCAGCGGCGAGATCGGCGGCGCCGGCACCGGGCTCATGGCGTCTTCGAGGATCCAGATCTTCTCGGCGAGCTTCGGGTCGGTCGACATCACGTGCTTCTGAATGTCGTTGAGCGTCGACAACACGCAGTGGCTCTTCGCCTGACCGAACACGTACACGCGGTCGTAGTCCATCAGCAGCTTGAAGAACGGCGCGTTGAAGGCCCCCACCACGTTGCCCGACAACTCCGTCACTTCAGGCGAGAGCACCGAATAGTTCTCGGTCATCGCGTGCGTGCCCTTCGTCTCGAAGTGCGTCTGGTGTTTTCGCGCCGCGGCGTGAAACAGCGAGGCCTCCATCATCGACGGCACGAGCGCGTGCGAGAGCCCGCCGAGCAGCGTGTGGTACGGCCAGATGGTCAACACGTACTTCCCCGTCGACTCGAGCTTCTTCACGTACTCGAGGCTCTCCTTCGGGTGGGCGATGGCCGTCCACTTTCCCGAGCGCACGTCTTCGTAGAACACCGGCGTCAACGGAGCGGGATGGCGGCCCTGTGCGTCGACCCACCACGCGGGGTGAAAAATCTGAAAAACGCGATGTGTGTCGAGCGAGAAGAACAGGCCCGAGATCTTGTCGAGGTGTCGATACAGCCACTCCACGGTGCGCGTGGTGTCTTCGACGGCGCCCGGCACGAAGAGGCTCGCGCCCGGTGTGCAGAAGCCGACCTGCACGTCGATACCGAACGCCGCGATGCGGAACTTGTCCTGCCCTGCGGGCTTGATGCCGTGCTTCGCGGCGTACGCTTCGCCCGCTTCGGTGACGAGGCCAGCGCGTTCGAGGAACAGCGAAGACACCTGCTTGGGGTCGTAGAAATCAGGGAGCGGCAAAGACACGGCGAACCTCCTTAGTTGAGCGTGAGCTGCGTGATGTCGCGGGCGCCGACGATGAAGAGCGAGCCGTCGGTGTTGGGGAACAACTCGTCTCCCGCGGAGACGAAGGGCTGCGTGTCGGGAAACTGCGTGGCCTCGAGCAGGTGACCGCCGTCGACACGAAGCGCGACGAGCCCCGCATCGGTGGCGACCACGACTCGACCTCCGAGCACCGCTGCGTGCCCTCGCGAGCCGTCGTGGGCCTGACCCAGCAGCGCGCCGTGCTCGTCGAAGAGCCAACGATGCATCACATCTTTGCCGCCGTCGTCACAGACCACCGAGAGCAGCGCGTGACGCGCGTCGAACACCGCCTCCGCTTCGATGATTCGGCCTCGCCAGTTCACGCCGTCGAGCTGCTTCAAGCCCGGCTTTCCGACGCGCGTGAGGAACGCAACGGTGATCCCTCCGGCCCGGTAGAAGCCGATGCCGAGGCGCTCGCCGGTCCACAGCCAGGTCTGCCCTTCGAGCACCTGACCGACGCGCGCACCGGAGCCATGCTCGATGAGCCACGACTGCTCCTGGCGATACGTGACGCCGAGCGCCGCCGCGAGCACCGGCCACTGCTGGCGCGTCGACGTCTGCGCGCGCTCGACGAGTCGATCTCCATTCCACTTCTCGACATGCCCGTCGCCGTCGGCGAGCCACGTCACGGGGCCCGCGATGGCAGCAAGGCGATGCGGCCCAGACAACGACGACGAAATGACCGTGCCGTCTTCTCGCTTCAAGACGCCGCGCTCTTCGAAGAGGTACCGCAGCCCACCCTGCATCGCGGCGGCGAGCACACGACCACCCGTCTCGAACGCCGAGCGCGCCGTGCAACGCCCACGAGAGCGCAGCACCTGCCGCGTCACCACCGGGCCCAGCACCCGACACTCGGGGCACACGGAGCGCGCGTGTTCAGTGCCGCAGGTGCACGTATTCCACGACAGCTTCAGCAGCGATGACGGGAATGTCTGCCGCGCGTCGTGCTCGAAGACCGACGAAAACCAATGCAGCAGATCGTCAGGCAGCACCTTCGGCGGCACCGCGAGGCGAGGCAGCAGCACGTCACTCTTCATCACCGAGTGACGCGCCTGGGCTCGGCGCAACAACGTCGCCAACTTCGGGTGCGTACCGCCAAACGGGTGTACCGAGAGCAGGCTCTGAAAGAGCAGCACCGCGAACGCGTACCAGTCGCTGCCCTCCGTGAACTTCGGCGCGAGGGAGAGGTCGACGCCGTACAGCTTCGGGTCGAGAAAGCGCTCATGGCCAACGGGGCATGGGAACGCGCCGAACTGCATCGAATCAGCGTCGATGAGGTGCGGCGTGGTCGCGGCGAAGAGCACGTTGCCGTCGTTGAAATCACCGATGACGACGTTGGCCGCGTGCACCGAAGAGACGACGTCGTGCAGGGACGTGAAGAGCGCGGTGACGTCGCGAAGTGGCGGCCGGGTCTTGCGACTGACGAGCCGCCCAAAGTCCTGCGCGCCTGCGACGAGCGGCATCTGGTAGCCGATGACTCGACCCGACGTGTCGCTCAGCAACGCCATCGGCGCGACGACGCTCGAAGGCAGCCCGCGCGGAAACTGCACGAGCTTCTGCAGCTTCTCGTCGGTCGGCGCGTGGAACACCTTCAAAGCGTGGCCGCGGTGACGAAAGACGCGCGCTTCACCACCTTCGCCGAGCAGGTCCGCGTCGCTCAGCGTCACTCGAGAACCCGCGAGGTAGACGTTCATCAGACGAGCCCTCCGAGGACGGCGATGGTCGCGTCGTCGTGAAGGCGCTCGTGGTCGGCGAGCACGTTGAGGCGGCGCTGAAGCGTGAGCGGGTTGCGCTCGAGCCCCGGCGCCCAGAGAGACGACAGTCGTTCGGCGGTCAGCCCAGCGAGGCCGTCGGTCATCACCGCGACGTGCGCTGCGCGCCCCGCGAAATGCGTGACGACCGCCGGAGGCGATGACGACGTGAGGCGATACGCGCAATACGGCGGCGCATTGTCGGGCCCGGAGTCGATGGTGATGAGCTCGCCGTCGACGCTGAAGCGACCGTCACCGATTCCGAAAGTGAGCGTGTCTTCGCCGCGGCGCACGCACGCGAGGAAGGTGAAGAGGAAGTAGCGCTCGAGCATGTCGCCCCTCTCCCCGCTTCGCAGGGAGAGGGAGATTGAAGAGAGCCACTGCGTGAGTGCGTCCGTCGCGCGCTCGGGCAACGACGCGTCGAACTCCGCGCGCAAGAGCCACTCACCCAGAAACCGCGCGCCCAACTGCGCGCCCACTTCGCTCTGCGGCTGCGAGCCACACCCGTCAGTCACCACGCCCACCGTCGACGACGTGAAGACGCCGTCTTGATTGTTGCGACCGACGCGTTGGTGATCGCGACCGACGTGGGTTGCAGCGAACATGGCTACTTCCTCCAGAGACTCAGTTCATCGATGAGCGCCTGCGTCGCCGGTGAATGCCCCATGCGCAGGTCGCTCACGTCTTCGTGCCGAGGCGGCGATGGTCGCGCCTCGGCGCCGGTCAACAGCTCGTACCCGTCGGGCACCACTTCACCTTCTTGCCCCACGACGCCGAATGGACCACTGGCCCCCGCGCGTCGACGGAACAACACCGGCTTCCCGGGCACGCTCTGTTTTCCACCACCGCTCTCGTTGCCGAACTTCATCGTCGCGACGCGGCCTGTCTGCGAGAGCTTGTAGACGGCCGAGACCTTGTCGCGCGTGAGCGGAGAGCCGCTGGTCTGCGCCACGAGGTAACCGCCGTAGCCATACACCTGCGCTTCGGGCGCCCACCCCACTTCAGCGCGCAACACTTCGAACGCTCGCGTCTGCTTCGCGTCGAAGCCGTCTTCGAGGATCTGCACCGGGCGCACGCCGAGGCGCTTCGCTTCAGCCGCGGCGAAGCGGTACTGCGCTTCTTTGTCACCGGAGTCGTAGCGAATCGAGTCTTGCTGGCCCGGGCGCTCCGCGATGATGCGAAACGCAGTGGGAATGCCCGACGTCATCGTGTCGAAGGTGTCGAGCAGGAAGCTCGAGCGCTGGTACCGCCGCTCGACCATCGCGCGAAACGCGAGCTCATCACTGCCGTAGCGCTGAATGTGCTCGTGGCCCATGGTGCCCACGGGCACCAACCCGAGCTGCTGCGCGCCCCACACGCTGCTCGTTCGCACCAGCCCGGCGCGCTTCGCACCTTCGAGCGCGAGCAGGTGCTGCTCGGGGCAACTCGCGGCGCGCAGGCCCACTTCGAAGAGGCGCGTCGCGCTGCCGAGAATCTCGACCAGCTCTGCGACACGCGCGCGAACCCGTTCGACGTAGCCTTCGCTGTCGACCCGAATCGCGGGCGCCTTCACGCCGACCGAGTCCAACGTCGCGAGCACGAGCTGCTTCTGCGCCTCGCACGTCACCACGCCGACGGCGGCCTCGAGCTCGTGCGGCCGAAACAACGCGACCGTCGCGACTTGAATCCGAAAGCTCCACTGCAAGAGCACCGGTTCGAGCCACGACACCAGCGCCGACGGGCCCGACACGCTGAAGACCGGCTCGCGATCAGAGAACACCGCGAACTTCGGCAACGCGCGCACGTCGACCTTGCCGACCTGCACTGCGGCCTTCACCGCGGAGCCCAGCTCGTAGTCATTCTTCGAGAGGTACTCCCAGTCACCCGGGTGCACTTCAGGCAGCACCTGCTTGAGCTCGCGCTCGACGTCGAAGGGCAACACCTGCAGGCCGCCCTTGCGATGCGAGTAATAGAAGGTCTCGCGTCGCAGCGGCCAACCCGCCTCCGCCATCGAGAACTTGTAACCGTCAGTCAGCAGCAGCGGCGAACCCATGCCCGTCTCCTTCCCAGAGAATGATTAAACACCAGATATAAAGTCGTCAAGACTCTTTGTGCGAACTCAGAGACTTTGAAGCGCCTGCACGAAGAAGAAGCCCGCGACGACGGCGTTGAGCAACGCGGCGAGGCCCAGCACGTAGAAGTGCGTGCGGCGCGGAGAGTCGAGCGAGAGCCGCAGCGAGGTCACCGCCATCAACACGAAGCCCAGCGCGGCCACCGGCAACACGTACGGCCCGACGGTACCGAAGCGCGTGCGCCACCAGATGACGACGTCGACCGCGCCGGCGAGCGCGGCGGTCAACGAGAGCGCGCCTGAAACCAGCAGCGGCCAACCACCGAGCCTGCCCAGCTCTTTTCGATCTCGAATCAGCGTGCTCGCGCGGAACATGAGGAGGCTGAAGAGCACCCCCGCCGCGCCCGGCATCGCCTGGCTCGCCAGACCCGACGGCGTGCCGCGCCAGAAGCCAACACCCGCAACGAGACCGCTGAGCAACGCGACACCGAGCCAGATCATGCGGGCACCCTAACGCACGAAAATCACGCGTGTTTCCAACGTTTGGCGCGATCTGTCGGGGCACCTGGCGCGCTCGGTCGGAGTCGCTGATTTGGCGCCGATTCTTTCGAAATCAGTTTCACTAATCGACAAAGTAGCCACGTAAGTGCGCACCGCTGCTGAGGAATTCGCGATTCGTCAAAGGTCCTGACGTCGACGCGAGGCGAGTGGCGCAACGAACTGCCAACGGCTCCGAACATGTCGCATCTCTCGGCACACAAAGGGTCCCCACGAATGAACCGCCACATCGACGTCGAGCAGCTCTACGCAAAGTTCGGCCCCGCCATCTACGCGCGGTGCAAGCGGCTCCTGAAGAACGGCGCGGCGGCGGAAGACGCGACGCAGGACGTGTTCATGAAGGTGCTGCGCCACGTCGATCGCGCGCCGGGCGAAGACGCGGTGCTGCCGTGGATTCACCGCATCACCACCAACCACTGCCTCAACGTGCTGCGCGACTCGCGCCGCCACGCCGAGCCGGTCGAGCACGTGCCCGAGCTGATCGACGACGAGTTCGAAGACAGCGTGGTGACGCGCGACTTCGCCCGCCGGGTGCTCGAGAAGACGCCCGATGAATTGAAGGCGCCCGCAGTCATGTACCACGCGCGTGGTGTCGAGCAGTCTCGCGTGGCGCAGGAGCTGGGGGTCTCGCGCCGCACGGTGCTGTACCGCCTCGCCGAGTTCACGCGCCGCGCGATGCGCATGCATGACATCGCCGAGGCCTGAAGCAATACGCCGATTGACGTTCAGCGCAGGGGGCTCGCGGTGGAGCGGTGCCCTTCAACTGGGTCGTGCGTGGCGCCGTCGAGGTGCTCGGTGTGCCGCCAGACGCGTTCGCAACGGTTGAAGCGACACTCTCCTCGAGCGTCGTCGGTGGCGCTGCACGTCGCGCGCTCGGCGCCGAAGTCGGGGTGGCGTTCTTCCGGTGGCAGCTCGGGGTTCGCGTTTTCGTGACGCGTGCCGGGTACGGTCCGCGCAATGTTCCGCCCGCTCGTCGCGCTCGTGTCGGTCTCCACGTTCGCCCTCGCGCAGACGAACCAGAGCCCGCCGCAAGAAGACCGCTGGGGACTCGCCGTCGAAGCGCGTGGCGGCGGTGCAGTGCTCGTCGGGGCCACCTTGCACGGCGCCATCGAAGGCCGCTACCACCTGCTCCGCTGGCTCAGCATCGGCGCGCGACTCGGCGGCGGAGCGCTGCTCAGCCCAGTCAGCAACCAGTCGCCCACGCCGCTCACGTCAATCGAGGCGACGCTGCGCTTTCAGAGCCGCATCGTCTTCGCCACCGTGGTCGGCGGCACGTGGCTTTTGCCACTGACGTCACGGTTGCTGCCGTACGTCGGCACGCAAGGGGGCTTCGTCATCTGGCGGTTCACGCTGGGCCTCGAGCTGGGAATGATCGTCGCGCCGGTGGGCCCGCTGCCTGTGCTTCAGGGTTGTGTGGGCTTCCGCATTTTGTGACTCGCTGTGCGCTGAGGCTCGTCGTTCGCGCGCGCCGGCTTTCGCGTCTTCTGACTCCAGCGCCGTGAGGTACGGTGCGCACCATGTTCCGCCCGCTCGTCGCGCTCGCGTTGATCTCCACGTTCGCGTTCGCGCAGACGACCGCCATCGAGAAGAAGGAGCCCAGCCGCTTCAGCGTCGGCGTCGAAGCGGGCGGCGGCGTGTGGTTGCTCGAGGCGCCCTTCTTCGACGTCGAGCTCAAGGGCCAGCTGCGGCTCTTCTCGTGGCTCTTCGTCGGCGTGCGGCCCGGCATCGGCGTCATCTTCAACGAGCCGAACACGCGCATCGCCGTCCCGCTCGACGCCACGCTCAAGGTGAAGCTCTTCATCTTCTTCTTCGAAGCCATCGGCGGCATGTGGCTCATTCCGTCGCACGCCGACGTGGTTCGGCCGCACCTCGCCGGGCAGCTCGGCCTCGAGATCTGGCGGTTCACGTTCGGCGCCGAGGTCAGCTACCTCGCGCCGTCGATCACCGTGTCAGGGCGCGTCGGGATCCGGATCTTCTGAGCTAGAAAGCCGCTCGTCGTGATCGCCGCGCTCCTCGCCAGCCTCGCTCTTTGCGCCTCCGACGGAGGTGTCTTGCTCACGCGCCCGGTGCAGGTGTCGGCCGACAAGCTCGAGGTCTTCCAGAAGGAGTCGCGCGCGCTGTACTCGGGCCACGCGAAGGCCCTTCGCGACACCATGACGTTGACGTGCGATCAGCTCGAGGTCTTCTTCGACAAGAAGAGCGAGGTCGACCACATCATCGCGCGCGGCAACGTCGTCGCCATCGACGGAGATCGCCAGGCCTGGGGCGACGAAGCCACGTTTCAGAACACCACCGGCGTGCTGACCGTCACCGGCAAACCGCGCGGCAAGCAGGGCCCGCGAGAGGTCGAAGGCGAGGTCGTCACCTTCGTCACCGGCACCGAGCAGCTCGTCGTGACGAAGGCCCGCACGCGCGTGAAAGAGCCGAAGGACAAGCGCGTCTCCATCGACGCCGACAAGCTCGAGCTCTTCGGCAAAGACAAAGAAGCCACGTGGACAGGCAAGGTGCGCGCGGTGAAAGACAAGACGGTGCTGCTCGCCCCGGAGCTCACCGCTTTCTACGACGACGCCGGAGAGGTCACGCGCGTGAAGGCCCGCGGCGGTGTCGAGGTGACCGAGGGCGATCGCTGGGCCCGCGGCCAACAGGGCGACTACGACGTGCCCAACGGCGTGCTCGTCGTCACCGGCAACCCGCAGGCGCGACAGAAGAAGACGCGGCTGCGGGGCACGAAGGTGACGTTCTTCACCGGCACCGACTTCCTCGAGGTCGAGAACGCCACCACCATCATCGAAGGCGAAAAGAAGGGCCCCTGAACGATGGCCGAGCAGATCACCGACATCGAGCTGCTGCGCGAGACCTCAGGTGAAGTGCCGGCGGTGTTGAAGCAGGCGCCGCTGTTGCTCGTAGTGCCTTCGTTGCTGCTCGCGCTCGGCGCCGTGCTGGACGCCTGGGTCAGCTCGATTCACTCGGTCATGCCCGCCGTCGTGGGGTTGCTGAAGGGCCTCGGCTGGGGCGTGTACGTACGCATGGCGCTGCGCGCTTCGGGTGGCGTCGCGAGCGCTGGCTTCGTCACGCCCGTCGCCTGCATGGCGCTGGCGTTTCTGGCGCTCGAGTACGGCGGCTGGGGCATGGTCGTCGGCGCGGTGGTGTGGCTGTTGCCCGTCGTCGACTACGCGGTGATGTACGGCGAGGGCCCTGACGTCGCGCTCGCCGGGGTGCTCGACACGCTCAAGAACTCGGCGTTGGTGTGGCTGGGCACCATGGCCTCGCTGCTGCTCGTCGTCGTCATGCTGGGCCTCGTGTTGTCACTGCCGATGAGCGTCTTTTCTGACTACGCGCATCGCGAAGGCGCATGGCTCGCAGATCTCGTCGGAGGCACCCTGGTCGGGCCGCTGGTTCATGTCGCCATCGTCTACCGGGCGCGCCTGTTCCTCGCGCTGCACGGAGACCCGGCGTGAACGACGCGCTCGTCGCCGAGAGTCTGCAGAAGACGTACGGCAGCCGCCGCGTCGTCGACGGCGTCTCCTTCACCGTGAAGCCCGGGGAAATCGTTGGCCTGTTGGGGCCCAATGGCGCCGGCAAGACGACGTCGTTCTCGATGGTCATCGGCCTGGTTCAACCCGACCAGGGCTCGGTGCGCCTGGGTTCGCGTGAGCTCGCGAAGCTGCCCATGCACCTGCGCGCGCGCGCGGGCCTGGGCTACCTGCCGCAGGAGGCGTCGATCTTCCGCAAGCTGACGGTGCGGCAGAACATGTTGGCGGTGCTCGAGCTGCACGGCGCGACAGCTCGCGAACAGAAGGCCGACCAGATCATCGCGGAGTTCGGCCTCACGCACGTCGCGCAGTCGCTGGGCGAGCAGCTCTCGGGAGGCGAGCGCCGCCGTGCCGAAATCGCGCGCTCGTTGCTGCCTGAACCGCGCTTCATGCTCTTCGACGAGCCCTTCGCCGGCGTCGACCCCATCAACGTCGGCGAGCTGCAAAAGGAGATCGCCAGGCTCCGCGAAAAAGGGCTCGGCGTGCTCATCACGGATCACAACGTGCGCGACACGCTCCGCATCTGCGATCGCGCGTACATCATCGCGGCCGGCCGCATTCTCGAAGAGGGCACGCCGCAGAACATCGCCGCCTCCGAGCGGGCACGCGCCGTGTATCTGGGCTCTGACTTCACTCTTTCCTGAGCGAATTCAGTAACTTCCGGTCCTTATGCAAATTCAGGGTTCCCCTCGCGCCGGCGATGGGCATACCCTTGGCACACCTTTTGATTGAAGGGGGTGCAGGTCATGGGCATGGAGCTCAAACAAAGTCTGAGGATGTCGCAGCAGCTGGTGATGACGCCCCAGCTGCAACAGGCGATCAAACTCCTGCAGCTCTCGCGCATGGAGCTCATCGAGCAGATCCGCGAGGAAATGGAGAGCAACCCGCTCCTCGAGACGCCCGACGACATTCAAGGCGACATGAGTGACAAGGCGCCCGGCGAGGCGTCGTTGGAAGCGGGCAACCTCGAGGCGCCGGCCAACATGGAGCCGCCCGTCTCCGACACCGCGCAAGAAGTGAAGCCCGAGAACGCGCCCGCCGAAATCGACTGGGACGCGTACCTCAACAGCTACCAGTTCAACGAGCCGACGACGCCTTCGAACAAGGGCAACGTCGACATGGAAGACCTGCCCAGCTTCGAAGCGAACATGGTGAAGAAGGAGGATCTCTTCGATCGCCTCTTCGACCAGCTCGCAGGGCTGCGCATGAACGACGCCGAGCGCCGCATCGCCGAGCTCATCGTCGGCAACCTCGACGACGACGGGTACTTGAAGCTGCCCGACGTCGACGGAGATCCGCTGATCCGCCTGTGCAACGAGGCTGACGTACCGATGCACGTCGGCACGCGCATGCTGCGCAAGATTCAGCACCTCGACCCCGTGGGCTGCGGCGCGCGGGATCTGCTCGAGTGCCTGCTGATTCAGGTGCAGGCCATGAAGGAACCTGCGGCGCAGCTGCTGCAGACGATGATCAAGAAGCACATGAAGCTGCTGGAGTCGAAGAACCTCCCGGCCATCGCGCGGGAGCTGACCAAGTCTGAAGGGCGCACGGTGTCGCTCGACGAGGTCATCACCGCCAGCAAGCTGCTCACCAAGTTGGACCCCAAGCCCGGCCGCAACTATTCAGGCGACACCGCGCAGCACATCACGCCCGACGTGACGGTGCACAAGGTGGGCGACGACTACCACGTGGTGCTCAACGACGACGGCCTCTCGAAGCTGCGCGTTTCAGACGCGTACCGCCGCGCGCTGCGGGCCGGCGCGCTCGACCCGAAGCAGAAAGAATTCGTGCAGGAAAAGATGCGCTCGGCGCAGTGGTTGCTGCGCTCGATTCAGCAGCGCCAGCGCACCATTCACAAGGTCACCGAGAGCATCGTGAAGTTTCAGCGCGACTTCTTCGACAAGGGCATCGCGCACCTCAAGCCGCTCATTCTTCGCGACGTGGCCGAAGACATCGGCATGCACGAGTCGACGGTGAGCCGCGTGACGACCTCGAAGTACGTCAACACGCCGCAGGGCATCTTCGAGCTGAAGTACTTCTTCAACTCGTCCATCGCGCGCACCGGTGGTGACGACATCGCCAGTGAAGCGGTGAAGAACCACATCAAGCAGTTGGTGGGCACTGAGAACCCGAAGAACCCCTACAGCGACCAGAAGATCGTCGAGCTGCTCAAGGCGCAGGGCATCGAGATCGCCCGGCGCACGGTCGCCAAGTACCGCGAGGTGCTCGGCGTGCTGCCCTCGAGCAAGCGCAAGAAATACTTCTAAGACAAGGAGTTCAATTCCGTGGCGCTCCCTGAAGTGCTCATCGTCGATGACGATCAACTCATTCGCGCCATGGTGCGCGACGCGTTGGTCGACGTTCCCTGTGAAGTTCGTGAGGTCGACTCGGGTGACGCCGCGCTCGCGGTGATCGCCGAGCGAAACCCTGCCGTGGTGCTGCTCGACCTGGTGATGCCGGGCAAGAGCGGGCTCGAGGTGCTCAAGCTGATCCGCGGGCCTCGCGTGCTGGTGCTCTCGGCGCTCGACACCGAGGCGCTCGTGCAGCAGGCGCTCTCGAGCGGCGCGCACGGCTTCCTCTCGAAGCCCATTCACCCGCTCGACGTGCAGAACCTGGTGCGTGGCGCGCTCGAGGCGGTGCGCTGATGGCTCAGGAGTACTGGCTGGCCGACAGTGAAGCGCGCGTGCTCGGGCCCATCGGCCTCGACGTCATCACCACCCTGCACGCTCGCGGAAAGCTCGCCGACGTCCGTGCGGTGTCCGTCGACGGCAAGAAGTTCCTCCCGCTGCGCGAAGTGCCCGAACTGCAGCAGGTGCTGGCCGCGCCCGTCACGCTCAACGACACGCAGCGCGCGCAGCTGGAGGCGACGACGCAGATTCGCGCGTGGCTGCGCAGCATCGAGCGGCAGCCGTCGAACGAAATTCTGAAGGTGCCCCCGACGGCGTCACGCGACGCCTGGCGCGCGGCCTTCTTCGCGCTCGTGCACCGCTACGTGCCGAGCCGCCTGCCCGCCGACACCACGCCCGAGCTGAGGCTCGCGTGTGAAGACGCGTTTCTCGCGCTCTCGGAGCGTATGGTGGAAGTCGAAAAGAACTTCCGCGCCACCAGCGCACCGCCGCCTGCACCGCCGCCGTTGCCTGCACAAGAGCCGTGGCCCGCCGCGCGCGTGCAACATCGCGAAGGAGGCTTGCACGTCTCGCTCTCGCTCAAGCGGGGTGACGCGCGGCCCTTCACGCACGACGTCGAACACAACTGGCAGAGCGACTGCATCTTCGTGTCGTCGACAGAACGCGCGGTGCCCAACACGCCGGTCGAGATCGTCGTGGGCTTCGAAGGGCACGTCACGCAGCTCAACGCTGCGGGCCGGGTGTACGCCGCGCGCGTCGGCGGGTTCACCGTGAAGCTGCTGAACCTCGGCGAAGATCAACGCACGTTGATTCGGACGTGGGTCGCGCGCGCTACGACGAAGTAATGCGCACACGTTGCGCGGGAAGAAGCGGCTTTGCGGCTGGTTTCCCGTGACGCCGGTGTTACCGTTTTCAACAGCAGGGCGAACCCGAAAGCAGGAGGGACTCGAATGCAGCTCAACATCACGTTCCGACAGTTGGACCCCATCGATTCGCTGAAGAACTACGCACGCGAGAAGGTGGAGCGCGTGAACAAGTACCTCGACAAGGCCGGTGAAGCGCACGTGGTGCTCTCGCTCGAGCGTCACCTGCACCACGCCGACATCAGCATCCACTCGGGCAGCTTCCTGCTCCGGGGCCGCGAGAAGAGCGAAGACATGTACGCGTCGATCGACCTCGCGATGGACAAGATCGAGAAACAGCTCAAGCGCTACAAAGAGAAGCTCAAGCACCACCACGGCAAAGATCGCGTGCACCACCGCCAGGAGACGATCGAGCGCCTCAAGGTGCGCCACCGCATCTACGAAGGTCACGGCACGGTCGCTGAGATCCCCAACGTCGAGCAGAAGGTCGTCAAGACCAACGAGCTGATCGCGCACCCGATGGCAGTCGAAGAAGCCATCATGCAGATGGACTTGATGAACAACGACTTCTACGTGTTCACCAACTCCACCACGATGGAGATGAACGTCGTCTACCACCGCAAAGACGGCACCATCGGGCTCATCGAAGCCTCGGGCGTCGAGAAGAAGTCGCTCGTCGGTTAGTGCATCAACGGGTCAGGGCGCGCCGCTCACCGGGAGCGCGCCCCGGCCCTTGGCCATACGGCCCACCGGGTTGAGCCCGTGCCCGAACTTGAGGCGCGGCAAGGCCACCGGTAGCAACCCCGGAGTTCCCTGCTCACCCGCCAGTGCTGCAGCGGCCGCTTCGGTCGCCGACTCGCGGTACGAATAAGTCGCCAACACCACCTTCGCCTCGTGCGCCTGCGCCGCGAGGTACGGTGCGCCCAGCACCACCGCGATGACGGGCTTGCCCGAGAGCGCCGCGTTGGTGACGAGCTCGAGCTGCCTCGTGTTCGCGACGCCCACCACCACGATGTCGGCGCGAGCCGCGAGCGCGCGCGCCTGCTTCTTGAGCCCGTCACGCGCTTCGGGCGTCGGGTACGCGGCCACCGTCATCGAGAGGAGCTGCGGGTACCGCTTCGCCAACGCGCCGACCAGGCTCGCTTCAGGCGAAATGACGGCCAGCGTTTTCCCCGGCGGCAGCGGAAACAGGGCCGACTGCTCGCGCAGCAACGTGAGCCCCGCGCTGGCGATGCGGCCCGCGAGCGCGCGCTTTTCACCCAATGACGCCAGCCGCTGCTCGACCGGCTCGGGCTTCTCGAACACGCCGCGCTTGAGCTTCACGTTCAGCACGCGGCGAACCGCTTCATCGAGCCGCGAGCGGGGAATTTCGCCGGAGCGCGCGGCCTCGAGCAGCGCGAACCACACTTCTTCCTTCTTTTCGATGCGCCATGGGATCAGCACCATGTCGCTGCCGGCATTCACCGCGAGCACGGCCGCGCGGCCGACGCCCCACGTGCTGGCGATGGCGTCCATCTCGAGCTCGTCGGTGATGACGAGGCCGTCGAAACGCAGCTCGTCGCGCAACACGCCGCTGAGCACCTGCGGAGACAGCGTGGCCGGCGTCTCGTCGCCGCTGAGCGCAGGAGAGACGATGTGCGCCGTCATCAAGCCATCGAGGCCGGCCGCCATGGCTGCTTCGAAGGGCTGCAGCTGCGCGCGCACGGTCAGCGACGACGCGCGAACGATGGGCAATGCCTTGTGTGAGTCTTCGTCGACCGCACCATGCCCGGGGAAGTGCTTGGCCACCGTCACCAGCCGCGCGTCTTGCTGCCCGCGCACGAAGCTGGCGCCGAGCGACGAGACGAGCGCCACGTCGTCTCCGAAGGCGCGAAGACCGATGACCGGGTTCTGGGGGTTGCTGTTGACGTCGAGCACCGGCGCCAGGTTCATGTTGAAGCCCAGGCGCCGAAGATCTTCACCCTGCGCCAGCCCGGCTTCGTACGCGAGCTGGGGGTCGCGCGCCGCGCCGAGCACCATGTTGCCGGGCAACACGAGGTTCCCGTCAGCGACGCGCACCACGTTGCCGCCTTCCTGGTCGACTGCGATGAAGGGCGGAATCGAGTCGGCGAGCAGCTCGCGCACCTCGTCGTTCAGCTTCGCGACCTGCGCGGCCGAGACCACGTTGCGTCCAAAGACGCAGACGCCGCCGACCCGGTAACCGCGCACCAGCTTCGTGATGGGCTCGTCGACCGTCTTGCCGGCGAAGCCCACCATCATCAGCTGGCCGACTTTTTCTTCGAGCGACATGCGGGCCAGCAGCGCGTCGGCGTCAGGGGCGATGACGACGGGCTCGACCTTCGCTTCGTCCGCAGCCGGCGCTTCACGCTCGACGTGCGGCGTCACCGGCGGAGCACGAACGCACGCGGCCACCAGCATCATCAACAACCAGAGCTGAGGCCCTCGCGTCACGGCGGCGGAAGCTACACCGAAAATCGCGCGTGACTCTTCCCCTCGTCTTGCGCCGTATGAGTGCCTCGGGTATCAGCCGCCCGCGATGCGCATCACCGAGTTCCTCAAACTCGAAGCAGTGATTCCGCAGCTCGAAGCGCGGAGCAAGGGTGACGTGATCTCGGAGCTCGCCGCTGCGGTGGCGAAGATCACTCCGTCCGTCCCTGCGGGGCGCATTCTCGAGGTGCTGCAGGAGCGCGAGAAGGTCGGCTCCACCGGCATGGAGAAAGGTGTCGCGATTCCCCACGGTCGTCTGGGCGAACTGCAACAGCTCGTCGCGTGCTTCGCGGTCTCGAAAGAAGGCGTCGACTTCGACGCGCGCGACAACAAGCCCTCGCACTTCTTCTTCGCGCTCGTGGCACCGGAAAATTCCGCGGGCGTGCACTTGAAGGCGCTGAGCAAGGTGAGCCGACTCTTCCGCAGCGACTCGTTGCGCGACGCGATTCTCGCCGCGCCGACGGCTGAAGCCATCTACGCGCTCATCGCGCAAGAAGACGGCAGAGCCTAGAGTTCGCCGCAGCATGGAAGTCGTCCTCCGGCCCATCAACGATCTCTTTCTTCAGGAGGTCGTCTTTCCGGCCTTCGAGCTCGGTGTCGTCGACGCAGCCCCCGGCATCGAGCACCTGCTCCACCACCTCGTCGACGAAGAGACGCGCGTGCTGCTCGAGCTGGTGCTCGACAACAACGGCCACCAGAGCTTCTTCGGTATGAGCGACGAGCGCTGGAATCAGGCGATCTACCGGCTGCTCTTTCACGAATGGTTTCGCGACTCAGACGGCTGGCTGGTGACGCAGGCGTACCAGGGCTTCGCCGGGCCCTGGGAAGAGAGCTTTCACCTCTCGTTGATGCTCGAAGATCTCGACTACCCATACGCCGACGAAAATCGCGCCAGCGACTACCGCCGCGCATTCTGGGGGCAGCCCAAGAAGCAGTTCGGCCTCTCAACGTTGCTGTGCGGCGCGTGGGACCCCGTGCCGCGCTTTCCACCTGATCAGGTGCTCACCGTAGAAGGCCACGGCGTATACGCACCACAACAAGGCCTCGCGCGCGCCGACTGGTCGTGGCGCCCGATGATCGCCGTCAACCGCTGGGCCGCCAAGCTGCCGAGCGCGCTGAGCCGCCTGCTCGAACGCGAAGTGAAGCGCCTGGCGCCGGTGAACCCGCCCGAGCGCCACGAGATTCTCGACTACTGGTTGGGTCGGGTACCGCAGCCGCCGATTCTCGCCGTCAGCTTCTCGGGCCTCGGCCCCCGCGCGATGGACTGGATTCGAGACATCGGCCAGCTCGCGCACCTCATGCGTTCTGCCGCTGCACAGCAGCAAGGTGTCACCGCGGTGCTCGGGCAGGCGTCACGCGGCCGAGACCACGGCCGCGGTTGATCAGCTGAAGTAGAGCGCCCAGCTCGCCACGGCGAGGAACAGGCCGATGTCGACGAGCAGCGGAGGGTCGCCCAGCAACACCTTCTCGGGTGCGCCGCCGGCGCCGCGCTTGTGCATAAGAAAGAGGTAGCGGAACACGGCGTACACCGCGAAGGGCACGGTGAACTTGAGCCGGTCGCTGCCCACGTGATCGACGGTCTCTTTCGACGTCGTGTAGAGGCCGTACGCGAGAATGCAGCACGCCGCGCAGATGCTCATCATCTGGTCGAGCAACGGCACCGTGTAGTCAGCGAGGCTCGCGCGGTGCGCTGACGCGTCTTCGAGGGCGCTCAGCTCGGCGCGACGCTTGGCGAAGCCGAGGAACAGCGCGCCCAGCAACGTGCACAGAAACAACCAGTTCGAGACCTCG
This sequence comes from Archangium sp., assembly GCA_035910535.1. GTDB lineage: Bacteria > Myxococcota > Myxococcia > Myxococcales > Myxococcaceae > Archangium_A. The sequence goes on along the minus strand of JAMHXF010000047.1, from coordinate 124,231 downwards.
ACGTTGATGGCGACGGCACCGGCGACCACGCGCAGAATGAAGCCGAGCGCGATGGCCATGATGTCGAGCAGCACCATGTGCTTGAGCGCGAACGTGTAGACGAACTGCAGCGCGAGGTAACACCCCAGCACGATCAGGAACTCGCGCGACAACAACCAGCCGATGGCCCCGGCGGCGACCCAACACGTCACCAGAATCGCGATGGCCCCCGCACCGTTGATGTGGCCAGCGGCGATGGGGCGACGACGCTTCTCGGGGTGGAGCTTGTCTTTCTCGCGATCGAACCAGTCGTTGAGCACGTACACGCCGCTCGCGAGCAGGCTGAACGAAATGACCGCCAGCAACGCTTTGAACGGCAGCCCGTCGACGAAGATGCTCTTGGCGAACAGCAACGGCACCAACAGCACGCCGTTCTTGAGCCACTGCTTCGGGCGCAGCGCTCGAATGGCGGCGACGGGGAACGGAGGGTGCTCGGCGGCAGCGCTCATCAGACCAACGCGAATAACTCAGTCGCCTGCGAGGAGCGAGCGGAGCGTTTCGGCGCCCTTGAAGTCCTCCGTGCGGCCGACCTCAGACAACGGCGTCACCACCACGCGATCGAGCAGCTCGCGCACCGGTAACGAGAGCGCCGGGCGCAGCCTCGTCACGACCTCAGACGTCTCGGGCCAGAGCCGCTCGACGACGCCCAGCGCCGCGTAGAGGCCGCGCTCCACTTTCCACTCGGCGGCGCGCGCGCGCACCTGCGCCACGTCGGGCTCCCGTGAATACGCGCCGCCCATCGACGGAGCGCCCAGCACCAGCTCGCGCAGGTCGATGAACTCCAGCATCGGCACCTCGAAGCCCTGCCGCGCCATCAACAGCACGTGCACCAGCAACGCGTCTTCGAGCTCCAGCCGGTACGCCGACGAACCGAACGGCCGCATGGGCAGCACGCGCGACAACAACGCGACGTCTTGCTTCGCGTCGTCAAAGAGCCGGCCGTGCAGAAACAACTGCGTGCGCGTGTCGGAGAGCACCTTCTGCGCGCCCGCGCGATCGACCGCCTCGATGGGCTTGAACTCGGCGCGGCGCAGCCACGTGGTGAGCGGCTCGAGATCAGCCGACGGCACGTAGAGCCGCGCGTCGATGACGGGCCGAAACGCGATGTGCGGGTACACGCTCTCGGCGAACGAAACACCGCCCAGCATCACCAGCTTGCGGCCCTCGAGCTCGGCGAGCGACTGCTTGAGGTTCACCAGCTTCATCACGTTGTCATTCGCGCTGCCCTGGTACAGCGAGAGCAAGCGATGACGAACCCACTCGGGCACCGACGCACCGCCAAGCCGGTACTCGAGGTTGTAGGCCGCGAGCGGCGCGAGGCCCTGGCCGATGGCCCAATCGACGAACGACTCCCACGGTGCGCCGCGCAGCTCCACGCGCTTCGGAGAGAACGACGTCAACGTGCGGAACAGCTCGAGCATCGAGACGGCCATGGGCTCGCGTATGCCGAGGCTGTGGTACAGCCGCCAGTCGAAAATGGACGTCGCGACGCTCTCCTTCGCCAGCAACCCCACCGCCCGAGCTGACGCAGAAACTGCGCTCGCAGCCGGGCACGAAGTCTTCACCGCTGGCTTCGAGGTGCCTGGTGCAACGGGCGTCGCGCCGACCTGGGGCGCGGCGATGAAGGCCGCTGTCGCGAAGACGCGCGCGCGCGTGCTGCTGGTCGACGTCCCCAGCGATGCCGTCGACGCGCTGGCGCACCCGCTGCTCGACGATCGTGCCGACGTGACGGTGGGCCAACGCGTGCCGCCGCCGTTGCTGGAGCGCGCGGCGAACCACGTGGCGAGGCTGGCGCTGGAGGTCGACGTCGCAGACCCGCTCTGCCGAGCGCGCGCGTTTCGGGTCGAGCCGCTGCGCGCCGAACCGCTGCGCCACGACGACGACGAGGCAGAGGCCGAGCTGCTGGTGAAGTTGGCGGCGCAGCGCTACCGCTTTCAAGACGTGGTGGTTCGCTTCGGAGGCAAGCGCGCTGCGACCAACGTGGCGCAGCTCACGAGGACGTTCGGCCGCTACGCCACGGTGCAGAACGACGCCGACAACGAGCACGAGGGCTATTCGACGCTCGCCCGGCTCGAGGCTGGCGCGCCGAACTACAACCGCTGGCTCGCGGGCGCGTTTCGGAAGTGGGCAGGCCGGCGCGTACTGGAGATCGGCGCGGGCATCGGCACCATCACCGCGCACCTCGCGCCGGGCCGTGAGCTGGTCACCGCGCTGGAGGTCGACCCGTTCTACGTGCGCCGCCTGCAGAACCGGTTTCGTGGAGAACCGCACGTCGAGCCGTTGCTGGGTGACGTCGCCCTCGCTGACTGGGAGTCGCTCGCGGCGCGGCGCTTCGACACCATCGTGCTCTCCAACGTGCTCGAGCACATCCCCGACGACGCGGGCGCCGTGCAGACCTTCGCGAAGATTCTCCCGAGAGACGGGAACCTCATTCTCTTCGTGCCGGCGCTGCAGGCGCTCTTCGGCTCGCTCGACGAGGCCGTCGGCCACTACCGTCGCTACACGCCCAGCACGCTCAAGGCCGTGCTCGAGCAGAACGGCTTCGACGTCGCGCACTGTCAGTGGATGAACGTCGTCGGTATTCCCGGCTGGTTCTTGAATGGGCGGGTGCTCAAAAAGCGCGTGCTGCCACCGCTGCAGTTACGCGTGTACGACCGCATCGCGCCGACGCTGGCCTCACTCGAGTCGCGGGTCTCGTTGCCCATCGGCCTGAGCCTGCTGGCCGTGGGAAAACGACGCTGATCAACGCGCCGGGCGCTTGAGCCCGAGCTTCGCCATGCGGTGCACGATGGTGCGTCGCGGCATGCCGAGGCGCGTGGCGGCAGCCGTCACGTTCCACCGCGTGCGCGCCAACGTCTCGAGCAACAGCTCGCGCTCGGCCGACTGCATGGCGCCACGAAAATCGTCGTCGGGCGTCTCACCCGAGAGCGACGCCGGCAGCGCGTCACGACCGATTTCGTCACGCACTGCACCTCGCGCCGCGCGGGCCAGCACGTTCTTGAGCTCGCGCACGTTGCCGGGCCAGCGCCAGGCCTGAAGCATCATTCGCGCCTCGTGGCTGAGCGTCAGCCGGGGTCGCCCCACGGCCACGCGCGCCCGCGAAACGAAGGCCTCGGCGAGCGGAAGAATGTCGTCACGCCGCGCAGCGAGCGGTGGCACTTCGATGACGTGCTCGAAGTGATGGCCAGCCGGCATTTTCGTCGCCGTCGCCAGCAAGCGGCTTCGCGCGCCACGCACCAGGCTGGCGAGCGCGCTGCTCTCGAGCCTGTCGACGTCGCGCACCAACAACCACTCACCGGCTTTGGCGACGCCCGCGCCATCGAGCGCCGAGACCGACGCGACGCGACGGCCACCAGCGCGCGCCAGCGACTCGAGCAGCGTGCGCCGCCCCACGCCCGCCGCGCCGACGACACACACCGAGCCCTCGTCGTCGGCGAGTGACTCGAGCAGCGACTGCACACGCACCATCGTGGCGTCAGCGAAGACGGGCTCTTGATCTCCCTCTCGCAACAGCGTGTCCCAACACGCGCCGAGCAACGTCTCTGCGTCGAGCCCGTCTTCCGGCGTGCGCGCCAACGCGATCGCGGCGCGCGGGCCGACGACCTCCGGCAGGCGCTTGAACAACGACGAGAGCGCTGCGCCCGGGAGCTCCGGCAGCAACACGGCGAGAATTTCTGCGGTCACTTCGCCGAAGCACGCGCTGACACCGGTGCGGTGCACTTCATCGACGACGCGGCGCACGAGCGCCTGCCGTGCAGCGACGTTGAGCCCCGGCGACGAGACCAGCGCCAGCCCGAAGGGCCGCGTGACGCCCGCGCGGCGAACCTCGTCATCGAGGCGCGCCATCAGCTCTTCGAAGCTGACGACGCGCGCCCGTGGAGGTGGAGTCGGCGTCACCATGGTGACGATCAAGCGCGCGTCGCCCAGGCGCAGCTCGTCACCCGAGCGCAGCACGCTCTGCGCCGCAGCCGGCACGTCGTTCACGAGAAACTCACCACCGTCGCGCAACGGCTCGACGAGCACGCCTTCGTCGCGAGGCAACAACGACACGTGACGATCTGCGAGCCCGGCGCCGGAGATCTGAACGGCGCACGCGTCGCCCTGCCCCACCACGCTGCTGCGGCCGCCTTGAAGGTCGACCGACCACGTTCGCCCCGGAGCGCCGATCACCACGGTCCACCGGTTCATCGCGCGCGCCTCATTTCTTGAAGAGGTCTGTCTTCAACACCACGTTGCCGCCAGCGGGAACCTTCACCGAGACTCTTCGCGTCACGCCGAGCTGTTGATTTCGCAGCGTGAAGGTCGCGTTGCCAGCGGGCACTTCGACGGCGGGCAGCGGCGTCGTGCCGAGCAGCTTGTTGCCGTAGAGCACCTCAGCCCACGGGTTCACACGAATCGTCACCTTGCCGGTGCGAGGCACCACGCGCTTCGGCTTCTTCACGGGCGCCACGCGAACCCCCGCGTCTTCTGGCTCGTCGTATTGAACGTTGGCCACCACTTCGAACTCGGGAATGACCATGTCGGTCGGCCCTCCCTGCACGAGTGGAATTTCGTCGGGGCTCTGCGTCTTCGGCCACAGCGCGAGCAGCAGCAGGAAGCCGACGAGCAAGGCCGTCGCGCTCCCGACCACGATGGGCACCCACAACGAGCTCCCCGACGGCGCCTCAGCGGGCGCGAGCTGCACCGCCGGCAACGACGTGATCGAGAGCGGCTGCGTGCCACCGCGACGCGTTGAGATCACCCCGGTCGTCGTGAAGGACTCGTCGCCGATCACCACGCCATCATTCGCGAGCGCCTCGGGCCCGAAGAGCGCCGACAAGAAGCCGACGATGTCGCTCGGCGCGACCGGCTGCTGCGTGGCCACCAACCAGCCTTCGAGCGCTTCACTCATGGCCGCCGCCGTCGTGTAGCGCCCCTCGGGCGTCGGGCTCATCGCGCACGCGAGGATGTCGTTGAGCCCCGCAGGCAACGTGCCGTCGTGCGCCCACGGCTGACGCGGCTCACGTGCGGCGTCCACCGTCTGCGCTGCGTTCGGCGGGTGACGAAGCGTCAGCATTTCTGCCAGCACCACGCCCATCGCGTAGACGTCTGCACGTCGGTCGACCGTCGCGCCGGGCGCCACCGTCTCGGGCGCCATGTAGACGACCTTGCCCTTGGGCGTGCCCACCCGCGTGACCGCGTTGCTCATGGCCTTCGCGATGCCGAAGTCGACCAGCTTCACGGCACCCGAGAACGCGCAGAGCAGGTTCTCGGGGCTCACGTCGCGGTGAAGAATGCCGAGCGCGCGGCCGCGTTCATCGTTCAGTTCGTGCGCGTAGTGCAGCCCCTGCAACGCCTGCGACGCGAGCCGCGCGGCCAGGCGCGGAGGAACCTTCAGCCCCGCCAACTTCGTCGCGGCGATGACGTCACGCAGCGAGCGCCCGTGCACGTACTCCATCGAGATGAACCAGGTGTTCGCCTCGCTCTCGAGCCCGAAGACCTGCGCGATGTGAGGGTGCTGCAGCTGCGCCGCCAGCCGCGCTTCGTTCAGGAAGAGGTCGATGAAGCCCTGGTCGCTCGCGAGGTGCCGCAAGATGCGCTTGATGACGACGGTCTTGGTGAAGCCGGCGGGGCCTTCTTGCCGAGCGAGGAAGACCTCTCCCATTCCGCCCGTGGCGAGCAGCTTCAACAAGCGGTAGCGGCCAAGGCTCTCCGACATCGCGACGAAGCGACCCTACACGAGCCCGCGCGATTTCCCCGGCGGAGGTTTCAGTGTCACCGCGCGGCGTCGGTTCGCGGCGTTCAACTCTTCTTCACGAACTCCGACTTCAGCGCCATCGAGCCGAAGCCGTCGATCTTGCAGTCGATGTTGTGATCTCCCTCGACGAGGCGAATGCTCTTCACGCGCGTGCCGACCTTCAACGCCGACGCAGCGCCCTTCACCTTGAGATCTTTGATCACCGTGACCGAGTCGCCGTCGCGCAGCTGCGTGCCGTGCGCGTCACGAACCACGAGCCCTTCTTCGACGACCTCGACCGCCGCCACCGACCTCGACCACTCGTGCGCGCACTCGGGGCAGATCAACAACGCGCCGTCTTCGTAGGTGAAAGCAGAGTCACACTTCGGGCACTTCGGGAGCTCACTCACAACGAACCTCGCAGCGCACGCGCAGCATCAAGCACCGTCACGCGTTCGCGATCTTCACTCAGCCAACTGAACAACGTCCGCAATCGCTTCATCTTCTCTTTTGCAGGCACGCGGAGATCCCGCTGCTGCCGTACCAATTCAGGGGGAACGCCGTCGGTCTCGTCGACCACGTCGATGGCGTGCAGCTCGAAGTTGAAGAACGCGTCGCGGCTCAGGGAGCGAAACGTCAGCTCGACCAGCGGCCACGGCAACGACGTCGCGAACGTGCCGATGAAGGGCAACCGCGTCACCGGCGCCACCGCCATCGGCAGCTCGACCAACGGGGCGTCACCGCGCGCGTACGGCGAACGCAACGACGGTCGGTACGGCGTGCGCGGCGCCAACAAGACCCGCGGTGAATCGAGGATCGCGCGCGAGGGTCGCTGGAGCGCCGCGAGCGCACCCATGACGCCCGCCTTCGCGAGGTAATACGGAGTCGCCGGGAACGTCGACGAGTCGTACTCGTAGCCGCGCGCCGCGACGGCCTGCAGCATCGCCGACGACAACGTGTACCCCGGCGCACGAAAGCCCGACGGCTTCGCGCCGACCTGCGCCAACGCTTCTTCACAGCGACGGAGATCGACGTCGATCTCCGCCTGGCCCCAACGCGAGATGCCGTAGTCGTGCGAATAGCTGTGACTCGCCAGCTCGACGCCAGCCGCAGCTGAATCACGCAGCGCCTGGCTCATGCCCGGCAAACGAACGTCGCCCCCGACGACGAAGAACGTCGCGGGCTTTGAATCGAACAGCTCGAGCAACCGGGGAATCGCGACGCGCGCCACGAGCCCGAGCGCGGCCTCGTCGAGCAGCGCCTCCGAGAGTCCTTGAATGCGGCAGTAGTGCGGCAGCGAGTCGAGATCGACGGAGAGCGCCGACAGCCGCATGGCCTTCACTGCCCTCGAACGCGGATCACGTACACCAACCGCGCCACGTTCTTGAGCACGTTGGGCACGCGACGGAACAAGTGAATCGACGGCTGCCGTTTCTCATGCAGCTGAATGGGAATCTCACGAACGTCGAGGTTCTCGCGCCACGCGCGCACCACGAATTCAGAGGCGAAGACGTCCATGTCGACGACGCAGCGGTCGATGACCGGCATCAGGCGCTCGCGACGGAAGGCCTTCAAGCCGTGCGTGTCGGTGCCCTTGAAGCCGAGCGTCGCGCGCAGCAGGCCGTTGTGAACCCTCGTCGCCACGCGCCGAATGATGGGGCGGTGATCGCTCGCGCCACGCGCCGCCTTCGAACCGACGATGAGGTCGGCTTCGTGGCGGAGCAGCATCGGCACGACCTGGTCGTAGAAGACGAGATCGCAGAGGTCGATTTCGTCGCACACCACGAGCTCTCCGCGCGCCTGCTGAATGCCCGCCTTCAGTGCCACGCCGTAGTTCGGGCGCTCACTGTGGAACCACTTGAGGCGCGGGTTCTCCTGCGTCATTCGCGTGAGAATTTCCTGCGTGCGATCGCGGGACCCGTTCTCGGCGAAGATGATTTCGTAGTCCCAACCGCGTGCATCGAGGCCGGCGGTCAGCTCACGGGCGGCCGTCTCGACAATGGCCTCCTCGTTGTACACGGGAATGACGATTGACAGCTGCGGGGAGGCAGACATGGGGGCGCGGCGCACCTAACACGGACAATCGCCACCGTCATTCACTGCACTTCGGCTAGCCTTCCGCGCCTTGCATCCCCTTGAAGGAGTCGCATGAAGGTCTCGTGCCCGACCTGCAGCTCGGTTCTCAACATCGACGACAAGAAGATCCCCGCTGGTGGCGCTCGCATCAAGTGCCCCACGTGCCAGAACGTCTTCCCCGTCAAACCGGCCGGTTACGCCTCATCTCCGTCGGGCGCAGTGCCGTTGCCAGGCATCAGCGCGCCGCAAGCGCAGAAACAGTCGTGGGAGGAAGAATCGACCCGCGTCGCCACGATTCCATTGCCCGGCGCTGCGATCCCCGGCGCCACGACGATCTCCGCCCCGCCGACCAACGTGAAGATGCCGGCCTTCAAGAGCTCGCCGTCTTCCGTGCCGCTGCCCGGCTTCAGCCCGGCGCCCGCGCAACGACAAGACTGGGAAGAAGAGTCGACCCGCGTCGCTCCCGTGCCGCTGCCCGGAATCAGCGCGCCCGCGCCCCAACGTCAAGACTGGGAAGAAGAGTCGACCCGCGTCGCCAACATTCCGCTCCCGGGTGCCGCACGTGGCGAAGTCGATTTCGATACCAGCGGTGGCATTCCGTTGCCCGGCAACGTGCACACCGCACGCACGGCAGTCGCACCGGCCTACGTGCCGCCTGCGCCTGACTTCGGCAGCTCGATTCCACTGCCGGGTGCGGCCACCAGCCTCGCGCCTGCGTACGACGCGGGCGACGCCGACGTTCCGTTCGATGACAGCTTCTCGAGCGAGCCCGTGCCGTTGCCGGGGAATGACGACATTCCCGTCGACGACGGCTTCGCGGTGCCGCTCCCCGGTAACGACGTTCCGCTCGACGACGGCTTCTCGACGGCGTCCGTTCCGCTGCCCGGCAACTCCGGCCAGTGGGGCGACGATTCGATTCCACTGCCGGGCGCGCAGAGTCAGTCCTACGACGACGGCAGCTCGATTCCGCTCCCCGGCTCGCAAGGCGGCTACGACGACGGCGGCTCGATCCCGCTCCCCGGCTCGCAAGGCGGCTACGACGACGGCAGCTCGATCCCGCTCCCCGGCTCGCAAGGGCAATCGCTGGAGTACGGCGGCTCGGTGCCGTTGCCCGGCGGTGAACAACACACTTCGTTGATGGACAGCTACGACCCCAACGAGGCGGTGCCGTTGCCGTCTTCGTCGAGCAACTTCGACTTCTCAGAAGCGCCAGCAGCACCCGCGCCCGGCAACTTCGACTTCTCCGAGGCGCCTCCCGCGCCGTCCGCGGGCGGGTTCGACTTCTCAGAAGCGCCGCCGGCCCCCGCGGCAGGTGGCTTCGATTTCGACGCCGCGCCTCCTGCGCCGACGGCTGGTGGCTTCGACTTCTCGGAAGCGCCGCCGCCTGCGCCGCCGCCGCTCACGGGTGGCTTCGACTTCTCTGAACCGCCCGCGCCGGCCCCCGCGTCAGGAGGCTTCAACTTCGACGCGCCGCTCGCGCCTCCGCCAGCGACGTCTGGGGGCTTCGACTTCTCGGAGCCGCCGATGCCTCCTGCGCCTCCGCCGCGAGCAGCTCCCGCGCCCGCTGCGCCCATGAGCTTCGGCGAAGTCGACTTCGGCGGTGGCGGCGATCTCGAGTTCGACCCCACGGGCGGAGCGCCTCCGCCCCGCGCCGCCGTCGACGAGCTCGAGGCCGACCTCAGCGCTCCGATTCCCCAGCCCACGGCGCCTGCGGGCCCGGCCGACGGCCTGGAGATGTTGAGCTTCATCGACAAGACCGCGCAGGAAGCCGGCGCGAAGCCCGACGAGATGCTCTCGGTGCGGCGCTTCCACGTGAAGCGTCGCAGCGGCAAGGTCTTCGGCCCGTTCGAAGAGGCCGTGATCGTCAAGATGCTCGAAGACGGGCAGCTGCTGGGCAACGAAGAAGTCTCGATGGACTCGAACAGCTGGCACGCCATCGGCACTGAGCCAGCGTTCCAGGCCGTCATCAGCCGCCTGATGGAAACGCCTGCGCGCAGCAGCACGCAGATGAACATGCAGCAGGTCGACGAGCGCGGCCCGTCGATGGACCGGCTCAAGCAGCTCTACGAAGGGCGCATGGCGGCCGTCGCCGTCGTGCAGGGCAAAGAGCCCGTTCCGTTCAAGAAGAAGCTCCCGTTCATCGTGCTGGGCGTGCTGGTGGCGACGGTGCTCGTCGTCGGCGTCGGCCTCGGGCTGGCGACGCCGTACGGGTTCTTCGGCCTCAAGGTGCTCTTCCCCGCGAAGGTGAAGCCCGACACGCGCGAGTTCGGCTACCTGCAGGTCGCGCGCAAGGGCTTCCAGCAGGACACATGGAAGTCCTACAAGCTGGCGAAAGACTCAGCGAACCAGGCGCTCGCCATCAAGGAGTACCCCGAGGCGCGCGCCGTCTGGAGCCAGGCGGTCTTCTACCTCGACCGCAAGTTCGGCAAGGCCGACCCCGGTGAGCTCGCGCAGGCCAGGTCGTCGATCGTCGACATCCGCCTGCTGGGCGAAAAGCACCCCGAGCTGCTGAAGACTGAAGCCTCGGCGGCGCTCTCGGCGAAGGACGCCGACGCAGCGCTGGTGGCCATCGCCGACGCGGTCGCTCGCGACAGCGAAGACCTCGAGTCACTCTTCCTCCGCGCGGAGGCGTACCTGCTCAAGAAGCAGCCCGCGCAAGCCAGGGCGGAGTTCGAAGCGATTCTCAAGAAAGACCCCAGGAGCGCCAAGGCGCTGCACGGCCTGGGGCTGATTCACAAAGCGCAGAACGAGTTCGCCGACGCGTCGGGCCGGCTGGCCGAGGCGCTCGAGGCCGACCCGCAGCACCTCGTCTCGGCCGTCGAGCTCGCGGAGATCCTCATCGTCCGTAAGAAGGAGATCGCCCGTGGCAACGAGCTGCTCGACTCGGCGCTCAGCGATGAAGGCCGCGCGACGCTCGCGCCGAGTTCGCTCGGCAAGGCGCTCGCGCTCAAGGCTGAATCGCGCGTGGTCGAAGGCAAGTTGAACGACGCAGTGCCGCTCTTCGAAGAGGCGCTCAAGGCCGACCCGAAGAACCCGTTCACCAACGGCCACCTCGCGCAGACGTACATGCTGCTGCACGTGCCTGAGAAAGCAGCGCCGTTGTTCCAGGTCGCCGTCGCGGCGACGCCCGAGAGCCTCGAGAACACCGAGGGCTACCTCAACGCGCTCATTCAGCTCGGCAAGATGGACGAAGCGACGCGCGTGATGGCGCAGGCCAACACCCGCTTCCCCGGCAACGCGATGCTCTCGTACTTGTCGGCGCGCGTGGCCGACTACCTCGGCAACATCAAAGAGGCCGAAGAGTCGTACAAGCGCGCGATCGCCGCTGACCCGAAGATCATCGATTCGTACCTCTACCTGTCGCGCCTCTTCATGCGCTTCCGCCGCTACGGAGAAGCGGCGCCGGTGCTCGAGCAGGGGCTGGGGCAGGCGCCCGACAACGCGGCCATGCGCGTCGGCATGGGTGAGCTGGCGCTGCACGAGCGCAACATCGAGCGCGCCGAAAATGAGTTCGCCAAGGCCATCGAGCTCAACCCGTACGACGCCGACGCCTACCTCGGTGCGTCACGCGTCTCGCAGGAGCGCAACAAGTTCGAGTTGGCCGCCAAGCAGGTCGAGAAGGCGCTCGAGCTGAACCCGCGCATCACCGGCGGGCGTATGTCGCGAGGCATCGCGCTGTGGAAGCTGGGTCGCCTCGACGAGGCGATCGTCGAGCTCGAAGCGGCGAACGAAGCCGAACCGAAGAACGTGCAGATCGTCGTGACGCTCGGCGCGGTGAAGTTCGACAAGGGCGACCTGAACGGGGCCGTCGGGCACCTCAACTCCGCGCTCGTCGCGGAGCCCGGGAGCGCGAACGCGAACTTCTATCTGGCGCGGGTGAAGAACGCGAAGAGCGAGCACACGCAGGCCATCGAGGCCATGAAGCGCGCGCTCGACTACGACTCGAAGAACCCGCTGTACCTGTACTGGTACGGGCGCGTGCTGGCTGACGCGCGCAAGAGCGACGACGCGATGGCCGAGCTGCAGAAGGCCCTCGACATTGAGCCGCGCTACGCCGACGCGCTCGAAGCGATGGGCCGCATTTCGTACGACCGCAACGACTTCAACAAGGCCGTCGGGTTCTACGAGAAGGTGCTGGAGGTCGACGGCAAGCGCAACGCTGCGCGCGCCCTCATCGGCGACGCGCAGATCAAGATGGAAGACTGGGCCGGAGCCATCGCCAGCTACCAGAAGGCGCTCGACGCCGACCCGAAGCTCACCATCGTGTATTCGAAGCTCGGCAGCGCGTACCACGAGAAGCGAGACCTCCCGAAGGCGGTGCTCTGGTACACGAAGGCCGTCAAGGCCGAGCCCGAAAACCCGGACGCGTGGCGCTCGTTGGGCTACCTGCTGCAAGACACCAACAAGAAGAAAGACGCCATCACCGCGTTCAGGAAGTACCTGGAGCTGCGTCCCGATGCTGAAGACAAGAAGGAGATCGAAGATCAGATCTACTTCCTGCAAGGAAACTAGGAGTCGTCCGCCGTGCTGGATTTGAAAGAAGTCGCGAAGAACTTCGACGCTGTCGTGGCCCGCTTGAAGACCCGTGGAGGCGCGCTCGATCTGAGCCGCTTTCAGGAGCTCTTCACCGAGCGCAAGAAGCTCTACATCGAGCTCGAGGCGAACCAGGCGTCGAAGAACAAGGCGCAGGAGCAGATGAAGACCGACGCCGAGAAGCGCAAAGAGCTCGGCGCGTCGATGAAGGAGCTGGGGCTGGTCATCAAAGACCAGGAGGCGAAGCTCAAGACGCTCGAGGACGAGCTGCTGACGCAGATGCTCCTCGTTCCCAACGTGCCGCATGAATCGGTGCCCGTCGGCGCCGACGAGCACGGCAATCAGGTGGTGAAGACGTGGGGCGAGAAGCCCACGTTTCTGTTCACGCCGCGGCAGCACTTCGAAATCGGCGAGAAGCTCGGCCTGCTCGACTTCGAGCGCGCGGTGAAGGTGTCGGGCCCGCGCTTCGCGTTCAGCAAGGGTGCGCTGGCGCGGCTCGAACGCGCGTTGGTCAGCTTCATGATCGACGAGCACAGCAAGCGCGGGTACCTCGAGCTGCTGCCGCCGTACCTCGTGTCACGGCAGTCGATGACGGGCACCGGCCAGCTGCCGAAGTTCGAAGACGACGCATTCAAGACGGCCGGCAACGACGAGCTCTTCCTGATTCCCACGGCTGAAGTTCCGGTCACCAACTTCCACGCCGACGAGATCATCGAAGACGCGCTGCCGCTCAAGTACGTCGCGTTCTCGCCGTGCTTCCGCGCCGAAGCGGGCAGCGCCGGCAAAGACACGCGCGGCCTCATTCGGATGCATCAGTTCCACAAGGTGGAGATCGTGAAGTTCGCCCACCCGTCGAATTCCCTCGAGGAGCTCGATGGCCTGGTGGCCGACGCCAGCTCGATTCTCGAGAAGCTGGGCCTGCCGTACCGCCTGTCGCTGCTGTGCACCGGAGACATGGGCTTCGGCTCGCAGAAGACCTTCGACCTCGAGGTGTGGCTGCCGGGTCAGAACGCGTACCGCGAAATCAGCAGCTGCTCGAACTACAGCGACTTCCAGGCGCGCCGCGCGAAGGTGCGCTTCCGCCCGGCGCCGGGTGAAAAGCCGCAGCTCGTGCACACGCTCAACGGTTCGGGCCTCGCGGTGGGTCGCACCGTCGTGGCGATTCTCGAGAACTACCAGCGCGAAGACGGTTCGGTCGGGCTCCCCGAGGTGCTCTGGCCGTACATGGGCGGCGTCAAAGAGCTCGTCGCACGCTGATCAACAAAACCCTTTGCAGTCGCGCGGCGCTTCCTGTACTGGGTGCGCCCCCGCCGTCCGGAAGTTGGCGTCAGGGCGTCGGTCACCAGAAGTCTGGAACAGTGGCCGAGTGGCTGAAGGCGGCGGTCTTGAAAACCGCAGACGCTGAAAGGCGTTCGTAGGTTCGAATCCTACCTGTTCCGTAGGAAGTGGTTCTTTGACAGGACGTCTCGTCATTTCGCTGTGGAGCGATGGCCGAGAGGCTGAAGGCGCAGGTTTGCTAAACCTGTATACTCGTAAGGGTATCGAGGGTTCGAATCCCTCTCGCTCCGCACACCGGTGTTAGTGGTTGGAAAAAGCTCCCTTAGCTCAGCTGGATAGAGCGTTGGACTACGAATCCAAAGGCCGGAGGTTCGAATCCTCCAGGGAGCGCTTCGCCACGGTTTCTTCGATGCAAAGCGACACAGACATTGATGTGAGCTTCATGAAGCAAGCACTGATGCTTGCGAATGAGGCGGCACGTCTGGGTGAAGTGCCGGTAGGCGCTGTTGCTGTCAAAGATGGTCTCGTCATCGGGCGAGGCTTCAACCGTCGAGAAATCGATCGCGACCCCTTTTCGCACGCAGAGTTCAACGCGATGCGGGAAGCGGCGGTGGCAGTCGGAGCCTGGCGGCTCACCGGAATCACCGTGTATGTCACGCTGGAACCGTGCGCGATGTGCGCGGGAGCGCTGGTGCAGTCGCGGGTGTCTCGGTTGGTTTACGGAGCCAGTGACCCCAAGGCCGGTGCAGTCGGGTCTCTGTATGATCTGGCGCGAGAGCCCCGACACAATCACCGGGTCGACGTGACGAGCGGAGTGATGGCAGAAGCGTGCGGTCAGGCGCTGAAAGATTTCTTCGCGGGCCTTCGGGCGCGCCGCAACACGACAACAGAATAAGTACTTGGAGAGCTGGCCGAGTGGTCGAAGGCACCTGACTCGAAATCAGGCATACCGGTAACGGTATCTAAGGTTCGAATCCTTAGCTCTCCGCTTCACCTCATGGAGAGGTGGCCGAGTGGCTGAAGGCGCACGCCTGGAAAGCGTGTGTACCTGAAAGGGTATCGTGGGTTCGAATCCCACCCTCTCCGCTGGTCACCTCGAAAGAGGAATAACTTCTGGTCAGGGCAACGCGGGGCCGTGAACCCCGCCAGGTCCGGAAGGAAGCAACGGTAGCGTTACTTCGCGTGTGTCCTGGCCGTCCTTGTCGTCGTGAAACCCCGCTCTTCAACTGAGCGGGGTTTTTGTTTTTCAGCGACCGAACAACGTCGCCGCGCCGCGCCGCTCGATGACGTGAAAGCCGGCCGCGATGAAGGCCGCTTCTGTCTGGGCATCGCGATCGCCTTCGGCCGGGTTCTGGTTGCTCCAGTACAGGCCGCGATTGAAACGCGCGTCGCGCGCCGCCTGTTGAAAACAACCCTGCTGAGGAAAGTCGCAGGTGCACCAGGGCACGTTCTTGCCCAGGTAGAAGAAGCCCGGCGCGCCCCAGAGTCCTTCATTCACGATGACGTAGCCCGTGGCCTCGGCGCTCGCGGCGCGGGTCAGCTGAAACTGCTCTTTTCGCTGCACGTCGAAGGGCGTCGGCACGACGAAGAACACCAGCCCCAGCGCGGCGATGACCCCGGCGATCGCCCGATGTTCGAGCGCCCACTTCGCGAAGGCAGGAGCGCCCGCGACGGTGAGCAGCACCAGCGACGGGTAGATGAAGCGGTCTTCTTTGTGCGCAGTCGCGCTGACGATGACGGCGTACCCCAGCGCCGCAGCGACGAAGAGCGAGGGCTGCGCACCGGCGCGCTCAAGCAAGAGCACCGCCAGAGCGAAGACCGCCAACAACCCCACGTACGGCGCCAGGGGGTTGCCCTTGAACGCGAGCAACGCGGCAGCGCCAGCGAAGACGACCGTGATGAGCGCCGGCGTCTTCCACGGCGCGCGCGCCGACAACGCAAGCCCCACCACCGCGAACGGCGCCACGAAGAAGCGCGGCGCGTAGCTCCAGAACGGGCTCGCACCGAATTGCTGCGCCGCCGCCCCGGACGTCACGTTGAAGCGCACGTAGTGAATGAATGAGTGAAACCACTCGCCCCACGTGAAGCGATCGAGCGCGCCGAGGCACAGCGCCACCAGCAGGCCGCCCGCCGTCGCCGCACCGAACGTTCGCCACCGGCGCTCGACGAGCAGCCACAGCATCGCCGGCGCGATGACCGCCGCCGACCCGTAGCGGGTGACCTGCGCGAAGCCCAACAATGCGCCGCCCAGCAGCCACCACGGAGACTTCACCTCGCGCGCGTCGAGGCGCTCGAGGCCCCACACGAGAAACGCCGTCGACAACGCCTCCGACATGGTGCGACCGCCGAACCACACCAGCGGCGCATAGAGCGCCACCAGCCACAGCACGACACGCGCGGCCTGCACGGACACGCGACGAAGCGCGAGGCGCCACACCGCGGCCAACATCGCAGCGTGCAGCAAGAACTGAGGCAACTCCGCGAGCAACCGGCGCGCGGTGACCGACGTGAGCCCGAAGACATCGCCCAGCCGAAAGAGCGCCGAGAAAACCAGCGGCACCGACCAGTTGCGAATGCCCCACGGCTGAACGGCAGTCGCGGCGTTGGGCGGCACCTGCCACTCCCACGGGACGATGCCGAACCCGTAGACCTTGAAGAGCCCCATCTCCAGCGACTGGTAGACCTCGTCGGGGTGCAGGCGACCGAGCAGCACCACGGCGTGAAGCGCGGCAGGCAACGCAGCGGCGAAGATCTCCAGCCACGGCGTGCGCAGCTGCGGGCTGGAAGGAACATCGGTCATTCGCGGCGCGCACGATTAGCACGCGTGCGCTACAACCGGGCGCTCCTCCATGAGCGCCTGCCAGCACTGCGGACGAGAGCATTCTCCCGGCACCACCAACTGCCCGGCCACCGGCGACTCGATGCAGAACCCCGGCCTCATCGGCGCGCGCGTCGACCGGTACCAGCTCGAACGGCTGCTCGGCGCGGGCGGGTTTGGCTCCGTGTACCGCGCGAAGCACGTGCACACCGAGGCGACGGTGGCGCTCAAGCTGCTCAAGAAGAGCCTCGGCGCCGACCAGCAGATGATCGAGCGCTTCCTGCGTGAAGCGCGCGCCGCGGCGTCCGTCGGCAGCGAGCACATCGTGCGCGTCACCGATGCCGGGCTGGCGAGCGACGGGCAGGCGTTTCTCGCGCTCGAGTTTCTCGACGGCGTCGACCTCAAAGAGCTGGCGGTGCGTGAAGGCCCCCTGCCCCACGTGCGCGTCGCCACGCTGGTGCTGCAGGCGCTCGATGCGCTCTCGGCCGCGCATCAGAAGGGCATCGTTCATCGAGACATGAAGCCGGCGAACGTGTTCGTCGTGCGACGCAGTGATGAGCGCGGCACCGAGCGCGACTTCGTGAAGCTGCTCGACTTCGGCATCTCGAAGATGCACGGCGATGCGGGCACCTCGGGGCTGACGATGACGGGCGTCGCCATGGGAACGCCCGCGTACATGGCGCCGGAGCAGTTCTTCGACGCGCGCAGCGTCGATGCGCGCGCAGATCTCTATTCGGTCGCGGCGATGCTCTACGAGCTGCTCTCGGGCCGGCTCCCCTTCGACGCCGAGAGCTACGCGCACCTGATCGTCAAGGTGCGCACCGAGCAACCGCCTCCGCTGCATCAAGTCGCGCCGCAGGTGCCCGTAGCGCTCTCGCAGGTCGTGATGGTGGGCCTCGCGAAAGAACCGCACCAGCGGTGGCAGAGCGCGAAGGAGTTCGCCGAGGCGATTCGTTCGGCGCTCAACTTGCCAGTCGCGGGAAGCACGCCTGCGTTTTTGCCGTCAGCGCCGCAGCCGATGCTGGACCGCACGCACACGCCCTCAAAACCGCCGGTCTCGAGCGGTTGGGTCGGCGCCGCTGAGCCACAGACGATTCCTCCTGCGCCGGCACCGCGCGCGGTCGGCGCGAGCCCTGCCGCCCCGAAGACAGACAACACACTGAAGTGGGTGCTGATCGTGTTCGGGCTCGTGGTGATGGGCGGCGGTTGCTGCACCTGTGCTGCCATCGCCGGCGCCGCTGCCGACGCGCAGGAACAAAGCGCCGAGTGAGTCAGCGTTCGGCGTCGACCTCGCGCGGCCGAAGTCGCAGCACAGCCTGAACCGTCGCGCCCTGCGGAGTCGGAGACAGATCGACCATCGCCAGCTCGAGGCGCGTGAGCCGGTCGATCATCGTCACCGCGAGCGCCTGCGCCGTGAGTGACTTCCGTGGGTCGATGTCCATCAACCGGGGTTGCAACAGCTCGCGTCGAAGTTGACCGACATCAACCAACGCCGACAGGTGGCCCTCACCGAACGCGCCGTCGAACTGAGCACCCCACTTCGTCATCAAATCGATGGGCTCTCGTGCATCGACCGGAGCGCCGGCCTTCACGAAGAACGCCTCGTCGGTCAGCACGAGATCGAACGGTCGCCCCGCCCACGCACCACGCCACAAGCGCAGCTGCTGCTCTTTTTCTTTCAGCAGCTTCTGCTTCGTCTTCGCCGTCAGCGCGTCGATCGCGACCTCGAGCTTCGCCGCATCACGCACGCCCGCCTGCACCAACAAGCTGCCCTGCGGCTGCGGCCTGCCACCTGCGGCCAGGGTGTCGCGAACGAAGCCTTCGACGTCGGCGTACACGACGGCATCGACGCCACCGGCGAACGTCTCGAGCAAGCGCGTCAACTCCACGCCGTCGTCGAGCAACGCTTCTTCAGCGCGCGTGCGACGCGGCGACCCCGGAGGCCCCAACAGCAGCGCAGCGAGCGACGGCGCGCCCAACATTCCACTGAACGCAGCCACCGGGCCGTCGGGCGCGTTCTTCAGCAACCGGTGCGCGGCCACCGGCGCCGCAGCCCACAACGGCTGGCCAGCGAACAGCGTGCCTTCAGCGCGCGCCTCGTCACCGGTGAAGCGCAGCGCGGCTGCGGCGACCTTCCAACTCGCGCCGCCCGACGACACGCCGTACACGACGAGCCCACCCGCAGGCAGCGCATCGAGCAACGCCGCAGTCGACCCGTCGGCTTCGAGGCCCAGCGCCGACGCCGCAGCGACCCGGCTCTGCGCCGAAGGCACCCGCTCCGTGAGCGCCGTTTCGACCGCATAGAGCGCGCCGCGATCGACGAACACATCGAGTGACCGCGCCTCACGCTCGAAGCGCAGCAGGCCCTGCACCGTCGAAACTCCCGACCAGCCGCGCTCGGCCAGCCACGCCGAGAACGCAGCCAGCGCGGCTGCGTCATCAACGATGCCCGTCGCCGTCACGCGCGCGGCGGGCACGTCAGGCCAGGTGAAGACCGCGAACCCTTCACGCGCGTCGAGCGGCGCGCCACCTGCCAGCGACTGTTCGACCGACCACCACAACGCAGGGTTCGCATCGAACGCGTCCTGCACCGTCGTCGCACCACCAAGGCGCTCCACGAAGTCGACTGCGGGCGCGAGCTCTTCGAGGCCTCTGGCCAACAACGCGAACTCCGCGTCGGGAGGGACGAGGTGCAGCACCGAACGCGACGCGACGACGAGCGAGATCTCCTCGCGCACCGCGGCACCGTCGCGACCACGAACGGTGTACCGACCTGCCTTCGAGAACGCGTGCTGCACCTGCGCACCGGTGACGACAGGCGAGCCGTCGCCGAAATCCCACGTGCGCGACGCGTCTGAAACGAAGGGGACGAGCAGCCCGGTTTCGACAGGCCGTTCGCGTTGCTCGACGCGCGGAGCACGCACGCACGCCGCGAGCACCGGGATGAGCAACAGCGCACCCCGGCGCCACATGTTCAGAACTCGAGCGCGATGCCGAACATGAAGTGCTGCGAGCTCAGGTTGAGCGGAGGGCCCACCGAGCCGAACAAGTCCATCGCCTGAATCGTGCCTTCGGCGAACAGGTACGTGTGGTTCACGCCAACGCTGCTGTCGAAATCACGCGCGAGGCGCTGGTCGATGAAGTCGAGCTCGAACGCGAGCCCGAAGACGGCGGCCAGACCGAAGCGCACGCCCTCGCCTTTGAACTGCCCGAGCGACTCGACCGCAGGGCCGTTGGTGATCCACCACGGCATGGTGACGAACGCGCCCTTGGCGTACGGCACGAGGGGAATGTGCGTTTTCTGCTTGAGCCAGTCGAAGCGGTACACGACCAGGGCCTTGAGCGGAACGATCACCAGCCCGGAGCTCTGACCGATGCGCTCACCCGTCTGCGCGTCGAGCGCGCGACCGTACTTCTCGGCGTAGCCACCCGACAGACCGACGGAGATGGTCCCGAACTTCTGGAACACCTGGTACTCAATTTCGATTTCGCCCAGCAGCATCGGCGTGTTGCCGAAGAGGTACGCGTACGGCCGCTGATTGGCCTCGACGTTCTGGAACGCGGTGTCGATGAGCGGCGTGAAGGGCGAGAGCTTGAACTCGAAGTACATCGAGCGCGAAGACTCTTTGAGCTTCCGCTCGTCAGAGACGAAGACCTGAGCGAGCGCGCTCGAGGCGACGAAGGTGATCAGCAACGAGAACCAGCGCTTCATCGCGACGTGTTTCCTTTCGCCCTGCGAATACGCGAGCGCAGCGCCCACGCAACCAACAACAGCGGCATCAACCCCGCCGACGACGAGCAGCCGCCTTCGAGCTCACCGTTCTGCGAAGCGTAGTACCCGAGCAGGCCCTGCGTGAGAATCGGCGTCACCGAGGTGATCGGCGACGGGTTGCTCTCGTTACCGGCACCGTCAACGCCCCGCAGCCGCAAGTCGTAGGTCGTGTTGTTGGCGAGGCCCGTTGCGCGAACCTGCTTGGTATTCACGACGATCGCCGTGCCGGCGACGCGGAAGTCGGCGTCAGACGGTCCCTTGACTTCAACCGTAACGGTCACCGTGTCGGAGTCTGCGGTGAACTCGATGGTCGCGGCTTTGTCTTGCGCACTGGCGCTCACGATCGTCGGCGGCGCTGGCGGCAACGTGTCGTAAACGAACTTGAAGCCGTTGGCCTGCACGGTGGTCGCGGTGCCGCAGCCAAAGCCGCTGATGATCGCGTAGTCGTACGCCGCGCAGATGTACTGGGTCTTGGTCGTCGCCGTCGCGAACGGGCAGTTGACGGTGACACCGCCGTCAGCGTCGACGGTGTTCACGTGGCCCGGCAACTCAGAGAGCTTCACCGTGAACGAGCCCGAACGAGGGGGCGTCGCGAGCAGCAGCGCAGCGACCGTGTCGTAACTCTTGTCGTTGGTGCCCGGCGTCGTGGTGCACGAAGTTTCGCTCGCCCAGATCTTCAGGCCGTTCGACGGGCACTGAACGAAGCTCACGTTGCTCAGGTTGTTCCACGCGAGTGAGATCGTCGAGCTGCAGCCCGCCGCTCCGTAGGTGTACGTGTCCTTGGTGAGGTCGCCGAGGAGCCGAACGGAGATCACCCCCGCTGGCTGTGCCATCGCGGCCGCACTGAGCAGACCGGTAAGAAAGACGAAGCGCTTCATGCGAGTGCCGAACGTGAGCAAGTTGAAGGCCAGCCAGCAGCCACCGTAAACAGCTTTAATCACTTGAGCTTTGTGCCTCCAAGCGAGGCCGCCACTGACAAAATGTCAGGCGCGATCAGCGAGCTCCAACGCGAGGTCAACGGCCGTGTCAGCCAAACGGAAGACGCTGTCGACGCTGACCACCAGCTGCACGCGCGGGCCATTGGCGCGAATGCGGCCCACGTGTGGCGCGGCGTCGTCGGTGCTGAGCATGGGCATCGGGTAGACGTTCTGCGCCGGGTCGTCGAGCACCTTGAGGGCCGAGTCTTCTTTCAACACAGCCCGCACGCCCTCCGCGTCGACCGGGCGATTGAGGTGCGCCGAAATCACCAGCGTCAGCCCGTGGTACGTCGGCACCGTCAACGCCGTCGCGGTGAGCGCAGGCAAGGCGTCTCCGCTCCAGATGCGCGCAGCTTCGACGAGGACATGCCGCTCGCCTTCGCTCAAGCCGCCTTCAAAAGCGCCGACCGCGGGGATCACGTTGAAGCCCACGCGGTGCGGGAAGATCTCGATGTCGGGCTCTTTGCCGTTCATCAACGCTGCGGTCTGCTTCGAGAGCTGCTCGACGCCTTCGTTGCCGCGCGATGAAGCGCCGAACAACATCGTCACGTCAGCAAACGTGAGCCCAAACTTCGCGCGCAGCGGCGCCAACGTGGCCAACAGCGCCTGCGTCGCCGGGTGAGCCAACGACACGATGCGCCCCGAGAAGGCGCGATCGAGCACGCCGTCATTCACGCCTGGCGAAACCAACGGCACGTTCGCGTCGACCCGAAATGCACCCGAGAGATCGACCACCCACGCGCCTGCCAACTGCGCGCGCGACGCGAGCTGCCGCGAGACCTGCGAGGGCGTCGCCAGAATCACGGCCTGCACGTCACGAAACGCGTCGTCACCCGGAGGCACCGTGGGCAACGTCTCTTCCTGGTAGTCGAGCTCTTCGCCTTCGGTACGATCGCTCGAGAAGAAGCGAACCTGATCAGGCTCGACGTCGTGGAGCATGAGCGAGGCAATGACCTGACGGCCGACGGTGCCAGTAGCGCCGACGACGGCAATGGTGGGTTCAGACATGTTCAGTCTTCCTTGAGGCGCGCGCGCGGCTCGACGCCGGGCAACGGAGGGAACTTCGGGTTCTCTTCTGCACCAGAACCCCGGAGGTAATGCGGCTCGAGCGCGAACACGTCTTGCGCGACGTAGCTCGTCGGCAGCCGCGCGAGTCGCGCCAATGAAACGGCCGACGGCACGAGCGGCCCTTCAGCAAACGACGACGCGGCCACCCCGAGCGCTTCGAGCGGCGCGCGGTACTCAGTCAACGCGGGGCCGATCATCTTCGCGGTCGGCTCGGCCTTCAGCGCGTCCGCCAACTGCGCCACCGTCAGTGAGTACTCGGGCCGCACCAACGTCGCGCCGTCGTAGCGACCCACGTAGAGCTCGCCCTTCTTCACCACCGCACACGCGAACACCGCACCCGCCGCGGCTTCGTGGGCGAGCGCCGCCAACGACGACACGCCCGCCACCGGAACCTTCAGCGCGTACGCGAGGCCCTTGAGCGTGGCGAGCCCGATGCGGAGGCCCGTGAAGCTCCCGGGGCCGAGGCCCGCGACGAAGCCCGTCACGTCGCGCAGCGTCTTGCCGTGCGCTGCGAGCAACGCCTGAATTTCTCCGGGCAGCACTTCACTCTGCCGCTGCGGCGGCCCCACGAAGCGCTGCGCGACCACCTCACCGGCCGGGGCCAGCAACGCGAGCGAGAGCGTGAGCGTCGACGTGTCGAGCGAGACGAGCATCAGCAGAACAACAGTCGCGCGATGTCGTTGCGGAAGGCGACCACCATCAACAACGCCAGCACGGCGAGGCCGAAGTAGGTCGCGATTTCACGAGCGCGCATCGGCACCGGGCGACGGCGAATGGCCTCCCAGAGCGCAGTCAAAATGCCGAAGCCGTCGAGAATCGGAATGGGCAGCAAGTTCACCAGCGCGAGGTTGACCGACACCATCCACATGGAGCCGACGAACGCAGCCACACCCTGCTCTGCGCTCTGCGTCGCGACCTGAGCGATCTGCAACGGCCCGCCCATCGACTCCAGCGGCACGTCACCGGTCGTCAGCTTCCCGAGGATCTTCGCGATCAACATCACGCCCTCGGGCAGCTTCTTGAGCGAGGCCTTGAGCGCGTCCCACGGGCCGAAGTGAATCGTCACCATCTCACCGGCCACCGGCGCCACCGGCAGCCCCGGAGCACCGAAGCGCACGCCGAAGTCGGGCGAGGTCATGCAGTACTTCTCGTTGCCCTCGTGCACGAGCGGGCCGACGGTGGCCTTGTGCAGCTCGCCACCCGATGACCACTCGAAGTCGATCGACTTCTTGCGCGCGAGCGCCATGCGATCTTCGACGCCACCGACCGAGTGCACCGCGTACCCACTGACTGACGTGAAGCGATCTCCGACCTTGATGCCGAACGCCGCCGCGGGAGTTCCCGGGCGCACCTGCCACACGTACGCGTCGCCACCTTCAGCGCCGAGGCGCGCCAGCCCCGCTCCTTCACCCAGCGTCACGTCGGCGTCGACCAGCTCGGGCACCGCCACGCCGTCGAAGGCCGCGGTGAAACGCACGACCTGCAGCTTCACGTTGCCGCTCGCCGCGTCGAGCTTCGCCACCAGCTCGCGGCCCGATCTCACGCCCTCGCCGTTGATCGACACCACGCGATCGAACGTGCGCAACCCGGCCTGCGCTGCCGTCGACCCTGCGGGCACACCCAACACCGCGGCCTGCTCCGCCAACGAAATGCCGATGCGGCCCTTCTTCTGCACTTCGATGAGGCCCAGCGTCTCGACGTTCGCGGGCGTGACCTTGAGCGACTCCTGCTTGCCGTCGCGCTCGACCACCACCTGCAGCTCGCGATCAGCGCTCGTGCTGGCGATCTTCGAGAGCTCGCTGAACGTACGAATCGGCGTGCCGTCGATGCTGACGATCAAGTCACCGGCGCGGAGGCCCGCAACAGCCGCCGGAGAACCCGGCTCCACCGCGCCGACACGTGACGCGAAGTCTTGCGAGTCACCCAGGTACAGAAAGAACAGCGCCACCACGGGGAACAACAGGTTCGCCCCCGGCCCCGCCAACAGAATGATGACGCGCTTCCACCACGGCGCCCCGAGGAACGTTCGCTCCGGCTTTTCTTCGCTGGTGACGTCGTCTTCGGGCTGCTGCCCCGCCATCGCCACGAAGCCGCCGAGCGGCACCAACGCGAGCTGGTACTCGGTTTCTCCGCGCCGAAAGCTCAAGAGCTTCGGGCCGAAGCCGATGGAGAACTTGAGCACCTTCACGCCGGCCCACTTGGCGGCAAAGAAATGCCCCGCCTCGTGAACGGCGACCAGTACCCCTAGAAAAATGCCGATGTAGATGGCGTCTTGAAAGAAGCCCATGAGGCCCGGAAGTTAACGTCAGCCCCGTACGAACTGCACGTAGAGCAGCACCATGGGCGCATTGAAAATGAGCGCGTCGATGCGATCGAGCATGCCGCCGTGCCCGGGAATGATCTTCCCCGAGTCCTTCACGCCGTACGCGCGCTTGAGCATCGACTCACAGAGATCGCCCGCGGGCCCCAGGAAGCTGGCCAGGGTGCCGAGCACCAGACAATCGATGACCGTCATCGACTGGAAGAAGAACGCGCGCTGAATGAAGAGAAAGCCGATGGCACCAACAAAGCCGCCCGCGAAACCTTCCCACGTCTTGTTGGGGCTGACCTCGGGGTAGAGCTTGTGCTTCCCGAGAAAACGGCCGGCGAAGTACGCCAACGTGTCGTTGCCCCACGTGATGACGAGCGCCGCGACCACCCACATGCCGCCATCAGGCAGCAGCCGCAGCGCCATCAACGCCGTGAGGCCGCCGTGGCCGTAGAGAAACGCCATCAACAGGTGTGACGTGCGCTGCGGCGCTTCAGGCAGCGGCCCTCGAAGCAGGTGCCACGACCACGCCAGAAACAGCACCACGCCCGTCGCCCCTGAAATCAGCGCGTGCGCGTTCTGCGGAAACGCCATCGGCAACAAGGGCATCGCCGCTGCGAGCGCGACCGTCACCCACGCGATGGGCGAGTGACCCTTGAGCGTGATGCCGATGTACTCGTACGCGCACGCCGCGGCCGCGAAGCCCAGCAGCCCCGCCGTCCACCAGCCGCCGAGGTAGAGGAGGTAGAGCACCACGGGCAGCAACGTCAGCCCCGAGATGACGCGGATCAGCAGATTCTTGTTCTTCTCGGTCACGAGCCCGCCAACGCAATGGGCAACGGCTGCACTTGCGCGCCGGTCAACCCGAAGCGCCGCTCACGCTGCTGAAAAATACCGAGGCTCTCGCACAGCTCCCGCGCACGGAAGTCGGGCCACAGCGTCTCGGTGAAGATGAGCTCCGCGTACGAGGTCTGCCACAGCAGAAAGTTCGAGAGCCGCCGCTCTCCCGACGTACGAATCACGAGGTCGACGGGCGGCAACCCGGCAGTCCACAACATCGACTCCACCAGCGACTCGTTCACCGACGCGGGCTGAAGTTGCTGGGCGAGCACCTGCTCGGCGATTCGGCGCGTCATCGAGACCAGCTCTTCACGCCCACCGTACGAGAGCGCCAGCGTCAACGTCATGCCGGTGTTCTTCGCGCTCTCAGCCCTCAGCTTCTCGAGCGGCTCGCGCACGTACTTCGGCAGCTTGTCGAGCTCACCGATGGCGTTGAGCCGAATGCCATTCCCCAGAATCTCCTCGCGCTCTTTGACCAGGTACTCGCGCAGCAGGTCCATCAACGCGGCGACTTCGTCCGCCGGGCGCGACCAGTTCTGTGCGGAAAAAGCATAGAGCGTGAGCGCCTCGAGCCCGACGCGGCGCGCGCAACGCGTCACTTCACGCACGCTGTCGGAGCCGACGCGGTGCCCTTCGATGCGCGGCTGGCCACGGCCCTCGGCCCAACGACCGTTGCCGTCCATGATGATGCCCACGTGCCGCGGAAGCGGGCGGGTCTTGAGCCGGGTCTCGAGTTCGGAGATGGGTTCCATCAGCACTGCCAACTTGCGGGCGGAGCACCCTACCCGAAAGGCGCTCCGCGTCGAGGGTGAACTGCGGCGGGCAACGCGCACTCTGTCACGACCTCTTCATGCCTCACGGCGATCGAGGTGAACGGTCGGGAACCGCAGGTGAGCAGCGCAGAACGTTCGTTTGACCAGCGCGCAAAACGATCCCTACCATCCGCGCCGCGCATGCCCCCCAAAGTCATCGGTCCGTACCGCGTGCTCGAGACGCTCGGCAGCGGAGGTGTGGGCACCGTCTACCGCTCCATCGATCGCCGCACCGGTGACGTGGCTGCACTCAAGCTGCTGTCGACCGGCCCCGCGTTGGATCCCCGCGCCGCCCGTCGCCTCGCGCGCGAGTTCGAGACGCTGCAGCACCTGTCTCACCCCAACGTCGTGAGGGTCTACGACACGGGTGTTTTTCAAGGCTACCCATACCTCGCGATGGAGCTCGTCGAAGGGCTCACGCTGCGCCACTACCTCGCGCTCGCAGAGGAAGATCTCGCGAGCGACGCCGCGCTGGCGCGGGCCATCTCCGCGTACCGCCACACCGGTGAAGGCCCGGTGAAAGAGCCTCCGTCTGACGACGGCAGCGACGAGGGCGTGATCAGCGACGTCTTCAACCTCGCCACGTTCGGAGAAGAAGCGCCGAGCGAAGAGTACTCCGACTCGTCCGACGACTCAGAAGACGACGCCTATGAGACCGGGCCCGATCGCGTTCGAGCGTGGGCCGACCTCGCCGACGAGCCCGACACCAACACCTCGATCTCCGGCGACTTGAAGCTGCCCTACGATCTGCCCTCGCCTGAAGAGCGCCCCATCGGGGTGAAGCTCAGCCAGGCCGAGCTCGATCGACTCAATTCTCCCGAGCGCGTGGGCCGACTGAAAGACGCGATGCTGCAGCTGTGTGAAGCGCTCTCGTACATCCACGGCTACGGGCTCATTCACCGCGACCTCAAGCCGTCGAACGTGATGGTCGACGAAGACCGCACCGTGCGCCTGATGGACTTCGGCCTCGCCAAGTACATCAGCGACGACGCCGCGGTGACGGCCGATGGTCGCCTCGTCGGCACCTTCCGTTACATGGCGCCAGAGCAGATCCTCGGAGAGAAGCTCGACACGCGCACCGATCTCTATTCGTTGGGCGTCATTCTTTATGAGCTGCTCGCGGGGCGGCCGCCGTTCGAAGCCAAGTCGCCATACGAGCTCTGGCAGAAGGTGCTCGAAGTCGAGCCGACGCCCATCGCGCACTTGAACCCCGGCAGCGATCGCGTGCTCTCACGCGTCGCCCACCGCTTGATTCGCAAAGAGCCCGACGATCGGTTCCAGACGTCGGAAGAGGTCTACGAGGCGTTGATCGAATGAAGCAGAGCTTGAAGGTTGACGAGGCGTCGGGCGGTAAGCGGATCGATCTCTTCGTCGGTGACGCGTTGTCGTTGTCGCGCGCGAAGGTGAAGGCGCTGTTCGAAGACGGCGCAGTGAAGCTCAACGGCAAGCGGGCAAAGAAGGGCGTGATGGTGGCGCCCGGTGACTCGCTCGAGGTCGAGGTGCCCGAAGTGCCCGCTGAGACCGGCGCCGTGGCCGACGCCGCGCTCGAGCTGCGCACGCTGCACGTCGACGACGCGCTGGTGTTCATCGACAAGCCTGCAGGCGTGCCGACGCAGCCGCTCAAGCCCGGCGAGACCGGCACGGTGGCCAACGCCCTCATCGCGAAGTTCCCCGAGATGACTGGCATCGGTGACGACGCGCGTGAAGCGGGCCTGTGTCACCGGCTCGACGTCGAGACCTCGGGCGTGCTGCTCGCGGCACGGTCGCGGAGCGCGTGGGAGGCGATGCGCGCTGCGTTCTCGGAAGATCGCGCGGTCGAGAAGCGGTACCTCGCGCTCGTTCGTGGCCCGCTGGCTGATGAGGGCGTCATCGAAGTGCCGCTCGAGCACGCGGGAGATCACGTGGTGCCTGGCATCGCCGCGGGCCGCCCGGCCATCACCGAGTTCAGCGTGCGTGCGCGGCAAGGTGCGTATGCGTTGGTCGACGTGAAGTTGATCACCGGCGTGCTGCACCAGGTTCGCGCGCACCTCGCGGCGGTGGGCGCCCCCATCGTCGGCGACACGCTCTACGGCGGCGCGGCAGAGCCGGGGCTCACGCGGTTCTTCCTGCACGCCGTGTCGCTGGGCGTTCGTCACCCGGTGAGCGGCGAAATGGTCCACGTCGAGAGCCCGCTGCCGCCCGAGCTGACGAAGGTCCTCGACACCCGCCTCCCCAGCGAGTGAGTCGGCAGGTGCCGTGAGGCTCCCGGCGTCGGGGAAGTGACTCCGACGGCTGCGAACTCACTCCCGATGACTGCGGGCTCGCTACCGACGTCTGCGCGCTCGCTACCGACGTGTGCGAACTCGCTACCGACGTGTGCCAACTCGCTACGGACAGATCATTGAGCTCTTGCCCCGTGTCTTGAGCCTCGTGCCCATGCGCTGCCCTCGAGCGCCGCGCGCCGCAACCAAGCAACCGCGAAGCGCTCGCGAGCCACTCCGCTCGGCTGACGTCAGCGATCACGTACTGAACGTCGTCAAGGTCGCGCACGAGCCACCTTCCGGCGTCGCCGACGCTGCCACACGGCGGCCCTGCGCCGCCCGCGACCGAGGCCACGTCGCCGACCGCCGTGAGCGCACCTTCACGTGGATCCCTCCGAACAACCCACTCGGCTCCGGCAGACGACTCACGAGACGGCAACGCGCGCACGTACGCCTGCACCGCACAGCCGACTCACGAGCGCCACTTCACGCGTGGCGCTGTGAAGGACAGGCTCGCCGTCGAAAGCCGGCACCGCACGCACTACGGTGCCCGTCGTGTCGCGCGCCATCATTCACATCGACATGGACGCCTTCTATGCGTCGGTCGAGCAACGCGACTTCCCCGCGCTCCGCGGCAAGCCGTTGATCGTCGGGGGTCATGCTCAGCGCGGCGTCGTCCTCGCGGCGTCGTACGAAGTGCGGCCCTTCGGCGTTCGCTCCGCCATTCCCATGGCGCGCGCCATCAAGCTCGCTCCGCACGCCATCGTCGTGCCGCCCCGCTTCGCCGCGTACGTCGACGCGAGCGAAGCCGTCTTCCGAATCTTCGAGCGCTACACGCCGCAGATCGAACCACTCTCACTCGACGAGGCGTTCCTCGACGTCAGCGGATCGCGTGGCCTCTTCGGCAGCGCCGCCGCGCTCTCGCTGCGCATCCGCGAAGAGATTCGCCGCGAAGTCGAGCTCTCCGCCTCAGCCGGCATCGCCGACGTGAAGTTCGTCGCGAAGATCGCCAGCGACTTCGCCAAGCCCAACGGCCAACACGAAGTTCCGCCCGGCACGTCACGCGCGTTCCTCGCGCCGCTGCCGATTTCACGCCTCTGGGGCGTGGGCCCGAAGACCGAAGAAGTCCTCAAGCGCCTCGGGCTCAACACCATCGGAGACGTCGCCACCAAAGAGCTCGAGTGGCTCGGCTCGAAGCTCGGCTCGTCTGCGCAGCACTTCTGGGAGCTCGCGCGCGGCATCGATGCACGCGACGTGGTCTCCGACCGCGAGGCGAAGAGCGTCGGCGCGCAAGACACCTTCGAAGAAGATCTCCTCGGAGAAGCAGCGCTCAAGCCGCACCTCCACTCGCAGGCGCTGCGCGTGGGCCGGCGGCTCCGAAAGTCGGGGCTCAAGGCGCGCTGCGTACAGCTCTCGGTGAAGTACTCCGACTTCACGCAGATCACCCGACGCCTCACGTTGGACGAAGCGACCGATGACGGTCAGACGCTCTACCGCCGCGCGCTCGAGCTGCTGCAGAAGGCCGACCTGCGCCGTCGTATTCGGCTCACCGGCGTCAGCGGGCAGGAGCTCGTCGGCGGTGCGCCGCAGCTCGCGCTCTTCACCGACGACGCCGCGCCGGCGAAGAACACGAAGCTCAACGCCGCGCTCGACGCCATCGCGTCGAAGTTCGGCTCGAAGGCGGTGGTGACGGCCGACCTGCGCGAAGACGACCCCGACGAAGCACGTGATGGCTTCTATTCAGAAGACAAGCGCGAGACCGCCGCGCGCGCCGAGGCCGAACGGCAGAAGCTCGGGCTGCACGTCGAACGCGAACCCGGCGAGTGACGTCAAGCGCGCAACTCGTCGCGCAGCGCCGGCACCAACTCAGGGAGCTCTTCGCGAGCACTCATCACGCGTTCATTCGACGAAGCAGTCCGGCGTCACGTGTTCGCAGCAGCGAAGCACGTGGAGCCAGCCAGAGCCTTCGCGGTCACAGCGCGCAGTCCCGCCCGGCACGCGCACGCAGACACCTGCGACGTCAGCGACCCGGCCCCAGCAATCGGCGGCGAATCGTCGCGACGACCTGCGCGTCGGCCGTCAGTGAGAACAGCTCGACCATCGTGCGCTTGAAGGGCACCGCGCACGCGAGCACCGACAGCGTCGCCGCCAGCCCGATGAGCGAGTTCTGCCAGCTCGCGAGGTTCCACTGGCCTGACCACGACGTCTCGACGCGCGAGAACGGCCACAGGTAATACAGCGGCCACCCGGGCCCGCTGCCGAGCAGGTCGCAGAGCAGGTGCAGGTGAAACGCCGCGAACGCGAGGCCGAACACCGCCAGCTTCCGCTTCGCACAGGCAGCGAGCACCGCGCTCAACAGCACCGCCGAGACGATGCCGTGCGTCAGCACGTGGTGCCACTTGCCGTAGGCCTCTTCGCCAGCGAGCAGCGTGAGGCCATCGAGATCGGGGATCACTCCGCCCAGCGTCACCAACAGGCGATCACGTCGCTCCGTCAGCTTCTGCGCGCCGAGCCACGAGAGCTCGGCGTGGACGATGGGGTTCACTCCGCCGAAGGCGCAGTCGGCGGCGGCGGAGCGCTCGGCGCCGCTTCGGGTGCCCCACCTTCCGCACCCGGAGGGCCACGGCGACGACGGCGACGGCGGCGCTTCGGGCCCGGCGCGTCAGCCGTCGGCTGCGGGGCGGCGCCGGTCTTCCACTTCTCGAGCTGATCTTTGTGCTCGCCCGTCGCGCGCACCCAGACCTCGAACACGGCCAGCGCCTCGTTGAAGAGCGGGTGACCACGGAAGCCCATGAGCCCACCGCGACGACGGCGAAGGCCCGCGAGCGTGCGCTGCGCCATCAGAATCATGCGGCACCGCTCGGCGATGCGACGCGGCAACCGCGCCTTCTGCACCAGCGACGCGAGCAATTGCTCGATGGCCTGCGCGACGGTCGGCGGCTTGCCGTTCTCTTCGTCGGCGCCGGCCTGCTCAGGCTCGTCGAGCGAGAGCGGCAACAGAATGCTCGCCAGCAACATCGAGTCGTCGAAGTTCGCGCCACGGCGCACCGACTCGTCCATCGCGTCGACGAAGCGCCAGTACTCAGCGACACCGTCAGCGTCTTGCCCGGCGAGGTATTCGAAGACCGGCGGCAGCAGCACGCGCAGCGCATCGAGCGCGCTGGCGAGGTGCAGCGCGGGCCGCGCGTGACCGCCACGCAGCAGGCGGAAGGTCTCTTCGAGCAACCGCGGCGGCGAGCACCGCGTGAGATCCTCGACCGCGCCCTCCATCGCCGCGTAGGTGCGCGACTCGATGTCGAGGCCGAGTTTCCCCGCGAAGCGAACGGCGCGGAGAATGCGCACCGGGTCTTCACGCAGGCGGACTTCCGGGTCGCCGATGGTGCGGATCTCGCGACGCGAAAGATCTCGAAGACCGCTCACGTAGTCGATCACCCGACCGATGGACGGATCGTAGAAGAGCCCGTTGACGGTGAAGTCGCGCCGCCGCGCGTCCTGCATGGCGGTGCCGAAGGTGTTGTCTTCGGTGATGAGCAGGTCGGGCTCGTCGGCCACCGCGTCTTGAACGTCTTCGACGACGGCGGTCGGCACGTCCTGGCCGTTCTCGAGCGCGGTGACGGCTTCGACGTCGGCCGCAGCGATGTGCTCTGTGCCCTCCGACTGCACTTCGCCTTCGAGCGCCTCTGACGGCTGCGGCTCTTCGACGATGGTGGGCATCGCGCGGAAGGTCGAGACCTCGAGAATCTTGCCGCCCTTGAAGTACACGTGCGCGAGCCGGAAGCGCCTCCCGATGAGGCGGCAGTTCCGGAACAACGACTTCACCTGGTTGGGCGTCGCGCTGGTGGCGATGTCGAAGTCTTTCGGCTCGCGGCCGATGAGCAGGTCGCGCACGCAGCCACCGACGAGGTACGCCTCGTGGCCGTGCTGGCGCAGGCGCAACAACACGCGCACTGCGTCGGCGTCGAGGCGCTCGGGTTCAATGTCAGGTGCAGAAGACTCGGTCGCCGGCACGAGCGCCTCCGGAGAGGGCTCCGGTGCAGACTCGTTGGCGGAATTCTCGCTGGTCATCACGTTTCCTGGTCGCGGCCCCGATCGATCGCGACACGGCTGAAGAGCCGGGCCCGTCACGGGGGCTGCGAACCCCTATACCTCGAAACCGAGGCTCAAAATCAATCGCAGACCGTGACGGAGATCTCTCCTTCGATGGAGTTGTTCTCGTCGAAGCGAGCGGGCACGCGCAGCACCGATGCACCAGCGTCGGGTCGCCTCGCGGTGATCAACTCCACGCGGCCGTTGGTGGCGACCTTGTTCCTGGTACCTCCGTCTTCGCGCACCACGAACGTGAAGCTTCTGTTGAGCGACACCGAAGAGGCGTCGGGCACCCACGCGAGGTGCCGACGTCCTCAGAGGAGGCCAACGGGAGTCGGTGCTGCGCAGCACGCGGTCAACGACACCGCGGCGAGCCAACGGAGATCACTCAAAGCGCTTCCTCTTTTTGTGGGTGCGTGGGCGCGCGTCGTCGAGAATCGAGAGGTAGTCGATGTCGCGCGCTTTCGGCAGCGGAGGCTGCGCACCCAACGACACCACACGCTTGCTCAACGCCGCGATGATGTCGGGAATAGGCCGAACTATCTGCAGCATGGCCGCAGGGCCTTGCAGCGCCTCGGTCAGCGACTGCGCGATGTCGGCAATGGGGAAGCCGCGACGCAGCAGATCTTGAAACGAGTTCGAGAGTGTCAGCAGGTTGTAGCCAGAGGTCTGCACCAGCTCGATCATCACCTTGAGCACCTGAGGCGCCGTGAGGTGCTTGTCGCCCATCAAGACCAGCGCGGCCTGGAAGTAATTGAAGATGGGCACCACGCGCGGGCCGTAGTGCGCGAACGCAGCGGGCGGCGTGAGGCGATCGAGGTTGATGAAGATGCGGCGCACCGGGTCTGCCTGCGGCAGCTCTTTCCACTGGCGCATCACGCGCTCGATGTCGTCGGGGTACACCTCGGCGGCTTCGAGAACCCGGTACACGACGGGCTCCGACACGCGGCGCGCCACCATGTCGGCGTAGAGCGAATAGATGAAGGCGTCGGCTTCGGCGTCGTCACCGAAAAGCACCTCTTCAGCGTCGACCGGCGCGCGCGAGCGGCTCTCGAGCAGCACCGGCAACTTGTAGCCGACCTGCCCGCGCATGGCCTTGAAGCGGCCGCGCACGAGGTTGCGGAGGTTGTCTTTGAGCACCAGCTCGTCGAACTCCACGCCGTCGAGCTTGAGCTTCTCGGCGAGCACGGTGCGCATCTGCGTGGGGCTGCCCGAGACGATGCACAGCCGAGAGTCACCGCTGGCGCGGAGCTCACGAATCAGCGCTGCAGCTCCGGGCACGGCCTTCTTTTCGTGCGCCTTCTGAAACGCAGTGCGCACCAGCTGACGGAGCGTGTCGAACTCCGTCTGCAGGTAGGTCTTGTCGAGGTCCCAACGGTAGATGCGGCGCACGCTCACGGTGGCGCAATCTTACGGGAGCATTTGCTGAATGGCGTTGGCGAGATCGTGGGAGACCGCCCGAGCGGCAACCTTGCCCGCGTTGGAGATGGCCCGCGCCTTCGAGCGGCCGTGCGCTTTGATGAACAGCCGGTCGAACCCGAGAATCGGCGCGCCGCCGTATTGCTCCCAGTCGGTGACCTCTTTGATGCGCTCGATGCCCGACGACAGCATCGCGATGCCGGCGCGCCAGAGCAGCTTTTCTTTGTACGCGTAGCGCGCGAGCTCGATGACCGTCTCGCTGACGCCCTCGAGCATCTTGAGGCACACGTTGCCCACGAAGCCGTCGCACACCACGACGTCAGCGGTGCCCTTGGGAATGTCGACGCCTTCCACGTTGCCGATGAAGCGCAGGCCCGGGAGCGTCTGCAGCTTCTTGTTGGCGTCAACCACCCGCGCCGGGCCCTTCTGCGCCTCGGTACCGTTGGAGAGCAGCGCCACGGTGGGGTTGTGATTCTTCGAGATGATGCGCGCGTAGGCCGAACCCATGACCGCGAAGGCCACGAGATCTTCTGCCGACGCGTCGACCGTCGCGCCCACGTCGAGGATCAACGAGAACGGGTCGTTCTTTTCGCCGCGGCCGACGGCCGTCGGGTACACGGTCGCCAGCGCCGCGCGTCGCACGCCGGGAATCAGCGTGAAGGTGCGCGCACACGCCAACACGCCAGCGCCGGTGTTGCCCGCCGAGACCACCGCGTCGGCTTCGCCGGCCTTGACCAACTGCGTGGCCACCAGCACCGAGCTCCGCGGGCGTGAGTCGAGCGCCACGGCGGGCTTCTCGTGCATCGCCACGAAGTCAGGCGCGTGATGCACGGCGACGCGCTCGGCGTGGTGGCGAACCTGCTTGAGCGCGTCGTCAATCTGCGCGCTGTCACCGACGAGCAGCGCGTGAATGTGCGGCGTCTCGAGCGTGAGTTGCGCCGCGCCCCGCACGATCTCCAGCGGGCCGTGATCGCTCCCCATCACATCGAACGCGATGGTGACCGGCCGCTGAGACACGTGGGTTACTCCCTCTTCTGGTTGGCGGAGTCGCGCTCGATGCAGCCCTTGGTAAGCGTGTACTGGTAGGTGCCGAGCTCGTCGCGCCAGTACTCGCCCACGTACGGCCAGTAGAGGTAATCGTCACCCACAGCCGTCGTGTACTTGTAGGGCTTGACGACCGACTTCTGACCACCGGCCTTGAGCATCTCCTCGAGGAACTCCTTTTCCTTGGAGTTGGTCTCGAACTTGATGCGCAACCCGTTGGCGCGGAGCGTGCGCAGCTGGCTGAGCTCGAACTCGAGCTTGGTCTTGGCCATGAGGCCCGCCTTGCCGATGAGCTCCGCGCGCTGGGCTTTGAGCTGCTCGATGAGCTGCTTGGTGAGGTTCGAGTACTTGAAGGTGTCACCCTTGTTGCCGAAGTTGTCCATCTCGCCTTCGAGCTCGGCGATGGAGTCGACGGTCTTCTTCAAGTCCTTGTCGGTGAGCGCGAGGTTCAGGATGCGCTCGAGGATCTCGTCGGTGCCGCGCAGCTTCTGGCCGTCTTTGTTCTTCTTGCGCACCTCGTCGAGTACGTTGAAGTACTCGGTGGCCTCCATGTTCTTGCCGACGAGGAGGTTGAGCTCTTCCTGCACCGGGCCGTAGATGTTCTCGAAGTCTTCGATGATGGTGAGCGATTCGCGGTAGCGGCAGTTCTCGAAGTACACGACGGCCTTGAGAATCAGCGCTTCTGGGAAGTACTCGTCACGGAAGAACGGCGAGCTGAGCGTGATCAAGTTGCCGAGCGCCTGCTCGTATTGACCGATGCGGTAGTGACTCCACGAGGCCTCGAAGAGCGCCTCGAGCCACTGCACGCCGCCGCGCTCGACCTTGTCGTAATAGAAAATGGCCGCGCGGTTCTGCCGGGCGCCGTAGTGCGTGCGCGCCAACTGCATGAACGCCAGCTCACGCAGCGCCTGCAGCTGCTTGCGCTCGGAGGTCATCGGCCCTTCGGCCTGGCGCGTCACCTTGACGACCTCCTTCATCGTCTCGAGCGCGGTCTCGAGCTTGTTCTCGCGGAAGTAGGCGAGGCCCTCGAGGTACTTGGCGCGCGGGTAGAACGGGTCGCCCTTGGGAATGAGCAACGCCATGCGCTTGACTTCATCGAACGACCTGGTGGCCTCGCCCGCCTGGCCGTCGTCGTCGAGCGCCTTGCCGCGCACCAGATTGTAGCGCGCGAGCAGGTAGCGGAACTCGTTGCGGAAGCGCTCGGGGAACTCGTAGTTCGAGTAGCGCGCGATTTCGTCGAGCACGACCGTTTCATTCACCGTCTTGCGGGCGATGAAGAAGAGCCACTCGAGCGAGCTCTTGAAGAACTTGGTCGACGGCCCGCGCGCCAGCACCTTCGAGAAGAGCTGGAGCGACGAGTGGTACATGCCCAGCTTGTAGAGCGCCTTGGCGAGCCAATACTCGTTCTCGACCGTCAGGCCGGCGAGCGACGGGTCCTGGCTCAGGTCGAAGAAGTCGAGCGCCGCGCCTTCGAAGTTGTCGGCCTTGAACTTGGCGATGGCCGCGTCGACCTTCTGGCGATCACCGCTCTTGCCCGACACGTCGACGGCGTCGAACGACATCGTCGGCGCGGCCTTCGTTTCTTTAGGCTTTTCGGCTTCAGCAGGCGGCTTGCTCAGGTCGAGGCCACCAGCGGGCAACGGCACGTCGTCGCTGGCCGTGGCGTCGTCGGTCTCAGCCTTCTCTTTGGGCTGCTTGGGCGTCTTCTTCTTGGTGTTCTTCTTCTTGCCGCCCTTCTTGCCGAGATCGAGACCTTCGAAGTTCATCTGCGCGAAGGCCGGCGTCGCCAACGCAGCCACCAGCGCCAACACGAGGAGTCGCGTGAGCTTCATG
Organism: Archangium sp.; assembly: GCA_035910535.1. Classification (GTDB taxonomy): domain Bacteria; phylum Myxococcota; class Myxococcia; order Myxococcales; family Myxococcaceae; genus Archangium_A. The sequence goes on along the minus strand of JAMHXF010000047.1, from coordinate 87,372 downwards.
ATCACTCCGCCGCCTTGAAGAGGGTGGGAATGAACATGGAGAAGCCGATCTCCGGCATGATCTGGTTGCGGATCGAGACCTGCGGGTTGCCGTCGCGATCAGGGCGGGCGCCCACTTCGCCGTAGATGACGTCGCGCACTTCGAGGCGCAGCGTCAGCCACTCGTTGAAGAAGAAGCGGAAGCCGATGCCCACGTTGCCGCCGACCGTCGGCGTGTTGTTCGGGCCGTACATAAGGAAGGTCGGGCCAGCGAGCACGTACATGTTGAAGTTGAGGAACTTCTCGGCAAACAACGAGAGCTTTCCGTAGAGCGGCGACCACTGCAGATCGAGCGAGGTCAGCAGCGACATGTAACCGTACGCCACGTTCGCGGTCTGGCCGTTGAGCGTCGTGAGCTCTTCACGCGTCGGCGCGGCGCAACCGCCGTCGGGGTCGCAGATCTGCGCCGAGCCCGAAATGAGCGAGAGGTTGTACATACCGCGCGCCGACAGGGCGAGGTCTTCATTGAAGTGGTACGTGAACGCCGCGCCGAAGCCGACCTTCTGCCAGAACGCGTCGCGCACCGAGATGTCGACGCCCGGGCTGATCTCGAAGCGACCGCCCATCAAGAACAGGTGACCAGACACGGGGCGAATGCGATCGCGCAACGGGCCCGACGCGTCTTTGTCGACTTCAGACACGTCGCCGGCTTCGTCTTCAGACGACTTCTGCGCAAAGGCCGGCACCGCGAGCAGCGCCAACATGAGGAGGAGGAAGCGCTTCATCACTCGTCCTCCCGGTACGTCGACTTGAAGGGGAAGAAGATGGAGATACCGGCGTTCACGAGCATCAGATTCTGCGTCACGCCCTTGGTGGTACCGGTGGGCGTGTCGACGTAGGTGGTGTTGATCAACGAGACGTTCACCGCGAGGAAGTCCTTGGCGACGAAGCGCATGCCCACGCCGAGATCGAACGCGGGCTTCACGGTGCCGTCGCGCGCCGCCGACGTTTCAGTGAAGACCACGCCACCACCGCCGATGAGGTAGCCGTCGAAGTGGAGGATGGAGTTGAACATCGCCACCTTGCCGTAGATCGGGCTCCATTCGGCGTCGGCCATCGCCGACCAGATCGGCACCGAGAAGAAGATGCGGCTGTTGAGGTTGCGCTTGGCGGTGCGCACGTCGTCGGTGGGCAGCGTCTGCATCAACGAGAAGCGCGCCGAGATCGCGAGCGTGTCGGCCGGGTAGAAGGCCAGCCGAATCGCGCCGCCGAGCTTGGTGTAATACGCGTCGTTCACGTTGATGACGAACGAGGGCGCCAGCTCGAAGCGGCCGCGCTTGGTGTACAGCTTTCGCTGCACCGACTTCACGCGGTCGTCTTGCGTCGTGTCGCGCTCGACAGCAGGGCTGTCGCTCTTCTTGTCGGCGCTCGCTGCAGTTGGAGGAGGCGCGGCCTTCTTCTCAGGCGGTGGCGACGAGAGGTCGAGACCTTCGTCCTTCTTTTCCTCGTCCTTCTTGGGTTCGTCACCCGAGAGGTCGAGGCCGTCGAACTGATTCTGAGCGAAGGCGCGGTCCCCAATGAAGAGGAGCGCGACGAGCGACGCCGCAGCCAGATTCCGAGTCAATGTGCATCTCCGCGACGCTGAATGATTCCATTCGACACGAACATCGCGCCGAACCCCTTGTGAGCAGCGCGCGGACAATACCCGTTGGCGACGCGATGTGAAGTCTCGATCTCCGAAGGTCGTGTGTTACCTTGCCCGCGTTTTTGACTTCAGTCGCACGCAACACCACGTCGAGGAGATGGGCCCATGAAACGCTTGTTGTTCGCCGTCGCGGCGCTCGCGGTCACCGCAGTGGCGTGCAAGCCCGTCACCGATCTGAACACCACCTGCTTGTTGGTGAAGCGAAACCCCGACGGTGGTTCGCCGCTCAACATCACCGAGCGTGAAGTTCGCAACAACGCCGGCATGAACAAGGACTTCATCGCCGTCGGCTCGGTCGAGTGCGAAGACCTCATCTGCGTGCGCGACGCGAACTTCAGCAGCGACGCAGGGCTCGACGACCCGGCGACAGGGTACTGCTCACGCGCGTGCGCCGAGGGTGCCGCGTGCCCGTCGTACGACGAGAAGTTCGACAAAGGCCCCACCGCGCTGAGCTGCCGCGCGCTGCTCCTCTCTGCAGAAACGCTGGCCGTGCTGAAGGACGACTTCCCCGGCGTGCGCGACCCGTATTTCTGCGCGCGTTCGCCTGACGGCGGCATGTAGGTCGCTGTGCCCGCGGCGCCCGAGCCGCGCGGAATCACTCCCTTTCGTTGGCTTGAGCTTCGCAGCGCAGATCGAACGTCGCCCTCGCACGTGAAACGGGGACGACCGTGCTGCACTCGGCGGTTCCAGTCCTTCGAAAGGGTCTCTCCATGAATCGAACCGGCGTGTTTCTCGCTTCGGCTGCAGTGCTGGCGCTGGTGGCGCTCGTCGTCGGCGTACCCCACTTCACGCAACCCGGTGGCGCCGAGCCCACGCCTCGCCCGAGGCCCACTGGCAACGGCAGTCTCTCGATGACCGCGCGGCTCTCGCACCCCTTCGTGGCCATCGGGACGCAAGACGTCTTCGCCACCGTCGATCTCCGCGCGATGGAGCTGCCCGGCGCGACGCGCGGCCCGGTGAACCTGGCGTTGGTCATCGATCGCTCCGGCTCGATGTCGGGGTTCAAGCTCAACCAGGCCAAGCAGGCCGCGCGGCAGCTCATCTCTCAACTGCAGTCGGGAGATCGCCTCGCCATCGTTCACTACGGCAGCGACGTGAAGTCGCTCGACGGCATGCTGGCGACTCCCGAAAACAAGGAGCGGATGCTGACCTACGTCGACGGCATCTGGGACGACGGCGGCACCAACATCGCCGCGGGTCTCACCACCGGTCGCGACGTGCTGCTCAAGGCGAAGAGCGACTTCAAGGTGAACCGCCTCATTCTGATTTCCGACGGGCAGCCCACCGAAGGCACGGTCGACACCGCGGCGCTCACCGGCGTGGTGCGTGAAATTCGCGGCTACGGCGTTTCGGTCTCGAGCATCGGCGTGGGTGACGACTTCAACGAGCAGCTCATGGAGGCCTTCGCAGAGGTCGGCGCCGGGGCATACGCGTACCTGCAGGACGCCTCGCAGCTCGCGGCCATCTTTCAGAAAGACCTGAACGCGGCCGGTACGCAGGTGGCGCGCGGTGTGACGTTGACCTTCCGCGTGCCGAAGGGTGCGCAGCTGCAACGCGTGCTGGGCTACTCACAGGTGACCCGCCGCACCGACGGAGACAACGAGCTGGTGACGGTCGCCCTGCCCGACTTCGCCGCGTCGCAGCAGGAGCGCGTGGTGGCGCACTTCACCGTGAACGCGGGCGTCGGTGGCAGCGTCGACGTGAGCGCGCTCGACCTGGGCTACACCGACCTGCTTCGTGACTCGGCGATGCACGACGAAGCGCGCCTCGCCGCGATGGCGACGGAGCAACAGCAGGTCGTGCTCGACAACCGCGACAAAGACGCCGTGGTCTTCGCCACCCGCGCGCGCGCCGCCGAGAACACGCAGCGCGCCGCTGCGCAGCTGCAGCAGGGAGACCGTGAAGGTGCCAAGCGCACCATGCAGCTCAACTCGGCGCTCTTCGACGAAGCGCGCGCGGTGGCCGGGGCAGGCGCGGTGCAAGGCGACGTTCGCGACCAGGCGGCCTTCGAAGCGAGCATCGACGAGGCGAAGAACGAAGAAGACGGCCGCGCGGTGCAGAAGCAGCTGCGCACCAAGGCGCGCCGCGACTTCGGGTTGATGGGCTCCACCTACTGAAAGAGGACGGAACAACTGCCATGTCGAACACCGCCGTCATTCAGTTGCAGCACCGTGAGGCCTTCGAACGAAACGTGACCCGCGCGCTCGCCGCAGGTGTAGGCGCTGGCGTGCTGGCCTTCCTCGCGAATCGCATTCACCTGCCGGTGCCGCTGCCGTTTCTCGCGATTGTCGCCACGGCTCTGGCCTGCGTGCGCGGCGACCGGATGGACCGCGTGCTGCTCACGGTGTTGTCAGTCGTGTTGCCGGCGTTGCCGTGGTTGTTCGGCTTCTCGGCCGCGTGGACGGTCGGCATGGCGGGCGCAGCCGCAGGCGCGTTGATGGTGAAGGCGCGCCTCGCTGAACGTGGCGAAGAGGGCAGCGTCGGCGCAGATCGCCCGGGGCCGCTGCACTACGTCGGCGCCGCGGTGGCCACCGGTGGGCTCGCCGTCGCCGGTACCGAGGTCGCGAAGATCCTCTCGTCGCGCCTGCAGGACATGTCGACGCCCGTGCTGCTGAACTTCGCGGCCAGCGGCGTGGTCGTCGCGCTGTTCGCCGGCATCGGCTCGCTCGCCGCGCATGTCGCCCTGAAGTCAGACCCGGTTGAAGCGCGGCTCGAAGAGCTGCTGCCCACGCTCTCTGGAGAATTCGAAGCGCAGGTCATTCGCGCGCTCTCGCTCTACCGACAGGCTGGCGTTCAGCTCGCGGCGCTGCCGCGCGATTCGGCGCGTGAAGAACTGGCGCGGACGCTCTCGAAGCTGACCAAAGACGCGGCGGAGCTCGCCGGTGAATGGGCCGGCGTCGAAGCGCAAGTGCAGGAGACCGCGCACCTCGAGCTGAAGAAGGAAATCGAAGAGCTGCAGAAGAGCGCGAAGGCCGCGCGTGACGCCGTGGCGCGCCAGCAGCTCGAGAACGCCGCGCAGTCGCTCGAAGAAGAGCTCACGCGCCTGGGCGACGTGCGGCTGAAGCGTGAGCGCGTGTTGGCGCGGCTCAAGTCTCAGGTCGCGTTGCTCGAGCGTGCGCGGGTGGCGCTCATCGGCATGCGCTCGACGCACGCCACGGTTCGCGCGGCAGAAATGTCTGCGGTGTCACGCAAGCTGAACGCGCTCGCGTTGTCGCAGGCCGATGGCGCGAAGCTCGGGCACGAGGTCGCGACGACGACCGAGCTCGGGGCGTTGGAGCGCGAGAAGAGCGACGCCGCGTTGACCGAGCAGCTGCAGCCCATCACGCCGGTGACGTCGAACACGGTGGAGTCACTCCCCGCGCCCGACGACAGCGTCAAGAATTGACGGTCACGGCGCGGGCTTGATGGACGCCAGGTCTTCGACCTGAATCTTCGAGCCCGGCTTGAGCCCGAGCTTCGCCGACCAACCGCCCGGCACCTCGAGCACGTACTTCGACATGACGTTGCCGGGTGACCGCGCCGTCGTGGTGCGCGGTTCGGTATTTTCGACGATGCCCACCACCGTCAGGTCTTCACGAATGAAGAGCATGTCGAGCGGGATGAGCGTGTTGCGCATCCAGAACGACAGAAAGTCTTCGCGCTCGAAGATGAAGAGCATGCCGGTGCCTTCGGGCAACACGGTGCGCCACATCAACCCGCGCGTGCGTTGATCTCTCGTGCTGGCGATTTCGGCGTCCACCACGTGCTTGCCGCCGCGCGCATCGACGAGCGTGACGCGACGGTGCGGCAGCGCAGGCATCGCGTAGTCCTGCGCGGTGATGTCGGTGACTTCCTTTGCAGGCTTTGCGACGGGCGGCGGAGCCACGACGACCGGCTTGCTGCCTTGAGACTCACACGCGGTCAGCAGCGCGACGGCCGCGAAGGCAAACCGGTTCACGTCTTCATCGACTTGTTCAAGAGACGACCCGCGAGATCTGCCCCGAGCGAGTCGGTCATGAGGTGCTCGACGACCGACTCGAAGTCGGAGCGCTGCGAATCGTCGGAGTACACGAAGCGAATGCCCATGCCGGGCTCTTCACCTTCGACCGTCGACCAGACCACTTCGCCGAGCAGCTCGAAGGGCGTCTGGCGCTGCGGCACCGAGAGCTTGAAGAGGAAGCGCGTGCCGATGGGCAACGGCTTCTTGGTCTTGATGAACGTCCCGCCCTTGCTGATGTTCTTCGTGTAGTCGGCGAAGAACGAGTTGAGCTTCTTGTAGTCAACCTTGAGCTCGATGGGCGCGCGGGAGTGTTCGCGCGTCTCCGGCCCTGCTTTCTGATCAGCCACCATTGTTCGCAGAGTATACGTACGCCGAATGCGGGAAGTCCTTTTTCGCGTGAAGAGCGTGCGTTGGTGGTGGGTCTGCATCGCCTCCGTCGGCGTCGCGCTCACGTGGCTGCCGCTCCTCTCGATTCCCGGGTACGAGCTGTCGACTGCGCTCGCGTTGTTGTTGGGAATTCCCGGGCTCGGGCTGGCGACGAACGCCAGTCGCTCGTTGCCGCAGGGGTTGAAGTCGACGTTTGCCATTGCAGTGACGTTGCTTCTCGCCGCGCTGCCCTCGCTGCTCGTGGCGACGCTGCGCACGCGCCTGGGTTCTCCGTGTGACCCGTTCGGCAGCGTGGCCTTCGTGCCCCTCATTCTGGTGCCGACGAGCCTGCTGGTTGCAGCGCTCGGCCGCGTCGTCGCCACGCTCACGAAGCGCTGGTGGACTTCTTTGCTGGCGTGCGGCGCCATCGTCTTCGCCAGTGCGCTGCACACCACCTGGCCGATTCTCTTCGGGCCGCAGGTCTTCGCGTTCAATCACCTCGGGGGCTTCATGCCCGGGCCGCTGTACGACGAAGATCTCCTCGTCACCTCTTCGCTGCTGTGGTTTCGCCTGGGCACGGTGTTGCTCGCGTTGGCGCTCTCGACGCGGCGGCCGCTCGTGGCCCTGCTCTTCATTCTGGTGGAAGCCAACGGCGTGCAGCTCGGCTTTCGAATGAACGACGCCGCGCTGGCGGAAGCGCTGGGCGGCCGCGCAGAGACTGACGAGCTCGTCCTCTATTACCCGCGCGGGTTCAGCGACGAAGACGTGTCTCGAATTCTGGGAGACCTGCGCTTTCGGCACCACCAGAACGTCGAGTTCTTCGGAGAGCAGCCGCCTGGAAAAGTGCGCGTGTGGTGGTACCGGACGCCGGCTGAAAAACAGCGCCTCGTCGGCGCGGCGCACACGCAGTTCGCCAAGCCGTGGCGCCGCGAAGTGCACGTCAACGGGCTCGGCTTTCCGCACCCAGTCATCAAGCACGAGCTGGTTCACGCCATGGCAGCGCCGTGGGGCGCGCCTCCCTTTGGCGTCACAGCGAGCGTCTTCGGGCTCGCGCCGCACGCCGGCGTCATCGAAGGGCTCGCCGTCGCCGCCGACAACCCCTGGGACGAGCTGACGCTGCACGAGTGGGCCGCAGCGATGAAGAAGAAGAACCTGCTGCCCGACGTCGCCGCGCTGATGACGCCACAGGGTTTCTACGGTGCGCCGCCGAGCCGCGCGTACACCACCGCAGGCAGCTTTATTCGCTACCTCGCCGAAACGCACGGCCGCGACAAGCTACGCGAGCTGTATCGCGACGGAGACTTCGCGCGCGTCTACGGCGAAGCGTTGCCGTCACTCGCCACGAAGTACCTCGCGTTTCTCGACGACGTGCCGCTCGAGAACGCAGCGGTGAATCAAGCCTTCGCGCGCTTTCGCCGCGGCAGCCTCTTTGATCGCCCGTGCGCGAGAGAAGTGAACCGCCTCAGCGCGCAGGCCGGCGAGTACCTCGGCGTCGACCCCCAAAAATCACGCGAGCTGCTGAGCCGCTGTCGCGCGCTGCAACCTGAAGAGCCCGCGCACCTGCTCGCTGAAGCCGCCGCGCTTCGCCGACTCTCGCAGCCTGTCGCTGCAGCCAACCTGCTCGACGCAGAGCTGAAGCGCCTCGAGAACGAGCCGTCGCCCTGGGCCGAAGCGGCGCTGGCTCGCGCGGATCTCGCGATTGAAGAACGAGACACCGCGCTGGCCACGAAGCTCTGGCAGCGCGCGCTCGAGCTCGACGTCTCTCCGGGCGTCGATCGCACCGCGCACGTTCGACTCGACGGCGCGGAGCTCGACGCGGTCAATCGCTACTTCGCGCCGGGCGACGACGCGGTGAAGCTGCTCGCGCTCCGCGACGCGGGCGACTCCATGCCCGTGCGCTATCTGCTCGGTCGTCGACTGCAGCAGCTCGGCGCTTCGTCATCAGCGCTGCCCCACCTCGAGGCCGTGCTGGCGATGCAGCCGCCACCGAGCCTCGAGCGGGAAACGAAGCGCATCGCGATTGAAGCGGCCTTCGCCACCGAGCGCTGCGACCTCGTACGGCGACTCGCCACCGAGCCGCGCTTCAACGACTGGCTCGCGCGCTGTGCCTTCGCCTTTCCGTGACAAACGGCACGCAGCCTGCAAATTGCGCCCACCGGTTCGCGGTTTCATGGGGTTGGTAGGTGGCGAACTGACAAATTGGCACGCGGAGCAACCTGGGCTCCGTCAAACCGTCTTGCTGGAGCACTGAACGATGCGCACGCAGCTGATTCCTTTCGCCATTCTCGCCCTGGCCCTCAGCGCGTGCGCACCGAAGAAGATCCCCGGCACCGACATCGACGACACCACTGAAACGCAGGCCGTGCTCGAGGTCGTTCGCAAGTACCGCACGGCGGTCGAAGCGCGGAACACCGAAGGCATCTACCAGCTGGTCGACGCGTCGTTCCGAGACGACGGCGGCAGCGCGTTGCCTGACGACGACCTCGACTACAAGTCGCTCAAAGAGAAGCTGGTTTCTCGCATGTCGAAGATCACCGACATGAAGCTCGAGGTCACCGTGCGCCGCATCGAGTTCGACACCGACGAGAAGATGGCGCGCGTCACGTATAGCTACCAGGTGTCGTTCAAGATGCCCGAGTACAGCAGCCGTACACAGAGCGAAAACGACATCAAGCAGATGCTCCTCAAGCGCGTCGGCGACAACGAGTGGAAGATCGCCTCGGGCATCTGAAGATCGCGCCCGCGATCACTCGTTGACCCACCACAGAGCCGCCAGTATATCGCCGCGCTTCCGCAGGTTTACGTTCGACTACACGAGGCGTACGACATGGCTAGCGAAGGCTCTGAGAACACGAACTGGAAGAAGCGCGAGAGCTTTGGCTCGGCGTTGGTGCAGATCGTCATCGTCGGTGCGTTGCTCGCGACCGCCGTGTTCTTTATGTACCGCCGCGGTTCGAACCGCAAAGAGGTCGCCGAGCTGATGACGCAGGCGCGTCAGACGGCCGTCAAAGGCAACCTCGCCGACGTGAAGAAGGCGATCTCCACCGTCGAAGAGGCGCTCGAGAAAGACAGCAGCGCGGGTGACCCGAACGCGTTCGCCGCCGCGATGTACACCGACCTGTGGATGATTCACCGCGAGGCCGGCGCCGAGGCGAAAGCCAGGGAGTACCTCGAGAAGGCCAAGAAGGTCGATTCGAAGAGCGAAGATCGCTACGGAGCCGAGGCGCTGCAGATGATCGCCGCTGGCAACGCCAAGGGCGCCGAAGACTTCGTCGAAGAGCTCCGCAAGAAGGGCGGCTCGGGCGCTCGCATCTTCTACGCGCAGGCGCTGGCGCTGAAGAAGCAAGGCAACCTGAAGCTCGCCGGCACCGGCTTCAAGGCCTCCATGGACAAGGCCTGGAAAGACATGAACTACGCGTCGTCGTGGGGCGAAGAGCTGCTGGAAGAAGGCATTCCCGGCGGGCTCGATGTCTTCACGAAGGCCACGGGCCAGAACCCCGAGCACTTCCGCGCGCGCCTCGGCCTCGCGCTGGCTCGCGTGCAGAAGCGTGACCGCGTCGGTGACGCCGAGAACATCGTGAAGGAAGTCATGGCCCGTGAGGGCGAGCTCTCGGCTCCGCAGAAGGCCCGCGCGGCCGCCATCGGCGCGCTGATCCTCAACATTCAGGAGCAGTACGACACGGCCATCACCGCGGCGAACGCTGCGCTCGCGCTGAACCCGGACGACGAGTGGGCGCTGCACGCGAAGGCCGTCGCGCTCGCCGCGAAGAAAGATCCCACGGCGCCTGCGGCGTTCGACGCGGCCGTCGCCAAGGCGTCGACCTCCCCCATCTTCTACTTCGAAGGCGCGGCCGCGCTGCAGAAGGCCGGCATGGGCGACGCGGCCATGGGCCTGCTCACCAAGTACGAGGGCGTCTTCAAGAACGTGAAGAACCCCACGGCTGACGGCAAAGAAGAGGTCTACCTCGACCGTGACGATCGCTACTGGCTGGCCCGCGGTGACCTGCTGAAGACGGCTGGCAAGCAAGACGAAGCGATGACGTCGTACGACAAGGCCATCGAAGCCAAGAGCCTCAACCTGACGCGCGCGTACTACTCGAAGGCCGCGTTGCTCCTCGAGAAGAAGGACTACGAGAAGGCCACCGAGCTGCTCCAGGACATCACCCCGCCAGACGGCACGGGCCAGCTGCCCGAGGCCTACATGGCGATGGGCGACATTCTCTTCGAGAAGAAGGACTGGGGCGCGGCGGCGCAGAACTACGCCTTCGCGCTGACCCGCATGCGCGCCAAGCAGGAGCCGCGCGAGAAGCTCAACGACGTCGTCAACGACATCGAGAAGCGCCTCAAGGCGGTCAACCAGAAGGAGATCGCGAAGATGTGGGTCGAAGAGGCCAAGCCGCTCATTCAGTAAGCAGCGCGTCTGAAGCGCTTGAACCAAAGCGGGCCGCCATCGTGCGGCCCGTTTTCGTTTCTACCGGTTCCAGCTCGCGGAGCTGATGCGCCAGCCGTCGTCGGTGCGGTCCACGTCACCTTCGATGTCGTACTTGCTGGCGTCCGGTGCAGCCCCGTCACGCGCAAAGACGAACGTGCCCTTGAAGTGCGCCGTCGTCGGAGACGCCACCGTCACGTCGAGCAGCGGGTTCATCACCACGATCTGCTGCGCCCGAAAGAACTGGCCGACGAGCAGTTGTTTGACCTGCTGCTTATCGACACCGCCGGGCCCACGAAACGAGTCGTGCAGGCCTTCGACGACAGCCGATGGATCACGCTTCTCGGCGGCCTTCACCATGTCGCCCAGCAAGAGCCGCACTTCGTCTTCGGGCGAGAGCTTCTCTTTGGGCCACAGCGCGTAGACCGCGATGCCCACCAGCAACGCGAGCGCGATGCCGACGAGCGAGCGGCCGTTCAAGTCGACTCCACGACCAGCTCGTCGGCGTCGAGAATCTCGGCCGGGCGCATGGCCTCACCGATGCGCTTGAGCCGTCGGTCAGACAAGGCGTCGAGGTAGTCGCGCAGCTTGGGCTGTTCTTTGAGCAGCGCTTCGAAGTTGGGGCGGCTCAGCGTGGCGATGGCCGTCTTGCGGCTGGCAGCGACCGTGGCCGTCGCGCGCAGGCCTTTGAGCAGTGAAATTTCACCGGCGATGTCGCCCTCGCGAAGAATCGAGAGGCTCACCATGCCGCCGCCCGGGTCTTCTTTCTGCACCACGAGCTCACCGGCGAGCACCAGCACCAGCGCCTGCACCGGCGAGCCTTCGGTGATGACCTGCTCGCCCGGCCCGAGCGCCTTGAAGTCGAAGCGCGTCAGCAGCTCTGACCGCTCGCCTTCGGCGACCTGCGCGAACAACGGCGAGGTCGAGATGAGGTTTCGCGCCATGCGCTGCTGCGCGAACGTGGCGAGCACGGCGGGGACCGACGGGTAGCTGCGCGCGAGCAGGTTCAGATCTTCTCGTTCGATTTCCAACACGTCGCAGTCGCTGACCGCAGTGATGCTCGACGACGGCGCCGCGCCGGTGAGCATCGAAATCTCTCCGAAGATCGAACCACCGCCGAGGAACGCGAGCGTCTTCGCTTCGCCGTCGACCTGACGCGTGACCTCCGCTTTGCCCGCGATGATGACGGTGATGCGATCGCTCGTCTTGCCTTCGGTGCAGAGCTCGTCGCCTTCTTTGAGCTCTCGGTAGTCGACGAGCTCCACGAGGTCGACGAACGCGTCACGCTCGAGGTCAGCGAACAACGGCAACGGGGGCCGCGCGTTGGGGTCGAAGTTCGCGCTCGAGTCGACTGCGGCGAGCACCAGAATCGCCTGGTCCGAAAGATCCGAGCCCTGCAGCGTCATCAAGTCGGTCTCGACTTTGCCGTCGTAGATGCTCTCGGGCGGCATCGGCGGTGGGCCGCCGGCGCGACCACCAATGACCCGCGCAGCGCGCGCATGAATGCGCGCCAACGTTTCACGAATGCGCTTCTCACGCGGCGCGAGCGGCAGCGCCTGACGACACGCAGCGATGGCCGACAACAGGTAGTCGCGCTTGAGCAGGCCTTCAGCGCACGCGTGCAACACAGTCACAGCGCGCTCGCTCTCGCCCAGCTTCTCGTAGCAACGAGCGCCGAGCATGCGGGCGCGGTGATCAGACGGCTGACGACGCACGGCCTCTGCGAACACGCCCAGCGCGCGCTCCCAGTTGCCGACCTCGACGAAATCCATGCCCAGCTCGCGCAACGACTGACTCATGTCCTCAGCACCTCAAATTTTCGGGAGCGCGCGACCACTCAAGGCGCCATCGCGGCCAGTTGATTCTTCGCCTTCTCGTGCACGGTGCTGCCGGGGTCGGTGACCTGCACGACGACCTTGAACTTGCGCACCGCATCGAGCGGGTCGCGATCACGCGTCATGTACGCGTCTTGAAAGAGCAGCTCGGCTTTCGCGGTGACGTCGTCGAGCCCGGCGCGCGCCTTCGAGTCGCCCGGGTCGAACTTCGCTGCGTCTCGGAACATCTGCCACGCGACGACGAGGTCGCCACGAATCAGCGCTTCTTTTCCGGCCACCACGGCCGCAGCGCTGATCTTGTCTTCGAGCTCCTGCCCGTACTTGTTCGCGCGCAACCCGATCTGCGCATAGAGCTGGTTCGCGGCGCGCAGCGGCTTGGCGGCCTGAGCCAGCGCGCCCTGTCGGTACTTCTTCATGCCCTCGTCGTAGTTGCGACCGAAGCTGGGAATGAGGCCCTGCAGCTTGCGCGCGCGCGTCGCGATGTCTTTGTCCTTGCTGTACGCGTCAATCACGCGGGCGCACTCGCTCGAGGCGCGGTCCCACTCGGCGCCGGCGAACTTGCGCTCGACGACGACGAAGGCCTCGTTCATTTCCTCTTCGCGCCGGGCTTTGCGATTCGCAGCTGCGTTGCGCGCGGCCGCCGCAGCGTCTTTTTCGTCGAGCGCCTTCTGCTCGTCCAGCTGGCGCTCGAACTCGGTGATGGCCTGCGCGGGCCCCGCCTGCATCTCGACGGGGAGCTCCGCGAGCAGGTTCTTCGCGCCCTCGATTTCACCGGCGGCGATCAGCTCTTCGATCTTCTCTTTCTTGTAGGCCAGCTCGGCGGCGTCGAGCTCCTGCCGCACCTTCACCTTGGCCTCTTCGCTCTTCAGGCTGCCCTTGCCGGTGTTCTCGAGCTGCTTCTTCGCGTCTTCGAAGCGCTTTTCGCCGATGGCCTTCTTCGCGTCTTCGAGCGCCGCACGAAACGCGAGCTCGGTCTTCGACTGGGGGCCGAGCTTCGTCTTGTCGATGCCAGGCTGCAGCTTCTCGGCGTCTTCGACCAGCTGGGCTGCGCGCGCGTAGTCTTCGTCACGGACGGCGTTGCGCGCTTCCTGCATCTTCGCGTCGGCCAGAATCTTCGACGGGTCGACAGGCGACGGAGGCGGCGGCCGCATCGCGATACCGACGATGAAGATCAGCAACACCACCACCACACCACCGACGATCGCGAGCCGCATGACCTTCGGCAGCGCCTTGAACTTGTCGGCGAACCCGCCGCCATCGCCGCCGGTCTGACGCGCGGTGCGCACCGGGCGCTGGCGACCTGCGGGCTTCTTGTCTCCCGACTCGGTCTTCGCGGGCTTGTCGTCTTTCTGCCCGGCCTCTTCTTCGCCCTTCTCTGCTGCTTCTTCAGCGGCGGCTGACTTTTCCGCGGCGGCTTTCTTGTCGGCTTCTTTCTTCTCGTTCTCTTCGCGGACCTTCTTGAATGCCGCGAGCTCGTCGACGAACTTGATCTTCGTCTTACCGATGGCGATCTCGTCGCCGTGCTCGAGCTTCTTCTCGGCGACCTTCGTGCCGTTGACCTTGGTGCCGTTGCCAGAGCCGAGATCTTTGAGCAGCACGCCGTCGTCGCCGTAGATCAGCTCGACGTGGCGACGTGACACCGACTGATCGGAAAGCTGCAGGTCGACGCCGGGCGTGCGCCCGATGACCATGCGCACGCCTTTGAACTTCTTCTTCTTGCCGGCATCGGGGCCGCCGGTGATCTCGAGCTTGAGCGGCGGGCCCGCGCGCGTGGCGTTGGCGTCGTCGGCCTCTTCGGCTTCTTCACCGCCGCTGCCACCCGACTCTTCGACCTCGAGCGCAGGCAACGCCTTGGTGCGCGATCCGACTTCAGGGTCGAGCGCCTCGAGGCCATCACCTTCGAGGCTCAGGCTCGGCGAGACGCCCGCGAGATCTTCGTCAGCCGCGGCCTGGTAGTTCTGGCCGGTGCGGTAGGCGCCAGCGTCGTCGGCGTATTCACCGGCGGTGTCGTAGTCCTCCTCGGGGCGCGGCGCGGGGACGTTGGCGCGGATCTTCGCCTGCGTCTTGTTCTCGCGCTCCGGGTCATTCGTATTGCGTCGCTTGAGCGGGTTCGGCACCTTCGCCTGCGTAGCGTTGGCTCGCTCCGGGTCGTCGGCGGCGACCTCCGGGCGAGCCGCGCGCGCCTGCGTTTTGTTCGCGCGCTCGGGATCGCTGGAGACGGGGTTGGCCGTACGCGCGTGGGTACGATTCTCCCGTTCGGGGTCGTCCTCGATCGCGCCTGTTCCTCGGGTGACTTTCCTGGGCGGAGCCATGAACTTGTAGGTCGAAAGACTAGCAGGTCGCCCGCAGCGCCGTTGTTAGTGTTCTCGGCATGCTGCCCATTCCGCTGTGCGAAAAATTGTTGGCCGCGGCCATGTCACGCGGCGCCGATTTCGCCGAGGTGTACGCCGAGCGAAACGAGTTCACCGCCGTCACCCTCGAAGAAGACAAGGTGAAGAGCGCGCAGAACGGCCTGTCACAGGGCGTCGGCGTGCGCGTCATCTCCGGCCCGCGCGTCGGCTACGCGTACTCTGACGACCTCGACGAAGAGGCGCTGCTGCGCGCCGCGAAGACCGCCGCGTTCATCGCGCAGAGCAAAGGGAGCGAGAGATCGTACGACGTTCGCCGCACGCCGTTGCCCACCTTCTACCGGCTCGACGAACACCTCGCGAACGTCGATGTGGCGAAGAAGCGCGACCTCGTGGTGCGAGCGAACAAAGCCGCGCGCGCGTACGACAAGCGCATCAAGCAGGTGATGGCGACGTGGGCCGACTCCACCAAGCACGTGCTCATCGCGAACACCGATGGTCGCCTCGCCGAAGACACGCAAGACATGTGTCGCATCTCGACGATGGTCGTCGCCGAAGGGAAGAACGGCGAGCGTCGCACCGGCTCGTACGGCGGCGGTGGGCGCGTGTCGTTCAAACACTTCGACACCTTCACGCCGGAAATCGTCGCCAAAGAAGCGGCACGCCAGGCCATCGCGGGGCTCGGCGCGGCAGAAGCGCAGGCCGGTCAACAGACCGTCGTGCTCGCGCCGGGCTGGAGCGGAATTCTGCTGCACGAAGCCGTCGGTCACGGGCTGGAGGCCGACTTCATTCGCAAGGGCACGTCGCTCTTCGCAGGCAAGCTCGGGCAGAAGGTCGCCAGCGATCTCGTCACTGTCATCGACGACGGCACGGTGGCCAACGCGCGCGGCTCCCTCAACGTCGACGACGAAGGCAACCCGGCGCAGTTCAAGGTGCTCATCGAGCGCGGCGAATTGAAGGGCTACATGTACGACTCGCTCAACGCGAAGTTGATGGGCCAGAAGACGACCGGCAGCGGGCGCCGCGAATCGTTCAAGCACCTGCCCCTGCCGCGCATGACGAACACGTACCTCGCGCCCGGTGAAGACACGCCGGAAGACATTCTGCGTTCGGTCGACAAGGGCGTGTACTGCGCGAACTTCGGCGGCGGCCAGGTCGACATCACCAACGGCAACTTCGTGTTCGAGGTCAGCGAGGCCTACGAGATCAAGAAGGGCAAATTGGGTCGGCCGCTCAAGGGCGTGACGTTGATCGGCGTGGGCCCCGAAGCGCTCAAGAACGTGACGCGCGTCGGCAACGATCCGAAACCCGACCCCGGCATGGGCACGTGCGGGAAAGACGGCCAGAGCGTGCCGGTGGGCGTGGGGCTCCCGACGCTGCGCATCGACGACATGACGGTTGGCGGCACGAAGCTGGGAGGTGCGCGATGAGCACGAACTACGGAGCACTCGCCAAGAAGATCGTGCAGCGCGCGATCAAGAAGGGCGCGAAGCAGGCTGAAGCGTTTCTGCAGGTGGGCCGCAACGCCGACGTGCGCGTGCGCGACGGAGAAATCGAAGATCTCACGCAGGCCACCAGCAAAGGCGTGGGCATTCGGGTGTTCGTCAAGAACCGCCTCGGCTTCGTGTGGACGAGCGACTTCGACCCCTCAGCGATCGACACGTTGATCGATCGCGCCATCGCGCTCGCAGAAATGTCGGCGCCCAACCCGCTCAACGGGCTGCCTGACGCGAAAGATCTCGGCAAGTTCCCCAACGTGGGCGAGCTGTTCGACAAGCGCGTCGCCGACCTCCCTCCTGACTGGAAGATCAAAGCGTCCATCGAAATGGAGAAGGTCATTCGTTCGTTCGACCCGCGCATCAAGACCATCGACTCGGTGGGCGCCGGTGAAGCGGTGAGCGAGGTGTACCTGGCCTCGAGCGCCGGCGTGCACGGCAGCTACGAAGGCACGAGCGTGTACTTGTACGCGTCGCCCGTGGCGACCGACGGCGCGCAGTTGCAGACCTCGTATTGGTACGACGCCAAGCGCTTCTTCGAGGACCTCGACTCGCCGGAGAACGTCGCGAAGAAGGCAGCCGCGCGCGCGGTGCGGTTGCTCGGCGCGAAGAAGGTGAAGTCGGCGAAGGTGCCGGTGATCTTCGACCCGACGATGGCGGCGGGGTTCATTTCGAACATCACGCGCGCGATGAATGGCGACGCGGTGTTCAAGAAGTCGTCGTTCCTCGCCTCGAAGCTCGGAGAGAAGATCGCGCCTTCGCACGTCACCATCACCGACGACGGCTTGCGAAAACGCGGCCTCGCCACGTCTCCGTTCGACGGTGAAGGCGTGCCGACACGAAAGACGAACCTCGTCGAAGGCGGCGTGCTCAAGGCGTTCCTCTACGACGCGTTCACGGCGCGCAAAGCGAAGATGAAGACCACCGGCAACGCGGCGCGCGGCTACTCGAGCCTGCCGTCGATCGGCGTGAACAACCTGGTGCTCGAGCCCGGCAAGCGCAGCCCTGAAGACATCATCAAAGAGATCCCCCAGGGGCTCTACGTCACCGCGATGCTGGGTCACGGCGCGAACACCGTCACCGGCGAGTATTCACGCGGCGCGAACGGCCTGTGGATCGAGAACGGCGAGCTGACCCGCCCCGTTCAGGAGGTGACCGTCGCCGGCAGCCTCACCGACATGCTGCAACAGCTCGACGCCATCGGCTCCGACCTGACGTTCCACGGCTCCACCGGGGCATCGACGATTCGCTTCAAGGAACTGACCGTTTCAGGAGAGTGATTCATGGCGACGAAGAAGACGGTGAAGAAGCCGAAGAAGGTCCGCCGGAAGAAGGTCGAAGCCGCGTCGAAGGGGCTGGGCGCGAAAGAAATGTCGGCCTCGCTGGACGGGCTCGAGCTGGCGAAGCTGGTCGAGAGCGACGGCGGCACCATCGTCGGCAGCTACAAAGAGCCGCTGGGTGGGAAGCACGTGGTCGTCGCGGCGTTGCCCATCGACAAGGTCGAACCCACGCCGTACCAGCGAGATCGCAGCGAAGCGCACGTGAAGAAGCTCGCCGACGCGATGGAGCGCGTCGGTCGGTTCCTCGACCCCATCATCTCGGTGCGCAAAGACGGCAAGTACTGGACCCCCAACGGCAACCACCGGCTCGGCGCCGCGAAGCTGCTGGGCCTCAAGTCGATCGTCTCGCTCGTCATTCCGGAAGAAGAGGTCGCGTTTCAGATTCTCGCGCTCAACACCGAGAAGGCGCACAACCTCAAAGAGCGATCGCTCGAAGTGATCCGCATGGTGCGCGGCCTGGTCGGCGCAGACTCCGAGAAGAACGAGAGCGACTACATCGGCTTCCTCGAAGAGCCTCACTTCATCACTTTTGGTGCTGTGTACGAGAAGCGGCCTCGCTTCTCGGCGGGCGCGTACTCACCGGTGGTGAAGCGCCTCGAGGCGTTCCTCGAAGAGCCGATTGGAGAAGCGCTCAAGACCCGTGAAGCCCGCGCTGACCTGTTGCTCGCGTGGGACGACGAGGTCGCTCGCGTCATCGAAGCGCTCAAAGCCAAGGGTATGCAGTCGCCATATCTGCGGAACTACGTGGTCGCGCGCGTGAATTTCTTGAGATTCAAGAAAGATGGCGACTTCGAGTTCGACGAGACGGTGCAGAAGATGATCGACGCCACGAAGAAGATCGACGCCGCGAAGGTGAACAAAGACGACCTCGCGAAGATGGGTGGCGGTGGTGGTGGCGGCGACTCGGAGGAGTGAACGCGCGCTCGGCGCGGGCGGTGCTATCGTCGGCTGATTCTGGCCGCCGCTCCGAGGATCCCCATGTTGTCTCGCTCGTCTTTCGCTTTCGTCGCGGTTGCTTTGGCAATTTCGTGCGGCAAACCAACGCCCGTCATTCCTGAGACCGGCCCCGAGACGTGCGACAACCAGATCGACGACAACGGCGACGGCAAGGTCGATTGCCTCGATCCTCAGTGCTTCACCCACGCGCGTTGCGCGGTGCGAATGGAGCGCTGCGACAACGGCGTCGACGACAACGGAGACATGTTCGTCGACTGCGCTGACCCGCAGTGTGAAGCGCAGCTGTGCGCGTTCAACTCGTACTGCGTGGCGAGCGTCTGCGCGCGCAACAGCGGCGACGGCGGCATGGGCGGAGGCAGTCGCACCGGTGGTGGTTCGGCGACGGGCGGCGGTTCGGCGACGGGCGGTGGTTCGGCGACGGGCGGTGGTTCGGCGACTGGCGGTGGTTCGGCGTCTGGCGGTGGTTCGGCGACCGGCGGTGGTTCGGCTACCGGCGGCGGTTCAGCGACCGGCGGCGGTTCAGCGACTGGCGGCGGTTCAGCGACTGGCGGCGGTTCAGCGACTGGCGGCGGTTCAGCGACTGGCGGCGGCTCGGCCACTGGCGGCGGCTCGGCCACTGGCGGCGGATCAGCGACTGGCGGCGGTTCAGCGACTGGCGGCGGTTCAGCGACTGGCGGCGGTTCAGCCACTGGCGGCGGTTCAGCCACTGGCGGCGGTTCAGCCACTGGCGGCGGATCAGCCACTGGCGGCGGTTCAGCGACCGGCGGCGGCTCAGCGACTGGCGGAGGTTCAGCGACTGGCGGAGGTTCAGCGACCGGCGGCGGCTCGGCCACTGGCGGCGGTTCGGCGACCGGCGGCGGCTCAGCGACGGGCGGCGGTTCCGCGACGGACGGTGGCACTGACGCTGGCGTCTGGACCTGTCCCGCAGCTTGGCTTGGCGACGGCGAATGCGACTGCGGCTGCGGAATTATCGACCCCGAGTGCGCGGGAGCGCTCGTCGGCTACTGCCAGTGGTGCGGCAACGCCTCAACCTGCGGCAAAGGCAATTGCGCCAACGTGCACCCAACGAACAACGCGATCTGCATCACGCCGCCAGCCGTGTGGACGTGCAACCCGTCCTGGTACGACGAGTTCTTCTTCGGCGACTGCGACTGCGGTTGCGGCATCGTCGACCCGGATTGCTACGACGGCACCGCGCTGTCATGCGACTACGACTGGTGCCCGGGCACTTCGCAGGCTGGCCAGAACTTCAACGCCGCTTGCGTGCCTTAACGCGGGACTAATTCTGGCGCTGACGGGTTAAACAACCCCCGTGAGCGCCACCGTTCTCGTCGTCGATGATGACCGAGCCAATCTCGAGTCGGTCTGCCGCGTCTTTCAGAAAGAAGGCGTCGCGACGCTGAGCGCGACGAACGGGCAAGAAGCACTCGAGCACCTGCGCAACCCTGCGGTCGGCATCATCGTGAGCGATCTCATGATGCCCGGCGTCGACGGTCAGGCGCTGCTGCGAGCAGCCCGCGCGATGCGCCCCGATGTCGAAGTGGTGTTGATGACCGCCTACGCCACCGTCGAGACAGCCGTCGCCTCCATGCGTGACGGTGCGTACGACTTCATCACCAAGCCACTCAAGCGCCACTCGCTGGTGAAGGCCGTGCAGAAGGCCATGGAGAAGCAGGCGCTCGTCGCCGAGAACCGCGATCTGAAGGCGCAGCTCGCGGCCATCGGCACCCGTTCGCTCGTCGGTCAGGCCCCCGCCTTCCGCGCCTTCATGGACCTGCTGCGCCAGGCAGCGCCGACGACCGCGACGCTCTTGCTGCTCGGAGAATCAGGCACCGGCAAAGAGCTCGCCGCGCGGTTCGTTCACGAGTCGAGCCCTCGAGCAAAGGGGCCTTTCGTCGCGGTGAACTGTGCGGCGTTGCCCGAGTCGCTGTTGGAGGCCGAGCTCTTCGGCCACGAACGCGGCGCCTTCACCGGCGCCGTCGCGCGAAAAGAAGGTCGCTTCGAGCGCGCGCACGGCGGCACGTTGTTCCTCGACGAAGTGGGCGAGATGAGCGCGTCGGCGCAGGTGAAGCTGCTGCGCGTGCTGCAAGAAGGCGAGCTCGAGCGCCTCGGCGGTACGCAGACGGTGAAGGTCGACGCGCGCGTCGTCGCCGCGACGAACAAAGATCTCCAACGTGAAGTGCAAGAAGGCCGCTTCCGCGAAGACCTCTACTTCCGGCTCAACGTGGTCGAGGTGCGCATTCCGTCACTCGCGTCGCGACGTGAAGACGTGCCGTTGCTCGCTGAACACTTCTTGCGCCGCTACACGGCGAAGAACTCGAAGACCGTGCGCGGCTTCAGCGACGAGGCGATGTCAGTGCTCGAGAACTACGCGTGGCCCGGCAACGTGCGCGAGCTCGAGCACGCCGTCGAGCGCGCGGTGGTGCTCTGTCGCGGAGAAGTCGTCGAGCTGCACGATCTCCCCGAGGCGATTCGTCGCGGCCCCATCGGCTCGGCGTCGCAGATCATCATCCCCATCGGAACGCCCTTCGAAGAGATCGAGCGCCGCGTGATTCACGAGACGCTGCGTCACACGCGCGGCGACAAGAACCTCGCGGCGCGCATGCTGGGCATCGCGGCGCGCACCATCTACCGCAAGCTCGCCGCCGAAGAAGGCGCGACGGCGGCTCCAGCTGATCAGCCCTCAAGCACCTGAGCGAGCTTCTCGACGCGCTCGCGGAGCTCGTGACGGTCAGCGCGCTTGGGGTCGAGTTCGAGCAAGCGCGACATGCGCTCGACGACTTCGCTCGCCAGCTCGACGTCTTTCATCTCGGCGGCGATGTCGACCAACGACATCAGCGCGCTCTTCACGTCGTCGGCCTGCTTGTGCTCGAGCAACGCGTCGATGGCGCTGATGCGCGTGAAGGGCTCGGCTTCGATGGAGATCTTCCGCAACACGACCAACGCACCTTCGACGTCGCCCCGCGCAGCCTGAACGAGCGCCTTCGCCGTGCCCGCACGAATGGGGATCAGCGTCTCTTCGATGACGACCAGGCGATCTGCCTGCTCGTTGAAGCCCTCGCTCGCGAGCGCCTCGGCCATGTCGTCGAGCGCTTCGATCCACTCGCCGATCGCGTAGAGCACTTCGTCGAGGAACTTCTCGCGGCGCTCACCGGCGTCGGGGAGTCGCGGCAGGTACGCCTCGACCACCTTGAACCGCGTCTCGCGCATGCGATCGTCAGGCTTCTTCTCGAGCGTCTCGTCGAGCGAGGTCAGCAGGTTGATCAATGCCAACGCGACATCGGTCGGCGCGATCTCGTCGGGCTTGAGCCGACGCCACAGCTCTTCGGCAGCGGCCGCGGGGAAGCGCGAGAACTGACCTTTCCCCTTCCACGCGTCGTGCCACGCGTGTGCGATCGACAGCGGGTATTCCTCTTTCGCCAGCTCGAGGAATGACGCCTCGGTCACGGTGACGCCGTAGTGCGCGAGCGTGCCGAGAATCGCCGGCACCGAGTAGATGTCGATGCCCTGCGTGTGCCAGTTCTTGTCGACGCGCTCGCTCATGATCAGTGGTGCCCGCCGGTGTGCGCGTGCGCGCGATCGAGGCGCTCACGAACAGCGCGAACGAAGCCCGGCTCACCACCGACCTTCTGCACGAGGTGACCCAGCAGGTGCGCGATGGAGTCAGCGAGGCCCCACTTCTTCTCTTCGGCCGCCGCGTCGAACACCGCAAGGCCGAGCGTCTTCACCTGCTCCATTTCTTCGAGCTGGAAGAGCGCGTCGACCGCCGAGTAGCGCGCGAAGACATCGCGCCCCGCGTCACCGGCCCACTTCGCGAGATCCGCGACGGCGGCTTCACGTTCACCCGTCTGCGCGCGAACGATGGCCGTCATGCAGCCTTCGCGATCAGTGAAGAGCACCTCGTGTACGAGCGCGACCTTGAGCGCTTCGTCTTTCTTCCCGGCCTTCGCCAGGCGCTCGGGGAGCTCGTTGAACGTCTGCGCCCACGACTCGAGGAACGTCACCAGCTCGCGCAAGAACGCGTCGCGGCGGTCGCCCTTCGGCGGCAGGTTCGGCACCAGCGCGTCCCAATGGCCGAAGGCGCCGGCGAGGTTCGCGTCGTCACGGTCGGCGACCGCGCGGAGCCCGTTCGCGATGACGTCGAGGATCACGTGCGCCGTCTTCATGGGCGTCGGCTTCTCGGGGAACAGGCGAGAGACGAGCTCGTTGGCGGCGGCGTACGGGTACGGCGCGAACTGGCCAGTGCCCTTCCACGCGCCCTTCCACTCCATCGCCAGCTCGAGCGGAAATTTGTCGGCCGCGGTGGCCTTGAAGCCCGCCTCGTCGATCGCCACGCCGTAGTGGGCGAGCGTGCCGATGATGGCCTCCGTGGAGTAGCCGGTGAGCCCCTTGTCCTTCCACTGCTTGTCGACGCGAGCGTTCATGGCCCGCGCCTTAATCATGTTCAGCGGTGAAGTTTAAGGCTCGAAACGACCGTGTCTGCCCGACCCCGACGCGAAGCGCGCCGCGCCCGCGATGCCGTCGACCTGCAGTGAGCCGATGCCTGTCTCGAACTCACGGCGGAGCACTTCGGGCAGCGGGCCGTCGAACGCACCGTACGCGCTCAGTCGATCTGCGCGCAGGCAGGTCTGCGGAAACGCGGCGAGCTCAGCGGCGAGCGCTTCTGCAGCCGCGCGCGACGTGCCCCTGGGCACCACTTGATTCACGAGCCCGAACTGCAGCGCTTCATCGGCCTTCACCGGTCGCCCGGTGAGAATGAGATCGAGCGCGCGCGACAGCCCGATGAGCCGTGGCAACCGCGCCGTGCCTCCGTCGATCAACGGCACGCCCCAGCGTCGACAGAACACGCCGAGCACCGCGTCTTCTTCAGCCACGCGCAGGTCGCACCACGCCGCGAGCTCGAGCCCTCCGGCCACCGCGTAGCCGGAGATCGCCGCGATGACTGGCTTGCTCAAGAGCACCCGACTCGGCCCCATCGGCCCGGCGCCGTTCGGCTCAAGGCGATTCTGCCGCTCGCTGCCGATGGCCTTGAGATCTGCGCCCGCGCAGAACGTGCCGCCTTCGCCGTACAGCACCGCCACGCGCGCATCAGCGTCGTTCTCGAAGGCCTCGAAGGCCGCCAACAGCGCGACCGCCGTCGGCCCATCGACCGCGTTCTTCGCTTCGGGGCGATGCAGCACGATCGTGGTGACGGCTCCGTTCTTGTCGACGCGAACGCTCATGACGACTTCTTACGGGTGTTGTCGCCTCATCACCTCGACGAACGCGCGGGTCGCTGGGGTGATGTCGACCGATCGCGTGACGACGAACCACTCGAGCCACAACCCGCGGCCGATGCGCAGCGCCGAGAAGTCACCGCGCGCGAGCTCACGCGCCACGAACCAACGCGGGCACATGGTGACGGCGAGATTGGCGCGCGTCATTTCCAGCGGCACACCCGACGACATGGGCATCGACGTGGCCTGCGACAAACCGACGCCCGCGCGTGCGAGAGCCCGACCCAGCGGAGTCTCCGGGCCATGGCTCTCTTCGCTGCCCCAGTACGGCTCTGCGGCGAACGTCTTCACGTCGACCTGCCGCTTCGAGGCCAGGCGATGTTGCCGCCCCACGAGCGCCACCAGCTCATCGCGAAACAGTCGCGTCATGTTCAGCCGCGCATCTCTCGCGCGACGCCCCACGACCAGCGCGAGGTCGACCTGCCCTGAGTGCAACGCCTCCAGCGGCGATTCACCGGCCTCCGCGACGACGCGCACCATGTGCTTCGGGTGCGTACGCGCCCACGTCTTCATCGCTGCCGGGAGCCACCGGTACGACTGCAGACACTCAGTCGTGATGCGCAACGTACCTTCACGCCCCTCCAGCAGTGCCCGCACGTCGCTCCCTGCGGCATCGAGTTCCGACATCACCGTTCGCGCCGACTGCGTCAGCCGCACCGCAGCCGGGGTCATGTGCAGACGTCTCCATCGGCGCTCGAAGAGGCGGCCACCGACCTCTGCCTCGAGCACACGCAACTGCAGGCTCAGCGCCGATGGCGTGAGATGCAGGCGTCGCGCCGCTGCGTTCAAAGACCCCAGCGCTTCGATGGCCAACAGGAGCCGGAGGTGACGAAGCTCGATATTCATCACCTGATGAAAACTCAATAATTCGCTGAAAACAACGCGTTCGACTCAGCTCAATCTTGAGCGCAAGAGTCTTCAACATGCGTCACCTGCTCTGCCTTCTTTTCATTTCCACCTGCGCACCGGAGCTCGCCATGAACGAAGACAAGTCGACGATTCGGGAGGTCATCGAGCGGTACCACGACGGCGTGAATCGCCGCCGCCCCAACGACATTGCGGCGCTCTTCACGGCAGGCGGCGTGTGGGAGGTCGCGCCACCTTTCGATCGCCGCCTCGTCGGCCGTGACGCCATCGAAGAAGGCCTCACCGGAACCATCGGCGCCACCGAGGTGCTGGTGCAGAGCATCGGGCCCGTCGTCGTCGAGCTTGTCGACGCGAGGCACGCGGTCGCGCGAACCTCGATGCAGGAGTTCGGTCGACTCCGTGACGGTACGTCGATGCACGTCGCGGGCACGTACTTCGACGCCCTCGAGAAGAACGGTACGTGGCGCTTCACGCACCGGCGCTTCGTCGCCAGCTACGCCGACGACCTCCCGGTGCCGGGAAAGGCGCTGCTCCCGACGACGCCGTAGCGCTACGGTCGCCCGCCCATGGAAGACCGAATTCGCGCGGCGCTCGCTTCTCATGGCGCGGAGCTCAAAGACGTGAAGCCGCTGCATGGCGGCGCGTGTCAGGAGAACTTTCGCGTCGAGCTCATTCACGACGGTGTGCCGCTGCGGCTCGCGCTGCGCAGCGACGCGCCCAGCTCGTTGCCCGGGAGCATTCGACGACGCGAAGAGTTCGCCGTCATCTCTGCGGCGGTGCGTGGCGGCGTGAAGACCCCTGCGGTGCGTTGGCTGCACGACTCGCTGCTGCGTGACGGCGCGAGCGCGTACTTCCTCGAGTGGGTTTCAGGGGAAGCCATCGGTCGCCGCGTGGTGCGAAACCCTGAGCTCGAAGACGCGCGCCAGGGTCTGCCTGAAGAGCTCGCGCAGACGCTCGCGAAGATCCACTCGGTGAAGAGCGGCCTGCCCTTCACGCGCTCTGAAAAGTCACCGGCACTCGCGGCGCTCGAGCAACTGCGCACGATGCTCGACGGAATTCCCAGCGCGTACCCGGCCGTCGAATACGCGCTGCGCTGGCTCGAAGAGCGCGCTCCGAAGAATGAAGAAGTGGTGCTGGTGCACGGCGACTTCCGCACCGGCAACTTCATGGTGACCCCTGACGGCTTGTCGGCCGTGCTCGACTGGGAGTTCTCGCACCTGGGTTCGCCCTACGAAGATCTCTCGTGGATCAGCGTGCGAGACTGGCGCTTCAACCGCCTGGACAAGCCCATTGGCGGGTTCGCGGCGCGCGAGCCGTTCTACGCCGCGTATGAAAGAGCCAGCGGTCGCGCCGTCGACGTCTCGCAGGTCTTCTGGTGGGAAGTCTGCGGCAACGTCCGCTGGGCGGTGGGCAGCGTGTTTCAAGGCGAGCGCTACCTGTCGGGGCAAGAGCGCGACCTCGAGCTCATCGCCATCGCGCGGCGCAGCGTCGAGATGGAGTTCGAAGCGCTGAGGCTGATCCGCAACGGGCGTTTCTGAGCGCACACGTCGATTGGCACCAGCGCATCGTGTGCACAGAGCAGCCTCATGCTCACGGCTCCGTTGCCTGATGTTGACGTGACAACCATTGCCGACCGCGCTTGAGCTCGTCGGCGGCGGGGCTCGGCGTCGGACCACGGAATTCCGCCTATGGGCTCCGGCTACGCTTGGAGATAGGGTGCGCCGATGTCGTTTCTGTTGGTGGCCGCGTTCCTGGTGAGTGGTGCAGTTGAAGGTCGTGACGGGCCACGGCTCCGCGGAGCCATTGGGCTCGCGGGCGCTGGTGGATACGCACCGGCAGTTCTTGCCATCGGGCTCGGCGGCGGAATCACGTTCGACGTGGGCGCGACGTTCAACGATCGCGAAGGCGTCTTGTTTCGAGGAACGCTGACGACGGCGATCATCGTGCAGGCAGCACTGCTCAGCGCGAACTACGAGTTCATGTTGGGTGAGCGCATCGCGCTGTCGACGGGGCTCGGGTTCGGCTTGATCGGTGGCGGGCCCGACCAGGCAGCAGCGTTTGCGCTGTTCGCTCCTGCCAGAGCCACGTTTCTGCTGGCGTCGCGCCCTGAACAACAGCTCGCACGTCGTGGCTTCGCGCTCTTCGTCGAGTTCTCTCCTGGCGTCACTGTCCTGGGAGGAAGAGGCTTCAGCGATCGCTTTGCGACACCGCTCACCACGGTGCCCATCGCGGTCATGGCGGCGGTCGGCGCGAGCTACGTGTGGTGGTGACCGCGCTGGTCCTCGCGGCGTCGCTGGCGGCCGCACCTGAACGCGAAGACGCGCGCGTACTCGTAGACATCGCCTTCGCCGCCGCCGGAGGAACTTCGACGACACCCGGCTCCGCCGGCTTCGGCGCGGGCATCTCGTTCGGCCTCGGCGCGTGGCTCAACGACACCACGGGCGTCGCCTTTCGAATGACGGCCGCGACGGCGCTCTTCGTCGGCATCGTGCAGACCGCCATCGGCCCCGAACTTCGACTGAATGATCACTTTTTGCTGTCAGCGACAGTCGGAGCGTCGTTCACCAGCATCTCGGCGCGCGGCACCCAGGCGACGCTTTCCTTCGTCGCGCCCATACGCCTGACGTGGATCTTCGCGTCACGACCCGAGAAGCAACTCGAGCAGCGAGGCCTGAGCGTGTTCGTCGAAATTGCGCCCGGCGTACCGCTGGCCTTCATCGGCTTTCCGCTACCCACGACGAACCCTCAGTTCACCGCGACCGCCGTCATCGGGGTGGGCTATTCACTGCGCTGACCATGCAAGACCGACCTGATCACCCGACGCTGCTCGACGCGCTCGCCACGTTCCTGATGAGCGACGTGGTGCCGAAGTTGGAAGCCGACAAGGCGCTGCAGTTTCGTGTGTTGATCGCCGCCAACCTCGCCACCATCGTCGCCAACGAAGCGCGCACCGCCGACCCGCGCGCGTCAGCCGAGTCAGCCCGCCTGGTGAAATTGCTGGGCCACGAAGCGCCGTTGAGCGAGCTCAATCGCGAGCTCGCGACGCGACTCCGCGCCGGCGAACTGCTCACCGACGCCACCCTCGAACACCTGCTCTCGACGGCCAGAGAGACGCTCGAGGTCACCAACGCCCGCTTCGACCCGTCTCAAGAAATCTGACCACTTGTCGCGTTGGCCCCAGCCCGCTGACAAATTGTCACTTCCGCCCCTGAAGTGAGCCCTCAACCAGTTGTAAACACTCAGGAATAGCTGGCACCCGGCTTGCTGCCTGCAGGGCATCGTGGAAGTGCTCTTCAAGCGCCATTTCTGGGTGATCCACCTCCTCTTCATGTTGGCGGTGGCGTGGCTCGTTGCGCGCACCGGCAACGCGTTCATCGAGGTGTCGTTGCTGCCGTTGCCCACCGGCAAGTCGAACCGCGCCACCCCGCTGCAGCGCGCGACGCCCATGACGTCGCTGAACCTGGAGCGCGTCGCCAAGGCGCTCGGCCTGCCGGTGCCCAAGCCCGAGCCGACCGTGGCCGAGCCGACGGTTCCGGTCATCGACCCCAACGCAGCGCCGGTGCGCACCACGCTGCGGCTCAAGCTGCTGGGCACGTTGGTCAGCGAGAGCATGCCTGACTGGTCGGTGGCCAGCATTCAAGACATCGTCACGTTGAAGACCGCGACGTACATGCCGCACGACCGCATTCAGAACGCGGAGGTCGTGGAGATCGAGCGCGAGCGCGTCATCATCATCAACAACAACCGCCGCGAGTTCATCGACGGCAGTGGTGAAGCCGGCGCGCCGCCCGCCCCTGCCCCGGCTCCGCCGGCGAACACCGCGGCGCCGGCGTCGGTCGCGCTGGGCACCGGCGTGAAGCAGCTGTCTGAAAACGACTACGAAATTCCCCGCGCTGAAATCGACAAGACGCTCGCGAACCTCAACGACGTCGCCATGCAGGCGCGCATCGTGCCGGCGTTCAAAGACGGCGTCGCGCAGGGCTTCAAGCTCTTCTCGATTCGCCCCGACTCCATCTATTCGAAGATCGGCATTCAGAACGGCGACGTGATCAAGCGCATCAACGGCTTTGATCTGAACAGCCCTGAGAAGGCCCTCGAGGTCTACTCGAAGCTCAAAGAGAGCGGCCGCATCGACATCGAGGTCGAGCGCAACGGAGCCGCTGTCCGCAAGACCTACAACGTCAAGTGAAGCACCCACTCATGAACCGAACGATCGTCGCCCTGCTCGCCCTCGTACCGCTCGTGGCTGTTGCGCAACCCGCGCCGCCGCCCGCGCCCGGCTCGACCATCGCGCCCAAGAAGCCGAGCTGTGAAGAGCAGCGCCGCAAGGGCCGCTACAACATCTACTTCGACAAGGTCGAGATCGAGAAGCTGGTGCAGACGGTGGCCGACGTCACCTGCCGCACCTTCATTCTCCCCGAGAACATTCGCGGCAAGATCTCCATCATCGGCCCCGAGAACGGCAAGGTCGAGGTGAACGCCGACCAGTTCTACGCCGCGTTCCTCGCCGCTTTGGATTCGAACTCCCTCTCTGTTTACGAGCAGGGGAAGTTCATGAAGATCATCGACAAGCAGCGCGCCAAGCAGTTCCCCATTCCGACGATCACCGACCCTGATCAGCCGTACACCATGAACGAGCAGATGGTGACGCGCGTCTTCAAGGTGAAGAACGTCGAAATCGAGCAACTGCGCGGCGTGCTCCAGCAGCTCGTCACGCCGTCGGGCGACACCATTCCGTTTCAGCCCGACACCATCATCATCAACGACCTCGGCTCGAACATGCACCGCCTCGAGCGCGTGATTAACCAGCTCGACTCGCGCTCGGCGGCCGACGAGATCCGCATCATTCAGGTGCAGTACGCGACCGCGCAGGAGATCGCCGACAAGATCCAGAAGCTCTTCGAGAGCAAGGGCAACAAGCCGGGTCAGCGGCCGGGCATCACCGCGGCGCCCCCTCCTCCGGCTCCGGGCCAGGCGCAGGTGACGCCGGGTACGGGGCCTCAGGCCAGTGAAGGCGGCGGCGCGGCGACGCTCTCGCAGATCATCCCTGACGAGCGCACCAACAAGCTCATCGTCATCGCCAGCCCGGCGGGCTTCGAGCGCATCGAAGCGCTGGTCAGAGAGATCGACATCCCCATCTCGGGCGAAGGTCGCATCAACGTCTATTACCTCGAGAACGCGAATGCCGAAGACGTCGCCGCGACCATGCAGACGCTGGCGCAGGGCACCGCGAACCGCCCCAAGGCCGGTGGTCCTCCGCCGCCTCCGGGCGCCAAGACGGGCTCGGGCTCGGCGGAGCTGTTCGCCGGTGAAGTGAAGATCAGCGCCGACAAGGCGACCAACTCGCTGGTCATCATCGCCAGCCAGGCCGACTACCGCAGCCTCGTGCGCGTGGTGGAGCGGCTCGACATTCGCCGCCGCCAGGTCTTCGTCGAAGCGGTGATCATGGAAGTGAACCTCGACCGCAACTCGGACCTCGGCATCAACCTGCACGGTGGTCTGCCGGTGAGCGACGGTCAGGGCGGCACGATGCCGACGTTCTTCGGCACCAAGTACGGCAGCTCGGGCCTGCCACCCAGCTTGTCGATCACCAACCTCGTGGGCATGGGCGGCTTCCTCGCCGGTCTGCAGGGCCCGACGATTCCCAACCTCACCATCGGCGGCATTCAGATCCCCGCGTTCGGCATCGTGTTGAACGCCATGCAGAAGTCGAGCGACGTGAACGTGCTCTCGACGCCGCACATTCTCACCACCGACAACGAAGAGGCCGAGATCACCGTCGGCCAGAACGTACCGTTTCAGTCTGGCTTCTCGGCCGGTGGTCTCGGCGGCCTGGGTGGCCTCTCAGGCCTCGCCGGCCAGACAGGCTTGACCTCGCAGCTCGGCGGTCTGGGCAGCAGCCTCGGCGGGCTTGGCGGCCTGGGTGGGCTCGGCGGGCAGGCCTTCGGTACCATTCAGCGTCAGAACGTCGACCTGAAGCTGTCGGTGAAGCCGCAGATCAACGAGAGCGACTACGTGCGCCTCGTCATCACCGAGCAGATTGAAGAAATCGCCTCCAGCGACCCGGTGCTCGGCCCCACGACCTCGAAGCGCAGCGCCAAGACCACCGTGGTCGCGAAAGACCAGGAGACCGTGGTCATCGGCGGCATCATGCAAGACCGCATCGTCGAGTCGGTCTCGAAGACCCCGATTCTCGGTGACATTCCCCTGCTCGGGAACCTCTTCCGCCAGCAGAGCCGCCGCAAGGTGAAGACCAACCTGCTGCTGTTCCTCACGCCGTACATCATTCGTGACGGCTCCGACTTCCGCCGCATCTTCGAGCGCAAGATGCGTGAGCGTCAGGAGTTCGTCGAACAGTTCTACGGCGCCAGCACCGGCTACGACGTGGCCATCGACTTCGAGCGCAAGGCGGGCCCGTTGGCGCGCATGGGGCAGATCGTCGACAAGGAAATGCGGAAGATCGAGAACGGCGGCCCCGGCAGCGGCACCGAGAAGGTCATCTCGCCGTCGAGCGGCGGCACCGAGCCTGTGCCTGCGACCGAGAACGCCCCGACGCCCGCTCCGGCCCCTGCCGCTGCGCCGAGCCCGGAGCCTACGCCGGAGATCAACTGACATGAGCGGTGGCGCCGACATGCACGAGGGCTCGGTGACCGAGCAGACGCGGGTCGTCTCGCACGGCCCGGCGTACCTCTTCGGCCGGCCGCTGGGCGAGATCCTCGTCGAGTCGTTCGGCCTGCCGCGCGAGAAGCTCGATGAAGGACTCGCGGCGCAAGCTGAAAAAGGCGGTCGCCTCGGTGAGGTGTTGATCGGCCTCAAGGCGGTCACCGAGGAGCAGGTGACGCGCGCGTTGGCCGCGCAGCTCGACCTCGAGTACCTCGACGTCATCTCCATCGACGACGTCGACGCCGAGCTGGTGAAGGTGGTGCCCATCAACTTCGCGAAGCAGGCGAAGTTCATTCCGCTCAAACGTGAAGGCGAGTTCATCGCCATCGCGGTCTCAGACCCGCTCGACACGGCGGTCGTCGATCACGCGCGCGCGCTGCTCAACGGCGAGGTGGTGGCCAAGCTCAGCCGCGCCAGCACCATCATCGACGCGATCAACTCGGTCTACGATCGCTCGATCAACGAAGCCGAGCAGGTCGTCGGCGAGATGGAGGCGCAGGACCTCGACGCCGCCGAGGCCGTGCTGGAAGACCAGCAAGACCTCCTCGATACCGGCGACGAAGCGCCGATCATCCGCCTCGTGAACTCGCTGCTGTTTCGCGCGGCGAAGGAGCGGGCCTCAGACATTCACATCGAGCCGATGGAGCGCGAGCTGGCGGTGCGCTTTCGCATCGACGGTGTGCTGCAGAACATCATCAAGCCGCCCAAGCGGTACCAGAACTCGATCATCAGCCGCGTGAAGATCATGGCGCAGCTGAACATCGCCGAGAAACGCCTGCCGCAAGACGGCCGCATCAAGATCAAGCTCGCCGGCCGCGACATCGACATTCGTGTGTCGACCATTCCCACCGTGCACGGCGAGAGCATCGTCATGCGTCTGCTCGACAAGAGCGCGACGCTGCTCGACCTCGGCGAAATCGGCATGAACTCCGACATTCTCGGAGAGATGGACGAGCTCATTCGCCGCTCCCACGGCATCGTGCTCGTCACCGGCCCCACCGGTTCAGGCAAGACGACGACGCTCTACGGCGCGTTGACGCGCATCAACACCCCTGAGGTGAAGATCCTCACCGTCGAAGACCCGGTCGAGTACCAGTTGAAGGGCATCAACCAGATGCCGCTCAACCCGAAGATCGGCCTGACCTTCGCGAGCGGGCTGCGCGCCTTCCTCCGACAAGACCCCGACATCATCATGGTCGGTGAGATCCGCGACAAAGAGACCGCGCAGATCGCCATCGAAGCGTCGTTGACGGGTCACCTCGTCTTCTCGACGGTGCACACCAACGACTCGGCCGGCGCCGTCACGCGTCTGGTCGAGATGGGCGTCGAGCCGTTCCTCGTGTCGTCGTCACTGATGGCGGTGATGGCGCAGCGCCTCGTGCGCCGCGTCTGCAAGGAATGCCGCGAGCCGTACAAGCCGAGCGAAGAAGAGATCGCCAAGCTGGGCATGAGCATGGACCGCTTCCGCGCGCTCGGCGGCGACACCGTGTTCCGCGCCAAGGGGTGCCCCACGTGCAACCGCGTCGGCTACCGAGGCCGCAGCGGCATCTACGAGCTGCTCGTGCTCGACGACGACATTCGCCAGCTCATCCTCAAGAACGTCGACTCCGGCACGGTGAAGAAGAAGGCGATGGAAAAGGGCATGTTGACGTTGCTCGACGACGGCGCGCTCAAGATCGCCCGCGGAGAAACCACCATCGCCGAAGTGCTCTCGGTCACCCAGGAGGACCTCTAAGCCGCCATGGCCGTCTTCGAATACAGAGGCCTCAACGCCACCGGGAAGAACGTCACCGGGCTCAAAGAAGCCGAGAGCCCGAAGGCCTTGCGCGCCGTGCTGCGCAAAGACGGAATCTTCCTCACCGACGTGGTGGGCGAGGCCGAAGGCGGGCTCAAGGCCGGCAAAGGCGGCAAGGCTGCGTCGGCGCTGTCGGGCGGCGACATCAACTTCCGCAAGTTGGCTGGCGGCAGCATCAACACCGACGACATCGCCGTGATGACGCGTCAGCTGGCGACGCTGCTCAAGGCCGGTGTCTCGCTCGTCGAAGCGCTCGCGGCGATGGTCGACCAGGTCGAAAAAGAGAAGCTCAAGCGCATTCTCTCCGACGTGAAGCAGCGCGTGAACGAAGGCTCTTCGCTCGGCGACGCGCTCAACACGCACGTGAAGGTCTTCGGCCCGCTCTTCGTGAACATGATTCGCGCCGGCGAGAGCTCGGGCGCGCTCGACGCGGTGCTGTTGCGACTGGCCGAGTTCACTGAAGGTCAGGCGCGCCTGCGTCAGAAGATCGTCGGCACGATGATCTACCCGGCCATCATGTTGGTCATCGGTGGCGGCGTGCTCATCATGCTGATGACGGTGGTGGTGCCGAAGGTCACCAAGATCTTCGACGACATGAAGGTCAACCTCCCGTGGACGACGAAGCTGCTCATCGCGACCTCGAACTTCCTGCAGGACTATTGGTACTTCGTGGTGCCGGTCTTCGTGCTCGGCTCGTTCCTCCTCTTCCGGTGGACGGGCTCTGAAAAGGGCAAGCCGGTGTGGGACCGCATCGTGCTCAAGGTGCCGGTGTTCGGCCCGCTGGTTCGGCAGCTCTCGGTGGCGCGGTTTTCACGCACCCTGGCGACGCTGCTCAAGTCGGGGGTGCCGTTGCTCAGCGCGCTCGACATCGTGAAGAACGTCATCACCAACAGCACGATGTCGGCCGTCGTCGACACGGCGCGTGACGCCATTCGTGAAGGTGAGAGCATCGCCAACCCGCTCAAGAAGTCGGGCGAATTTCCTCCGCTCGTCTACCACATGGTCGGAATCGGCGAGCGCTCCGGCCAGTTGGAAGACATGCTGCTCAACGTCGCCGAGAGCTACGAGTCGAGCGTGAACGTACGCATCGGCGCGCTCACCGCGCTGCTCGAGCCGATGATGATCGTGCTCATGGGCGCGGTGATCGCCTTCGTGGCCTTCTCGATTCTCATGCCCATTCTCCAGATGAACTCGATGGTGCGCTGATGAACGCGAAGACCCAGGACCTCCTGATTCAACGGTTGCTCACCGGCACCCTCATCACCATCGCCGCGTCGCTGGTCTGCGCGGCACTGCTGCTCTACGTCTGAAAGGAACATGAACATGAACACCACGACCCTTCGCCGCTTGAACCGCCGCCGCTCCTCGAAGCGCGGCATGACGCTCATCGAGATCATCGTCGTCATCACGATTCTCTCGCTGCTGATGGCCGCCGTCGGCATCGCCGTCATTCCCCAGCTCGATCAGGCCAAGGTTGACCGCGCCAAGATGGACATCGCCAACATCAACAATGCGCTGAAGACCTACTACGCCAAGAAGGGCAACTACCCTGACACCGGCGCAGGGCTGAAGGCCGTCGTCGACGCGCAGATTCTCGAGAAGATGCCCACCGACCCGTGGGACCACGAGTACGTCTACCTGAACGAGGGCGGCAAGCCGGTCATCATCTCGTACGGCAAAGATGGCGCGCCCGGTGGCACCGACGGCGACGCCGACATCTCGTCGAAAGACACGGGCAAGAAGTAAGCGCGCATGACGAGCAACGACGACAAGCAGACGGGGCTCGCCCCGCTCACGATCGCAGTGGCGCTGGGCGCTGCTGCGGGCGTGTGGCTCGTCGTCGACGTGCTGCGGAGGCTCTTCCCATGAAGAAGACCAGCCGCCGCGGCATGACGCTCATCGAGATCGTCGTCGCGTTGATGATCGTCGCGGTGTTGTTCGCCGCGGTGACCTTCAGTGTCGGCGCGCTCACCGGCGCCAAGGCGAAAGAAGCGTCGACCGAGTTGGCCGGCACCATTCGCTCGCTCTACGACACGGCGGCGCTCTCGGGCCGCACGTGCCGCCTGGTGTTCGAGCTCCCCGAGACCAAAGACGAAGACGGCGCCGTGAAGTGGCGCGCCGAGTGCGCGAAGGGCGGCGCGACGGCCACCGCCAAGCGTGACGACGAGCTCAAGGAGCTGCGCAAGAAGACCAAGGACAAGGTCAAAGACTCGCGGTTCCGCCGCCTCGACGACGACTCTGCGCCCACGCTGCAGCAGCTCCAGGAGCAGGAAGAGCGCCGCGTCGAAGAGGCCGCACAGTTCTCGGACTTCTCGAGTGAAGACGTGGTCGAGAAGACCTTGCCCTCGAACGTGCGCGTCGAGGTGTGGACGCAGAAACAACGTCAACCCGCGAAGAACGGCACCGCGTACCTCTACTTCTTTCCGCAGGGCTACACCGAGCGCGCCCAGGTGTGGATTCGTCAAGGCGACAACGCGTGGACGCTCACCATTTCGCCGCTCACCGGCAAGACGAAGATTCACGGTGAAGACCTCGAGGTACCGCGCACATGAAGAACCGCGCGTTCACCCTGCTGGAGGTCGTCGT
Source organism: Archangium sp. (assembly GCA_035910535.1). Classification (GTDB taxonomy): domain Bacteria; phylum Myxococcota; class Myxococcia; order Myxococcales; family Myxococcaceae; genus Archangium_A. The sequence goes on along the minus strand of JAMHXF010000047.1, from coordinate 51,752 downwards.
CGCGTTGTCGATTCTCGCGGTGTCGCTGGTCGCCGTGTTGGACATCAACTCCAACGCCGTCTACTCGCACGTGTACGCGAAGAAGCTCACCGTCGCGACGCTGCTGGCGCGCTCGAAGATGACCGACCTCGAGCAGAAGCTCTACGACGAGCCCCTGCCCGTCGACGACGACGAGGACGCCGGCGACTTCAGCGCCGAGGGCTGGCCGGGCTTCAAGTGGCGCGCGAAGATCATCGTGCCCAAGACCAACGGTCTCTCGCCTGAGCAGTTGTTCGGCGCGCTCTTCGGCATTCCCATGGGCATGGGCGACGGCAAGAGCGGCGGCGGCGGCGCAGACCCCACGATGATGCTGCAGACCATGATGGGCGGCGGCAACGTCGACCCCTCGAAGCTCGCGGGCGCGGGTGCAGCAGCGCAAGGCGCTGCGGGCGGCGGGCTCATGGGCATGCTCGGGCCGATGGCCGGCATGGCGCAGCAGCAGTTCACGCAGATGGTCGAGCAGCTCCAGAAGACGGTTCGTGAGGTGCACCTCACCGTCACCTGGAAAGAGGGGAAGATCACCGAGAGCATCGACCTCGTCACGCACGTCGTCTCCATCGGGCCGGGCAGCGATCGCAACGGCGGGGCGGCGGCCGCGTCAGGGCAGACCAACGCGAGCTCGGGCGGCATGTTGCGGCCCGACGGCACGCCGGCGCGCGCACCGAAGCCTGCGCCCAACGGTCAAGGCTACGTCGACGACGACGGCACCCCGCTCATGCCGGCGCAGCAGAACCAGCTCTCGAACCCGCTGATGAACGGGCTGCCCGGCGGGCTCAACCGCGCGCTGACCCCGAACCTCGGTGGCGCGTTGGTGCCGCGATGAGCGCGCCTCGCGGCTTCACGTTGATGGAGGTCGTCATCGCCATCTCCATCACCGCGTTCATCGGCGTGGTGATCGGCGTGAGCTTCAACACCACCATCGCCAACAAAGACGTCATCGAGGCGCAGTCGGAGCACTACCGCATGCTCCGCGCGGCGATGAACCGCATGACGCGGGAGATCTCCGCCGCGTACGTGAGCGACCGCTACGACTCGAAGCGCTACCGCGACGCGTACGACAGGCCGACCAACTTCATCGGCACGCGCGACAAGCTGCTCTTCACCACGCTGGCGCACCAGCGCCTGTACGCCGACGCCAAAGAGTCGGATCAGATGGTCGTCGAGTACCAGGTGAAGAACTCGGTCGACCCCAAGGCCAAGGGTCGCAACGATCTCGTGCGCCGCGAGAAGGTGATTCTCGAGGAGCGCATGGAGCGCGGCGGCAGCGAAGACGCGCTCTTCGAAGGCGCCAAGAAGATCGAGTTCCAGTACTGGAACAGCGAACGCAAGCAGTGGGAAGACGAGTGGGACACGCGCCGAGCCGAACGGAAGACCATTCTGCCCACGCGCGTGAAGATCACCCTCTACTCGGTCGACGAGAACAACAAAGAGGTCAAGTACACGACGCAGGCTCGCATCATGTTGAACACCGAGTTCCCGAGGTACCAATGAGAGCCGGGCGCGCGAAGCGGTCTGAACGTGGCGTGGCCATGCTCCTGGTGCTGGTCGGCATCGCGGTGTTGGCGCTGGTGGCCAACGAGGTCCGCTACAACTCCGTCGTCGAGCTGCGGCTGGCGACCAACCAACGCGACGAGCTGCGCGCGCACTATCTCGCGAAGTCGGGCATCGGCCTGTCGCGGTTGATGCTGCGCTTCCAGAAGCAGATCGATCAGATCCAGATTCCCAACATCGGCGGCATGCTCGGCGGGCTCCTGGGCGGTGCCGCTGGCGGCGCCAACCCGCTGGCCGCGCTCGGAGGTGCCGGCGGCGCCAACCCGCTCGCGGGCGGTGGCGGCGGCAGCATGTCGATTCAGCTCTGGCGCATGGCGAAGATCGACTGCCACATGCTCGAGCAGATGGTGCCGGAGATCGACGAGAAGGGTCAGGCCATCGCCGGGTCGATCAAGAACAAGAAGTTCGACTTCGACGACGAGAACCCGGAGCTCGGCAAGGCACAGGCCGAACGCCGCTTCGGCAGCTTCACCGGCTGCTTCGACTCGAAGCTCACCGACGAAGAAGAGCGCATCAACCTCGCCAAGCTCGACGCGCCGCAGGGCACGTCGGCTGGGTTGTTGATGCAGCTGGTCGCCACGCTGGGCGACAAGAAGTACGAGTTCCTCTTCGACAAAGAAGACAGCAACCGCGTGAAGCTGACGGCCCCCGAGGTCATCACCAACCTGCGCGACTGGATCGACGAAGACGAGACCGGCACGACGCTCAACTTCTCGGGCACCGGCGACCCGTTCCAGAAGGGCTTCAGCGACGAGAACGGCGGCTACTCGAAGTACGAACCGCAGTACCGCGCCAAGAACGCACGCTTCGACAGCCTCGACGAGTTGTTCCTCGTGCACGGCGTGAACGATCGCTTCATGGCGGCCTTCAAGGACAAGCTGACGGTGTACCCCGACGTCAACTCGCGCCTGAACATCAACACCGACGACCCCATTCTTCTCGAGGTCGCGATTCGTTCAGTGGCCGACCCGCTGCGCCCCGACCCGCGCCTGGCCGACCCCATCTTCATGGACACGCTCATCAAGAAGATCCGCGCGGCGCGTGTGTTCGCGCTCTTCGGCATGAGCACCGGCGACTTCGTCAACATCATCGCGGCCTCGGGGATCCCCGTGAACTCCGCGATTCAGCAGAACGTGCAGGCAAACCGTTTCATCGGCGACAAGAGCCTCACCTATCGCCTCAGTGTCACCGGCTCGGCGGGAGACGTCACGCGCACCATCACTGCGGTGGTGCGGCTCGACGACACGCTCGGTCGCATCGTCTATTGGAGAGAGGAATAACCCATGGCCCGCGTACTCGGCCTCGATCTGGGCAGCCACCGCATCAAAGCCGTCATCGTCGAGACGGCGTACCGCGGCGGCGCCGTGGTCAAGAGCGTCGTCACCGCCCCCGTACCGCAAGACGGCGATCGCAACGAGCGGCTCAAAGCCGGGCTCGCGAAGCTGCTCGATCAGGGCCCGCTGCAGGTCGACAACGTCGTGGCGTCGTTGCCTGGCACCGGCCTGGCCACGCACCCCATCTCGCTGCCGTTTTCAGACCCCAAGAAGATCGAGTCGACGCTCGCCTTCGAGGTCGAGAGTCAGCTCCCGTACGATCTCGACGACGCGGTGTTCGATCACCAGACCTCGCAGGCCGACGAAAAAGGCGCGCACCTGCTCGTCGGCGTCGCCAAGAAGACCGACATCAGGCCGGTGCTCGAGCTGCTCAAAGAAGCGAAGCTCGACCCGCGCGTCGTCACGCACGCAGGCCTCGTGTACCAGAACGTGCTCGCCAACCTGCCCGTCACCGTCGTCGACCCCGGCGCAGCCGTAGCGGTGCTCGATCTCGGCCACGAGCGGTGCAGCCTCGCCATCGGTCGGCCCGGCGCGGCCGTCGAGTACGCGCGCACCTTCGCGGGCGGTGGTTGGTCACTCACCAAAGCGCTGTCGAACGAGTTCAAGGTGAGCCTCCCCGACGCCGAGGCCTGGAAAGAAGAACACGGCGCGGTCGGCAGCGAAGTCGTCGGCCCTGAAGCCGAGCGCGCGGCGGGCGCGTTCATGCGCGCGTTGCAGCCCGTGCTCCGCGACCTGCGCTCCACCATCAAGGCCTACGTGGCGCGCACGCGAAACCCCGTGGGGCTCGTGCTGCTCTGTGGCGGCACCGCGCAGCTCAAGGGGCTCGCCGAGCAGCTCGGCAATGATCTCACCGTGCCCACGCGCCTGCTCGACGTGCCCAATGACATCGGTGGCGTCGTCAACGCGCAGCCCTGGGCGCTCGCGCTGCGCGGCACGGCGACCGGCGCCAAAGCCCCGCGCTTCAACCTGCGTCGCGGTGAGTTCGGCTTCAAGAGCGACTTCGATTTTGCCGGCGACAAGATTGGGCAGCTCGCGGCCTTCGCGGCGATCCTCTTCGTGCTCATGATCGCCAGCGGCATCGTGCGCAACTCGGTGCTGACGCGCCGCGAGAAGCAGGTCGACGCCGTGCTCTGCGACATCACGCAGCGCATTCTGGGCAAGTGCGAAAAAGACTTCACCATCGCCACCTCCATGCTCAAGGGGCAGGAGAGCCCGGCGGCCGGCATTCCGCAGCGCTCGGCGGCCACGTTGCTGGCCGAGCTGACGGCGCACGTGCCCCCCGACATGGACGTCACGTTCGATCAGCTCGTCATCGACCTCGATCGCATCTCGCTGCGCTGTGAAACCGCCACCTCGAAGAACCTCGAGGAGCTGATGAACGCGCTCAAGACCTACAAGTGCTTCAAAGAGATCAACGAGGGCAAGGTCGAGAAATCGAAGGACGGCTCGAAGGTCTCGAGCCGCCTCGACATTCAGATCGAGTGCCCTGAAGAAGCCGAAGGGAACAAAGGATGAGCGCCATCACCGATTTGCAGGCGCGCGTTTCGTCGCAGCTCGCGGCGCTCTCGGCGCGTGAAAAGAAGATGCTCGGTGGCGCGGCGGCGGCCGTCAGCGTCTTCGTGGTCTTGATGGTCATCTTCAGCTTCAGCAACACCGCGAACTCCATTCGAGATCGCACGAGCAAGAAGATCATCCAGCTCGAAGAAGTGCAGGCGCTCGCCTCCGGGTACCGCGAGGCCAGGTCGAAGCAAGACGCGCTCGAGAACCAGCTGCGCGCCTCGAACGTGCGCCTCGTCAGCTACCTCGAGGACAAGGCCAAGCCCGTCGGCATCGAGCTGCCGTCGATCAACCCCAAGGCCGACATTCCGCTCGACGGCACGAAGATCGTCGAGAGCAGCGTCGAGGTGACGTTGACCGACGTGAAGCTGAACCGGCTCCTCGACTTTCTGCAGTCGGTCGAAGCGGGCCCCGGCATCGTCAAAGTGAAGTACCTGCGCCTGGAGCCCCGGCCCGCGCAGGAGACCGTCACCGCGTGGCTCACCATCGCCACCTACAAGCTGAAGTGAGCCATGGCTGAGAAGAAGACTTCATTGTGGAAGCGCATCGTCGGGTACACCGGCTTTTCGATCTTCGCGCTGTTGCTGATGTTCTTCGTGACGTTCCCGTACACGGCGCTCAAAGATCGCATTCGTCTCGAGGCCGACAACGCGGGCTATTTCGTGCGCATCGGCTCGATGGGGCCCGGCCTGTTCGCCGTGAGCGCCAGCGACGTGAACGTCAGCAAGAAGTCCGACGCCGACCCTCCGCCCGAGGCGATGAAGATCGACTCGTTGAGCATCGGGCCCACGCTGTTTCCTCCCGGCATCAAGGTGAAGCTCAGCGTCTTCGACGGCACCATCGTGGCGCGCGCGTCAGGCATGGACACGGCGCGCGTTCAGCTCGACGCCGAAGGGCTCGACCTCTCGAAGGGCAACCTCAAGGGGTTTTCGGGCGTCGACTTCGCCGGCAAGGTCGAGGCGCACGTCGACCTCACCATTCCGCGCTCGGCGGCGGCGCCGAATGCCCCGGCCGAGCCGGATCTCTCGCAGGCCTCGGGCACCATCAGCCTCACCACCAGCGAGCTCGCCATCAACGGCGGCACGGCGAACATCACCATTCCCCAGTTCGGCCCCGAGCCCACGCCCGTCGACCTCCCGAAAATCGTCATCGGTGACGTGAGCGGCAAGCTGAAGATCGACAAAGGCGCGACCACCATCGAAGAGTTCAAGTCGAAGAGCGCCGACCTCGAGCTCGCGCTCTCGGGCACCATCAAGCTCGCGAAGAAGGTCGATTACTGCGAACCCAACCTCGAGCTGCGCGTGAAGCCCGACCCCGAGTTCCAGAAGCGCCTCGGCCTGCTCGGCAGCGCCTTGTCGATGATCGGCAGCGACCCGAAAGACCCGACGTGGCGCATGGGCCGCGTCACCGGCTACCTGGGGCGCCCTCAGTTCCGCTGAGCGGCGGGCCGTCGTCGTGTTGCTCGAGCACCACGACTGACAACGCCGCGCCCTGCTGCTTCGCCAACACCCGGAGCGCGCGCGTCTCACGAATGAACGTGCCCGGTTCGCGCTCGCGCCACCCGCCCGACGGGAGCACCGAGCGGTAGAAGTCGATGACCTCGGCCTGCGTCGCCTTCGCGACGAACGAGAGCGCGGTGGCCTGCTCGACATCGAAGGTGGTAGCCGACTTTGCGCCGGGAAAAACCGGCAGGCCATTCGCCGCGACGACAGGCCGTCGGTGCCCCAGGTCTGACGCGCCCAACACCAGCGTCGTCGTGCCGTCAGGCTCGGGCCAGCCGTAGACGAGAAAACTCACCATCTTGACGTCGTCGAGCGCCACCACGCGCGGCAACTTGAGCCCGCGCACGCGCCCCATCTTCGGAGGCACGAAGTACCCCGCCTCGAGGAACCGCGCCGCGTAGTGCAACAACAACCGGTCGAGCTCCCACGACGAGCGCGCCAGGAAGAGGACCATCGGCAGGCCGTTTCGCTCCATCTTCTTGCCGACGGGAACCAGCTCGAGCTGACCGGGCACGTCCCACGAGAACGGCGCCACGCCGGCATCAGGCGCCGCGCAGAGCGCCAACGCCGCGAGCAGCGCCGTCACGGGCACGGCTTGCCGAGGAAACAGTCGTGGCCGGTGCGCAGCTTCGGCACCATGCCCAGCCCCGCACCGCCGGTGATGAACTCGCCAATGCCTTCGCCGCCGACCAGCTGCTTCATGTCTGACTCTTCGCCGGAGTAGCTGAAGAAGAACGTGCTGGCAGACACGGGCGCGGCGCCGGCGAACTGCGCGGCGAAGGCCGCCCCGGCGCCGCCACCACCACCGCCGAAGAGCCGCCGCACCATGCCTTTGTACGCAGTGTCTTCGCAGCCATTGAGGCACTCAGCGGTCTCTTCATTCGCGAGGCCCCAGTCGTTGGTCATCACCGACAGCACCCCGCGACAATTGCCATTCACCGGCAGGCCCATGCCGCACACCTTCATCGGGTCGGCGCGAACGATGCTCTGCTTGAAGAAGCCGCCGTCGTCTTTGAGCAGGAAGCGCTGCGGCACGCGCACCGCGCGAATTTCTGCCGACGACTCACAGCGCAGCCCGCCCACGTCCCACAGCACGGGGCGCGCGGTCGGAGTGGAGACGAACGAGAGGCTCGAGTCACCGGTGCACTCGACCTGCACGCGGCTACCGCGGGTCAACGCGCGCGTCACCACCGTGGTGTCAGTGCCGTTCTTCACGCCGTCGAAGTCGCGGTAGCGGCGCTCGGCCATGCGGCCCGAGCCGGTGACTTGATCGAGCGTGCGGTTGAACGGCTCGCGCGACGTGCCGCCGCCCCTGGTGCGCGACTGCACGCGGTGACCCGTGGCGTCCCAGATGGCGAAGGTCTGCGCCTCCTGCACCTTGAGCGAGAGCTGCGCGTACTCGGCCATGTGAATGCCGACGAGCAACACGCCTACGAAGACGATTGAACCGAGCGCGAGCTCGACGGTGGCCTGGCCGCGCCGCATCAGTGCAGCCCCTCGAAGCCCGCGCCACGGAGCGCGTCGTAGGCATCACGCTGCCACTTGTACTCAGGCGACGAGAGCGCACGGTTCACGTCGCGAGGCGCGTTGTCGACGTCGACCGGCACCAGCGTCGCGCGCCAGAACGGGTTGAGCAGGTTGGGGAACTCCTGCCAATGACCGCGCCGGTGGTAGTACGCCATGCCCGTCGCGAACGCGGTCTGCCGGGTAATGTTGAGGCCCTTGCCTGCCTTGGTGTGCAGCTTCTGACCGCGGCCGTCCCACTCGCTCGCAGGGCCCGTCGCGCTGAACGGAAACTTGAAGTTGAGCTCCCACGGAAACGTGCGCGCCGTGAGATCCCGCTGCAGCGCGACCATGACCTTGGGCTGCCCCCACGCGTCGGCGGCCGTGTCTTGGGGTTGAAAACCGATGGTGCGCACCCAGACCGACGGGCACAACGGCGTGCAGTCACCCATCGTGTGATCGACGTCGGGCTCCGGGTCGTCACCGAGGCCCGGCGCCCACTGGTGCTGATCGTTCGCGTCGTTGAGGTGCGTCGACTTCACGTGCGCCGTCGTCGGCACTTCGACGCTGCACCCGCCGACCGAGACGATGACCGAGCCGTGATCATCGGCCCAGGCTTCGGTGCCGCTCGGGGCGTTGCCATGAGACGAGTACGAAGACCAATAGCCGCTGCCGCTCTTCGTGCCGTAGCTGACGCGAATCGAATCGTAGTTCCCGTCGAGCTCCGCCACCTTCATCACGACCTTCGTCGGCATGTCGCGGCGCCCGGTCAGAAACGCGTGGCCGCGCGACCCCATCGCCGCGTACAGCATGTTGTCGCTCCAGCTGCTGCGCAGACACAGCCCCGAGCCAACGGGGTCGTTGCCTTCGAGCGACGGGTTGCCGCCCGTGCCGTAATCGCAGTCGACCTCCTGCCGCGTGAGCTGCGCGGCGTTGCTCGGGTTCTGCCCGGCGCCGAGCTTGATGATGGAGATGTCGGCCGTCTGTTGCGAAGCGGCCAGAATCTGCGTCGTGAGCTGATGCGCTTCGATGCTCGTGTAGAGCCGACCCTGCAGATCGTTGTCATTCTCGCTCACCACACCGTCGCTGAGCTCGTCGCGGAGCCCGGCGATGATGCCCTGAATGTTCTGCGCCTCGAGGCCGGCGGCCTGGTCGGCAGCGCGCCACGCGGCCTTCGTGGGGTTGACCTCGTCGGTGATGAATGAGTTCAAGTCTCCGGCGAAGTTCTGCAGGTCGCGCTTCGCTGTGGCCGAACGAAGGCAGCTGCCGTCGGCGAGTTCGAGCGCAGCCTTGCGTGCGCCCGCCGACATGGCCGTGGCGTAGGCCGTCCACGAGAGCAACGACTCGTCGGCCGACATCGCGACCCAGTACGAGACCTCGAGGCGATTGATCAGCGCCATGTTGTTGTACGTGCGCGCCGTCATCACCGCGTTCGAATAGGCCGCCGCGTCGGCGATGTTCTGCAGCTCGTGCTTCTGACGAATTCGAAGCCCGAGGCCGATGGTCATCGTGACCATCAACGCCAGAAACAACAGGGTGAGCGCGAGCAACACCAGGTTCTGACCACGGGGCGCTCTCATGGCGTGGGCTCGCAGTGTTGTCGGCGAAAGTTCGCGCGCCGCGGCGGAGACATCATGCGCATTGCGCCCGTCCCCACTACTGGAAAGACGTATTGCCGGTCGTCGTAGCGACGCAGAAATTCAGCGCGAAACCCGTCGACTGAACGGGCCCCTGACTGCGTCCACCTCGCGGTCTGTGCCGGCATGAGCGGGTTCTGCTTCGTGTAGTCGTTGAGCCCGAAATACGCGCGGTACATGGTGGCCATCACCCAGTTCGCGAAGGGAATACGCAGCGGGTACCAGTACACGACGCGCAGCTCGAGGGTGTAGCCGCCGCGGTCGGGGTCGTCGAAGTCGTCTTCTGAATCGCGGCCGACTTCGCCGATGCGCGGAGACTCGCGGTAGAGCCACACCACCGAGCCGTTGTGCGGTTCGTCGAGCAGCGCGTCGTAGCGGTTGTTCTGCGGCTTGTTGCGGGTGCGCGCGGCCCAGGCCGTGGCCAGCTTCTCGTGCGGCGTGCTCCCCGGCGTGCCTTCGCCCAGGTACGACGTGAAGCTCGGCAGCAACGCGAGAATCGCGGCGCCCGTCATCGCCTCGCAGTCACCGTGACGAACCGAGCCCACGCGCACCGCCGTGTACGCCGCGTGCTCGGCGAAGAGCCGCCCCTGCAGCAACATGAAGAGCTGCAGCGTGCCCAGCACCATGAACAGCGCGAGCGGCATCGTGAGCGCCGTCTCCACCGCGGCCTGGCCGCTCTCGCGAGTCGCACCCACTGCGCACATTGTGGGCCGATAACTTCTTCGACTCCATCGGTCACTGTGACGCGCGAGTGTGGGCGTTGGTGCGAGTGAATCCACCGTGGTAGGTGCGCTCGCATGCCTGAGCTCGTGTTCTTCCGACGAGGGGAAGAAGTCCTGCGGCTGTCGATGGGTGAGGAGCGGGTGGTGCTCGGCCGCGGCGACCGCTGCGACGTCGTCATTCCCGATCCCGAAGTGTCGCGTCAGCATGTCGCGCTCCACCTCGAAGACGGTCGCTGCATGCTGCAAGACCTGTCGGGGAAAGGCACCGAGGTCGCCGGCGTGCGCGTGACCGAGGGCGAGGTCAAAGACGGCGCAGATCTCGTGCTCGGGTTGTGGCGCGCGATCTTCCGACAGACGTCGCGCGGCGACGACGCAGCGGCGACCGAGCTCGGGCCGCGCACGGAGCTGCTCTCCGCCGCCGAGGCCACCGACAGCGTGAAGCTCCCCGCGCAGGTGCGCTTGCGCGCCAACGGCCAGGAGACCACGCACAAGCTGCAGACCGAGTCGTTCACCGCCGGCAAGGATGCCGGAAACGACCTCGTGCTGAATCAGCGTTTCGTATCGAGCCGTCACCTCAAGGTGACGCGTTTGCACAACCGCTTCAGCGTCAGCGATCAACGTTCGACCAACGGCACGTGGCTGGGCAACGTGCGCGTCTTCGAAGCCGAGGTTCCGTTCTTCACCACGCTGCGCGTCGGCGAAGGCGAGTTGATCATCGAGCCGGCGCTCAGCAAGCAGGTCAACGCGCCGAGCGTCGGCACCTACGGCCTCATCGGCGTCGATCAATCGGTCAAGAGCCTCATCGAGCTCATCGAGCGCGTCGCGCCCTCGACGGCGGCCATCGCGATCTTCGGCGAGTCGGGCACGGGTAAAGAGCTCGTGGCGCGCGCCATTCACTCGCAGAGCAACCGCAACGAGGCGACGTTCATCCCCGTCAACTGCGCGGCCATCAGCAAAGAGCTCATCGAGAGCGAGCTGTTCGGCCACGAGAAGGGCTCCTTCACCGGCGCGACCAACGCACGCAAAGGCGCGTTCGAAGAGGCCGACGGCGGCACGATCTTCCTCGATGAAATCGGCGAGCTCCCGTTGGACCTGCAGGCCAAGCTGCTGCGCGCCCTCGAGAGCGGAGAGATCAAACGCGTCGGCGCGCCCCGCCCCATCAACGTCGACACGCGCGTCGTCGCGGCCACCAACCGCGACCTGCTGGCGATGGCGCGCGAGGGCAAGTTCCGGGAAGACCTCTATTACCGGCTCTGCGTCATCCCGCTCTCGCTGCCGCCGCTGCGCAGCCGCCCCGGCGACATTCGCCTGCTCGCAGAGCACTTCGTCAAACTGCACGGCCCGCGTGGGCAGCGCGTGGTGTTGCTGCCGCCAGCGCTCGCCGCGCTCGAAGCGCACCCGTGGCCCGGCAACATTCGTGAGCTGCGCAACGTGATTCATCGCGCGCTGCTGCTCCGCAAGGGGCCGAACATCGACGTCGGAGACTTGAAGTTCGACGCCGTACCCGACCGACCGTTGACCAGCAGCAGCGGCGGGCTCGAGCACACGCCAGGCATGACCCTCGAAGCGCAGCTCGCCCGCGCGGAGCGGTTGATCGTCGAGAGCGCCATCAAGCGCCTCAATGGCAACAAAGAGGCTGTCGCGCGCGAGCTGGCGGTTTCGCGCTCGACGCTCTTCAAGCGCCTCAAAGAGTGGGGCCTCACCGCAACTGACGAATAAATCCGGGCACATCGCGGCCGGTAGATCCGTGGAACAGGTGGCGCGTTTGAATTCTCATGACCGCGCTGCCCCCGATGACCGAGCTGTACCTCCAGCACCGCCGCAGGGCGCTGGCGATCGCCCGACGCATCTTGCATGACGCCGATGAAGCCGAAGACGTGGTGCAGGAGGTCTTCACGCGCCTCTTCAGCCAGAACGTGCGCTTCGACGGCAAGGCCGCGTACACCACCTGGCTGCACCGCATTCTGGTGAACTCGTCGATCAACTCGCTGCGCGCCCGAAAACGTCGCGGTCGACTCGAGAGCTCCGTCGGCGCCTCGGAAGATCCTGAAGAGACGGCGGTGAGCAACCAGCAGCACGAGCAGTTTCTCGAAGCGCTGCAGCACCTCTCTGAACAACACCGGCAGGTCGTCACGCTGCGAGACCTGCGCGGCTACTCGTACCCCGAGATCGCGCGCATGCTGGGGCTGCCCGAAGGCACCGTGAAGAGCGCGCTCAACCGCGGTCGCACCCGCTTGATGGCGCGCATGGCCGAGGCCGCGACCTGATCAGTCGTCTTTCTGCCCGACGAACTGATCAGCCTTGTCTTTGAAGAGCACGTTGAAGGTGGTCAGCGAGCCGTAGCAGCGCGTGACGTACTGCTGCATTTCGACCTTCTCGACGTCGGTGAGCCTGGGGTGCGCGTTCACCTTCTGCTCGAGCGTGCGCAGGCGATCTCGCACCATCACGACCTTGTGAAAGAGCGCGTCGACGGGGATGTCTTTGGGCTGCATCGACGGGTCGGCGGGAATGATGCGAATGGTGCCGCCCTCCCACTTGTTGGCCAGCGGCACGTCGGCGAGACCCGAGGCCTCGAGAAACAGCTCCATCAATTCTGCGCGCGTCATGGTGTCTCCTTCGAAATCGACGGTGGCTGAGAGCTCGGCGCCGGCTCTGCGAAGGACAGGCGCGATCGACCGGGCAGCGCGGGCGCGCGTGTGGGGCTCGGGCACCGACACCGTCACTTCACCGCGCGGCGCGAACACGTTGCAGATGGGCGCCGAGGGCACGAAGAGGCCACGGCTCTCCTGCATACGGCAGTTGCCGACCCAGCCTTTGGCCACGTCGACGGAGTGCGCCCGCCACAATTTGCAGTTGCCGCACACCCGCTGATCAGGCGCGAACGTCGGGAGCGGGACCGCCTCGTCACTCACGGCCTGACCTCGTAGGCGCGACGCCCTTGTGTTTCAAGCAGGCATTGGATACGCGGCGCCCCGCTATGGCCACCATCCCGTTGGAACGAATCCGCAACATCGGTATCTCCGCTCACATCGACTCGGGCAAGACGACGCTCACCGAGCGCATCCTGTTCTACACGGGCAAGATCCGTGAGATCCACGAGGTGCGCGGCAAGGACGGCGTCGGCGCGACGATGGACTCGATGGATCTCGAGCGAGAGAAGGGCATCACGATTCAGTCTGCCGCCACGTACGCGGTCTGGAACGGCTCGAAAGATCAGCTCGAAGATCACAACATCAACATCATCGACACGCCGGGCCACGTCGACTTCACCATCGAGGTCGAACGTTCGCTGCGCGTGCTCGACGGCGCGATCCTCGTGCTCGACTCGGTGGCCGGCGTGCAGAGCCAGTCGATCACCGTCGACCGCCAGATGAAGCGCTACGGCGTTCCCCGCATCTGTTTCGTCAACAAGATGGACCGCGTCGGCGCGAACTACCTGCGCTGCGCTGACCTGCTGCGTGAAAAGCTCGGCCATCACTCCGTGCCCATTCAGGTGAACATGGGCGCCGAAGACAAGTTCATGGGCGTCATCGACCCCGTCGAGGGCAAGGCGTACTTCTTCGACGGCGAGAAGGGCGTCGACGTTCGTACCGAGCCCGTTCCTGCCGAGTACGTGGAAGAGACCAAGAAGCGTCGTGAGCAGATCATCGAGCAGGTCTCGGAGGTCGACGACAAGCTCGCCGAGAAGTTCATCGGCGGTGAAGAGATCACTGCCGATGAGCTCCGCGCCGCGATCCGCCGCGCGACCCTCGCGCTCAAGATGACGCCCGTGATGTGCGGCTCGGCGTACAAGAACAAGGGCGTGCAGGTGCTGCTCGACATGGTGTGCGCGATCCTCCCGTCGCCGACCGAGGTCGAGAACATCGCGCTCGACCAGCGCAACGCCGAAGCCAAGGTCACGCTGTCGGCCGATCCCAGCAAGCCGTTCGTCGGCCTGGCGTTCAAGCTCCAGCAGGACCAGTACGGTCAGCTCACGTACTTCCGCGTCTACCAGGGCACGGTCAAGACGGGCGACACCATCGTCAACAACTCGCGCATGCAGCGCAAAGAGCGCGTGCCGCGCATGTTCCGCATGCACTCGGACCGCCGTGAAGAGATCGCGGAGGCCAAGGCCGGCGACATCGTGGCGCTCTACGGCGTCGAAGCGACCTCCGGCGACAGCTTCACCGACGCGAACGTCTTCTACACGCTGACCTCGATGCACGTGCCCGACGCCGTGATTCAGCTGGCCGTCTCGCCGAAAGACCGCACGGGCGAAGCGAACTTCAGCAAGGCGCTCCAGCGCTTCACGCGTGAAGACCCCACGTTCCGCGTGCACCGCGACGAAGAGTCGGCGCAGACCATCATCTCGGGCATGGGCGAGCTCCACCTCGAGATCTACATGGAGCGCATGCGCCGCGAGTACAACTGCGAGGTCGTCTCCGGGAAGCCGCAGGTCGCGTACCGCGAGACCATCACCCAGCGCGGCGAGTTCGCGTACACGCACAAGAAGCAGACCGGTGGTTCAGGTCAGTTCGCGCGCGTGTGCGGCTTCCTCGAGCCGCTGCCGGCCGACGCCGTGCAGCAGTACGAGTTCGTCAACGACACCGTCGGCGGCACGATCCCCAAGGAATACATCCCGGGCATCGAAAAGGGCTTCAACGAGGCCATCAAGAAGGGCTCGCTCATCGGCTTCCCCGTCGTCGGTATTCGCGCCGTGGTGAACGACGGCCAGTACCACGACGTCGACTCCAGCGAGCAGGCGTTCAAGATGGCCGCCATCATGGCCTTCCGTGAAGGCTACGAGCGCGCGAAGCCGGTCGTCATGGAGCCGGTGATGAAGGTCGAAGTGCTCGCGCCCGCCGAATTCCAGGGCTCGGTCGTCGGCCAGGTCAACCAGCGCCGCGGCATGATCATCGAGACCAGCACGGCCGAAGGTCAGGTCACGGTCATCGCAGAGGTGCCGCTCAACACGATGTTCGGCTACTCGACGGACCTCCGCTCGGCCACGCAGGGCAAGGCCGAGTTCTCGATGGAGTTCGCCAAGTACTCCGCGGTGCCGCGCAACGAGCAGGACGCGCTGATGAAGCACTTCAAGGAGAAGCAGGCCGCTGAGGCCGCCGCGCGCAAGTAAGCGCTCGGAAAGCTCGTTGGACTCGAGGCCGGCTCCTCCATGAATTGGGGGGCCGGTCTTCGTCTTTTAAAGCGTTGCGCCAGCGGAACTCGTCCGTAACATGCGCCCATCCGTTTTTGACCCACTCCCAAAGCCGAAGGAGCCCATCGTGGCGACCAAGTTCCAGACCGTGCCCGAGATGCTGTTGCACCGAGTTGCTGCGACGCCTGATCACACCGCGTTCAGCTACCCCGTCGGCTCGGGGTGGAAGCAGATCAGCTGGAAGCAGTTCGGCGAGCAGGTGAAGCAGATCGCCATGGGCCTGCGCTCCATCGGCCTCAAGAACGAAGAGCGCGTCGCCATCTTCTCGGGCACCCGCTACGAGTGGATCGCCGCCGACATCGGCATTCTCGCGGGCGCCGGCGCGACGACGACCATCTACCCGTCGAGCACCATCGAAGACTGCGAGCACATTCTCAACGACTCAGACAGCCGCTACGTCTTCGCCGAGACCGACGATCACGTCGCCAAGCTCGAGAAGGCGCGCGCGCGCCTCCCCAACATCAAGCAGGTCATCACCTTCGACGGCAAGGCGAGCGCCGACGGGTGGGTGATCACGCTCAACGACCTGATGGAGAAAGGCCGCCCGGCGACGCAGGACGAGTACGAGACCGTCTGCAAGTCGGTGAAGAACCAGGACATCGCGACGCTCATCTACACCTCGGGCACCACCGGTAAGCCCAAGGGCGTGGTGCTGCCGCACGACTGCTGGGTGTACGAAGCCGAAGGCATCGACGAAATGAAGTTGCTCGTGCCCGACGACGTGCAGTTCTTCTGGCTGCCGCTCGCGCACAGCTTCGGCAAGGTGCTCGAGGTCGCGCAGTTGCACATCGGCTTCCACACGGCCATCGACGGCCGCGTCGACAAGATCGTCGAGAACCTCGCGGTGGTGAAGCCGACCTTCGTGGCCGCCGTGCCGCGCATCTTCGAGAAGGTCTACAACAAGGTCGTCGAAGGCACGAAGAAGGCCGGCGGCGCGAAGTGGGCCATCTTCAAGTGGGCACTCGGCGTCGGCAAAGAAGTCAGCCAGCTCCGCCAGAAGCGCCAGGAGCCCAGCGGCATGCTCGCGGTGAAGTACTCCATCGCGACCAAGCTGGTGTTCTCGAAGCTGCAAGACCGCTTCGGTGGTCGCCTGCGCTACTTCGTGTCGGGCTCCGCGCCGCTCTCGCGTGACATGGCCGAGTTCTTCCACGCGGCGGGCATTCTGATTCTCGAAGGCTACGGTCTGACCGAGACGTCGGCCGCCGCGTTCGTGAACCGCCCCACCAACTTCAAGTTCGGCAGCGTGGGCCCGCCGTTGCCGGGCACCGAAGTGAAGATCGCCGCCGACGGCGAAGTGTTGATCAAGGGTCGTGGCGTGATGCGCGGGTACCACAACCTCCCCGAGGCCACGGCCGACGCCATCAAAGACGGGTGGATGTACACCGGCGACATCGGCGAGCTCGATTCTGACGGCATCTTGCGCATCACCGATCGCAAGAAGGACCTCATCAAGACCTCGGGCGGCAAGTACGTCGCGCCGCAGAACATCGAAGGCAAGTTCAAGGTCGTCTGCCCGTACGTCAGCCAGGCGCTGGTGCATGGCAACAACCGGAACTTCTGCGTGATGCTCATCGCGCTCGACAAGGAAGCCATCACCGACTGGGCCAAGAGCAACGGCGTCGACGGCACGTACGATCAGATCGTCAAAGATCCGCGCACGCACGCGCTCATCAAGCCCTTCGTGCAGGAGCTCAACAAGGGCCTCGCGAGCTACGAGTCAATCAAGAACTTCGCGATTCTCCCGAAGGACCTCACGCAGGACGACGGCGATCTCACGCCGAGCCTCAAGCTCAAGCGCAAGGTCGTCGAGACCAAGTACAAGGAGCTGATCGACGGCTTCTACAGCGGCAACATCGCTGAGGTCTGAAGCGCTGAAGTTCAGTCGCCACGTCGCGATGGGTGACCCGCAGGCGCCGTTTGAAACGGTGCTTGCGGTGCTCCGACACAACGAGCTGCTGACGGTGGATGAGCGGCTGCGCGACGACGTGCAGCTGATCTCCATGGGCGACCACTTCGATTGGGGCCCCGCTGAAAAACGCACGCAGGCCACAGGTGATGCGCTGCGGCTGTTGTCGTGGCTGACGTCGCACCCGCGTGAGCAGGTGGTGCTGATCGCCGGCAATCACGACCTCGCGCGCGTGTGCGAGCTGGCGCCCTTCACCACCGACGCCCAGTTCGAAGTGGCGCACGCCGATGCAGTGCAGGTCTACCGACACGGTGGCGACGCGGCGCGCTTCGCGGCGAAGTACCCGAGCGTGCCCGACGCGGAGTGTCTGGCGCGCGACTTCTCGTGCTTCAACGTCGCGCAGCGTGTGGTGGTGAAGCAGCTACTCGAGTCGAAGCAGCTCGTGCTCGCGCATTCACATAGAGGACTGCTGCTCGTTCACGCAGGCGTCACCGTCGACGACTTTGCGCGCATCGGCGCGGCGCCACAGACCGCGCTCGACGCCGCCACCGCGCTCAACGCAGCCGACCTGACGAAGCTGCACCAGCCGGGTGCAGCCGACAGCGGTGTCGCGCGCGGCATTCTCTTTCAGCGCCCGGCCTTCCCTGTCGATGACCCGCAGTTTCAGGGCCCGCTGCGACGTCGCTACGATCCGCGGCGACTGCCCTCGGCGTTTCCACAGGCCATCGGTCACATTCGCGACAAGAAATGTCACGAACTGCTGGGGCCATGGGTTCGCGATACCGCACCTGAAGACGGCCCGATTCGTTCACTGCGCGTCGACGGCGAGGCCGTTCACTACGCGCGCGGCGTCAGTGACGACGCACGCCTCTACTTTCTCGACGGCGGCATGATTCACACCACCGTCGAGCGCTATGAGCTCTTCGATCTCGACCGACGATCGCCGCTTCAGTTGGGCTCGAAGCCCGCGACGATCGGCACGTGATCTGACAGCCCCGCGAAGCGATTGCGGAGATCGCTGAAGCTGCGCGTGTCATTCAGCTCGGTGAAGTCAACGCCGCGACCGAAGACGTGATCGAGGTGCATACGCAGGTGCATGAACCCGGCGGTCGAGAAGCTGCGCGGGTCTTTCAAGTCGATCTGCTTGAGCTGCTCTTGCGCGCCCACGAGCCCTTCTCCGCGCGTGAGCTGTTGGTACACGGGCGTGGCCGGCGCGGTGTTGAAGTCACCGACGATCAGGTACGGCTCACCTGCCGCGGTGGCCTGCGCGTACTGCGCGACCGAGCGCGCCTCTGCGAGTTGATTGGCACCGTGACCCATCTTCGCGGGCTGGCTCCAGAACTCGCGGGCCCAGAAGGTCGGCAACGAGAGGTGCGTATTGAAGAGGTGGAACTTCTTCCCATGCACGTCTTCGAGGTGGAGGTGCGCGGCGATGCGCGTCTGCTTCACCTTCTTCAGCCCGGGGTTGGCGACGTGCGTGATGTGGTGCGGCGTCTGCCCGTTGTCGCTGATGACGTGGAGCTTCTGCGCGTGCACCAACATCGCGAGGCCCGTCGTGTAGAGCCGGAACTCGCCCATGCCGTACACGTGCGCCGGGAAATACCAGGCGCGATACGGCATCACCAGACCGCGGCGATGAAAGACCGCAGTGAGGTGGCGAACAAAAGCGTCGAGCTGCGTCTCGGCCGGGTGCCCATGTCGATGCGCGACACCAGCGCGAAGTGATCGATTCTCGACCTCTTGCAGCGCGATGAGTTCAGGCAGCGGGTCGAGCGCCGCGATGGACTCGGCGATGCGCGACTTCGAGGTCGCCGTGCTGGCGAGCCCCTTGAGACCGTGCCCGAAGTAACGAACGTTGTAGGTGACGACTCGCACGCTCGACGATCATAACGACTCGACGAACGCGCGCAGCAGTGTCGTTACCGGCGCGCCGCGCGGGTCAACGCGGCTCCTTCGAGGCGTGAAGGCCCGTCGCTGACGAAACGCTCCGGAGCCATCAGCACGAGCTCTTCCAACGCGAGCGCGCGGGCCCAGACGCGCAGCTGATCTTCACCGAAGCGACCCGAGAGCCGACGCCGGTGCCTCTCTACTGAGGCTTCGTCGGGCTCAATGCCACCGAGCTGCGCGAAGTGCGCGAGCAGGAGCGTCTTCACGCCGCCGTGGTCGTCGGCGGGTTCGACGCCCTGCTCTGCCAACCGCGCACGACGAACGAACGACGAGAACTCCGTCGGGCGCACTGCGCGCTTCATCGGCCGGAGCTTCGCGACGTGAGTCAGCGCAAGGCGCGCATCATCGGCCTTCAACTCGACGCTCAGCGCCTTCACCTGTGCGCGCAACTCCGCTGACCAGCCCATCGCGTCGAAGAGTCGAGGCCAGGTTCGTGCCTGGTAGAAAATCGACGCTGCGACTTCACAGAGGCGTCGCGACTCTTTCGTGCCGAGCACCGACTTCGCCGCGCGCGCCGTCGCCCACACGTTCACCCAAGGCAGCGAGAGCGCACGGAACTGCTGTGCTTCATCTGCGTGCACGAGGGCGACCGCCGCGTCGTCGTTCCAATCACCAGAACAATAGCGCGCAGCGATTTCTCCCAGCGGAGTCACCACATCGGGGAGTTCGGCCGCGCGCAGCGCGCCCATGCTGCACGCGCCGAACACGCGAATGCCCGCCGCATGCGCCGCGATGAGCTCGTGATGCCAGACCGAGGGCACCGCTTCGAAGACGCCGTCGATCAGCACAATCGCGCGCGGCGCGTCGTCGATGGCGCGGAACACGTCACCTTGCCGTGCTGGTGGCCGATAGTCGGCGGCGAGCAGTTGTTGGGCCTCACGCACTTGCAACGTGGGCCCGAGAAAAACGATGACGGAGTTCTTCACCACGAAGAGCACCGTACACGCATCGTGCGCTCGCCCGCGACGACAGCCCGCCTCATCAGTGCAGCGTCTGGCCGTTTCTACGGGCGTCGAGACGTGCCGCGTCGCCCGGCGATATCGCACCGATCCGGAGCGGCGGCGGTCTTCACATCGTCAATGAGCTTCGACCAAGTCACGCCGGAGACCGCAGCGACGACGACGACAGAAGCTGCGCTGGCATCGATGGCGCGGCGACAACAACACCGACCCCAGAGTCCTTCACCGGGTCGCTGTGACTCGACACCAGGCAGCGGCAGGTCACGCAGGCAACCGCGGCGACACACGACGACAGAAACTCCGGCGGCATCGATGGGCTCACGGACTGACCTCTGCGCCGCGACAACAGCGCTCGCGCCACAGGTCTCACAGGGTCGATGCCATTCCACACCGGGCCAGCGTCAGGTCACCGGCCCCCGCAGCGACGCACGACGACAGAAGCTGCGCCGCGTCGACGGCTCACCGACTCCGACCGCTGTGGGGCGACAACAGCACCGACGCCAGAAGTCGATGCGGCTCAACCCAGGCACCACCGGGCGAGCGGCAACCGCCGCGACGCACGACAGCCCACCGACTCCGACCTCGGCGCGCGCCTACAACAGGTCCGAGACCAGCAATGACTGGCTCACAGCCTTTACGACGTATGGCTTCGCACGCAGTTCGACCATCACCACGTCACCGCGTACGTGCTTCGCGAGCGCGCCCTTCGCGACGGTCTTCGGAGCCTCACGCGGCCGCACTCGACGAAGCGTCGCGAGGAGCGCAGAGCCGGCCTCACGTTCACCATGCAGCACGTCTTCTCTCGCGCCGTGAATTTCGGTGAGCCGCGACTGTGCCGCCTCGAGAAATGCGCTCTCGGCCGCGTCACGCCACGTGCGACGACATGCGTAGCCGGCCGTCAACGGCACCGCGCCGCCTTCGAGATCGAACAACAGCGAGCCCGCCACCGGCAACGACGCGCCACGCGGCGTGAGATCGAACGTGAACGCCGCGAAGCCCTCAGCCACGGGCACTGCGCCGATGAAACGTCGGCGCGCGACAGCCTCCGTCCACCCGTCGGGCAGCACGCGCGCGAGCGAGTCTCGTTCGACCAACTCCAGCACCGCGTGCTCGACCGCGGCTACACGGCTGGTCGGGTGTGCGCCGAGGCCGTTCGACTTCCAGCGCGTGATCGACGGGCCCAACCACACGCGGCCAGCAGGAGGGCAATACACAGCTTCAGCCGGCACCCACGCGCGCTTCTTCGAATGCAGATCGACGCCAGCGACCCACGCAATCGAGAGCCCGTCGACGTTCCACGTCGTCGCGCGTGGCGCCGACCCGAATCGAAATGCCGCTGAGTCGGGCGTCTCCGCCGCGGCCAATTCAATCGCCTCGCCGAGCGCGCTCCACTGCGCCGCCGCGAGCGTTCGGCCCTTGCCCTGCGAGACCTGCAACACGTGCCCTCGCGGCCGAACAGCGCCGACGACCTCCACGCCAACGCGATCGAGCCCCGTCAGCCGCGCGAGCCGCGTCACACCGAACTGTCGAGCAAGCGCTGCGAGCGTCACGCTCCGCTGCCTAACCCGATTTCTGGTAGTGGCCGCGCATCAATCGCGCGACCGGCATTCTCTTCATCGTCATCGCGGCCACGTTGTGGGGCACGTGGCCTCTCTACGCGCGCAGTGACGGCCCGTCGGGCCTCGTCATCGGCTTTCTCACCATGGTGGTGATGGCGCTCCCCGCGCCGTTCGTACTGCGTCGTCGCGACTTCGCAGACCGTGGAGCTGTGCTGGCCTTGTTCATCGTCGGGCTCGCCGACGCCGGCAACGTGGTGCTCTACTTCTCGGCCATCGCACGCGGGCCGACCGTCGTCGCGGTGCTGACGCACTACCTGACGCCAACGTTGGTGGCCTTCGCGGCTCCGCTCATCTTGAAAGAACCTCGCTCTCGACGCGCGTTGCTCGCGAGCCCCATCATTCTGCTCGCGCTGGCGTCGGTGCTCGGCGCGTCTCCCGGCAATGACTGGAGCCTCACCGCAGCGCTGGGCGCGGGTAGCGCGGTCTTCTACGCGACGCTCGTCGTCTTCAGCCGTCGCGCCGGTCGAACCTTCTCACCGCTCGCGGTGTCGTCGCTGCACGCGGTGGTTTCAGCGCTCACGTTGTTGCTCGTCTTCGGTGGAGACGTGCTGCCCACCACCTTCGACAGCTCGATGCGCTTCGTCGCCTTCGGAGCGATCATCAACGGGCTGCTGGGCGCGGTGTTGTTCAACCTGAGCCTGCGAGCCATCGGCGCGCAGCTGGTCGGCGTCATCACCTACCTCGAGCCGCTCACCGCCGCCGTCATCGGCATCGTGATTCTCGGCGAGCCCTTCACGAGGTGGACCGTCATCGGAGGGTCCATCGTGCTCGCAGCCGGAATCTGGGCCGCGAGAGAACCTACTCAGCGCATCGCGCTCGAGCCCAGCGCCGAGCCCTGACCCCGCGCGCGATCTTCGTCACGTGGAGGCGGCGGCGGGTCGGACTTGCGGAACTCGTAGCCGACCTCGAGATCAACGACGAACCCAAACTGGTTGTCGTAGCGCTGCAGCTCTTGATTCACGCGGAACGTCTTGTAGAGCCGCCCGTTGATGAAGAGAAACGGGAGCAGCCGCAGCCGCGCGCCGGCGAACGCGATGGCCTTGCTGCCGAAGAGGCCGAGGTTGCCCTGCTTGTCGAACTCGCCCAACTCCGTGAACGACTCGACGCCGCGCAGGTAGTAGCTGCCGAAGACCTGCACGAAGCTCAGCACCGGCACTTCGAGGTGCGCGACGAAGTTCTTCGCCGGTGAATTGCTGGTGCCCTCGAGCGCGAGCGTCACGCCGACGGCGTTGCGAATGCCCCAGCTCGCCTCGAAGTAGTAGCCGGCGCGCTGCCCCAGGCCATGCTCGAGCGCGTACCGATGCTTGGGCATGAAGTTCGCGATGCCGGGGTCGCTCCGCACGTCGCGGTAGATGAAGCGATCGACCTCGTAGAACGTGTCGAAGTAGCTGGGAATGTAGCGATCGCCGAGAAACCTGACCTCCGCGACAACACGGAAGGCGTTGACGATTTTCTTACCGACGTTGAAGCGCCCCAACACGCCAGCCGTGAAGCCGCCATCGCCGCCGACGAGAAACGAGTAGTCGACGTACGGCTTGATATCGATGCTCTCGGTCTTCACGACTTTGGCCTCGATGTCGAAGCCCACGAGCCCCGCTGCGCGCTGCGTCGCCAACAGTCGCCCGTCGCGAACCTGACGCTCACCAGACATCACCACCAGCTCGTACGGCGCCTGCCAGTCGAGGCCGCCGCTCACGCCGACCGACAGCGTCCTGGCGATGAGGTTCTCGGGCTTGAAGAACGAGAGCGGCTTGATGAACGCGATGCCCGCGAGCTGGTTCCACGCCAGCAGGTCGTTGGTCATCAGCTCGAAGCCGCCGTAGTCGTTGTACGCGTCGACCTGCGCTGACGCGCGCGGGTAGTCGACGTCGATGTTGGGCGAATAGCGGCGCGTGATGGCGCCGTGACCAATCGACGACGCGTAGCGCTGGCCCGCGCTGATGTAGAGGTTGTCTTCTTTCCGCCCGTACGTGACGTATTTGAGAATGCGGCCGAAATCGTGAAACGAGTCGTAGTCTTCAACGCGCAAGCGCCCCGCGCGTGAAAAGAGAAACGGCGCGCCGCTCATCGGGTTGGTCTCGAAGTTCACTACCTCGAGCCGCAGCGGCACGCCGACCCCGATGCCGAGCTGCCCGTCAAGGAACCGCAGGTCGACCAGCGGCTCGACCAACACGTAATAAGCCTGAAGAAAACGATCGACGCCGGCCGACACGCCGATGCGCGTGTTCTTCACCGTGAGGCGATCGCTGCCCAGGTACACCGAGAGCTCGCCCTTCACGAACTCCGGCTTGCCTTCAGGACGCTCGGCTTCAGGTGACTGCGGCGTGAGCTCGACGCCAGCGTCGACGGCCACCAGCAACGGCGCGTCGGCGACCGACCCGGCGTCGACCACGACGACCTCGGGCTCGAACCCCGCGTCGGCAGAATCAGCGCCGCCGTCCTGCGAGGCGAGGCACAACACCACCAGAGCGTAGAGCATGGCGCGAGCCTATCGACCGCAGGGGTTCATCGGCTTGAGGAAGCCCGCCAGCTCGGCTTCGTCAGCGACGGTGCCCGCGAGTTCGAGCTCTTCTTTGTTCTTCTCGGGTGACGGGTCGACTTGCGTCCACATGCCCATCGAGAGCGCGTCACCGGTGCAGTCGAAGAGAATCGCGTTCATCAACGCGTCTTTCACGAAGCCGCCGCTCTCAACCTGGCCACGCGACGCGACGTAGAAGAACTTGCGACCGTCGACGGTCAACGTGCCGCGCTTCACAACCTGGTTCACGTCGATGTTGATGCCGCTCGCCGCGAGCGCACGCGGGTCGTCGTTCTTGCCGACGAGAAAGTCGCGCGCCGCCTTGTTGTTCTCGTTGCCCATCACGTGGAAGTACGTGAACACATGACCGTCGCCGACGACGAAGCCGCCGTCAGGCAAAGGCGCCGCGTCGGTGAGCACCGTCGTCTTCATGACGAAGAAGCTCATGCTCGCGATGACGTTGTAGCCGTCGGGCAGCCCGCCCAGTTGTTTGATGGCGTTGGCCTGACGCTCGGCCGGGTCGGTGAGACCACGCTGCACGTCGTTGACCGACTTGGCGCAGTAGCCGAGGACCAGCGCACCGATGAGGCACACCAGGCCCGCCGCACCACCACAACCCAACAACACATACAGCCATGCTGGGCGCTGCTTCGGCCCGCTCTCAGGCGATTCCATGGCCCGGCGGTATAGCGGCTAGATGGCGCCGCTGGTGAGCACGAAGAAGATGCTCTCGTAGAACTTCGTGAGGCTGTCGAAGAGGCCCGACATCTGGCCGAGCATGCCCAGCGTCACGGCGCCGCCCACCAACAGAAAGTGGGAGACGACGCTGTACTCGATCATCGCCTGGCCGCGACGGCGACGCTCACTTGCCTTCAGACTTGCAGTCTTTTTTGCATTCACTTTCGAACTCCTTGCACTGTGACTGGCAGAAGCTGACCTTGTCGGGCGCTTCCTTCTTGAGCGTCTTCTTGCAGACGTCCTGACACTGCTTCACGGTGTCCACGCAGGCGGCCTCGCACGAATCGCCTGCAAAGGCAGCTGCGGGAGAGAGGCACAACGCGAGCACCAGCGACTTCAACTTCATGGGGAAACCTCCTGCGGCGTTCGCCGCTCGTACGTCAAGACGACCGAAGAATGACTGCCTTCGAGGCGAGCCGCCACCACCACGGTGGTCGTGCCCCGTTGCGCCGTAACCGAGGCCTGCGCTGGGCTGGTCGACGAATCAATCACCGAAAAACCCTGCTCCTTGAATTGCCGGTCGAAGAAGCTGACGACGTCTCCTGGCGAAGTGTTCAAAGTTCGCGAGTACACGACCTCGCTGGCGAAGCCGGTCTCGCCCATGTTCACCACCTGAGGCCTCGTCGACGCCGGGGGCAACGACAACCCGTCGGGCAACTTCGGCCGGGTGTTCATCGCGATGTCGGGGCGCGAAGCTGACACCAACACGATGGTCTGACTGAACTGCCGCATCGCAGAGACCATGTGCAACACACCTGCGGCCGTACCACCGTCGAGGTGCTCGTCGAGCCACGCCACGTAGCCCATGTCAGCTGAGAGGCGCTGCGCCACCGGCCGACGACCTTCGGCGTTGAAGGCGCGCTCGTAGTAGTCGAGCACCGTCGCCGCCGAGTCTTGCGTGGAGAACCACGAGATGGCCATCGGGCCACCCTGTGCAGAGGCCTGGCGCGACAGGCGTCGGGGAAACACACCCGGGTACGGAGGTATGCCAGACAGCGAGGCGGGGTCAGCCGCCATCGGGTCGTCGATCTCGAGCGGATCGCCACGAGGCGTCAGGCGCCGCACTTCAGCTTCGGCCAGCACTTCTGGCGCTTCAGAGATGCCGGTGCTCACCCCCAACAACGTGCCTGAGACGATGCCCACCACCACCGTCAACAGGAGGATGCGAGCAAACGACCAGCCCTTCTTCGCAACCTCAGGCTTCGCCACGGAAGTCGCTCAGTTCGGGCCCCAATACTGCGGGTACTTGTTGGCGCGGTTGGCGCCTGGCGCACGCGAATCGGCATAGCCCGAGGCCTTGCCACCCGAGTAGCCCGGCTTCGGCTTGTTCTTCTTCCAGGTCACCGGCACCGACTTGAGCTGGTCGCCTGCCGCGTCCCACCCAGAGAAGGTGTCGAGGAAGTCCTTGTCGACCATGTCTTTGTGCCAGTCCATGCCCTTGTCGGCCGCGTCCTTCGCGTAGTGGTTGTAATAGTTACCGGTGCGCGTCAGCAGCGGGTGGTCGTCTTCACCTGGCACCATGTCGCTGCCGGGGATCGTTCCCGGAGCCAGGAACGTGGTGATGGGCGAGCCGTAGTGCGGTTCAATTTCTTTGATGTCGGAGAGCGCCCACGGGTCGACGAGCACGCCCATCTCTTCCTTCGAGAACAGCCAGCTGCCCATCTCGCCCTCGCCGTCTCCGGGGCCTTCCTGGGCCGCGAACTCACCGCTGGCGAAGTCGGAGTGCGCGCCACCGATGCTGCCACCTTCAGCCCACTGGTCTCCCTTGTATTCGGTGCCCGAGCCGGTCGCGCTGAGCTGCTTGCGATCGGTCAGCTTCTTCTTGCTCCACAGCCAGCCACCGCTCTCCGAGCTGAGCATGCGGGGAATGACGTAGTTGGTGACCTTGAGCTGCGCGCTGCACGTGGCGATGCCACCGCGGTTCCAGTCCGTGGCGAAGAAGGTCATGAACGGGCGGGTGCGAGGCAGCATGCTGATCTCGACGCCCTTTGAGACAGGACAGTCGATCTCCTGGCCGCCACCGATCCAGCACTGGTGCGCGCCGACTGCGTGGTGATGACCCAGGCCGCCAGAGCTGCCCGTGGTCGACGTGCCAGGCCCGCCGCTGCCACCACTCGAGCCACCACCGCCGCCTTCACACTCGAAGTCTCGCTCGTAGCTGTCGTAGGCCGCCGTGTGATCGCAGAACTTGAGCCGGTTCATGCCGCCGACATCGGGCGCCTGGCGCATGTAGTCAGGCGTCACGTGGTCGAAGGCTGCGGCGACGAGCGTCTCTTGCCCGTTCAAGCGGTAGTAGACGAAGTCTTGAAGGAACAGCGCGTAGAAGATGAGCGGGATCAACACCACCATGGTGATGGCCATCTCGACGGCTGCGGCGCCACGAGGTGCATTGCGCGTCTTCATTGGGTGACTCCCTCGACGGACGTGCCGCTCTCACCAGCGAGATTGGCGCCCTGTTGGTCGCCTGCGGTGCGGAGAATCTCTTCGAACTCCTTGCGAATGAAGGGCTGCAACTTCGCGCGCCACATCGGGTCGAAGAGGTTGGGAGGCACGTCCCACGCGCCGAGTTGGTGGAAATACGTCTTGCCCTTGGCGACAGCGAAACCGTCGTTGTTCGGCACGTACTTCCAGGTGCCTGTGCCACCGGGCATCTTCACTTCGCCCTTTCCTTCGATTTCCCACGCGCCCTTGCCGCCCTTGCCCAACGTACGGAGGTCTTGCGTATAGGCACCGTAGGTCGCGGGCTGGCCGTAGTCGGAGTCGTCATCGGTGCCGGTCGTCGCAGGGCCCATGCGGTAGTTGATGAAACAACCGCCACCGCCGTTGCAGGGCACGCCTTCGTAGTCGCCCTGAATCGACGCGCCGTCGGTGTACCACATGCCCATGCCGTCTTCCCACTGCACCATGACGATGTGCCGCGGCACCGAGGAGCTGATGCGGTTGTTCTTCACCTCGACGTTCTGAGCGCCGAAGCCCAGCTCCATGTACGTTCCCTTGTTGCCCTGGATGTCCATCATCTTGTCGGGGTTCATCACGGGAATGGGGATGTCCGGCATCTCGGTGCCGCCCATGGCCGGAATCACGGGCACGGTCTTGTACCCGGTGCCCGACAGACCGCGGTGCGCCTGACGCCCGACTTCGAACTTCGGGCGGGCGGCGTTGGCCGCTTCTTCCATCACCTTGGTGCGGTTGCTGGCCGAGCTCACGCTGCCGGCTTTCTTCCAACTCGCCGGCTTGCACTCGTCGTCGAACGACGAGCCTTCAACGGCGCACGCGAGGCCGCTGACGTTGTACTTCTTCATGCCCTTGCTGGTGGCTTTCGGCGCTGTCTTGTTGCCGATGGACATGAGCGTGGGGCTCATGTCTCCGATCTCCGACTTCACTTTGTCGAGGAGCTCTTTTTCGTCTTTGTAGACTTCTTTGATCATGTCGCTGAAGCCCTTCACCGCCTCCTTCCAGTCCTGATCTTTCGACTGGAGGTCGCTCTGCTTCGAACGTTTCTCTTTGTTGTATTTGAAGGCGATCTTCAGCGCCTTGATGCCGTGAATGCAGTGCTGAATCTGGAACTTGGGGCACTGCGCGAACTCCATCGCAGCGACCTGCAGAAACGCGATGAAGCCGGCGTTGTACATGGACACGTCGCGCTTCGCGATCGCGTACCACGCGTGCAACCCGAGCTCAGCGACAATGCCGCCGGCGATCGCGCGATTCATGTAGCCAATGGTGTTGAAGCCACGCGCCTCGAGCGTCGCCACGGTGAACGCGTGCGCGTCAGCGGCGATCTGCAGGCGAACGCGCTCGTGTACCGCGTGGGAGATCGAGAAGCTGGCCATCATCGAAATGGCGAGGAGCAGGAAGGTGAGGCAGGCCATCACCAGCACCTGACCGCGAGTGCGACGCATGGGTCGGGAGGTCTTCATGATCATTTCCGATCGAAAGGAACGTGGCACTCGTTCTGCGACTTGAGCTGAGCGCTCTCGGCAAGGTTGGAATGCATGCGCATCGAATAGGAGGAGCGAACCGGCATGATGTAGTTGCCGCTCTCGGCTTCAGACTTGAGATCTTCCAGCGTGTAGCCGCCGTTCTTGTTGCCCTCGAACACCTTGCGCTTGTCGTCGCTCGCGGTGCGCGTCTTCATGCGGAGCGTCTTCATGGTCGCAGCGCGCTGCGTGCCCATGTCTCCGTATGAGGCCCACCACAGGAACGCGTTCGCGAAGGGAATGATCAGGTGGTAGTAGGTCGTGACCTGCACCGAGAGCTTGGTCTTCTCGAACGGCCGCCAGTCGCTGTTGCCACCCAGCGGGTTCACCCGCGGATCATCAAAGTCTTTCTGCGCGTCGAGGTCGTTCGAGAGCGGATGACAGATGGTCACCTCCACGAGCGGCTTGCCGCCAGAGTGCTTGTTGTTGCGGCTCTGGTAGACCTCTTTGAACGCGGTCGCGTACTCGTTCGCGGTCGAGACCTTGTAGAGGCCGTACTGAGGCTGCGTCCCGCCGCTGCCCGCAGCGATGGGGTTCGAGCGCGTCAGCATCGGCATCATCACCGCCACTGCGGCAGCGTCCATGGACCGCTGATCGGCGCGGTTGAGCGAACCTGCGCGGGCAGCCTTGTAGGCGGCGTACTTCGTCAGCAACCGCGCCTGGTGCATGAGGCTCAGCTGCAGAATGCCAAGCACGATGAAGACGAAGAGCGGCATGACAATCGCCGTCTCCACTGCCGCTTGACCTGATTCCCTGCGAGAGGAACGCGATTTCACGAAGAGCATTCTCGGAGCGACGGGGAGATCTCTCCATCCGTCAGGTGGACGCAACATAACAACCTGAAATCACTCAGCTTCTTCGAGACTATCGAGACTCCGGAGCAACCCGCGGCTCATGCCGTAGCAAGGGTGCTCCTTTTCGAAGTGCGAAGGGATGTTCTGCAGCACCTTCCGCGCGGCGGAGACGTTGGGGTACTTCTGGTTAATTTCCTTCTGGTAGTCGACGAGCATCGCCGAGCACTTGCGGTCGAGCTCCGGACGAATTTCGCGCATGCGGGTGCGAGCGATTTCGAGCAACTCGGGAGGGCGATCGGGCGTGGCTTCGAGCAGCAGCCACGCGTCGCGGTACTGCTTCCACGAGCGGAAGAGGTTCATCGCGCCGACGTCGCGCAAGTCGTACTGGCTGCTCGCTCGCTGGAGATCCTGCTTCGCGCGATTGCCCGCTTCTTCAGGCGACATCTGCGGAATGGGAATGACCTCGACCCACACGTTCCACACTTTCCACGGGTCGTCGCCGGGCGGGTTGTTCACGTTGTCGAACACCAGTTCATTGGCGTCACCCACGCGCAGCTGCGTCGACGGCAACACGACCTCGAGCTGTCGCGTCGCGACCTCCATCGTGTCGGGAGGAATGGAGGCCAACTGCGCACCGTTCAACTCGATGCTGACCTC
This sequence comes from Archangium sp., assembly GCA_035910535.1. Taxonomy (GTDB): domain Bacteria; phylum Myxococcota; class Myxococcia; order Myxococcales; family Myxococcaceae; genus Archangium_A. The sequence goes on along the minus strand of JAMHXF010000047.1, from coordinate 21,595 downwards.
GTCCTTCGAGCAGTCGCTGGCCTGGTAGTGCAGCACGCCCACGATGGCCGTCGGTGACTGGTAGCTGAAGGTGAACGACTTCATGTCGGGCCGCTCGAAGTCGACGTCGTCCCCGGCGCCGTAGCTGTCACGCAGCGGTTCACCGTTGGCCTTGAGCTCGAACGTCTCGACGCGGCGTTCAATCTTCCTGGGAATCACCGCGTAGACGAGCCCACCGACGAGGCCGATGGCCGCCGCGACGCCCAGCGTGCCGACCACGATCTTCGCGGGCTTCGGCAGGTCGCTCCACAGCAACGCTGCGCGACCGGTGCTCGACTTCGACAGCTCACGACGTTGGCGCGCACGTTCAGCCGCAGAGATGGCGACGGGGGCAGGCTCTTCAGCGGCACGCGAGGCACGCACAGGCACGCTCGAGGCGCCCGTCGCTCGACGCTGCAGCGCCCTGGGCGGAGGCACTTCGAAGTTCTTCGTCGAGTTGTCACTCGCTGCATCATCGGCTTCTTCTTCTTCGTCTTCTTCTTCGACCGCCTCTTGTGCAGCTGGCGTCGGAGCGCGAGGCGGCGGCTTCCGAATGATGGCCGCAGGCTTGCTCGGCGGCTTGAGGATGGTGACGTTGGGGTCTTCGGTCTCGTCGACGGTCGACGTGGGGGCGCCCATCATCGTGTCGTTGTCACCGGGCAGGCTGAAGAGCAGCGTCACGTCACCGATGACGATGCGATCGCCGCTCTTGATCTCCACCGGCGCCTTCAGCGACCGCGTGTTGAGCTTGGTGCCGTTCGCGCTCTTGAGATCTTCGACGAAGTAGCGACCGTCTTCTTCGTACACCCGCGCGTGACTGCGCGACGACGAAGGGTCTTTGATGACGACGTCGTTGTCGGCGGTACGACCGAGGCGAACTTCACCACCGTCGAAGGAAAACTCCTCCGCTTCGCCGCTTCCTGAACTCACTCTCAACGTGAAGGCCACGAACGGGAAGGCAATACAGCCCACGGCGCGGGTCAAGCGAAGTATACGAACCACGATGCGTACCGAACTCGCGGGCCTCGAGGTTGAAGTCTTCCAGGCGATCGACGGCCCGCCGTCGGCGGTGGTGGTGCTGTGCCACGGCTTTGGTGCACCCGGCGATGATCTCGTCGGGCTCGCTCCTGAGTTGGTGCGTCTGCAGCCGGCGTTGCGCGACGTGCGCTTCTATTTTCCCTCCGCGCCGTTGAGTCTGGGTCAGCTCGGCTGGGGCGACGCGCGCGCCTGGTGGATGATCGACATGGCCGCGGTGCAGCAGCTCCAGCGCGACCCCGAAGCGCTCCGCGAGTTCCGCAAACAGGAACCCGAAGGCATGGCGGCCGCGCGCAGGTCGATGCTCGCGCTGGTGAAGCAGATCGCCGACAGTACGAAGCTGCCGATGAAGCGCGTGGTGCTCGGCGGGTTCAGCCAGGGCGCGATGCTCACCACCGACGTCGCGCTGCGCCTCGAAGAGGCCCCCGGCGCGCTGGTGGTGCTCTCGGGCACGCTGCTCACCGAAGACATCTGGCGCACGAAGGCCGCAGCGCGCGCCGGGTTGCCGGTGTTTCAGTCGCACGGCCGACAAGACCCGGTGCTCCCGTACCAGGCCGCGGAGTGGCTGCGCGACCTGCTGACGGAAGCGGGCATGCAGCTCGAGTTCGTGCCCTTCGACGGTGGGCACACCATTGGCCAGAACGCGCTCCTGAAGCTGGGAGATTTTCTCGCAAGGCAGGTCACCCGATGAAGCGTCTGACGTTGTTGCTCTGTTCATTTCTCGTCGCGTGCACCGGCACCGCTGAAGACACCGACGCCGGCACGACGGCCGACGCGGGGCTCTTCGACGCGGGCCCGCAGCCCATCAAGTACACGCAGTTCACCTCGCGCTCGAACGGCTGGCCTTCAGGAGCGGCGGTGCGCGGCGCGGCGGTGTTCGACAACGTGCTCTACGCGGCGAACGACCAGGGGCTCTACGCACTGCCCGCCATCGACACCACGTGGAAGCGCGAGGTCTCGCCTCTGCCTGGTGACGTGCAACCGAGCTCACTGCAGCGCTTCGACCAGACGCTGGTGATGACGGGCGCGGGAGCGACGACCGGCGGCGTGTGGGTCAAGACGCTCGACACCGCGTGGACACAAGTCGCCGGCGCGCCGAGCACGCCCGCGTGGGCGCTGGTGAAGAAGTCGACCGACTTCCTGCTCGTCACCACGGGTGGTTTGTACGCGTCGAACGCCGTCGACGGCACGTACGCCGAACGCAGTGATGCAGGCGTGTTCTCGCAGCCGGTGCGCAACCTCGTAGCGGCGCCTGCACAGCAGAAGCTGTTCGCCGGGTCTGCGGGGCTCTACGAGTCGACGGATGTTGGTGCCACGTGGTCGCCCAGCACGCTGCGCGGCGCGGTCGAAGCGCTCGCAGCGAGCGGCCCGGTGGTGCTCGTCGCGACGGCGACCGACGGCCAGCAGCGCAGTGACAACTACGGCAACACCTTCCGCGCACAGAGCGCGCCCATCGGCTCGGGGCTGCTGTTCTACACGTCGCAGGGTGCGACCTTCTGGGCGGGCGGCAATGGCGGCCTGCTCCGCAGTGACGACAACGGCGCCACCTTCACCTCCACACTCAACGGGTTGCCGTCAGGCGTTTCGGTGCGGGGCCTGTTCTTCGCCGGCAGCTATGTGGTCGCCGACACCGTCGACGGCCCGTACGTGAATCAGCAGTAGTTACTTGCTGACCGACTTCTTCAGGTCGCCGGAGCCGTTCTCTTCCTGCTGCTGCTTGGGGTTCGTGTTCCACCCGAAGTCTTTGGGAATCGAGCCGCCGCCGCGCGTGCCGCTCGACCACTCGTTGCGCTGGTGCTCGATGTCGCTGTCGGGGCGCGCCTTCAACGGAACAGGGAGCTGATTCGGGTCGCTGTGGTGATTCGACGAGGACATGGCCGGGAGAACTAGCGCATCGCGCGCCTTTCGGCAGCATTCAGCGCATGGGTCGCATTCACGCCTTCGACTGGCTCCGCGGCGTGGCCGTGCTGGTGATGATTCAGACGCACTGCGTGGCGTTGCTGCGGCCGGAGCTCAAGCTCACCGCGCTCTTCAGACGCCTCGACGCCATCGATGGGCTGGTGGCGCCGGCCTTCATCTTCTCGGCGGGCTTCGCGCTCGCGTTGGTGCAGGTGCGTGCGGGGCTGGCCGGGCGACGAAGGGAACAGGCGCTCAAGTCGCTCAAGCGCATCGGCGAAGTGTTGCTGGTGGCGAGCCTCATCAACTTCATCTGGTTTCCGATGTGGCGCGCGCCGAAGTGGCTCTTTCGCGTCGACATTCTTCACTGCATCGGGCTCTCGCTGTTGTTGGTGCTGCCGGTGCTCGTGCTGCTGGCGGGCAAGCCGAAGGTGCTGCGTTGGCTGCTGCTGCTGTTGGCCTTCGGGGTCTTCGCGGTGGCGCCGCTCGGCGAGCAGGCCACCGGCGTCGCGCAGCTCTTTCTCAACAACAAGCCCGGCGTGCTCGACGCCACGAAGGGCGCGGCGTTTCCGCTGCTGCCGTGGGCCGGCTACGTGTTTCTGGGCGCGAGCTTCGGAGCCACCGTCGGCGCGATGAAGCACGAGCGCGAGCTGTGGAGCTGGCTGGCGCTGCTGCTGGGCCTGGGCGCGGCGTTCTGGTGGCAGGCGGCGGCGGTCACCGCGCTCTACCCTCCGCACAACTTCTGGCAGACCAACCCGGCCGACGCCGCGCGCCGGTGGACAGAGGTGCTCGCGCTGGTCGCCGTGTTCCGAATCATCGAGCGCACGTGGCCCAGGCTCGTCGAGGCGCGCGCGCTGAAGTGGCTCGCAGCGTTCGGCGGTGCGTCACTGAGCGCGTACTTCTTTCACGAGATGCTGCTCTTCCAGCACCACGTCGGCGTCTTCGCGCGCTTCTTCCGCGGGCAGGCCGGGTGGCCGCTGTACTGGGCGCTGGTCGTCGCGGTCATCGCCTGCACGTGGGGCTGCGTGCAGGTGTGGAGCCGCGTCACTTCGAAGGCAACACCGCCTCGACCTGCTTCGTGACCTCGGCGCTGGTGGGTTCGGCGCCTGACGCCAGATGCGCGACGACCTCACCTGCGGGGTTCACGAGGAACTTGTTGAAGTTCCACTTCACCTCGCCGCCGTTCTTCGGGAGCGCCTGCAGGTACTTGTAGAGCGGGTGCGCCGCGTCGCCCTTCACGGCGACCTTCGCGAAGAGCGGAAACGTCGTCTTGTACTTGAGCTCGCAGAACTTCTTGATGTCGGCGTTCGAGCCGGGCTCCTGGCCGCCGAAGTCGTTCGAGGGGAACGCGAGAATCTCGAAGCCGCGCGCTTTGTACGCCTGGTACAGCGCCTCGAGGCCTTTGTACTGCGGCGTGTACCCGCACTCGCTCGCGGTGTTCACGATGAGCAGCGCCTTGCCCTTGTACGCCGAGAGCGGCTGCTGTTTTCCATCGATGGTTTCCACGCTGAAATCGAGAACGCTCATGGGGGCTCCGGTCAAAGTGAGGGCGAGGAGTGCGGTGGTGATCATGTCAGTGCTCGCTCAATAGCGGCTCGAACCGCGCTTTGTTGGTCGCCTTGTGGAACGCGTCTTCGGGGTCGATTTTCTTCTCCTGCACCAGCTTGAAGAGCGCGTCGTCCATCGCCTGCATGCCGATGCCCTTGCCCGACTGAATGATGGAGCTGATCATCGGCGTGTTGCCTTCGCGGATGACGTTGGGGAGGCCCGGCGTCTTGAGCAGAATTTCGTGCACTGCGACGCGGCCGCGACCGTCGGGCGTACGCAGCAGCAGCTGCGAGACGACCGCCGCGAGCGACTCCGAGAGCATGGTGCGCACCTGCTGCTGTTGATCAGTCGGGAAGGCGTCGATCACGCGGTCGATGGTCTTGGGCGCGCTGTTGGTGTGCAGCGTACCGAAGACCAGCACGCCCATTTCTGCGGCGGTGATCGCCAGCGAAATCGTCTCCATGTCGCGCATTTCGCCGACGAGGATCACGCCGGGGTCTTGCCGAATGGCCGAACGGAGCGCCGCCGAGAAGCCCTTGGTGTCGACGCCCACTTCACGCTGCGAGAGCGTGGAGCGCTTGTTCTGATGAACGAACTCCACCGGGTCTTCGATGGTGATGATGTGGCGCGCGGTGTTGGTGTTCACCTGATCGATGATCGCCGCAAGCGTCGTCGACTTGCCGGAGCCCGTCGGCCCGGTGACCAGCACCAACCCCTGCTCGAGCGTCGCCAACTGCGCGAGCGCCGCCGGGGCTTTGAGCTCTTCGAGCGTACGAATGCGCTCGGGAATGATGCGGAACACCGCGCCCGCACCGCGCTCTTGATTGAAATAGTTCGCGCGAAAGCGAGCGATGCCCGGCAACGCATACGCGAAGTCGAGATCGAGGTTCGTCGCGTAGTGCGCCCACTGCTTCTCGCTCGCGAGCTCCTTCAAATGATCTCGCAACGACTCGTCGGTGAACGACTCCCAGTCGGGCACGGGAGAGACCACGCCGTGCTGGCGAACGTGCGGCGGCATGCCTGCAGCCAGGTGCAGGTCGGAGCTGCCGCTTTCTTTGAGGTGGCGGAAGAGAACGTCGAGTCGAGCCATGGGGTGAGGGTTCCGTTCTCAGGCGAAGCGCTTGGGGTCTTCAGCGAAGCGGCGCGCGACCTCTTTGGTCACCTGCCCCGACTTCACCAACTCGGCGATGGAGTCATCGAGCAGCGTCATGCCGTCAGCGCGGCCCGTCTGCATGATGGAGCGAATCTGAAAGGTCTTCTCTTCGCGAATGAGGTTCGAGACGGCTGGCTTCACGTAGAGCACCTCGAGCGCGGGCACGCGGCGCTGCCCGTCGGCCGTGGGAATGAGGCGCTGAGAGACGATGGCGCGCAACGACTCGGACACCATGGCGCGGATCTGCGACTGCTGCTTCGGAGGGAACACGTCGAGTACACGGTTGATGGTGCGGATCGCGTTGTTGGTGTGCAGAGTACCGAGCACGAGGTGACCCGTTTCTGCGGCGGTGATGGCGAGCTGAATCGTCTCGAGGTCGCGCAGCTCACCGATGACGATGATGTCGGGGTCTTCACGGAGCGCGGCGCGCAGCGCGTTGGCGAAGCTCTGCGTGTGCTTGCCGGCCTGGCGCTGGTTCACCACGCACTGCTTCTTGGTGAAGACGTACTCGATGGGGTCTTCGACGGTGATGATGTGATCTTTGCGCGACTCGTTGAGCATGTTGACGATGGCCGCCAACGTGGAGCTCTTGCCCGAGCCCGCGGGCCCGGTGAACAAGACCAGGCCCTGATGAAAGTCGGCGAGCTTCGAGAGCGCAGGCGGCAGGCCGAGCTCGGCGAGCGTCGGTGGATCTTTCGGAATGGGTCTGAACACCGCGTCGAAGCCGCGCTGCTGTTTGTAGAACGACGCGCGGAAGCGGCCGACGTCAGGCATCACGATGGCGGCGTCGAAGTCGAGGTTCTCGCGCAGCTTCGTCATGTCTTCGGGCGAGAGCGCCTCGGCAATGAGCCGCTCGATGTCGTCAGGCGTGAGCTGACCCGTCTTCGTCTCGCGCAGCTCGCCGCCCACGCGCATCAACAGCGGGCCGCCGGAGTGCAGATGAACGTCGCTGGCGCGCGCCTCCATCGCCCGGCTCAGAATGTCTTTGATGGTGATGGGGCCACTGCTGCGTCGCGCGGCCGGCGCTGACGGAATCGGCGCGGGCTGTGGCGCCGTCGGCAGGTTCACCGCGAGCCCCTGCGGTTTGGCCGCTGCAGGCGCTGCCGCCACGGCCGGGTTCGAGCCCGACTGCTTGGCGAGGTATTGCTGCATCGCGTTCTGCAGCCACTTGAGCTGCTCGGCGCTGATGATCTTCATTTCCAGCAGAACGTCACCGAGCGGTTTTTGCAGCACCGCCTGCCGCTGGGCGCCGGTGTTGAGCGTCTCCTGCGTGACCAGCTTGTAGTGAAGCGCGATGCGACCGAGGAGGGCGTCTTCCTGAGACAGCATGAGCTGTGATGCTACCGGTACGCTTCTGCGCTGCGTGAAGAATGGTGAATGCGTGTGTGCGTGCGCGTACCTGTGGTTAAGGAAGCGCGGTGGCCGCCACGAAAGAGAAGAAAGACGAGAAGCGCCCTCCGCTGGGCGTCACGCTGAAGCGGCTGTACTCGTTGGCGTGGCCCGAGCGCGCGTCGCTCGGCTGGGCCTCGTTGTTCTTGATCGCGAGCAGCTTCGGCAACCTGGCCTTCCCCAAGGCCGCCGGTTCGCTCTTCGACGAGTCGTTGCTGGGCGTGAAGGCGGGCCAGGTCGACCTGGGTCGCGTCGATCAAATGGCGCTCATCCTCATCGGCATCTTCGCGATCACCGCGCTCGCTTCTGCGCTGCGCTACCTGCTCTTCAGCCGCGCCGGTGAGCGCATCGTCAGCCGCCTGCGCGGAGACCTCTACGCGTCGCTGCTCAACCAGGAGATCGGCTTCTTCGACACGCAGAAGACTGGCGAGCTCTCGAGCCGCTTGTCGTCAGACGCCTCGGTGCTGCAGACCACCGTCACCGCGAACATCAGCATGGTGCTGCGCAACCTCACGGTCTCGCTCGGCGCGCTGGTGATGTTGATGTTCACCTCCGCGAAGCTGACGTTGATGATGCTCGCCGTCGTGCCGCCGGTCGCGCTCTCGGCCGTCTATTACGGGCGAAAAGTGCGCAAGCTGTCGAAAGACGCGCAAGACGCACTCGCGCGGGCCAGCGACGTGGCCGTCGAGTCGCTCGGGGGCATTCGCACGGTGCGCAGCTTCGCCGCCGAAAAGAAAGAAGCCTCGCGCTACCGCGGCGCCATCGACGAGTCGCTGCAGCTCGCGTTTCGACGCATCAACCTCGCCACCGCGTTCTTCGGCATCGCCTTCTTCGCGGTGTTCGCCGCGGCCGTCTTCGTCTTCTGGTACGGCGCGCGAATGGTGGCCGGCGACGAGCTCACGCCCGGTGGCCTCATCTCGTTTCTCTTCTACACGATGCAGATGGCCTTCGGCCTCTCGGCCCTCGCGGAGCTGTGGACTGACGTGCAGCGCGCAGCCGGCGCCGCGGAGCGCGTGTTCGAGCTGCTGCATCGCACGCCGCAGATCCCCGCCGACGGCGGCCGACGGCTCGAGCCAGTGAATGGCAAGATCGTCTTCAGCGACGTGTCGTTCGCGTACCCCACGCGCCCCGACACGCACGTGCTCAGTCACTTCACGTTGGCGCTCGAGCCCGGTGAAGTCGTGGCCGTCGTCGGGCCTTCTGGCGCTGGCAAGTCGACCATCGCGTCGTTGCTGTACCGGCTCTATGACCCGGCGGCCGGTGAAGTCGCGCTCGACGGCGTGCCCTTCTCGCAGCTCGACCCTGAATGGCTGCGTCGCCAGGTCGGCGTGGTGGCGCAGGAGCCGATGCTCTTCTCGACGTCGATCGCCGACAACATTCGCTACGGGCGCCCTGAAGCGACCGACGAAGAAGTCGAAGCCGCCGCGAAGCTCGCCAACGCGCACGGCTTCATCAGCCAGTTCCCCGAGAGCTACCAGACGCTCGTCGGTGAGCGCGGTATTCAGCTCTCGGGCGGGCAGAAGCAACGCGTGGCGATCGCGCGCGCGGTGCTCAAGAACCCGCGCATTCTGATCCTCGACGAAGCGACCAGCGCGCTCGACGCCGAGAGCGAGCACCTGGTGCGTGAAGCGCTGGAGCGGCTCATGAAAGGTCGCACCACGCTGGTCATCGCGCATCGCCTCTCGACGGTGCGCGACGCGAATCGCGTGGTGGTGCTCGAGGCCGGAGCCATCGTTCAGTCGGGCACGCACGAGCGACTGGTGGGTGAAGAGGGCCTCTACCGCCGCCTGGTCGAACGTCAGTTCGCCGCCTGAACTTCAGGCCGCCGTCGGCATGGCGATGGCCTGCAGCAGGCGCTGCATCTCGAAGTCGAGCTGGGCCATGCCTTGATCAGCACCGGTCAGCTCGCGGCTCGCGCCGGTCACTTCCAACAGCCGAGCCGCTTCGACTGACGGCCGCGCGCCCAGACTCACCAACGCGCCTTTGAGCCGGTGCGCCGTGCGTTTGATGGCGATGGCGTCACGTTGTTCGACGGCGACGCGAACATCGCCCACCAGGCCTTCAGCCTCACGCCGGAACAGCTCGAGCACCTCGAGCACGAGGCTCTCGTCACCAGCGCAGTTTTCTCTCAAGGAGGTCCAGTCCAACGGTTCCATCGTGCGCTCCTCCAAAACAGGTCACCCAACACCCAGTGATTCGGTTTGACCCACCTCGTACCGAGGGAGGCCACCACTGCACGAACACGTGTGCAAGGGCTGCGCCCACGAATCGGTTGTCTCTGCCTACATGGCGGTGCTTGATGCGCCCCGAAAATGCCAGCCGATACACAGCTCCTGTCTGCGGTGCCGCTCTTCGAGCGATTCAACGATGAAGAGCGCGAGTTGCTGGCCTCCCAGCTCGACGAGGTCGAGTTTCAACCCGGCCAGTTGATCTTCCGCCGCACCGACCCGGGCGGCGCGATCTTCATCGTGGCGTCGGGTGAAGTCGAAGTGTTCATCGAAGACACGACCGGCTCACGCGTGGTCTTCGAGACGGTGACTGCGGGGCACTTCTTCGGCGAGCTCTCGTTGCTCGACGGCGAGTCACGCAGCGCGTCTGCGCAAGCGCTCAAGGCGACGCGTGCGCTGCGCGTCGACAGGGCTGATCTCGAGCAGCTCTTCGCGCGGCACCCCGGCGCCGCGATGGACGTGCTGGGCGTCATCGGTCGCCGCCTGCGTGAAGCCGACAAGCTGCTCGGTGTGCGCCCGCGGTTCTCGCCCAACGAGGCGGTCGAAGAGCAGCTCACGATGGTCGAGCGCATCGCCGACGTGGCGGCCGACTTCTCGGGGCGCTTCAGCTTCCTGATGGTGCACTTCGTGTGGTTCGCGGTGTGGATCGGGCTCAACGTCGACGCCCTGCCCGGCGTGCACTCGTTCGACCCGTTTCCTTTCGGGCTGCTGACGATGATCGTCTCGCTCGAGGCGATCTTCCTCTCGTGCATGGTGTTGATCAGCCAGAACCGTTCGGCGGCCAAAGAGCGCATTCGCAGCGACGCTGAATACGAAGCCAACATTCGCGCGGGCCTCGAGGTCACGCAGCTGCACGTGAAGCTCGACGCCATGGTCGACACGCTGACGACGCGGCTGGCGGCGATGGAAAAAGAAGTCAGCAAGCGCCCGGAATTGCCGAAGAATTCGTAGCGCTGTCACAAGATTCGGAGCGGTCGCGTTGAGGCCTTCGAACCCTCGACGAAAGGAAGACCCCATGTCATTCGCTCCCCGTACCCCGATGTCTCCGCAGTCGTATGAGTCCGCTGGTGGCCGCCTGGTCACCACCGACGGTCGCGCGCTGCCGTTGATTGGCGCCTCGTTGGTCGCCGACGCGAAGGGCGGCCTCGTGCGCATCACGCTCGAGCAGACCTTTCGCAACCCGCACGGCGAGCCGCTGCGCGTGACGTATTCGCTGCCGTTGCCTGCCGACGGCGCGGTCAGCGGCTTCGCGTTCCGCATCGGCGAAGAGCGCGTGGTGGGCCAGGTCGACGCGAAGCGGCGCGCACGTGAGCGCTTCGAGGAGGCGCTGCTTGAGGGCCGCACGGCCGCGCTCCTCGACCAGGAGCGCAGCAGCCTCTTCACGCAAGAGGTCGGCAACGTGCCGCCGCGCACGCAGGTCGTCTGCGAAGTGCAGGTCGACCAACGCCTCACGTGGCTGCCTGACGGCGCGTGGGAGTGGCGCTTTCCCACCGTCGTCGCGCCTCGCTACCTGGGAGCTGATGGTCGCGTGGCCGATGCCGCGAAGGTGTCGGTCGACGTCGCTGACGCGGCGCTGCCGGTGAAGCTCTCGCTCTCGCTGCAGATTCGTGACGCGCTGGCCGACGGCGTTCGACCCGAGAGCCCGAGCCACCCACTGCACTCCGGGCGCGCGCAGGGTCGCACCGACGTGACCTTCGGAGATGAACGAGGCGTGGCGCTGGATCGCGACGTGGTGGTGCGTTGGCGCGTCGCAGGGTTGAACGTCGGGACGTCACTCGACGTGAGCCGCCCTGCCGCCGGCGTGACGTCGGGCGCCGCGTACGGGCTGCTGACCATCGTGCCGCCGACCCTCGAAGCGCGCATGACGCCGGTGCCCAGAGATCTCATCGTGCTGCTCGACACCTCAGGGTCGATGTCGGGCTCTCCTCTTGACCAGGCGCGGCGCGTGACGTCGGCGCTCGTCGAGTCGTTGAATGAGCGAGATCAACTCGAGCTCATCGAGTTCTCGAACAGCGCGCGTCGGTGGAGGCACAGCGCGGTGTTCGCGACCGACGCGAATCGTCGCGACGCGCAGGCGTGGCTCGCGCGGCTCCGGGCGAGCGGTGGCACCGAGATGCGCACCGGCATTCTCGAGGCCCTGCAGCCGCTGCGCGCCGAGAGCCAGCGTCAGGTCATTCTGATCACCGACGGGCAGATCGGCTTCGAGAGCGAGGTGCTGCAGGCCATCAGCCAGCGCTTGCCGAAGGGCTCGCGGGTGCACGCCGTCGGCGTGGGCTCCGGGGTGAACCGCTCGCTCACGAAGCCCGCAGCGCAGGCTGGCCGTGGCGTCGAGCTCATCATCGGCATCGGTGAAGACGTGGAGCCCTTCGTGAAGCGGCTCATGGCGCGCACCAACGCGCCGCTGCTGACCGACGTGGAGATCTCCGGGAGCGCGGTGTTGCAGGCGGCGCCCACGCGCGTCGCAGATCTCTACGGCGGCGCGCCGGCGATGATCTCGCTCAAGCTGCGCGCTGAAGGCGGCGAGGTCATCGTTCGTTCTCGCTCGGCCGACGGTGACGTCGAAGATCGCGTGCAGGTCTCGCCGTGCAACTTCGGCGAAGGCAGCGCGGCGGTGACGGCGTTGTTCGCGCGTGAGGTGGCCGAAGAGCTCGAGCTGAACGTCGCCACGGGCGGAAACAAGCCGGAGCTCGACCGCGAATTGGAGCGCGTAGGCATCGACTTCCAGATCTCCACGCGCCTGACGTCGTGGCTCGCGGTGAGCACACAGCAGACCGTCGACCCACGCGCGCCGAAGCGCAACGAGACGATGCCGCACGAGCTCGCGTACGGCCTTTCAGTCGAAGGGCTCGGGCTGCGCACCGCAGCGGCGCCCCACCCGCGAGCCGGCGCGCCCGCCCCCGTCATGGGCCAGACAAGGTCGATGCAGGCCATGCGCGAGCGGGCTCCGGAGCTGAAGAAGAAGGAGTCGGCGCCTGCGGCGCTCGACGACAGCGACGGCTACGCCGAAGAGATCGCGCCGCCGAGCCGCTCGTCGACCACCGGGTCGTTCGCGCCGGTGCGCGACGAAGCAGAAGGTGGCGGCGCCGCAGATCGCAAGAGCGAACCGCCGCCGCCCCCACCGGCACGCGCGAAGTCGAGCCTCGTCGACATGGCGACGCGGTTGGTTCGGTCGCTGCGTGGCGGCGACAGCGCGCGTCGGATCAAGGGCAAGCTGCGTCGCGCCGGCAAGCGCCTCGTCATCGAGCTCGACGTGGTCTCGACGCTGCGCTGGAGCCCGGCGAACGAAGCGCGGCTCGAGCTGTCTGACGGGACCTTCGTGAAGGTCTCGGTGCAGACGGCGCTCACCACCGCCAACGGCAGCTACGAAGCGGGCGTCACGGTGACGCTGGTGCTGGAGATCGACGAGCGCCTCGGCGAGGTCGCGACCGTGCATCTCTCGAACGGTGCCGAGGTTCTGGAGATCGTCCTGTAAGACGGGCGCGCGAATGACCGACGAGCTTCAGCTCCTGGGTGCGATGGCCAGCGGCGACGCGAACGCGTTTGCCCGCTGGTCGTCGTCTGTCGAAGTACCGCTGCGCGTTTCACTGCGTGCCTTCGCGACGTCGGTCGACACCGAAGCCGTGCTGCAGGAAACGCTGCTGCGCGTCTGGCAGGTGGCGCCCCGCTTCACGCACGACGGCAAGCCCAACGCGCTGCTGCGCTTCGCGATGCGTACGGCGAGGAACGTCGCGGTCAGTGAGTGCCGCAAGAAAGGCACGCCCGCGACGCAAGAGTCGTTGGAGCAGCACGAGCGCCTCGAACAACACGTCGCGCCGGTGACGCCCGACCCACACTTGCGGGCGCACATTGGAAACTGCCGCGAGAAGCTGCCGAAGCAACCGCGCGCGGTGTTGGAGCAACGCCTGAGCTCCGGTGGCGACGCCGATGACACCGAGCTGGCGTCGCGCGTCGGCATGTCGCTGAACACGTTTCTGCAGAACTTCACCCGCGCGAGGAAGTTTCTGCGCGAGTGCCTCGAGAAGGCCGGCGTGAACCTCGACGGAGAGCTGACATGACGCCTGAAGAACAGCTGCTGCTCGAGCAGGTCACCAACGCGCACCGTGAACGTGGCGTCGACGGCTCGATTCGCAGCCACCGCGCGTGGCACGACCTCGACGAAGCGGGCCGGCTCGCCGCGTTCGATGAAACGGTGACGTTGCGAAAGCTCGAAGCAGCGAGCGACGCGCGGGGCTTCAGTTCGACCGTGCACGCCGTGCTGGAACGACTGGGTCGAAGGTGATCAGAACGAGAGTGTTGGCGACGTCTCCCGGCTCCCTCACATCGAGCCTTCCGGCACGCCGTCCTCGAAGCTCACGTCTGTCCATGCATGACCGAAGAGCACGCCGCCGTCGCGAGTCACCTCGAGCGAGACGTCACTCTTCGGCGCGCCAGAGAGGATGACGTTCGCGCCACCGTCGGCGGAGTGACTCTGCTGAACGCGAAGCAGCCGCGTCTCGGCGTTGTAGGTGATCCACTCCGAAGCGCCTGAAGGGTCGAAGTCAACCGACCAGCAAGTGTCACGGAGACACGTCCGGACCGTCGACGGTCCGAGCTCGAGCTGCGTCGCTGCAGCGGGCGGCAAGTCGAACTTGAGCCAGGGAGTGTAGAGATCCTGCAGGCACCTCTCGCCACACGAGAAGAACAGCGAAGCGACGGCCACACCGCAGAGTGAGCGTCGTCGCATGTCAGAACTTGATTCGTCGCATCATGAAGCGGGGCATGGCTTTGATGGCCGTCATCACCGCACGCCAGATGGGCGGCGCGTAGACGACCGGGTCGCCAGCGTCGATGCCCGCGAGCACCGTGGCCGCGACGTCGTCGGGCTCACCAGCGAACGGCGGCGGCGGAAGCCCTTCGGTCATCGCGGTCTTCACGAAGCCGGGCTTCACACACACCGTCACCAGTCCCTGCGCGCGGTACTTGTGATCGAGCCCTTCGAGGTACGCCGAGAGCCCTGCCTTCGCCGCGCCGTAGAGCACCACCGGCTTGCGCGCGCGATCTCCTGCGACGGAGCTGAACACGCACAACGTGCCCGAGCCGCGCAGCAGCAGCTTCTTGCGCGCCTCTTCACAGAACATGACCGTGTTCGCGAAGTCGATGGTCAACACCTTGTGCGCGAGCGCCGGGTCGGCCTCGAGCTTGTCTTGCGTCGCGAACGCGCCGGCCGTGACGACGACGGTGTCGACTGAATCGAGCGCCTGCTCTGCGCTCTCGAGCGCGCTGCGAAACGTCTCCGGCTTCTCGAGATCGCACACCGCGTATGCCACCCGCACGCCCGGGCTGCCACGCGCCTCGAGATCTGCGCGGCTGCGCTTGAGCTCTTCTTCGTCGCGGCCCAACAACACGAGCCAGTCACCGCGCTCCACGAAGCGCCGCGCCAACGAACGACCCATGCCGCGGGTCCCACCCAGAATCGCTACTCGTCGCATGTCTTCAATCTCCGAACAGGCGCACCGACTGGGCGCTCTTGAACTTCTTCTCGGGGTCCCACTTCGCGCGCACCGCTTCGAACGACGGCAGGCGGCCCTCCATCGCGCGAAAATGCTCGGGCCGCGTGAACTGATCTTTCGCAAGGTAGATGCGGCCACCCTCGCCGAGCACGTGTTCATTCAACGCGTCGATGGTCGCCTGCGTGTCGTCACGCACCGCGAGGTCGAGCGCGATCGAAATACCCGGGCGTGGAAACGACAGGTACGCAGGGCTCTCGGCGCCACAGTCTTTGATGACGCACAAGAAGCTCGCTCCGCCACGCTTCGTGAGCGTCTCGAGAAACCGGCGCGCCGCGCTCGGGCCCGCAGCGTCAGGCAACACACACTGGTACTGCGTGAGCCCACGTCGCCCATACGCGCGGTTCCAGTCCTTCACGGCGTCGAGCGGGTAGAAGAAGCGGAACGGGTCCGTGAGGCCGGCGCGCTTCTGCTGAAAGTGCGACGTGTAGATGGCCTGGTTGAACAGCTTCACCACGGGTCGCGACAACGCGAAGTCAGGCGCGGTGAATGGCAGGCGCACGTTCGGCAGCTCTTTGGGAAACGTCGCCGGTGCTTCGTGGGCCTGCGCCCAACGGCCCTTCATCAGGTAGCCGCGACCGAGCTTCGAGCCCTGCGAGAGACAGTCGATCCACCCGACCGTCATCGGCCAGTCGCGCGCCGCCGACTTCAGCGCCGCGATGTACGTGTCGATGTCGGAGACGCGCTCGCTCTCTTGCCAGATCCACGGAGTGGGAATGCGGCGCAGGCCGAACTCCACCTCGAGGATCTGCCCCGTGAGGCCCATGCCGGCGACGGTGGCGAGGAACAGCTCGCGCTCGAGGTCGGGACCACATTCCAACACGCGACCATCGGCCACGCGCATCTTGAGCCGCGTGACGTGCGAGCCGAAGCACCCGTCGACGTGGTGGTTCTTGCCGTGAACGTCGGCCGCGACCATGCCGCCCAGCGTGACGAGCGACGTACCCGGCGTGACGGGCACGAACCACCCGCGCGGCAAAAACGTGCGGTTCAAGTCGACGAGCGACAAGCCCGCTTCAGCGCGCAGCACGCCGGTCGAAGGGTCGAAGTGAATGACGCGATTGGCGCGCGTGGTGTTGACCACCAGCGGGCTCGAAGCGGCCGGCAACGACGAGTCGCCGTAGCTGCGCCCGAGGCCGCGAAACAGCACCGGAGGCGTGTCTTCAAGAGACTCGGGCTGCAGCTCTTCGGTCTCGACGAACTGGCGGCCCCAACCGGAGATTCGGGAGTGCGACGTCACGCCGCGCTCGTACCCTAGAAGGCGCGACGGAGGCGAGCGTCGTCATCGAGCGTCAACGCCGGGCAATACGCGCCGAGCTCCTGCCTCGCCCACCAGACGTTCTTCTCTGAAGAAAAGCGGTACTCGAACGAGCGCGTGCGCAGGAACTTCGGAGGCGCAGCGGGGAACGGGTTCGTCTCGAGCAGCGCCAACACCTCGAGGTTGCCAGTGAGCACCTTGTGCTGCATCGACAGAATCCACGGGTTGTTCGCGCACTGCCCCAGCGAGGCGAACCACATTTGCCAGTCGAGCCGCGGCTGCCACGGCGCGATGAAGCCGGGTCTGCGCGTGACGTCGCCGGGCTTCCACGGAAATTCATACGCGAGCCACGTGGTGCCGTCGTTGCTGCCTTCGAGGATGATCTCCGCGCGGTTCTTCGTCATCCACGCGAAGGCGCCGTACGCGTTGATGGTGTCGAAGCGGCGGAGCGGGTTGACGAGCTCCACGCGAAGAAACATGCCGACGCTGATGAGCACGTAGAGCACCGGTGCAGCCCACGTCCACCGTGGCGCTGGCGGTGACGACGGCAGCTCCGGCAGTCGACGGAACACGCGTCGCAGCGCCGCGTCGTCGAGCAACGGCAACGCGAGGACGAACGTGAGCACGTTGTAATAGCTGTAGTTGCCAGCAGCGAAGAGCGCGGCCTGCAACGCCATCAACCCCAGCGCCGCGACGATTCGCAGCGACCTCGGCCCGAGCGCGAGCACCGGAATCACCAGCTCGAAGACGAACATCACCGCGCACAGCAGCTTCTGCACGACCAGCGGCAGCTGCGCGATGAAGACGCTCGTCCACGTCGGCAGCGGCTGCGACCACCAGTGGTACGTGAGCGCGGTGAGATCCCTCCACGTGGGATCTCCGCTCGTCAGCTTCACGATGCCCGACTGCAGCGTCACCTTGCACGCGAGCGCAAACATCACGAACGAGAACGCGAACGGCGCTTCAGGCTCCGTCTCCACCTTTGGTCGCAACCCCGGCGGCGCGAAGAACGCAGCGCAGAACGCGCTCTCGATGAGCAGGAGGTCCCACTGAAACGAGAGAAACGGGTAGCCGACCTGAACGAGCGACGACCAGCAGACCCACAACGTGATGCACGCGATGCGCGGCGCGAGCCCCGCCACCATCGCCACGCCGCTCAACAACGAGCACGCCAACAACGCGTGGAGCATCGCGTCTGATGACGACAGCCACAGCAGCGACGGCAGCTCGAGAATCGTCAGGCGCGCGCTCGCCTGCGCGAAGGCCTCGCCCATCGGCGCGATGCCGCGTGCGCCCGCCAGCCCGGCGAACTGCCACCAGAAGCTGCCGACCGCGACGACGACCGTCAGCCCGAAGCCAATGAAGAAGAGCCGTCTCGCGAGCCGCATGGAGCGGCGCGCACGCTACTCGCTTGCTGTAGGCTCGGCGTACACATGGCCAGCCCCTGGGAAGAAGTGCGTCGCGAGTCACTCGAGATGCCCGCGGTCGGCGGTCCCGCTCCGCGCCCTTCTCCGCTCCCGTGGATGTTGCTCGCCGTCGCGTTGGCGATGCTGGCCGGTGTGCTCGTGCTGGGCCGCTCGCGCCTCGAAGATGAACGTCAACGCACGGCGACCGCGCTCAAGGCGAACGATGAAATGAAGGCGAAGCTCAAGGCCGCCGCCGGCGACGTCGACGCTGCGCGCAGCGAGTGCAGCCAGGCCGACGCGAACTCAGGTGAGCTCTCGAAGAAGCTGGTGACGCTCGAGTTGCAGAACCGGCGCCTGCAGGAAGAGCTGTCGCGCGCGAAGAAGGGCCGCCGCTGATGGTGCTGTGCCTGCTGCTCGCGGCGTTCCCGATTCCGTCCATCGACGGCAAGCCCGTGAGCGCGAGCGCAGAGCAGACGCAGTGGACGCTGCCGATGCGCTTCGAGAAGGCGAAGAAGTTCTACGTCGAGCGCTTCACCGGCGACGCCAACACCCGCCTCGAGGAACGCACCGTCGACGGTCGCCGTCAGCTCGTCATCACCACGCGCACGAAGACCGAGACGTGGACGAAGGCCGTCATCACCGAGCGGGAGGTCGACCTCCGCATCGACGTGACGCGCGTGATGCGGCTTGGTGATGAAGCCATCTCCGGCACCGCACGACCGCTGGTGGAGTTCGTCTTCACGCGCTCACCCGACGTGAAGAAGGCCATCGACAGCATCGACCACACCGAGTCGATGCGCGCGAAGTGACGATCACAACCAGCGGCTGACGCGCTCGGCGAACCAGTCGGGCTTCTGAAACGGAATGCCGTGACCGCAGCCGTCGACGACCTCCAGCTCGCTGCCCGGCAACGCGTCGTGCAGCGCCTGCGCTGAGGCCTTCATCACGCGCAGCTCACGTTGACCGACGAGCACCAGCGCCGCTCCCGGAAAGCGCGGCCAGCCCTCGGGAATGACGAACTTCATGTTCTGCCCGACCGACGCGAGCAGCGTCGCCTTCGACAGGCTCGCCGACGTCTCCACGTACGACTCCAGCAGCTCGTGGGGAATGAAGAGCTCGCGCGCCTGGAGCTTCGCGAACCAACGACGCTTCGCCAGCGGCGACATCAACCCGAGCAGGCCGAGCGTCACGCCCGAGAACGCCATCGGCCGGGCCTGCGCGCTCACCACCAACACCCGCTCTACGAGCTCCGGCGCGACCGACGCCAACTGCACCGCCAGCTGCGCGCCGAGCGAAAAGCCGATGACCGAGACGCGTGAACCACGCAGGTGCGCGACGAGCGCCGCGATGGTCGCGTCGTGCGAAACATACGGCGCACCCGCGCTCTGTCCGTGCCCGGGGAAATCCGGAATGACGAGGCGGTACGTCGACGACAAGCGATCGCGCAGCGGGCCCCACATCCACCCTGCGACGCCGCCGCCGTGCAGCAACAGCACCGGCGCGCCCGACGCGTTTCCGGACTCAACGACGAACAACGAGGTTCAGCTCCTGAACGGGTTCTGCAACACGATGGTCTCGCCGCGTTCAGCGCCCACCGAGATGCAGACCACAGGGATGCCGGCGATCTCTTCGACGCGACGCACGTAGCGCTGCGCCGCAGGAGGCAGGTCGTCGAACGTGCGCGCACCGGCGAGCGGCTGCTGCCAGCCGGCGATCTCTTCGTAGACGGGCTGCACGCGCGAGAAGTCTTCGAAGTCGCACGGCAGCTCGGTGATGCGCTGACCGTCGAGCTCGTACGCCGTGCAGATGCGCAACGACTCGAGGCCGCTGAGCACGTCCATCTTCGTGAGCGCGAGGCCCCACAGCCCGTTCACGCGCGTGGCGTAACGGAGCACCACGGTGTCGAGCCAACCGCAGCGCCGCGGGCGCCCCGTCGTCGCGCCGAACTCGTCGCCGACCTTGCGGAGGCGTTCGCCCGTCGCGTCGTTCAACTCGGTAGGGAACGGGCCCGAACCAACGCGCGTGGTGTACGCCTTGGTGATGCCCATCACGCGATCGATCGCCGTGGGGCCGAGGCCAGAGCCGACCGCCGCGTTGCCGGCCACCGTGTTGCTGCTGGTGACGAACGGGTACGTGCCGTGATCGATGTCGAGCAGCGTGCCCTGCGCCCCTTCGAACAGAATCCGCGTGCCCTTGCGAACGTGCTCCGAGAGCGTCAACGACGCGTCGCCGACGAACTCCTTGAGCCGCGAGCCGAGCACCAACAGCTCCGAGACGATGGCCTCCACGTCGAGCAACGGCTCGTCGGCCTTCGCGGTGCGCGCGAGGCGGGCGATCTCCTCGAGCGCGTCAGGCAGGCGCTCCTTCACGCGACGACGGAGGCGATCTCCGTCGAGCAGATCGCGAACGCGAATGCCGCGCCGCGCGACCTTGTCTTCGTACGCAGGCCCGATGCCGCGCCCCGTGGTGCCGATGGCGCCGCCACCGCGCGCTTTTTCACGGAGCGTGTCGAGGTGCTTGTGCCACGGGCAGATGACGTGCGCGTGTTCAGAAATCAGCAGCTGCCCCGCGTCCTGGAGGAAACCGCGCGCGCGAAGCCCGTCGACTTCTTTCATCAAGACCGTGGGGTCGAGCACGCAACCGTTGCCGATGACGCACGTCTTTCCCGAGTGCAGCACGCCCGAGGGAATGAGGTGCAGCACGGTCTTCTGACCGCCCACCACCAGCGTGTGACCTGCGTTGTTCCCGCCCTGGAAGCGCACGACGACCTGCGCGTGCTCCGTCAGCAGGTCGACGATCTTCCCCTTCCCCTCGTCACCCCACTGCGCTCCAACGACGACGACGTTCGGCATGCGGCGGCTTCTACGTGGAAAGTTCTCGGCTTGTCACTGATGACAACGGTCGACGTGGCCGCAGCCGAGCGACACACACACGTCACGCGCTCGCCCCGGCCACACGGCGCCGCGTTGAGCCTCGGCAAGACGGGCAGTTGCGTCGATCAACGGGGTCGTCACCGACTCCAAGTCGAGCGGTTCGTCGAACACCGGCTCGAGTGACGCCTCGCGGAGAAACGAGATCCCGGTGCGCACCGGCCGCGCGTCACCAAAAAAGCGGCGCGCCGCGAGCGCGTAGCAGCCGAGCTGAAAGCGATACGAGGCCAGCCCGCTCGGAGGAAGCCGCGACGTCTTGTAGTCGACGACGACCAACGCGTCGTCTTGCTCCACGACGAGGTCAATCTGCCCGCGCAGCACGAGATCAGGCGAACCATGCAGACGAACGGCGAACGGCAACTCGCGGTGCACCCGCGCGGGTTGAGCAGCAGCGGCGCGGCCAAAGTCCGTGCTCCAGAACGCCTCGACCAGCTCGATGACGTCGAAGTCGTCGAGCCCTTCAGCGTGCCGCAACGCCTCGAGCGCACCGCGCAGCTGCGGCGTGCCCACGAGGTCCAGCGGCGTCAGCTCCAGCAGTCGATGCGCCGCCGTACCGCGCTCGCGCACGTTCTCTTCCGACGGCAGCAACGCGAGCGACGGAGCTCCGATGCCAGGTTCTGCGAGCCCGACTTGATGCGCGAAATGAAAGCGCCTTGGGCACGACACGAAGTCCTGCAGCTGCGTCACCGGCAAGAGCAGCTCACGCGTCGCCAGTCGAAGCGGCGCGCGCACCGCTGCGATGACGCTCGCGACTTCTCCTCCCAGCGTGGGCGGAGCGGTGATGGGCCGAGGCGCGGTGAGCGTCGCGACGTCGAGCTGGGCGCGCGCGCCGTGAGAGACGCGCAGCTCAAAGAACGCCTCGACGTCGTTCGCCCACGAGCGCGATGGAGAACGCTGTGGCCGCAAGCCCAGCACCACGAGATCTCGGGCGCGCGTCATGGCCACATAGAGCAGTCGGAGGTGCTCTGCGCGTGCACGTCGGCTGAGCTGCGCGGTGATCTGCGTCGCAGACGCAGACTTGAGCTCGTCGTCGCCGCGCGAGGGCTTCACGAGCGCCAGCCCGAACTCGCGGTCGAACCGCACGGCGCCCGACTCAGCGCGCGGCGTCGGCATCAGGTCGGGCAAGACCACGACGGGCCACTCGAGCCCCTTCGCCTGGTGAACCGTGCACAACGTCACCGCTTCGAG
>JAMHXF010000046.1:0-102495 GCA_035910535.1 Archangium sp. | reverse complement strand
GGCGGGGCCGCCGTGGCGTTGACGGTCGGCGCCGCCGTCGAGCTCGGTGACACGCTCACCGTGAAGACCGGCAACCTCAAGTTCGAGCTCGCCGACGGCAGCGTGATTCTGCTCGCGCCCGCCTCGACGCTCGAGATCACCGAGGCCGAGTTCGAAGGCCAGGAGCGAAAGGGCTTCTCGGGGCTGCTCAAGGGCGGCTCGTTGTGGACGAAGGTGAAGAAGGCGCTCGGCGGCGGCAAGTTCGAGGTGTCCACCGAGCGCGCCGTGGCTGGCGTTCGCGGCACGATCTTCCGCATCGACGCTGACGCATTGGTGAAGGCCGCCAAGGGCAAGAGCCAGGCGCGCCGCGCGTCGATCGTCCGCGTCGTCGAAGGCTCGGTGGCGGTCAAGCCGAGTGAGGCCATCGCGAAGTCGCTCAAGGCCGCCGCGCCGAAGAAGGGCCCGCGCGTCGAAGTGGCCGGCCCGCAAGAGGTCTCGGCCGACCAGTGGGAAAAGATCTTCGTCACGCTCGCCGCCAATCAGCAGATCGTTGTCGGCGTCGACCTCTGGGAGCAGGCTGAAGTCGATGCTGCGTCAAAGGCCGATGCCTTCTCGAAGTGGATTGAGAAGAACCAGTAGCGCGCTCGTCGCGCTGCTGACGGTGAGCGCCGCTGCGCAGAACCAGCGGCCGCTCCCGAATGGTGCCCCCGACGTGCTGGTGGCCACTGCGCCGCGCGTTCACGTTCGCGTTCACGAAGCGTTGGAGACCGATCGGCTCCGCGATCTCGCCAGGCCGGGCGTGACGCTCTGGCTCCGCACTGACAGCAACACGTTGAAGGTCTCGACGCTCGAGAACCTCGCGCGCTTCGACTCGGCGTGGGTGCAACTCCGCGCGCCGCTCAAGCCCGTCGACGCGACGATCTTCTCGAAGGTGCCGAAGGCGGGGGCCTGGCTCGACCTCGCGTCACTCTCAGTGGCAGGTCGCTTGCCGGGCGCTCGGAGAGCCGCGCTGCAGGTGAAGGGCGCGTTGAGCGACGCCGACTTCGAGGCCATTCGTCGCTCCCGGGCCGCCGAGGTGCGCTGGGCCCCCGACGCGCCCATCGATCTGCTCACGTGGAGTCAGTTTCGTGGGCTACCGGGGCGCCGGGTCGTGGCGTCCGCGCCCGGCGCTCTGTTGCCGGTGTCGTGTGCTGAACGGACTGCCGCTGATCCGTCGGTCGAGCTCCACGTGGCCAGCTTGCTGGCGCTCTCGAGCGACGTGTTTCCGTGTGGCGCCGGGACGCGCGTCGTCGTGCAGGCCGACACCGAGCTGTGGCTCTTGCAGTCGCTGCTCGTACGAGACCCCTCGGTCGAGTTGGTCATCGAGGTCGGCGCCGACGCGAAGGCCGCGCTGGGCGCGCGCGCGCTGCTCGAGCGACTACAGGTCGGGCCCTCCCGGTAGCAGTAGTCGTTGCTTGACCCTGTGAGACGTGAGGGAGATGATTTCGCTCGCTCAAAGGGAATTTTCCAAGGAGTCCCGACCACTTGCTTGCCGCAAGTGATCACCGCGTCGGCAGTCCATCGCGGCTGCAAAATTTTACGAGCGGACTCTTTTGCCCAGGAAGAACATGCGCCGATCTGTCATTGCCGTTCTCGTCGCTCTCTCGTTGCAGGCCGTCGCTCAGGCGCCAGCTGACAAGAAGGCTGCCAAAGAAGTCGAGCTCAAGAAGAAAGAAACGAGCCTCGTCCCCGACAAGTCGCTGGCCGGCGACATCACGCGCAAGAAAGAGAAGCGCGATGAAGCGCCTGCGCTGAAATACGATCAGTTCCGTCTCGGCGTCGAAGTGCAGGTCGCCGCCAAGCGCCGCGAGCAGATCGCCGACCTCAAGAAGATCATCGATTTCACGACGGACAAGAAAGAGAAGCCCGGGCTCCTCTTCCGTCTCGGCGAGCTCTACTGGGAAGAGTCGAAGTACATCTCGTTCGAAGCCAACCGTAAAGACGACGACAAGATTCGTTCGATGAACGCCGACGACAAGGCGGGCATCGAAGCGGCCGAAGCCGAGAAGGCCAAGCTGAACGAAGAGTCGAAGGTCTACGCGCAAGAGGCCGTGAAGGCCTATTCGACGATCGTTCAGGAATACAAAGACTTCGAGCGCACCGACGAGGTCCTCTACTTCCTCGGGCTCAACCTCATGGAAATGAACGATGAGAAGCGTGCGCTCGTCGCGTACGGCCGCCTCATCAGCAAGTACCCCAAGTCGAAGTACCTGCCTGACTCGTACCTCGCGGTCGGCGAGTACTGGTTCAACGGCTCGAAGGGCAAGAAGGAGTCTCTCGAGAAGGCGCTCGAGAACTACAAGAACGCCGCCAAGTTCCCCGAGAACCAAGTCTACGGCTACGCGCTCTACAAACAGGGCTGGTGCCACTTCAACATGTCGGAGTTCGAGAAGGCCCAGGACATGTGGAAGGCCGTCGTCCTCTACGTCGACTTCGCCGGCGCAGAAGAAGTCGAAGGCAAGAAGGGCGCGAAGGGCTCACGCACCGGCCTCGCGAAGGAAGCCCGCACTGACTACGTGCGCGCGTATTCGCGTGGTGGTGGCGGCCCGACCGAGGCGAAAGAGAAGTTCAACAAGCTGGCGAAGACGCCTGAAGATCTCCGCACCATGCTCAAGCAGCTCGCGAGCCTCTTCTATGAAGACGGCAAAGATCGCGAAGCGGCGCTCGCGTACAACATGCTCATCACCGAGCGCCCGTTGTCGCCCGAAGCGCCCGGCTTCCAGTCGCGCGTCGTCGACTGCGTCATGCGCGCCGGCAACAAGCAGATGACGGTGCAGCAGGTGCGTCGCCTCGTGAAGATCATGGACGACGTGCTCAAGGGCAACCCGAAGCTCGAAGACAAAGACAAGCGCTCGCTCGACGAAGCGCGCGAGCTCGCCGAGCGCACCATTTCGCGCCTCGCCGTCGACTGGCACAACGAAGGCCGCAAGACGCGCGACGAGCAGACCTTCGAGTTCGCCAACGCCGTCTACGCCGACTACCTCACGTTGTTCCCTCAGAGCCCCAAGGCCTACGACCTGCGCTTCTTCTGGGCCGAGCTGCTCAACGACAACCTGAACAAGTACGAGAAGGCCGCTGGTGAGTACACGACGGTCTTCGGTGTCGACATCGAGCGCATCAACAAGAAGGAGAAGACGGGCAAGTACCTGAACAACTCTTCGTACAACGCGATTCTCGCGTGGACGGAGGTCGTGAAGGCCGACGAGGCGAGCGGGAAGATCAAGCCCGAGGCCGTCACCGACCCGAACAAGAAGCTCAGCATTCCGCCCTCGAAGCAGAACCTGCTCGACGCCTGTAACAACTATTTGAAGTACATCGAGAAGGGCGAGAAGAAGGTCGAGATCTCGTACAAGGCCGCGCGCATTTATTACGACTACAACCACCTCGACGAGGCGGTCGCGCGGTTGTCGGACATCGCGCTCAAGTCGCCTGACTACAAGTTCGAAGACGGCTCGAAGGCCGGCGAAATCGCCGCCAACCTGGTGCTCGACTCGTACAACCTCATCGGCGACTGGCAGAAGGTCAACGACTGGGCCCGCAAGTTCTACGCGGAGGACAAGCTGGCGGTCGGCAAGTTCCGCGAAGAGCTCGCGAAGCTCATCGAGCAGTCGAGCTTCAAGCTCATCAACCAGCTCGAGGCGAAGAAGGAATACGCCAAGGCCGGCGAGGCCTACATCACGTTCGTGAGCGAGTGGCCGAAGACGGAGCTCGCCGACAAGGCGCTCTTCAACGCCGCCATCGACTTCTTCAACGGCAAGATGCTCAACCGCGCCATCGAGGTGCGAAAGCAGCTCATTCAGAAGTACCCCAAGTCGCAGTACGTGCCGCAGACGATGTTCGCGCTCGCCGAAGGCTACGAGGCCATCGCCGACTTCGACCCGGCCGCCGACTACTACGAGGCCTACGCGGTCGCGTACGAGAAGAGCCGTGGCCCGCAGCCAAAGAAGGGCAAGGTGGCTCCGAAGAAGGGCGCGAAGGAAGCGCCGAAGGCCGCAGCCGAGCAGGTGTGGGAAGAGCAGAAGGCGCAGGACGCGCTCTTCAACGCGGGCGTCTTCCGCGACGGTTTGGGTGCGTACAAGCAGGCGCTCAAGAACCGCGAGAAGTACCTCGAGCTGTGGCCAACGTCGAAAGACGCCGAGGCCGTCGAGAAGTCGATCCTCGATCTGTACGAGAAGATGGGTCAGTGGGGCAAGGTCACCAAGGGGCTCGAGGAGTACGAGAAGAAGTACGTCAAAGACCCGAGCAAGGTGCTGACCGCTGAGGGCCGCATCGCGACGATCTACGAAGAGAAGCAGAAGAACACGAAGGCCGCGCGCGGCGTCTACAACCGCATTTCTGACTATTACGAGAAGCTGCCCAAGCGTCAGCGTGACGCGCTCGAGATCACCGCGCTCGACGCCGTGGCCCGCGCCAACTTCATTCAGAACGAAGACGAGTGGCGTAAGTACAACGCGCTCAAGCTGCGCTGGTCGAAGCTGCAGAACATCGGCGAACTCAAGGGCTCCATCACCAGCAAGAGCAACGCGCTGACGGAGATTCAGAAGACGTACACCAAGACGGTGTCGTTCAAGTCGGCCGACCCGGCCATCTGCGCGCTCCACAAAATCGGCCTCGCGTACGACCAGCTCGCAGATCAGCTCATCAACTTCCCGGTGCCTGCAGGGTTGCCTGAAGACCTGCTCATCGAGCTCCGGCCGCAGTTCGAGCAGCAGGCCGAGCCGGTGAAGAAGAACGCCACCGACGCCTTCACCGCCGTGGTTCAGAAGAGCCAGGAGCTCGACGTGTTCAACCCCTGCACCGAGGCCGCGCTCGAGATGCTGCGCAACAAGTACGCGCCGCAGCAGTTCCCCAAGATGCGCGAAGACGTGATGTCGCTGAAGCAGAACACCGACAAGACGGCGGCCATCGGCGGCGACGTGCTGACCTCGATTCAGCCCGTGCCCACCATCTCCGTGGAGCAGGCGCAGACCATCAAGAACAACACGCAGGAGGTCGGCAGCCGCCCGGTCGCCGAGACGATGCCCGAGATCGATCTGACGACTCCGGAGCCGGAGAAGAAGGCAGAGAAGAAAGCCAACGCGCCGGCTCCTGCGCCTGCAGCCAAGGGCAAGAGCCCTGACGACGAGCCGGAGGACACGCTGTGAGCTTCCGCGCCGAAGGAATGACGATGCGACGTGTATTGATGAGTGCGGCGGTGAGCGTTGGCCTGATGACGGGCTGCACCACCACGCAGAGCAATACGGTGAAGGACGACGGCAAGGCGGGCGCTCAGAACACGGCAGCCGCCGAGCCGCAGATCAGCAACAAGGCCAAGCTGCTCTTCGACGACGCGCTCAAGGCGATGGAGACGCAGAAGAAGGCCAAGGCCATCGACTACCCGTCGCTCGAGAAGAAGTTCCGCGCGGCGGCCGACGCTGACCCGAACCTCGCTGAGGCTGTCTACAACCTGGGCGTGCTGGCCGACCGTCAGGGCAAGACGAAGGAAGCGGTCGCGCTCTACAAAGAGGCGCTCTCGCGCAAGCCGACGTTGAAGCAGGCCGCCGAGAACCTGGGCGTCATCGCGCAGAACAACGGCGACGAGGCGACGGCCACCAAGGTCTACACCGACATTCTCACCAGCTACCCCGACGACGCGAGCAGCCGCGCGCGCCTGGCCGAGCTGTCACGGCGCCGCGGAGAGCTGGATCGCGCGATCGAGCTGTCGCGTGAGGCGCTCTTCCGTGACCCGAAGACGCTGCAGGCCTTCAAGACCATGATGCTCGTGTACACCGAGCAAAAGCAGTACGCGCTCGCGCGGTTGATCGCACTGCGAGCCAGCAAGATCGACGACGCCGACCCGGAGATTTTCTACACGCTGGGCACCATCAACCTCGCCGAGAAGGAGCCGGCGAAGGCGCGTGTGCAGTTCAAGAAGGCCGCTGATGCGCGCCCCGACTATCTGCCTGCGCAGTACCAGCTGTGCCGCATGGCCTTCGAGCAGGAGGACTACCAGGGCGCCGAAGAGCACCTGCGTCGCATTCTTCAGGCGAACGGCAAGAACGTCGACGCGCTGGTGAACCTCGGCGTTGCCTACAAGGGCATGGGTCAGCTGGACAAGGCGATGGCCACCTACGACGAGGCCGCGAAGGTGAACCCCGAGCTGCCCGAGCTGCTGCTCAACCGCGGCATCATCATCGGCCTCAAGGGTGACCCCGAGAAGGCGATCTCGCTGTTCAAGTCGTACATCGCGCGCAAGGGCGACGTGGGCTTGAGCGTTGAACACCCGGTGCACAAGCTGATCGAAGAGCAGGAAGAGGTCATCAAGCAGCGTGAGGAGGAGAAGCGCATCACCGCTGAAGCCGCGAAGATGGAAGAAGAGATGAAGAAGATGGAGGCCGCGGCGGCCGAAGAAGAGCGCAAGAAGAAGGAAGAGGAGTTCCAGAAGCAGAAGCAGGACGCGAAGGGCACGCCTGCTCCGGCTCCTGAGGCGAAGAAGGAAGAGCCGAAGAAGGCGCCTCCTCCGGCCGAAAAGTCGGCACCTGCTCCGGCCCCCGCGCCCGCGAAGAAGGCTCCTGCGAGTGGCGAAGAGCCGGAAGACGGGCTCTGAGTCGTTGAGTCCCTGACGCTCTTCCCGCGTGGGAGAGCGTCAGTACGGCTTCTGGCCGATGAAGTTCCCGGCTGGCTCGTAGTTGCAGACGATGAAGCTCCACGCGCCGCTCCCGAATGGGCTCCCGGTGGTGCAGCGCGCAATCGCGCAGCCCACACCCACGCTCGAGCGCCAGATGATCTGCGTGTAGTGGCCGCACTGCTTGCCAGCCGCGCACGCGTTGGTGGAGTACGTGTAGTCGCGCTCCTCGCTCGCCCAGTCGTTCACGACGGAGGTGATGCTGCGTTCTCCGGTGCCCGCCGAGAGGTTCTCGCCCAGCGTATTCGGATCGCGGTGCTTGAATTCGCAGCGTGCGGCCCAGTCGGCGGCGAGCGCGGCGGCGGTCTCGCTCCACGCCATCGGCTCGAGGGCAGGTGAGGGCGCTGGCTGGGCGGCGGAGCGCACCGCGTTGTGGGCCTCAAGGGTCTCTTGTTGAAACCCCTTCAACGTCGGCTCGGCGCTGCGTGCTCCAGCGTCCGTCGTCGTCGGGCCGCCATCGGCACCATGGGGCGCTTCTCCACACGAGGCCAGCGCGAGGCTCGCAGTGAGCAGCAACCGCTTCACTTCGCCACCGGCTTTGGCCCCCGCAGGATCTCGTACGTGGCCTTCTTGCCGTCGACGGTGAGGAGCGCGGCGAGGCCGTAGCTCGTGGTGCCGTCGTTCAACTTCCACGGCAGAGGGTTGGCGGAGCCCTGATTCACGAAGAGCGAGGTCTGCGGTTTTTTCTGCGGCAGCGGCTTGCCGTTCACGTCAGTCGCGCGCCCCGCAGCCTCGAGAATGTGGCCGTGAATGCCGAACTGGATCTTCGTCCTGGCGAGCAGCGACGCGAGGCGAGGGTCACCGACGTTGTCGGCGCCGGGCACGTAGTCGATCGACTGCTGGCCCTTCATGCGCGGTGGGCCATGCGCGAGCAGCACCACGCTGTCGTCGGCCGCCGCCGCCGCGCGCTCGACCGCATCGAGGTCTTTGTCTTTGTAGATGCAGCCGCCCGCGAGGTGCAGGTACGCCTTGTCGTGGTACCCGCCGAGGCCGATCACGTCGACGCCGTCGCCGTCGTAGCGGCGCACCACGTCGAGGTTCAGCATGTGCAACGCGCCCGCCTTGCGCTGCTTCAGGATGGAATAGTTGAGCGCCGCGCCACGCTCCATGTTGCCGGCAATGACGAGCAGCGGCCGGTTGGTGGCCTTGCCCAGGTAGGTGAGGATCTCGTCGAGGCCTTCGGGCTCTGCGCTGGTGTCACCACCGATGACGATGGCGTCGACGTCGGCCTTCTCGAAGCTGGCGATGAACGAGTCGAGCATCGCCTTCGTCTCGGGCTCGAGATCTTTGATGCCCGCGAGCAGACCCAGCGTCGGCTTCTTCGCGGCGCGCGGCTTCTCGCGACGAACCTTCACGGTGCCGCCAGTGTGCTCGAAGCTCCACCCCGCGCGCGTTTTGGTGTCGGCGGGTGAGAAGTGCTCGAACGGTCCGTTGCAATCGAACTGGTAGCGCTCCTCCCAGGTCGAAAAATCTTCGGCGAGCGCGAGTGACGACAGCAGCACGAGAGACGAGGCGAGGCGCACGTCAGCTTCCCTTCTTCTTCGGTGGAGGCGTTACCGCCGGGACTTCAGGAATCGTCGGAGTTTCGATGAAGTAGCTCTTGGTGTCTTCCTGCGACGACGACGGGCCTCCCGCCGTCGGCTCGACGGAGCCCTTGGCCAACGCACGGAAGCGCGACTGCCACTCGTCACGTTCAGCCAGCGCACGCCCCCGGCCGTCACGCTCTTGCTCGAGCATTCGACCCAGCGCCTCGAGTCGCAGGTTCAGCGCGTCGAATTCCTTTGGAGACTTCGCGGCCGCCGCCTTGGTGTGGAGCTGCCTTGCCACGGCGCGCGCTTCATCGCGTTCACTCAGCAGCTTCGCGGCGACGTCACGGGCTTCCCGCGTCGCAGCGGTCTCGGCGCCGATTCGACTCTCGGCGGCGGCGAGCTGCGCATGCATGGCCTCGATGGTCGACGCGTACTTCGTTGCCGCGTGGTTGTCGGCGCCCTCCAACTGCACGCGAAGCGACTCCAGCTCCGTCTCGATGCGCTTTCGCTCCGCGCGCTCGGTCGACAGGGCGATCGACGTGCTGCGCGCTTCTTCCTGCACCTGTTCATCGAGCGCGGCGAGCCGTGAGCGCGCGTCGTTTCGTTCTGCGGCGATCTGGCTCTCGCTGGTGCTGTAGCGGTTGCGCTCTTCGTCGTGTCGAGCGTTGGCCTCAGCCAGCGCGGCCTCGACGGCGTTCAACTTCGACGCCGCTTCTGCGTGCTGCGAGTCGCGCGCCGCGAGCTCTTCGGTGGCGACCTGCAGCTCTGCGCGCGCGGTGTCGAGCTCTCGCTGGCGATCATCGAGCTGCGCGGTGAGTTGAGCGATCTCCTCCGTGAGCCGGTCTTGAGACTCGCGGCTGGTCGACTCGTTACTCTCGGCGAGCGACTGCAAGCGGCCCTCGGTCTCGGCGGTCAGCTCGCGCGAGACCTGGAGCTCCTGCTGCAGCGACTCATGCTTCCGCGTGAGTTGCTCGAGTTCATGCGTGATGCGATCGAGGTCTTGCTTGAGCGAGGTCTGTTCGGCTGACAACGCCTCGTGCTGCTCGCGGGCCATCACGAGTTCAGCGGTGCGCGCGTCGACCTCGCGCCGCGCCTCATCGAGCGACGCGGTGAGCCGAACGATCTCTTCGCTGTGCGCGGCAGAAGCGTCTGTCGCAGCCGTCAGCTCGTCTTGCCGACGCTGCAGCTCCGAGGTGATCCACGCCATCTCTTCTTCGTGCTGCGCGGTCGCACCTCTGGCTTCACCCGTGGCGTCGTCGAGTGTTTTGCGAACCCGGGCCAGCTCGGCTTCGGAGGTCTCGAGCTGGGTGATCGCTTCGCGCTGTGCCGACTCCAGCGCAGAAATGCGCTCGCTGAGCGCCGCGTCGGCGTCGCTGCGCGCCTGTTGCAGTTCATCGCGGAGCCTCTCTCTCTCTGCTACCAGCACGAGGCGCGCGTCTTTCTCGGTCTGCAGCGCGGCGGTGATCGACGCCAGCGTCTGCTCGATTTCTTCACGACGCGACGCCGCAACCTTGCGCTCGTCAGACAGAATTGCGGCCCGATCGCGCGCTTCGTCTCGCTCCGTCACCAACGTGCCCAGCTTCTCTTCCACGCGCTGCAGTTCACCTTCGAGCTGCAGCACCTTCTGTTCGTCGATCACCACCAGCGGTGCTTCGCGACCGTCAGACAATCGTCGACTGGCGCGCGCCAACTTCGTGGTGCCATCAGCGGCGACGTCGAAGGCCACCTTGAGCAACCCGACGCCCGGCGCGTCGACGATGAGGCCCACGGCGCTCGGCTCGATCGACAACCCAACGTCGATGGGGCCGGCGTCGCTCTCGGCGTGAAGCCCCGCGTCCCACGCGTCGGGAGCGGTGGTGCGACTGGTGATGGCGGCCCGTTTTCGGGAGTCGGACATGCCTCGAAGCCTACCCCCGGAAAGCGGGGCTCTCCGCTATTTGGCCGGGGGCCGATTTCCCGTATGAGGCCGCGCGTGAATTCCCCGATTCGGTACGAGCTGTTGGCTACGGCGCCCTCCGGTGCGCGCGCGGCGATTCTTCACACCCGCCGCGGCCAGACGCTGCTGCCGACCTTCATGCCTGTCGCCACTCATGCGCACGTTCGCGGCCTGACGATGGACGAGGTCGCAGACTCGGGCGCCACCATCTGCCTGTCGAACACCTACCACCTGTTGTTGCGCCCGGGCGCCGAGGTGTTCAAGCGCTTCGGCGACGTGCACCGCTACATGCAGTGGAACGGCGGCGTGCTGACCGACTCCGGCGGCTTTCAGATCTTCTCGCTGCCCGGCGCGCGCGACATCACCGAGAAGGGCGCCCGTTTTCGCAGCCCCTACGACAACCACGCGCACATGCTCTCTCCCGAGACGAGCATCGAAATGCAGCAGGCCATCGGCTCCGACATCATGATGGTGCTCGACGTGTGTCTGCCCTCGACGTCGGGCGAAGCCGAGACCCGCGAGGCCATGGAGCGCACGCACCGCTGGGCGCTTCGTTCGCTCGCGCAGCGCGATTCGAAAGACACGGGCCAGGCGGTGTTCGCGATCGTTCAGGGCGGCGTGTTCCCCGACATGCGCACCTTGAGCGCACAGACCCTGACGGCGAGCCCGTTCGATGGGTTCGCGATCGGCGGCCTCGCCGTGGGTGAGTCGCGCGAGCTGCTGTATTCGATGACGCAGCACACGGCGCCGCTGCTGCCGGCGAACAAGCCGCGCTACCTGATGGGCGTCGGCACGCCGATCGATCTCGTCGAGGCGGTGAACGCGGGCGTCGACATGTTCGACTGCATCATTCCTCCGAAGATGGCGCAGCAGGGCTACGCGTACACGTTCGAGGGGCAGCTCCGGCTCACGCGCGTCGAGTACCGCATGGGCGACGAGCCGCTCGACGCGACGTGTGGTTGCCCGGTGTGCAAGCGCTACACGCGCAGCTACCTGCGGCACCTCGCGCAGGGAAACCACCACCTGTCGGCGCGCCTGCTGTCGGTGCACAACCTGTGGCACTACCAGCAGCTGATGACGCGCATGCGCACCGCGATTCTCGAGAACCGCTGGGCGGCGGAGTACGCCGTGCTGCGTGAATTGCTCGGGCCGAAGAAGGGCCTGTTCCGCGCGACGGGCGCGAAAGACGGCGTGTTCGAGTTGGTGACGACGCGCGGCGGTTTTCGGGCCGTGCGCCACACGGGGCACGGAGAGATCATGCACCCCGTCGGCCCGTGGGACGAAGCCAACCGCCTCTACGTGGACCAGCTGGAGGTCGAGCGTCGGCTGCGCACCGCCGTCGACGAGCCGCTGCGCATTCTCGACGTTGGCCTCGGCGCGGGAACCAACGCCATCGCGGCGCTCACGCGCGCGAAGAACATGGGCTCGGCTCGGCTGCGACCGCTCGAGATCGTCAGCCTCGAGCACGATCTCGCGCCGCTGCGGCTCGCGTTGAACGACCCCGAAGGCTTCCCGTTTCTGCAGCCGTGGAAGCACGCCGTGCAGGCGCTCCTCGAGCACGGCCGCTGGGAGGACCCGAACTTCACGTGGCGGCTGCTCGAAGGTGACGCGGTGAAGCTGGTCGACGAGCTCGACGGTGAGTTCGAGCTCGTGTTCTTCGACCCGTTCAGCCCCGAGTCGAACCCCACCATGTGGACGGTCGATTTCCTCCGGCAGGTTCGTTCGCACCTGCCGCGCGACGGTGGCGTGTTGGCGACGTACAGCGCCGCGACGCCCACGCGCGTGTCGTTGCTGCTTGCGGGCTTCTTCGTCGGCCACGGCTTGTCGACCGGCACGAAGGGCGAGACGACGATCGCGTCGACGGGCGCCAGGTCGATCGATCAGGCGCTCGGTGAACGCTGGCTGGCGCGCTGGCAGCGCTCTTCGGCGCGCGGGCCGCATGGCAACGAGCTCACCACGGAGCTCGAAGCCGCCGTGCGCGCGCACCCGCAGTTCGTCGCTACTTCGCCGACCGTCGAGCGCTGACGAAGTCGGCGAGGTGTTTGCCGGTCAACGTCGACTTCGCCTTGACGAGGTCGGCCGGAGTTCCTTCGAACACGATCTTGCCTCCGTCGTGACCGGCGCCGGGGCCGAGATCGATGAGCCAGTCGGCGTGCGCCATGACCGACTGGTTGTGCTCGATGACGATGACTGACTTGCCTGCATCGACGAGGCGATCGAGCAAGCCCAGCAGCTGCTTCAGGTCGGCCAGGTGCAGGCCGGTGGTGGGCTCGTCGAGCACGTACACGCCGCCATCGGCGCCCATGTGCGTCGCCAGCTTGAGCCGTTGACGTTCACCGCCTGACAACGTGGTGAGCGGCTGCCCGAGCGTGATGTAGCCGAGCCCGACCTCTGCGAGCCGCACGAGAATCGCGTGCGCCGCAGGCAGCTGACCCTTGCCTGCGCCGAAGAACTTCACGGCTTCGTCGACGGAGAGATCGAGCACCTCGGCGATATTCAAACCACCGAGTTTGTATTCGAGCACCGACGCGTGGAACCGCTTGCCCTCGCAGTCTTCACAGACCGTCGAGACGCCAGCCATCATGCCGAGGTCGGTGTAGATGACGCCTGCACCGTTGCACGTCGGGCACGCGCCTTCTGAGTTCGCGCTGAACAACGCCGGCTTCACACCGTTGGCTTTGGCGAACGCCTTTCGAATCGGCTCCAGCATGTCGGTGTACGTCGCCGGGTTGCTGCGCCGCGAGCCGCTGATGGCCGACTGGTCGACGGTCACCACGCCTTCGCGTTCGCTCACCGAGCCGTGAATCAGCGAGCTCTTGCCCGAGCCCGCGACGCCGGTGACGACCACCAGCACGCCGAGCGGGATGTCGACGTCGACCTTCTTCAGGTTGTGCGAGCTCGCGCCGCGAACCTTCAACACGCCGGTCGACTTGCGAACCGTCGCTTTGAGGCTCGCGCGATCGTTCAGGTGGCGGCCGGTGAGGGTGTCGCTCTTGCGCAGCCCGGCGAGTGTGCCCTGAAAGACGACCTCGCCGCCTGCGGTGCCTGCGCGCGGGCCCATGTCGACCACGTGATCTGCGATCTCGATCGTCTCGGGCTTGTGTTCGACGACCAGCACCGTGTTGCCTTTGTCGCGGAGCCGCAGCAGCAGCTCATTCATGCGCTGAATGTCGTGCGGGTGGAGGCCGACGGTCGGCTCGTCGAACACGTAGGTCACGTCGGTGAGCGACGAACCGAGGTGACGAATCATCTTCGTGCGCTGCGCTTCGCCGCCCGACAACGTGCCCGCGGGTCGGTCGAGGCTGAGGTACCCGAGGCCGATCTCCACGAACGAGTCGAGCGTGTGCTGCAGCGTCTTGATGAGCGGCGCGACCGACGGCTCCTTCACGGTGCGCAGCCAGTCAGCGAGCTCGTTGATCTGCATCGAGCACGCGTCGGCGATGTTGATGTTCTTGATCTTCGACGAGCGGGCCGCCTTGCTCAGTCGCGTGCCTTCGCATTCGGGGCACTTCGTGAACGTCACCGCCCGTTCGACGAAGGCACGAATGTGCGGCTGCATGGAGTCGACGTCTTTCGACAAGAACGACTTCTGGATCTTCGGAATCAGGCCTTCGTAGGTGAGGTTGATCTTGTCGACCTTCACCTTCGTCGGCTCTTTGTAGAGGAAGTCCTGCAGCTCCTGCTTCGTGTACTTCTTGATGGGCTTGTCGGCGTCGACGAAGCCCGAGGCGCCGAAGATGCGAACCATCCACCCATCGGCGGTGTATCCGGGAATGGTGAGCGCGCCTTCGTTGAGCGACTTGTTCTCGTCGTAGAGCTGCTTCAAGTCGATGTCGTTGACCTGGCCCATGCCGTCGCACTTCGGGCACATGCCGCCGTTCACCGAGAAGACCTTCTTCTCGGTTTTGGCGCCGACCTTGTCGACGGTCATTTCGCCGACGGCGCGCACCGACGGCACGTTGAACGAGAACGCGTTGGGCGAGCCGACGTGCGGCTTGCCGAGGCGGCTGAACAACACGCGCAGCATGGCGTTCGCGTCGGTCGCGGTGCCGACGGTCGAGCGCGCGTTCGCGCCCATGCGCTCTTGATCGACGATGATCGCCGTCGTCAGCCCTTCGAGTACGTCGACATCAGGGCGCCCGAGCGACTGCATGAAGCCCTGCAGAAACGCGCTGTACGTCTCGTTGATGAGCCGCTGTGACTCGGCCGCGATGGTGCCGAACACCAACGACGACTTCCCGGAGCCTGAGACGCCGGTGAAGACGGTGAGTTGACGTTTTGGGAGCTCGACGTTGACGCCTTTGAGGTTGTTCTCGCGCGCGCCTTGAACGCGAATGAAGTCGTGGGTGTTGGTCAAAGTGACGGTTTCCAACCGTGGAGCTGCGAGGGTTGCGTGAGCCGCGCGCCGGAGTGCGCCTCCGCCTTCGAGACGAAGTTCGTGTCGACCGTGTGCGCGCACAGCCAGCTGATGAAGTTGATGACTTTCATGGGTGAGCTCCTCAGGAGATCCGACCGAGCAGGTCGATCAACTTCCCGCCCATCATGTTCCAGCCGTAGCGGGCGCCGCCGAAGTTCTGCTGCTGGTTCGGCTTGAAGCCCGACTGCACGAGCGTGAGCTTCGTGCCTGACTCCGTCGGCGTGAGCGTGAACGTGACGACGGTGTCGATCTCTCCGACCACCCACGCCCAGCTGAGCTTCTTTTCTTTCTCAATCTCGAGGTACCGGCAGTTCACCGTGCCGTCCCAGCCGGGCTGTGCAGGCGCTTGAAACATGAACTCCGCGCCGGCCTCGAGGCGTTGATTGAGCACCGGCAACAACCACTCCGAGAGCAGCACCGGGTTGGTGAGCGCTCGCCAGACCTTCTCGGGTGGGTGCCGGAGCTCGAACTCAAAGTGAATCGCCTCGGTCTGTGATGGCGCGGTCTTGTCGAAGGGCGTCATTGGTCCATGTTCTCCAGGAGCTTCTCGAGACGATCGAGGCGCTCCGTCCAGAATGCGCGGTAGTGCGCGACCCAATCGA
The DNA here is from genome assembly GCA_035910535.1 of Archangium sp. GTDB lineage: Bacteria > Myxococcota > Myxococcia > Myxococcales > Myxococcaceae > Archangium_A. Next base: position 87,329 of record JAMHXF010000046.1, on the reverse strand, counting down.
GGAGCGGCTTCATGCCTTGCGGATCGACCCGGTAGTAGACGCAGCGCCCCTCACGTCGACCGGTGACGAGGCCCGCTTCGGTCAACGTCGCGAGGTGCTGCGAGATCGCCGGTTGAGAGATCGAGAAGCGCGCCGTGAGCTCCTTCACCGCCGCTTCGCCCGTCGAGAGTGACTCGAAGATCGCTCGTCGGCTCGGGTCCGCGAGCGCGCGGAACACCCGGTCTTCGACCACTGCGCCGCATTGCATGGGGTGAATCAATAAGCAGTAGCTTATTGATTGTCAACGGCAACTACGAAGCGAAGAGCTGCCGCTCAGCGAGCAGAATCAGCAGGCCGACCACGAGGCTCAGCACCGTCGCCGGCACGCCTACGCGGAAGTACTCCCAGAACGTCACCTTCACGGTGTCTTTCGCGCCTTCAAAGACGATCAGGTTCGCGACTGAGCCGATGAGCGTGAGATTGCCTGCGAGCGTCGACGACAGCGCGAGCACCTGCCAGCCCAGCACCGGGTCGCTCATCGTCGGCACCCAGTGGCGCGCGAGCATCACGAAGGGCACGTTCGAGAACAGGTTCGACGCGACCAGGCTCAGCGTGGTGAAGCCGAAGGTCTCCTGCACCGGCCCTCCGTGCATGAGCGGCGCGAAGAGCTGGCGCATCGACTCTGACCAGCCTTCGCGATTCACGCCGTGCACCACGATGAAGAGGCAGGCGAAGAAGAGCAGCAGGGTGAAGTCGATCTTCTTGTACTGCTCTTCTGCGTCGACGCCGGAGACCAGCATCACCGCGACGGCGCCGATGAGCGCGCTCCAGGACATCGGGAAGCCGGCGAAGAACGCGACGAGAATGCCCGAGAGCGCGACGCAGCAGATCGTCAGCAGGCGCTTGTCGACGGGCGGTGGCGCGCCGTCGGGGTGAATCGAACGCGACGGGAGCTGATCGCGAAAGAAGTAGAGCAGCACGCCGAAGACGATCGCCATCGACGCGAGCGCAGGCAGCGCCATGTACGCGATGAACTGGCCGTACGGCATGCGCGAGGCCATGCCGATGATCATGTTCTGCGGGTTGCCGGTGAACGTGGCCGCCGAGCCCGCGTTCGACGACATGCACAGCCCGAGCAGGTACGGCAGCGGCGGCAGGTCTGCGCTCTTCACCAGCATCAACACCAGCGGCGTGAGCATCAGACACACGGTGTCGTTGACGAGAAACGCCGACAACACGCCGCTGATCACGATGAGCGCGAACAACAAGCCCCGCGGTGAATGCGAGAGCCGCAGCACGTAGTAGCCGCACGCGCGAAAGAACGCGGCCTTCGTGAGGTACGCGGCGAGCAACATCATGCCGAGCAGCAGCACGATGGTGTCGACGTCGACCGACTCGGCGATCTCCTTCGGGGGGATGATGCCGAGCGCGACCATCGCCGCAGCGCCAGCGAGCGCAGCGCCGGTTCGATCGAGCTTGAGAAACGGGAGCTTGAAACCAGCGAGGAAGACGTACGTCAGCAGGAAGACTGCGAGAGCCACATCAGCCTTTGGCTTTCTTCTTTTTTCCCGTGGTGGCCGCTTCGTCTGTCGCGGCGGCGCGTTTGGGCGGCTTGCGCTCGGCTTCTGCGGGTTCGGCGGCGGGTGTGGCGGAGTTGCGCGCGAGTGACGCCTTGAGCGCCTCCATCAGGTCGACGACCTTGGCGACGGGCGCAGGAGCGGGCGTGAGGTCGACGGCCTCGCCCTTGATCTTCTTGTCGAGCAGATCGCGCAGCTTGTCGCGGTACTCGTCTTTGTATTGCTTGATGTCGAACGTGGGCTTGGCGAGCGCGCCGATGAACTGCCGCGCGAGGCCGAGCTCGGCGTCGGTGACCGTGGCATCGGGAATGGGGATCTCGCTGAGGCCCTTCACTTCGTCGCCGTAGCGCAGCTGCTGCATGACGATGGCGCCGTCGAGCGGGCGGAAGACGACGAGCTGCTGCTTGCCGCGCGCGACGTACTTGGCGACGGCGGCGTAGCGTGCGTCGGTGAGCGCAGCGGCGAGCAGCTTGTACGCGCGCTCGGCGCCCTTGTCGGGGCCGAGGTAGTAGCCGTTGTCGAAGTAGAGCGGGTCAACCGAGTCGAGCGGCACGAACTCGGTGATGTCCATGGAGCGGGAGGTGGCGAGCTCCAGCTTCTCGAGCTCCGCGTCGTCGATGACGATGTACTGATCTTTGGCGTACTCGTAGCCCTTGACGATCTTGTCGCGCGGCACGATCTCGCCCGTCTCGGGGTCGTACATCTGCTGCTTGAGCCGCGTCTTCTTCTCGGCATGCAGCTGATTGAATGAGATCTTCCCGCTCGACTCGGTGGCTGAGAAGACCTTCACCGGAATGTTGACCAGACCGAAGCTGATCGTTCCCGTACCCATGGCTCGCGCGCTCATGGGGGTACCGTACCGCCAGTTTTGAAGAGTCAAAATGAACGCCGACGACATCGAACTCCAGCTGGCTGAAGCGACGACGAAGGCCTTCACCCGTGATGGCTGGGGCTTCGAGCTGAAGCTCGACGGCTTTCGCGTACTTGTGGAGCGCATCGACGGAAAGGTCCGCCTCCTGCTGCGCCGCGGGAGTGAAGCGACACGTCAGTTCCCCGAGATCACCGAGGCGTTCGGCTCGTTACCCGGGGGTGACTTCATCATCGACGGCGAGCTGGTGATTCAAGACGCCGTGGGGCGGCCGATTTTTCAGAAGCTCCTGCAACGTGGGCGGCTGACGGGCGCAAAGGAGATCGACGCGAACCTGCGCGCCAACCCGGCGGTGTATTTCGCGTTCGATCTCTTGATGGCTGACGGCGAAGACCTCCGTCGCCTGCCGCTGCGAGAGCGAAAGGCTCGCCTGTTCGCGCGCGTGAAGAAGGCCGACAGGTTGCTGCCGGTGGAGCACATCGAGCGTGAAGGCGAAGCGTTGCTCGAGGCGGTGAAGGCGCAGCAGTTGGAGGGCATCGTCGCGAAAGATCTGTCGGCTCCGTACAAAGGTGGGCGGCACAACACCTGGCTCAAGCTGGCGCTGCAGCACTCGGCGGACTTTGCGGTGGTCGGCTACGCGGACGACTGGAACACGCTGTACCTGGGGGTGTGGGGCGGGCAGCAGTTTCACTTCGCGGGCGCGGTCGGCGCGGGCGTGAACGCGAAGACGCTCGGTGCGAAGCGGAAGCAGCAGCTGGAGGCCGACGTCGTCGCGGAGCCGCAATTCGCGGGCGACGTCTCCGACAAGAAGGACGCGATCTGGGTCACTCCGAAGCTGGTGGTCGAGGCGCGCTACAAGAACTGGCCCGAGCAGCACTCGGTTCGTGAGCCGGTATTCTTGCGCTGGCGCGACGACAAAGAGCCTGCGGAGTGCCCGTTTCCGACGGCTGGGCACGTGCCTGCAGCGGTCGAGCCCGCACACGCGAAGATCTCGAACGTGAACAAGGTGCTCTTTCCCGACGACGGCATCACGAAGGGGGAGCTGGTCGAGTACTACCAGCGCGTTTCCAAGTGGTTGCTGCCGTACTTGAAAGACCGCCCGCTGATGATGACGCGGTACCCCGACGGCATTCGCGGGAAGAACTTCTTTCAGAAGAGCGCGCCGTTGAAGTCGCCCGACTTCGTGCGCACCGTGCGCATGCGGAATGAAGAAGAGAAGCGCGACATCGAGCAGATCGTCTGCGACGACGTGCGCACGCTCGAGTGGTGCGCGAACCTGGCCACGCTGCCGCTGCACTTGATGGCAGGGCGGGTTGGGTCACTCGAGCGCGCTGATTGGTGCGTGATCGACTTCGACCCGAAGGGCGCGCCGTTCGAAGACGTCATCGAGCTCGCGTTGGCGTTGCACGAGCGGTGCGAGAAAGCCGGCCTCCCGAACTACGCGAAGACGAGTGGGTCATCGGGCTTGCACGTGATGATCCCGCTGGCGGGTCAGCTCGAACACGAAGCGTCGAAGCAACTGGCGGAGGTGTTGGCTGCGCTGCTGGTGCAGGACTTTCCGAAGTTGGCCACCACGGAGCGCGTGATGAAGAAGCGCGAGTCGAAGATCTACGTCGACGCGTACCAGAACGGCCCGGGGCGGCTGATCGCCTCGCCGTTCTGTGTGCGCGCGCTGCCGACGGCGCCGGTGTCGATGCCGTTGTCGTGGAGCGAAGTGACGTCGGGGCTCACGCCGCGTCAGTTCACGATCAAGAACGCGATCTCACGCCTCGAGAAGCTGGGCGACCCGATGGCGCCGCTGCTCACCGAGAAGGTCTCGCTCGAGGCGGCGTTGGCGGCGCTCGTCAACGCGTAATCCGAGTGGCAGGCGCGTGGACGGTGGCACCGGCGGGTGAGATGAGCGCGTCGTGCTCTCGAGGTTCGTGATCGTCTTGTTGGTGGTGTCGACGGCAGCGCAGGCCGATGAGGAGGTCTTCGCGATGGCCCGGCGTTGTCGGGCGGCGGACTGCACCGCGCTCGGCAAGCGCATCGTGAACGGAGACTTCCTCAAGTTGCGCGTCGATGGCGTGGTGACACTGGAGGCGACGGCGCTCGCTCAACGGCTCTTCAAGCGCGGGTGTGATGCGAATGACGCGGAAGCTTGTTGGGAGCTTGCCGCGTCTCTGAACGACGCGAGGCAGGAGGCCGTGCTGCTCGAGAAGAGCTGCAAAGGAGGGTTCGCCCCCGGGTGCGCGCAGCTCGCCATGCAGCTCATCAGCGGTGACGGAGTGAAGCGCAACCCCGGGCGTGCGGCGCGGTTGCTCCAGCCGCTCTGCGAAAAGGGCGACGGCGAGTGCTGCAATTCGCTGGGGGTGCTCTTCGCGACGGGTGATGGCGTCCCGCGAAACAAGCCGCGCGCGATCGACGCTTTCTCGCGCGCGTGTGATGTCGGCGACGCGATGGGTTGCGAGAACGTCAAGCGAGCGCGCGCGGCGCCCTGACGAATCAGCGACCCTGGGCGATGCGGCGAATGACGACGCCCGCGATCTGCATGCCGAAGATCGACGTCACGAAGGCGACCGAGCCGTCGATCTGATTCCGGTGCTCACACGAGTGGTGATCGTTTTCTCCGTGCGGGCACACGCACATGAAGCCGCCGGTCGCTTCGTCGTACTTGAGATCGAACGGATCTCGTCGCGGCTCGATCGAGAACACCGCCGTGATGCCCGTCGGCTTGTTGGTGTCGATGCCCCACTTGCGCTTGAGCAGCTTGCGCACGTCCTTCGCGAACGGGTCCATGTGCGTCTCGCACAGGTCGTCCACGCGGATGTAGGTCGGGTCCAACCTCCCGGCGGCGCCCATGGACGAGACGACGGGGATCTTCCGCTGCACGCACTGGTTGAGCAGGTGCAACTTCGCCTTCACGTTGTCGATGGCGTCGACCACGTAGTCCCAGTGGCCGTCGAGCAGCTTCTCGGCGGTCTCCTCGTTGTAGAACTCGACGAGCGAGGTCACCGAGACCTCCGGGTTGATCGACTTGCAGCGCTGCGCCATCAGCTCGGCCTTCGACTTGCCCACCGTGCTGACCGTCGCGTGCAGCTGGCGATTGGAGTTCGTCACGCAGACCACGTCGAAGTCGACCAGCGTCAGGTGGCCGACGCCTGAACGAACGAGGCCTTCGACCGCGTAGCTGCCCACGCCGCCCATGCCGAAGACGATCACCCGCGCGCCGTGCAGACGCTTCATGCCCACGTCGCCGATCAATCGACCTGTGCGATCGAAGCGGCGGTGCAGGCGGAAGGGCTTTTCGGTTGCGGGTTGGGTTGGTGTTTCGAGCTGCATGGCCGCGCCGCTTAGCGCAGGTCGGCCCGTCTCCCCAAACGCTCCAGCTTGAAGAAACGGTGGGTGTTGGCGAGCAGCATGTCGCGCAGCGGCTGGTCGAGCACCCGTTCGAGCGCGTCGACCATCAGCGGCAGGTACGAAGGCTCGTTGCGCTGACCGCGATGCGGGTGTGGCGCCTGGTCTGGCGCGTCGGTCTCGACCATCAACCGGTCCACCGGAATCACCTTCAGCGCTTCAATGGGCCGCCGCGCTTCGAGAAAACTCACGGGCCCCGCGAACGAGAAATGGCAGCCGAACTGCACGTACTTCGGCGTCAGGTCGGCCGAGCCTGAGTAGCTGTGCATCAACAGGCCCGCTTCGGGGATCGGCTCGGTCTTCAGGTACTTCAGCAGGTGAGGGTGCGCCCGGTAGCAGTGCACCAGCAGCGGCAGCCCGTGCTTCCGCGCCAGCTTCACGTGCGCATCGAACACGCGCAGCTGCCGCTCCATCGGCGCGCCTGCTTCGCTCGGGCCGTCGAGCCCGCATTCACCCACGGCGATCGCGCCGCCTCGCCCCAACAGCGCGTCGAGCCGCGCCAGGTGCGCGTCGTCGTCGGCTTCGTTCAACTGCGGCAGCAGCTGCGGGTGAATGCCGAGCCCCACCTGCACCCGGGCGTCTCGTAGCGGCCATTCGAGCAACGCTTCCCAGGCGTCGGGGCCGATGGCGGGCACCACGAGCCCCGTCACGCCTGCGGCCCAGGCGCGTCGCAACACTTCTTCACGATCCGCGTCGAAGCGCGGCACGTCGAGGTGGCAGTGCGTGTCGATCACGACGTCAGAAGGTCGGCTTCACGCCGTCACGCGCGGCCACTTCCAACAAGCGAGCGTGCTCTGCCGCGTCAGCCGTCGTCGCCTCTTCAGCGAGCATCTGCGGCACGTCGTTCTCGACGCGGTACTTCCGCTTGAGGCGCGGGTTGTAGAGCAGCTGCTCAGCCGCGAAATACAACAACGGCCCTTTGTCGTCGGGGCAGGCCAGAATCTCGAGCAGCTTCGGGTCGAGCGACATGCCTCGGTTGCTAGCCTTGCTGCTGACTGCTGTCACGGCTATCTGGGGCGCTCCGCGTGCGCTCCTTCGTACTTCTGCTCGGCCTGCTGACCATCACGCGGGCGTACGCCTTCGAAGAGACCTCTCGCTACAAAGAGATCGACGCGGGCGTTCACATTCCCGTGCTCACGAAGGCGCCGACGCTCGTCACCTTCGTCGAAGCGACGTACCCCGAAGACGCCGAAAAGCAGGGCGTCACGGCGCGCGTTCGCCTCGCCGTCACCATCGGCACGGACGGGCTGGTGATGACCGCCAGGGTCATCGAGCCCGTGGGCCAGGGCTTCGACGAAGCGGCCGTGGAGGCCGTGAAGCAGTTCGTCTTCACCGCGGCGGAGGTCGACTTCAAGCCGTCCGTCGTGCAGATCGAATACGTCTACAACTTCGTGCTCAAGGTGCCCGAAGACGCGGGCGTTCCAGAAATTGTGACCGACGCGGGCGTGCCCAACGCGAAGCTCATCGGCACGCTCTACCAGCGCGGCAGCCGGGGCTTCGTGCCGGGCGCCATCGTGCGCTGCGACAACGCCGAAGAGCGTGAGGCGTACTCCGACGACGAAGGCCGCTTCTCGCTCGACGTCGAGGCGGGCACCTGTGACATCCGCGTTTCGAGTTCGGAGTTCGAGCTCTTCAAGACGAAGGAGACGCTGGAGGTCGGCGAGACGCGCGAGGTGAAGTACTACGTGCTGCCGAGAATCGTCGGGTACCAGACGATCATCCGCGACTCGAAAGAGAAGAAAGAGGTCGTTCGCCGCACGCTCTCTCGCAACGAGGTGCAGAAGATCCCCGGCACGTTCGGCGACCCGATTCGCGTCATTCAGAACTTCCCCGGAGTGGCGCGCGCGCCGTTCGGCCTGGGTCAGTTGATCGTTCGCGGCGCCAACCCGAACCAGACGCTCACGTTCTTCGACGGCGTGGAGATCCCCATTCTCTTTCACCTCGGCGGCGGTCCGTCGGTGGTGAACGGCGAGTTCCTCGATCGCGTGGAGTTCTACCCGGGCGGCTTCGGCGCGCGCTACGGCCGCGCCGTCGGTGGCGTGGTCGACGTGACGAGCCGCAAGGGCGCCGCCGACACGTGGCATGGCGTGGCGAAGGTCGACCTGCTCGACGCGAGCCTCTTCGTCGAGGTGCCGATCACGAAGGAGATCTCCGTGGCCGCCGCCGCGCGTCGCAGCTACGTCGACGCGTTGCTCCCGCTGGTGTTGCCGCAAGACCCGCAGGGTGGCGCGCTGCTCGTGCTGCCCGCGTATTGGGACTACCAGGTGCGCCTCGATGTGGGCGGCAAGAAGGGCGAGAAGCTGGCTGACGGCCAGTCGCACTTCTCGTTGTTCGCCTTCGGCTCCGACGACACGTTGAGGCTCGTAGCCACCGGCGGCGGCCGCAACCGCGACGTCACTGTCGACACGCAGACCACGTTTCACCGCATTCTCGGCTCGTGGAGCTACCGGAAGGGCGACACCACCTTCAAGCTGACGCCGTACGTGGGCCTCGATCTCGCGCGGGTCGCGTTCGGCCCGGCGACGTTGAAGGCCGATCAATACACGGCGGGCTTCCGCAGCGATCTCTCGGTCGACGTGAATTCGGTCGTCACGCTGCGCGCCGGCACCGACATCTTCCAGAAGACGCTCGTGGGCGCGGCTGAGCTGCCCGCCATCGGTGGCTTTCAGTACGTGTCGTTCCCCGGCGCAGACCCGAAGGTCGAAACGCAGCGCATCAGCCAGACGTTGCCGGCGTTCGACGGCGCGCTCTACGCCGAGGGCGACATCAACCTCGGCAAGTTCACCGCCACGCCCGGCATTCGAGTCAGCCACGCGTACATCAACGGGCAGACGCGCAACGCCGTCGACCCGCGACTGTGGGCGCGCTTTCAGCTGCTCGACACCACGGCCATCAAGGGCTCCATCGGGCTCTTCACGCAGCCGCCGGGCGCCACCGACATCGCCGCGGTGCCCTTCGGTACGCCGACGCTGATGCACGAGCGCGCGTTTCAGAGCTCGCTCGGCGTCTCGCACCGCTTCAGCGACTGGATCAACGTCGACGTCACCGGCTTCTACAACCGCCGCTTCGAGAACATCGTCTCGCCGGGCCTGTCGTACGTGAATGAGCAGGGCGTCACGTCGAACAGCCGCTCCGCGAACCTGGGCCTCGGTCGCGCATACGGCGTGGAGGTGATGCTGCGCCACGAGGTCAGCAAATATTTCTTCGGGTGGATCGCCTACACCTTCAACCGCAGCGAAGAGCGCCGCGCAGGTTCAGGTGATCCGTACGTCGCCTCGGCGTTCGATCAGACGCACATCCTCACCGCGGTCGGCAGCGTGAAGTTGCCGTGGGGCTTCGAGTTCGGCGCGCGCTTCCGCTACGTGACGGGCCGGCCCAAGTCGGCGCTGGTGCACGAGTACGACGTGCTCAACATCGACTCCAACTCGTACTCGGCGCGCTTCGGGCCTCGCAACGGGTCGCGCATCAAAGACTTCCACCAACTCGACCTGCGCCTCGACAAGAACTTCGTCTTCGAGAAGTGGACACTCAGCGTCTATCTCGACGTTCAGAACGTCTACAACCAGGCCAACGTCGAAGCCTCGTTCTTCGATTACCGAAACCGCACTGAATACGACGTGCCGGGCATTCCGATTCTCCCCGTGCTGGGCGTGAAGGCGTCACTGTGATGCGCACCGTTCTTCTTCTGTCGCTCGTCTTCGCTGCTGCCTGCGTGACGCCACAAGACGAGCCGAGCAACGTTCACGATCTCCGCGTGCTGGGCATTCAGCTCGAGCCGCCAGAGGTCATGATGGTGGGCTGCGACGCGCGGTTGATCGCCGCCGCTGCTGCCGGTGCCGCCGACGGAGGCGCCATCACCTTGCCTCCGGCGCTGCTCGGCCTGGTGCTGCAGTACGCCAACACCAACGTGAAGTTCACCGCGCTGGTGGCCGACCCGGCAGGGCAGGGCCGGGCGTTGCGCTACCGACTGGCGGCGTGCGCCAACCGCGCCGATCGCGAGTGCAACGACGAGGGTGACTTCGTCGATCTCGAGGCAGGGGAGACCGTAGGTGGCGAGTTCACCACCAACATTCGCCCCGGCTCGAAGGTGCTCGACGACGGCAACGCCACGCCGCTGCTCGTCGAGGTCATCAACTTCGACAACTTCAAGGGCCTGGGGGGCATTCGGGTGCCGCTGACCTTCGAGCTCAGCGCGCCAGACACGGGCGAGAAGATCTACGTCCAGAAGTTGATGGTCTACACCTGCCAGTTCTTCCCCTCGATGCAGCAGAACGTGACGCCGGTGCTGCCGGGCGTGCAGTTCAACGGCGAGAGCTGGCCCGAAGGTGAAGTGAAGCAGTGGTCGGGCATGGAAGAGGTGCCGCTGCTGCCGGAAGACTTCACGGCGCTGCAGGAAAACTACGTGGTGCCCAGCTTGATGCTGCAGCCGCTCGAGCTGACCGAGTCGTGGAAGATCACCTGGACGACCACCAGCGGCACCATGAGCCCGTACGCCACTGGTGGCTCCGACGTGGTGGGCGTCGAAGGTCGGCACAACGTGAAGTGGCGGCCCGATCAACTCGCCACCGAGCCGCGCGACGTCGACTTCTGGTTCGTGGTGCGCGACGGCCGTGGCGGCATGTCGTGGCTCAACCGCAAAGCCCGTTGGTCGCCCTGAAAAAGAAACTGCCCGGTCTCCGATGTGCGGAGCCGGGCAGGAGAAACAGCAGGCGTCGGGCCTCAGCTCTGCGTGACGCGCACCGTGGTCTTCATGTCTTTGCCGGTGTCGGGGTCGCGCGCCGTCATGGTGAGAATGCCCTCGACGTTCACGTCGAAGGTGATCTCGACCTTCACCTTGCCGGCCGGCGCCTGGCGAATGTCTGAGAAGGTGAACTCACCGAGCTGCTCGTTTTCTTTCGAGACCTCATGATCTCCCTGCCAGATGCGCATGATGAGCTCGCTCTGGTTGTTCACCGACGTGGTGCCGGTGATCTGCTTGGCGTTGGGGATCGGTGAGTTGCGCGGGAAGACGACGTGCATGTTGCCGTCGGCCTTCTCGAGCCCGATACCCATGGGGATCACGTCGAGCAGCTGCAGCTTGAGGTTCGTGTCGTCGGTCAGCGAGAACGCGTAGAGCGCCGCGCCAATGGCGACCGCTTCGTCGGGGTGAACGCCCTTGCTGGGGTTCTTGCCGAAGAACTTGGTGAGCCGCTCCTGCACGCAGGGCATGCGCGTCTGCCCGCCGACCAACATCACCTCGTCGATTTCCTTCGTCGACAGGCCCGACTCGACCAGCACCTTGGCGACGATCTTCAGCGTGCGATCGACGTGCTCGGCGGTCAGCTTCTCGAGCAGCTTGCGGCTGAACTTCATCTCGATGTTCAGCGGCTGACCCTGCGGGGTCATGGTGATGAAGGGAATGTTGAACGGCGCCTCTTCGCGCGCGGAGAGATCGATCTTCGTGCGCTCGGCGAGATCTTTGATGCGCTGCATCGCCACCGGGTCGGTCGACAGGTCGATGCCCGTCTTTCCCTGAAACTCCGACAGCACGTAGTGAATCATCGCGTTGTCGAAGTCGATGCCGCCCAGGAAGATGTCGCCGCCCGTGGCCTTCACCTCGAAGACCTGGCCACGAATCTCGATGATCGACACGTCGAACGTGCCGCCACCGAGATCGTAGATGCAGACCTTCTGGTTGAGGTGTTTGCCCAGGCCGTAGGCCAGCGCGGCCGACGTGGGCTCGTTGATGATGCGCACCACCTCGAGCCCGATGAGCTTGCCGGCGTCTTTGACCGACTGGCGCTGGCGATCGCTGAAGTACGCGGGCACCGTCACCACGGCCTTGTTCACCGGCATCTTCAGGTGGTTCGAGGCGACGTCTCGAATCTTGTTCAAGATGCGCGCAGCGACCTCCTGCAGCGTCATCTCTTTCTTGGCCACCTCGATGGTGACCTCTTTGTTGTCAGCCGACGCCTTCACGCCGTACTGCACGACCTTCTTCATCGACTCGACGATGTCGGAGGTGGCGCTGCGGCCGACGAGGCGCTTGCTGCCGTAGATGGTGTTCTTCGGGTTCAACTGCCACTGGCGCTTGGCCTCGTAGCCGATCAGCTCGTTCCCTTTGTCGTCGACCGCGAAGATCGACGGAATGGTGTACTCGCCCCCCTTGTAGGGAATGAGCTTCACGTTTGGTTGCCCGTCCTTGTACCCATCGACATAGGCAGCGCAGCTGTTCGTCGTGCCGAGGTCGATACCGATGATCGGTTCTGAGCTCACGGCGCGGGAGTGTAGATGAGAACGCTCACCTGTCGAGCCGAGAGTAACCGTCGATCACCTGTGCCCAACTCGCCAGCGTGACGCCGCGCGTGTCGAAGAGCTGCTCCAACGAGACACCGGAGATCAAATCGACAGCCACCAGCTCGAGCGTCGTGGCTGCCTGCGTCGTCGGGTCTTGCCCCGGCCCGCCGGGTGGGACGCTTGGCCACACGATGGCGGCCTGTGCGTTGCGCATGGGGAAATAGAGGACGTGGCGCGTGTCGGTGCCGACGAGGCTGACGCGCCCGAGCTCTCCGCCCGTCGAATACACCGACGACCACGCGGGCTGACCGGGGTTGAAGGTGCGCGTGCCCGGCGCCCACGTCGCGTCGGCCGGCGCAGGGAGGAACGGGCGCAGCAACACCTTGCTGTCGAGCCGCGTCACGTTCACGAGCCGCGCGCTCTGTGAGTTGCCGTTGGCGCTCGCCGCCAGCGCCCAGAGGCCGACGTCGGCGATCTCGAGGCCGTTGTAGGCCGGCCCACCGCGCACGATGACCGAGCCGACCTCGCGCAGACCATCTTGCCCCGCGGGTTCAGCGGCCTTCGACGCGAAGCCGGTGGTGAGCATGCCGGCGCGCGTATTGAAGAGCGTCGAGGCGATGAGCACGGTGTCGAAGGTGCCGGGCACTTTGGGCACGACGACCTCCGTGCGCAGCTTCTGCTGTCGCTGGGGCTGAAACGAGAGCTGCGTGAAGTTGGCGTAGTCGGGAACGTCTTCGGAGCCCATGGGGCAGCGGCTCATGACGCTGCACAGGCCGTCGTCGTCGACGTCGGTGGCGTCGGGCACGTACGGGCGCGACACGAAGCTGACGCGGGGCTCCTGCGCGTAGTCGAAGGCGCCGAGGTACGAGAGCAGATCGATCGATCTGAGGTTGAGCGCCGAGTCGAGCTGCGCGCGGCCGGCCCACGACTGCACGAAGCGATCGGTGCCGGGCTGCGCGAAGCTCAGCGATCTCGGCTTGACCTCCTGGGGTATTCCGAGGCCCGGCGAGGTGTAGAGCACCAGCGCACCGGGCACCGGCGCGCGCTGATTGAGGCCCGGCACCTCGACCATGAAGTTCTCGCCCAGCAGGCGCTGCGGCGTGAGCGAAGGCACGTCGGTGACTGACGCCGCCACGAAGCCGGCCCAATAGCTGCCCGTGGTGCTCACGTAGTTGAACGACACCGACGCGCTGAAGCCCGCAGCGCTCTTCACCGGGTTCTCACGGAGGGGCAGCGCGAGATCGGCCACGGTCGTCTCCATCACCGTCGCGCGCTCGTGCGACGGCAGGCCATCGGTGCGCAGGCCTACCGGCACGGCGGTGAACGTCGCGGCTTGCGCGTCGAGCAGCGGGAACTCGGCGAGGCCGTCGGCGGTGCTCACCACGTCAGTGAACGTCGAACAGTCGCCCTGACAGGCGCGCACGTGAACGCCGCTCAACGGCGCGCCCGTCGCGGCATCGGTGACCACGACGCGGCGGCCCATCATCACCGCCGGCACCACGCGCATGGTGGCGAAGTTGCTCTTCACCAGCGTGCCCGCGACGCCCGCGCGCACCTTGAAGTCACCCGCGCTGACGGCGGTCAGCACGCCTGCGTTCGTCACCGTCGCGAGGTTCGACGGCGCGCCCGCGAGGTCCTGCACTTCGAACTCACTGTCGGTGAGCGGGTAGGTGGTGCCATCGAGGCGCAGCGCGAGCACGTGCAGCGTCACGGTGTCGCCTTCGACGAGGAACCCGGTGGTGGGCGACATGCGCAGAATGTTGATGTCGGTGGCGGCTGGCGCGGTGAAACACTGCCCGTCGACACACGCTTTACCGGCGCCGCAGTCGAGGTGTGCGCGGCACACGTTGGGTACGCACACTTCGCCGACGCAGATCTTCCCGCCGGCGCATTGCGCGTCGACCACGCAGGTCGGGCTCGGCTGGCAGTGGCCTTCTTCGCAGTAGCCCGTGCGCTCCGACGTCATGGTGCCGGGAATGCCCGAGACACAATCGGTGTCGGCGAGGCAGCGCTGCAGCTCGAGGCACAGCGACTGCGCGCAGTCGAAGCCCGGCGGGCACGCGTTCTCGCTGAACTTGCCGCACTGGTAGTTGCGCAGACACTGTGACGAATCGGTGCAGGTGGTGAACGTCTCGCAGCGCCCGAAGGTGGCCGAGGTGCAGTACTTGCCGCTCGGGCATTCTGCGGTGTCTTTGCAGTCGGCGGCCGCGCACTTGCCGAGGCGGCAGATGAGGCCCGCGCCGCCGCACTGGAGGTCTTGGGTGCAGCGCCGGGTGCACGTGCCCATGTCGCACGTGTAGAGCGCGAACGCGACGCGGGGGTCGAGCGTCGGCGCGCAGTCTTGCGGCATCTGGCAGACCGGTAGGCACAGCCCCTGCGTCACTTCACAGCGCGCGCCGGTGCCGATGCAGTCAGCGTCGGCGGTGCAGCGTGGGCGCGTCTGGCAACTACCCGCCGTGCAGCGTTGGTTCGCCGCGCACGCCGAGTCGTCTTCACACGCGCAGCGGCCCGCGACGCACTCGAAGCCCGAAGCGCACTCGGTGTCTTTGCTGCACTCGGGGCGTGCACCGCAGGTGCCGTCGGCGAGGCAGACCTGCGCGTTGCCGCACTCGGTGTCATCGAGGCAGATGGGGCCGCACGCGCCTCGACGGCAGCGCTGGTCGGATCGACACTCGGCGTCTTCTGCGCACGGCGTGGAGTTGATCGGCGGGCACGCGCTCAACACCAACACGCACAGAACAGGCAGCGCTCTTGTCATCGCGGGCGTCATATAGCCTCAAGTCGGCGCGCTTCGGTTTCTCAGAACCTGAGAGAAAAACCCGAGTGAGCGCGGACACTTGCGCGCTTGACACCGGCTGTGGTCTACCCCCGAAACCTTGTGGGTGGGAGGTTTCATGACGATGCGTGCGCGATTGTTGAGTTTGATGACGGTGCTGTCTGCGACGGCGATGGCGCAGGTCTCGTTCAACGGCGACATCGTGATCGTTCAAGACACGGGGGCGATCACCGACCTCGTGGCGAGCATGGGCAGCCCGGTGATCTTCCCGAGCCCTCAAGAGCAGTTCTGCCGTGCGGCCTACAACGCGGCGCGCGCCGGCGGCCTGGCCGACGAGTTCGACGGCGTCATCAGCTTCAGCACGTCGGAAGAGATCAACGACATCTCGAACGTGTGGCAGGGCTCGCCGGTCCGCTCCGACGGCTCGGGGTACGCGCGCGCGAACTCGCCGGTGATGAACACGTACAACTCGGCGCGCGTGAGCCAGTGCGTCTTCATGGGCACGCTGGGGCGAACGATGTCGTTCTTCCCGGGCTTCCCGTCGGCTGACGCGTTGCCTGCGAACCCTGACTCGGCGTGGCGCCCGTCGCTCGGCATCCCCATTCCCATCGACAGCCTCACTGGCATCGAGATGCTGGGGCACGAGTACGGCCACCACTGGCTCATGGGCGTGGAGTTCGATCAGAACGACGGCCGCGGTCGCCAGCACTTCATTCGCGGCTTCAACGAGGGCAACCCCGACAACGGAAACCCGGGCTACGCGAACCAGCACTACAGCTTGTGGGCCGACTCCCGCTCGGTGATGTACGGCAGCTGCATCACCGACAACGGCAACGGCACGTTCACGCTGCGCGGGTGTCCCCGGAAGTATTCGCAGATCGATCAGTACCTGATGGGCCTGCGCTCGCCGGCCGACGTCGCGCCGATGATGGTGCTCGAGAACCCGTCTGATCCGGGCAAGGGCGTCGACAGCCTCCCGCCGGCGGCGAACGCCTCTGGGACGACCGTCACCGCGACGCGCCACGACATCACCGCCGATGAGATCGTCCGTGCCATGGGCGCGCGCATTCCCGCGGTGCCCAACGCTCGCACGTGCTGGCGCGTGGCCTTCATCGTGGTGCTCAAGCCGGGCGAGACGACGATCCCCCCGGCCATGCTGAACAAGGTCAACGCGTACCGCGCGCGCTGGGGCCCGTGGTTCAACACCGCCACCGACGGCCGCGGCACGATGGACTCGCGCCTCAGCGGCAACGGGTGCCTTGTGTATGGCGCCGACGCTGGCGTCCCCGTCGTCGTCGACGCGGGCACCGTGACGCCTGACGCGGGCCAGCCCGATGCGGGCACCGTCGTTCCCGACGCGGGCGTCGAAGAGCCGGACGCCGGGATCATCGAAGAGGTGGACGCGGGCATGCAACAGCCGGTCGGCGGTGGCACGGCGGCGACCGGCGGCGGCGCGGGCACTGGCGGCGCTGGCTACGTCGAGCCCGGCAGCACCACGAAGAAGGTCGTCGACGGGTGTGGCTGTTCTGCCGGCACCGAGCCGCTCTCGGCGCTCGCGTTCCTGGGCCTGTTGCTCGCGCGTCGTCGTTCTCGCTGCTGAACAGTCAAGTCACGCGCGCTGGTCGGGGAGGGCGTCGCCGCCTTTTTCGTCGCGGGCTGCGCCTTCGGGCGTAGCCTCGCTCAATGGACGCGCGACGCTTTCTGCAGGACGTAGGCAGCACCGTCTCCAGTGATTTCGCGAAGAACCGAACGCTGATGTCGTTCGAGGAGTACCTGCAGTTCTACGCGACGGCATCGCAACGCCAGGCCCGCAACGCGGCGCAGTACCTGAAAGACGCCATCGACTCCTTCGGCACGGAGTTGGTTGCGCACCCGTCGGGCCCCATTCGTCGCTTCAAGGTCTTCGACGCCGGCGCCGATGGTGACGTGCGCGTGGCCGGGCAGGAAGAAGTGCAGAACGCGGTCTACCGGCTGCTCGGCAACTTCGTGCGCGCGGGCCGAATCAACAAACTCATTCTGCTGCACGGCCCCAACGGCTCGGCGAAGTCGTCGTTCGTCGAGTGTCTCAAGCGCGGCCTCGAGCTCTACAGCCACACGGCTGACGGCGCGCTGTACTCGTTCAACTGGGTCTTCCCGAAAGAGAAGCTCGAGAAGGGCGCGATGGGGTTTGGCGGTGAGCGCGAGGCTTCAGGCGTCGCGTCGTATGCGCACCTGGCCGCAGAAGACGTCGAGGTGCGCATCAGCAACCCGCTGCGCGAGCACCCGCTGTTCTTGATCCCCCGCGCCGAGCGGAAGGCGCTGCTCAAAGACGCGCCGGCGTACGTGCTCGACGGCGAGCTCTCGGCCACCAACCGGAAGATCTTCGATGCGCTGCTGGCGAGCTATTCGGGTGACTGGCTCAAGGTGCTGCGCCACGTGCAGGTCGAGCGCTTCTACATTTCACGGCGCTACCAGGTGGGCACCTTCACCGTCGAGCCGCAGATGAGCGTCGACGCGGCCTACCAACAGATCACCGCAGATCGCTCGCAGGCGAACCTGCCGCCGGCGCTGCACAACGTGGTGCTGCTGCAGCCCAACGGGCCGCTGGTGTCGGCGAACCGTGGGCTCATCGAGTACTCCGATCTGCTCAAGCGGCCGCTGGAGGCCTTCAAGTACCTGCTGGGCTTCTCGGAGACGCAGGAGGTGCCGCTCGAGCACATGGTGCTGCAACTCGACGAGGTGTTGATCGCCTCGTCGAACGAGAAGCACCTCGCGGCGTTCAAGGAACTCCCCGACTTCAGCTCGTTCAAGGGCCGCATCGAGTTGATTCGTGTGCCGTACCTCCGCCGTTGGGAAGTCGAGCGGCAGATCTACGACGCGCAGGTCACCACGCGCACGGTGGGCCGCCATGTCGCGCCGCACGCCACGCGCGTCGCGGCGATCTGGGCGGTGCTGACGCGGCTCAAGAAGCCGCTGCCCGATCGCTTTCCCGCCGAAGTGCGCGCGTTGATGGAGCGCCTCTCGCCGCTCGAGAAGCTCAAGCTCTACCAGGCCAACGAAGCGCCTGGTCGCCTGACGGTGCATCAGCAGAAAGAGCTCAAGAAGCTGATCCCCGCGCTGTACGAGGAGTCTGATTCGTACCCGAACTACGAGGGGCGTTCTGGTGCGTCAGCCCGGGAGATCAAGACTGCGCTCTTCAACGCCGCGCAGTCGAGCGATCACGATTCACTGCACCCGCTGGCGGTGCTCAAAGAGCTCTCGGCGCTCACGCGTGACAAGAGCGTCTACGAGTTTTTGCAGCAGGAGATCGTCGACGGGTTCCATGATCACGGTGAATTCGTGCGCGTGGTCGAGAACGACTACCTCGACGTGGTCGATCGCGAGGTGCGCGAGTCGATGGGCCTGGTGAGTGAGGCGCAGTACGCCGAGCTCTTCGAGCGCTACGTGCAGACCGTTTCGGCATGGGTGAAGGGCGAGCGCGTGCAGAACAAGCACACCGGTGCGCAAGAAAAGCCCGACGAGCTGCGCATGACGGAGTTCGAAGGCTTCGTGATGCCGAAGGGCAACGACGTCGGCGAGTTCCGCCGGTCGCTCATCGCGAGCGTGGGGGCGTGGCGCATCGACAACCCTGACGGCGCGGTCGACTATTCACGAATCTTCCCCGACCTCTTCAAGCGGCTGTCTGATCACTTCTTCGAAGAGCGAAAGCGGCAGCTCAAGCGCAACGTCGAGAACATCTTGAAGGTGTTCTCGAACGAACAGGGCGCGCTCTCAGCCAAAGAGCAGGCGCAGGTGAAGGCCACGATGGACGAGATGGTCTCGCGCTTCGGGTACAACGAAGGCTCGGCGCGCGACGCGATCGTCTTCCTCGTTCGTAAGCGCTACGCATGAGCGCGCTCGCCACGCACGTGCACCTCGAGCTGTGGGGCGTCGACCCGAAGCTGCTCGACGATCCACAGCGGCTCGAGCAGGGGTTGCTCGAAGCTGCGGCCGCCGCGAAGGTGACCGTGCTCGGTACGGTGAAGCACCACTTCACGCCGCACGGCGCGTCGGTGGTGGTGCTCGTCGCTGAGTCGCATCTATCGATTCACACCTGGCCAGAGCATGGGTACGCCGCAGCGGATCTCCTCACGTGCGGCGAAACGTTGCCCGAGGCGGGGGTCAACTCGTTGATTGAATTCATGAATCCAGCCAGTCACGAGATCCGCCGGTACGACCGGGGGATCGTGCAAACCCGCTGAAAAAGGGTAGTTCCTACCTTGACCGACAGCCGGGGTTCGACGAAACTCCGCGCCCTTCAAGGACCGGGCAAGTCGTGTCGCACCACACCATCCCCGGTAGGCCACTTCAGGAAGGCATTTGATCGAATGAGCAACGGACCCGTGATCCACTTCTTTGCCGGAAAGGGCGGCGCTGGCAAGTCCACGTTGGCCACCGCGTTTGCCATGAATCTGCTGGAGGCGAACGGCAAAGAGAAGATCCTGCTGTTGTCGCTCGAGAACCCCGGCGGGCTGGCAGATCTCATCAAGAAGAAGCTGTCGAACAAGGCCACCAAGCTGGCGCCGGGCAAGGGCAACGGCGGGCTCTTCGCGGCGGAGGCCGACTGGGCCTCGTACGGCGCGGCGTTCGTCGCGTTCGCCAGGCCGCAGCTCATGGCGGCCGCCGCCAAAGGCCAGGTCTTGAGCGAAGACGATCTCAAGAAGATCTTCGAGGCGAGCCTCGCGAACGCCGGCGAGACGGGCTTCCTCTTTCACCTGCTCGAGTTGGCGGAGGCGAAGGAGTACGACCAGGTCGTCATCGACGGTTGGTCGACCACGCACACGCTGCGAATGATCGATCACGCGACCAACGTGCGCCGCCTGTGCGCGCACATTCGTGCTGAACGTACGTTCCGCCCGTCGAAGAACGCGGTGCGCGCGGCCACGCCGGTCGACGAGCTCGCGGCGAAGGCCGACGCCGTCAACGCGCTGCTCAAAGACGCCAAGCGCTTCGGCATGTACGTGTGCGCGGTCGCCGAGCCTGTCGGCGAGTCTCAGATCAAGAACCTGATGAAGGGGTTGACCGAGCGCGGTGTGCCGGTCGTCGAGATCATCGCCGATATGATCGAAGACGGTAAGGGCAGCCGCGAGGTCGAGAACCGTCGCGGTCTGCAGGCGCCGCACGTGCGCAAGTTCGCCACGATGACCTCGAAGATGGAGCTCGTGCAGCGCCGCATCGTCGGGCCGCGCGGCTTCGACGAGGTGAAGAAGTTCGCCAAGGAGTGGAGCACCGGCAAGGAGACCAAGGCGCTGCAGTTCACGCCTGCCGAGGCGCCTCCTGCGCTGGTGCGTGCGCCGTCGATGCCTCCCATGGCAGCGCCGCCGATTCCTCCGACGCGCTTCATCTTCTTCGTGGGTTCGGGTGGCGTGGGCAAGAGCTCGTGCGCCGCGGCCGCCGCGGTGACGTTGACCGAAAAAGAGGGCCCGGTGCTCCTCATCTCGGTCGACCCGTCGCACTCGTTGTCTGACGTGCTGCAGAGCCGCCTGACTGACACCGAGACGCAGGTGAAGGGCACCAAGGGCCTGTACGCGCGCGAGATCGACTTCGCGAACTGGTTCGGGAACCTGAAGAAGAAGATCCGCGAGCTCGCCGAGCCGATGTTCGGGCCCGAAGCGAAGGGCGAGACGTTCTCGGTCGACAAGGAGATCTTCCGCAACCTGCTCGACGCGGCGCCGGTCGGTATGGACGAGCTGGCGGCGATGACGGCGTTGACCGACGCGCTGGTGCAGGAGCGCTTCAAGCGCATCGTGATCGACCCTGCGCCTTCGTCGAACTCGATTCGGGTGCTCGAGCTGCCCGCGATTGCCAAGCCGTGGTTCGGGGCGATCGCGGCGATCGCGACCAAGTACAAGACCAAGGGCGGCGCTGCGCTGCTCGCGTGGGTCGAAGGTCAGCTCAACCACATCGCGCGCTTCGAGAAGGCGATCCTCAACCCCAACGAGTGCCGCTTCATCGTGGTCACGCGCGGTGAAGAGCTCTCGGTGCCTGCGGCCGAGCGGCTGGTGGAGAACCTCAAGGAGCAGAAGCTGCCGGTGGAGCGCGTGTTGGTGAATCGCGTGTTGCCGAAGACCACGTGCCCCGTGACGGAAGAGCGTCGCAAGAACGAGCTCGAGGTCGCCAAGCTGGTCGAGAAGAAGATCGGCCTGCCGGTGACGATGGCGCCGGCGCTGGGTCGTCACCCGGCGGGGCTGCGCGAGCTCAAGGGCTTCCGCACGAGTTGGTACGCGGCGGCCGCGATTCTGAAGTCGAAGGCGGCGTAACTTCAGCTTCGTCGGTGTGTTGTCAAAGACCTCTCCCCGCTCACGCAGGGAGAGGTTCTTCGTTTCACAAGATGAACTCGGTGCTCAGGAAGCTCGAGTGGTGGTCGTTCAGAATCTCCCGAACGATCTTCTTGTTCGCGTCGGTCACCTTCGTCGCCACCAGCGATCGAATCGAGAACACGCGCAGCGCGTCGTGGATCGACAACGTGCCTTCGGCTGAGTCTTTACGACCGTTGAAGGGAAATGAGTCGGGCCCGCGCTGGCACTGCACGTTCAAGTTGATGCGTCCGACCTGGTGCGCGCACGCGTCGATGAACTTGCCCAGGCGCGTGGGATCTTTGCCGAACAACGAGACCTGCTGACCGAACGGAGACGCGACGATCGCGTCGATGACTTCTTGATCGTCGTCGTACGTGCCGATGGGCACCACCGGGCCGAACTGCTCTTCGTGAAACAGCCGCATGTCCTTCGTGACGCCGCACACGACTGCCGGCGTGAAGTACCAGTTCTCGACCGCGCCTCCGTTGGCGTTCACCACGCGCGCGCCCTTCGACGTCGCGTCGTGCACGAGCGCCGTGAGGACATCTGTCTTTCCCGGCTCCGGTAGCGCGGTGATCGACACGCCGCTCTCCCACGGGAGGCCCAACTTCAACGTCGACACGGCCGCGCTGAACTTCTCGATGAAGGCCTTCTCGACGCTGCGATGCACGAGCAGCAGCTTGAGCGCCGTGCAGCGCTGCCCGTTGAACGACAACGCGCCGAGCAGACACTCGCTGACCGCTTCGTCGATGTTCGCGTCTTGCATCACCACGCCGATGTTCTTCGCGTCGAGCCCCAGCACCGCCTTGAGCCGATGCGGGCGAGGGTGGAGCTTCTTCAACTCGCTCGCGCCCTTGTTGGTGCCGATGAAGGCGAGCACGTCGATCTTCCCGCTCTCCATGAGCGCGCCGACCGTCTCTCGACCTCGCCCATAGATGACGTTGATGACGCCGGGTGGAAAGCAGTTGCGCATCGGCTCGAGCAGGGGGCGCATCAACAGCACGCCGAACTTCGCGGGCTTGAGCACCACCGCGTTGCCCATGATGAGCGCCGGAATGAACGTGCTGAACGTCTCATTCAGCGGGTAGTTGTAGGGGCCCATGCACAGCGCGACGCCGAGTGGAACGCGGCGCACCTGCGCCATGATTCCCTGCTCCTGCACCAGCTTGGCCGACGAGCGATCGATGTCTTTGAGCGCGGTGATGGTGTCGACGATGGAGTCGACGGTGCGATCGAACTCCTTTTCCGCGTCTTTGAGGGTCTTGCCGATTTCCCACATCAACAGCTTCACCACTTCGGCCCGCTTCGAGCGCATCGCCACGATGAACTGCTCGACATGCTCGATGCGCGCCTGCACCGACATCGTCGGCCAGGCCCCGCGGCCGAGATCGTACGCCTTCACCGCGGCGTCGAGCGCGGCGAGCGACTCCTTCGTCGTCAGCAGCGGCGTGCTGCCCAGCACGCGAGGCTTCGGCCCCTCATCGGTCTGCACCCACACCGGAGAGAGCACCTCGTTCTGCCTGCCTGCCCACTGAACCAGTTCGCCACCGACGAGCCACTCGCGCTGCTCGAGCGGGGCAGGCATACGAAACGACTCGGGGATCTCGGCTTCCGAAGGAACGTACATGGTGTCCATGGTCACGGCGCCACCATGCGATTTCAACCGGAGAGCGCGTGCTTGACGTCGGGCCCCGGGTGGACGACACCACGCGCGACATGGCCATCAACATCGCCCACTCGCTCGAGTTCGAGCGCCCGCTGTTGCAGCTCGAAAAGAAGATCGACGAACTCAAGACGCTCTCGACGTCTGGCACCGTGAACATGGGCGCCGAGATCGGCCGCCTCGAAAAGAAGGCGAAGAAGCTGCAAGAAGAGATCTTCAGCGACTTGACCCGCTGGCAGGTCGTGCAGCTCTCGCGGCACAACGCGCGGCCGTATTTCTCTGACTACGTCGGCCACATCTTCACCGACTTCTGTGAGCTCGCCGGCGATCGCCTGTTCTCGGAAGACCCGAGCATCGTGGGTGGGTTCGCGCGCCTCGACGGCGAGCCGGTGCTCGTCATGGGTCACCAGAAGGGCCGGAGCACGAAAGAGAACATGCTCCGTAACTTCGGCATGCCGCGCCCCGAGGGCTACCGGAAGGCCAAGCGGTTGATGGAGCTCGCCGAGCGCTTCAATCGCCCGATCTTCACCTTCATCGACACGCCCGGCGCGTACCCCGGCATCGGCGCTGAAGAGCGTGGTCAGGCCGAAGCCATCGCCACCAACCTCGAGGTCATGGCCGGCCTCACGGTGCCCGTCATCTCGACCGTCATCGGCGAAGGTGGCTCGGGCGGCGCGCTCGCCATCGGCGTCGGCAACCGCGTGCTGATGTGCGAGTTTTCGATCTACTCGGTCATCTCGCCGGAGGGCTGCGCGTCGATTCTGTTCCGCGACGCCACGCGCGCCGACAAGGCCGCCGAAGCGCTCAAGCTGACGGCGAGCGATCTGTTGAAGATGGAGATCGTCGACGAGGTGATCAAGGAACCGGCTGGCGGCGCGCACCGCGACCCTGCGACCATGGCCAACAACCTCGGCGCGACGCTGCGCAAGCACCTGGGCGACTTGAAGAAGCTCAACGCGAAGCAGCTCGTCGCTGACCGCTACAACAAGTTCCGCGCGCTCGGCGCGTTCCTGGGCAAGTAGGTGACGCAGCCGTTCATCGTCGCCATCGACGGGCCTGCCGGGGCGGGCAAGTCGAGCGTCTCGAAGATCCTCGCGCTGCGGCTGCACTTCACGCTCGTTGACACGGGCGCCATCTACCGCTGCGTGGCGCTCAAGGCGCGGCGGAGCGGGGTGGCGCTCGACGACGTGAAGGGCCTGGCGACGGTGCTCGAAGGCCTGCAGGTGACCTTCAAGATGGTGGAAGACACGAACCACGTCTTTCTCGACGGCGAAGACGTCTCGGAGGCCATTCGTACGCCGGAAAATTCGCTGGCCGCCAGTCAGGTGTCGTCGCAGCCGGTGGTGCGTGACGCGTTGCTGGGGTTGCAGCGCAAGCTGGCGCTCGCCGCGCAGCACGGCTCGATCCTCGAAGGTCGCGACATCGGCACGGTCGTCTTCCCCGACGCGCCGTTGAAGGTCTTCCTGTTCGCCGACCCGAAGATTCGCGCCGAGCGCCGCTTCGAGGAGCTCTTTCAGAAGGGCCACGAAAAGCCGGTGGGCGACGTGCTGGCCGACCAGAACAAGCGCGACAAAGAAGACTCAGAGCGTCAGGTGGCGCCGCTCAAGGCCGCCGACGACGCGGTACAGATCGACTCCACGCACCTCCCGCTCTCGGAGGTCGTACACCGCATCGAAGCGCTGGTCGCCCAGCGGCGTTCGCGCTGATTTCTTTCTGGGCGGGGAGGGCGTGCCTAAGCTGCGCGCCACTGTCCGATGAAATGGACCACTGACGAATTCACCGGGAAGCGCTTCGGCAAGTACGAGGTCCTTTGCCGGTTGGCGATCGGCGGCATGGCTGAGATCTTTCTCGGCTTTGCCCGCGCGGGCCCGTTTGTCGGCAGGCCCGTCGTCATCAAGCGCATCTTGAATGAGCAGCGTGAAGACCCTCACGCGCTGCAGATGCTGCTCGACGAAGCGAAGATGACGGCGACGTTGAGCCACACCAACGTCGCGCAGGTGATGGATCTCGAGAACGACGGCGAAGAGGTGCTGCTCGTCATCGAGTTCATCACCGGCGCCAACATCGAAGAGATCGTCGACGCCTACGCCGCGCGGCAGGAGCCGGTGCCGCTGGGCTTCGCCATCTCCGTCATTCGTGAGGCTGCGCAGGGCCTGGGCCACGCGCACCAACACAAGAACTCACGCGGTGAAGCGCTGCCGGTGGTGCACCGCGACGTCACGCCCCGCAACGTGATGATCGACTTCGAGGGCAACACCAAGGTGCTCGACTTCGGCATCGCGCGCGCGAAGGGCAGCGAGCGTCGCACGCAGGCCGGCATGGTTCGCGGCACGACGGCGTACATGTCGCCCGAGCAGGCCATCGGCAAAGACCCCGACCCGCGCTCCGATCTCTTCTCGCTGGGCACGATCTTTCACGAGCTGCTCACCAACAAGCGCCTCTTCCACAAGGGCAACCCCGGGCAGGAAATGGCCGCCGTGTACGAAGGCGAAATCCCCGTGCCTTCGCAGGTGAACCGTCGCGTGCCCAAGGCGCTCGACGGCGTGGTCATGCGCATGCTCGAGCGGAAGCTCGACAAGCGATACCAGAACGCCACCGAGCTCATTCGTGATCTCTCGTTGGCCGCCGGGTCGACCGCGTGGACGCGTGAGCGCTGCGCGGAGCTGGTCAAAGAGCGCTTCGCCTCGCGGCAGAAAGACATCGAGAAGCTCGTCGCGCTCATTCCCCGGCGGAACCCGTCGTACCCCGAGGTTCGCACCATCGTGACCAAGGGGCCCATTTCGGCCTCGCAGCTCAACGATGACGACGCCGCCGGCGCGCGCACGATGATCGGTGCGCAGCCGCTCGGAGATCGCCGCCCGCCGGTGCAGACCGATCCGTATCGCGAGATCGTCACCGACCCCAGTCGGCCGGTGATGCCGCCGGTCAAGCCCGTCACGCCGCAGCCTCAGCCGCCGCCTGCGGGGCTCGCCGCCTCGCAGCTCTTCGACGGTGAAGACGACGACGCCCCGCAGCCCACGCGCATCATCCCCGGAGGCTCGCTGCGCCCACTGCCCAAAGTGAGCGAGGCGCCGACCGACCCGCGTCGGCCAGCGGTGGTGCGTGATTCGCCGCAGAGCGTTCGTCGCATGCCCGTCGCGAAGCCCGCGTCGACCTCCAAAGGTCCGCTCTTCGCCGCGGCGATCATCGCGCTGATCATCGGTGGTGTTGGTGGCGCCTTCATCATCAAGGGCCTGCAGCCGGCGCCCGCCGCGCACGCGCTGGTGAAGCTCTCGCTCGACACCGATCGCCCGGCCACCGTGTTCCTCGGCAAGTCGGCGCTCGGCACGACGCCCGTTTCTGTCTTCGTGCCCTCGGGTCGACACCTGCTCGAGCTGCAAGAAGATGACGGCCCGCGTCGCTCACTTCAGCTCGATCTCGCCGGCAACGACGCCGAAGCGAAGATGGTCGTAACGCTCGACTCACTGCCGCAGCTGCCGTAATCGGCGGCGAATGATCACACTCCTCTGTGTCGTTGCGCTGACGACAGCGCAGACCCCGGCAGCGTCGTCTCAGAAGCCCGCCACCGTCGAAGAAGCGAAGGCCTTCGTGAAGAAGGTCGACGCAGACTTGCGCAAGCTGTGGGTGCGCCAGTCGACCGCCGAGTGGATCAAGTCGACCTACATCACCGACGACACCGAGCGGAACGCCGCCGCGCTCAATGAAGACGTGATGGCCTACGTCACGCAGGCCACCAAGGACGCGCGCCGCTTCAAGGGCCTCAAGCTCGACGCAGACACCGAACGTCAGTTGCTGCTCCTTCGCCTCTCGACCGCGCTGCCCGCGCCTTCCGACGCCGCCAAGCGCGCGCAGCTCGCGGCGACGGCGGCGAAGCTCGAAGGGCTCTACGGCAAGGGCAAGCACTGCAAGAAAGACAAAGCCGGCAAAGAAGTGTGCCGCGACATTCAGCAGCTCTCTGACGTGCTCGCGCGCATCGCCGACAAGAAGAAGCCGGCCAGCTACGACGAGCTGCTCGACGCGTGGACGGGCTGGCACGACACCTCGAAGGAAATGCGCCCGCTCTACGAGACGCTGGCCTCGCTCTCGAATGAAGGCGCGAAGGAGTTCGGCGCGCCTGACCTCGGCGATCTCTGGCGTCAGGCGTACGACATGCCGCCCGCCGAGTTCGAGAAGGAGACCGACCGTCTCTGGAACCAGGTCAAGCCGCTCTACGACGATCTGCACTGCTACGTGCGCGGCCGCCTGAGCAAGAAGTTCGGCGCCGACAAGGTCTCGACCAACGGCCCCATTCCCGCGCACCTGCTGGGCAACATGTGGGCGCAGGAGTGGGCCAACGTGTATCCGCTCGTCGAGCCCTACGCGGGCCAGCCGTCGCTCGACGTGACGAAGAAGCTGCAGCAGCAGAAGTACGACGCGAAGAAGCTGGTGAAGCTGGGCGAGAGCTTCTTCACCTCCCTGGGCATGGACCCGCTGCCGGAGACCTTCTGGGAGCGCAGCCAGTTCACGAAGCCCAAAGATCGCGACGTCGTCTGTCACGCCAGCGCGTGGGACGTGACCTTCGCGAACGACCTCCGCATCAAGATGTGCATCAAGGTCGACGAGGAAGATCTCATCACCGTGCACCACGAGCTCGGCCACGACTACTACTTCCAGAATTACTACACGAAGCCGGTGCTCTTTCAGCAGGGCGCCAACGACGGCTTCCACGAGGCCATCGGCGACGCGCTCACGCTGTCGATCACGCCTGAGTACCTCCAGTCGCTCAAGCTGCTCGACGCGTTGCCCAAAGACGAAAAGGGCCTCATCAACGTTCAGCTCAAAGACTCGCTCGAGAAGATCGCCTTCCTCCCGTTCGGCCGAATGATCGACCAATGGCGGTGGGACGTCTTCAGCGGCAAGGTGAAGCCCGCTGACTACAACAAGCACTGGTGGGCGCTGCGGCTCAAGTACCAGGGCATCGCGGCTCCGGGTGGCCCGCGCGGCGAGGAGTTCTTCGACCCGGGCGCGAAGTACCACATCCCCGCGAACGTGCCGTACATGCGCTACTTCCTCGCGCGCATCCTCCAGTTCCAATTTCACCGCGCGATGTGCGCCGCCGCCGGCCACACCGGGCCGTTGCATACTTGCAGTGTCTACGGGAACAAGGCCGCCGGCGCGAAGCTCAAGGCCATGCTCGCGATGGGTGCCAGCAAGCCGTGGCCTGACGCGCTCGAGGCGCTGACCGGCCAACGCCAGATGGATGCGTCCGCAATCATTGACTACTTCGCGCCGCTGCAGGCCTGGCTCAAGGAACAGAACAAGGGTCAGACCTGCGGTTGGTGAGCGACTTACGCACCGCGACAGAGACGTCAGTCACATTGCAAAAGTGAAAGGTGCGGGTGGACAATCGTCATACCCGTCACCTATGAGACGGCCTCCCTCCTGATTGTCGGGAGGGGCAACTTGAAGGACGACTGACGCATATGGCTACTGGCACTGTGAAGTGGTTCAACGACGCGAAGGGCTTTGGTTTCATCACGCAGGACGGCGGTGGCGAGGACGTGTTCTGCCACCACACCGCGATCACGATGGACGGGTTCCGCACCCTCCAGGAGGGTCAGAAAGTGGAGTTCGACGTCACCCGTGGGCCGAAGGGCCTGCAGGCGCAGAACGTTCGTTTGGGCTGAACCACTTCGCTGAAATACAGCAGCACACCTACGCGACCCGGCTGGGGGGAGACCTTGCCGGGTCGTCGTCTGTCTGGAGTTCGACGTCATGATGTTGCTCACGCTGGTGCTCGCCGCTGCCCCGATGAATACGAAGAGCCTCGAAGCAGACCTGGTGAAGCAGCACGGCGAAGCGCACCGGGCCCGCATCGAGCGCGGTGTGAAGCAGGTCGCCGCGCTGTGGCGGAAGGAAGACGGTGACCTGCCGGCCTTCGTGAAGAAGCACTTCATCGTCGAGCCGCTGGTGCTCGAGGCCACGCTCGCCCGCTTCGAAGCGCACCTCGAGCAGCTCGACGGGCACCTGCTTGAAATCGGTCGCGACTGGCGCGGCCCGACGGAGCTCGACGTGGGCCCGCTGCTCGCCGTCGACCCGATGTTCGCCGAGTACGACCCGGCGTCTCACGTCGTCGAAGATCTCTTCGCCAACAAGCTGGCCTTCGTGGCGTTGCTCAACTTTCCGCAGACCACGCTGGAAGAGCGCCTCGCCGCCAAAGACTGGTCGCGCGCGCAGTGGGCGCAGGCTCGCCTCACCGGTCGCTTCGCGCGTCGCGTGCCCGCGCAGGTGCAGCAAGACATCACCAGCGCGCAGGCCGCCGCCGACCTCTACATCGCCGAATACAACGTGTGGATGCACCACGTGCTGGCCGAAGACGGTCGGCGCCTGTTTCCGTCGGGCAAGCGCCTCATCTCGCACTGGAACCTGCGCGATGAATTGAAGGCCAACTACGCCGACCAAGACGGCCTCGCGAAGCAGCGGACGATCATCAAGGTGATGGAGCGCATCGTCACGCAGACCATCCCCGCGGCGGTCATCGACAACCCGAACGTCGACTGGAACCCGTTCACCAACACCGTCGTCGCCGCGAGTGAGGTTGAGGCCGACGCGCCGAAGCGCTCCGCGAAGCCGGCGCCCACGCCCGAGGCCGACGTGCGCTACGCGAAGCTGCTGGCGAACTTCACGGCGCAGAAGAAGGCCGACCCGTTCTCTCCTTCAGCCCCCACCGCCATCGACCGCGCGTTCTCGCTGGGCGCCGAGATGCCCGAAGCGCGCGTCAACGCGCTGTTGGTCTCGGTGCTGTCGAGCCCGCTGGTGCCGAAGGTCGCCGCAGAAATGGAGAAGAAGCTCGGCCGCAAGCTGGAGCCCAGTGACTTGTGGTTCAACGGCTTCTTGCCGCGCGGCTCCATTCCCGAGACGGAGCTCGACGCGAAGGTGCGCGCGAAGTACCCGACGGCGCAGGCGTTCGCGAAAGACATTCCCCGCATCCTGAAGGGCCTCGATTTCTCGGCGGAGCGCGCGAAGTACCTGTCGGAGCGCATCGTCGTCGACCCGTCACGCGGCGCAGGTCACGCCATGCAGGCCGCGCGGCGCGGCGACTTTCCACACCTGCGCACGCGCGTCGAAAAAGAGGGCATGAACTACAAGGGCTACAACATCGCGGTGCACGAGCTGGGTCACAACGTCGAGCAGGTGTTCTCGCTCTACGACGTCGACCGCACGTTGCTCACCGGCGTGCCCAACACCGCGTTCACCGAAGCCATCGCGTTCGTCTTTCAGGCCAAAGATCTCGAGCTGCTGGGGCAGGGCCGGCCCGACGCGGAAGCGGAGCGCCTGCGGGTGCTCAACGACTTCTGGATGACGTGGGAGATCGCCGCCGTGGCGCTCGTCGACATCGAGGTCTGGCATTGGATGTATGCGAACCCGAAGGCCACGCCGAAGCAGTTGCGTGAAGCGACGGTGGCGATCTCGCAGAAGGTCTGGAACCAGTACTGCGCGGGTGTGCTGGGCGGCAAAGACACGCCGCTGCTCGGCATCTACTCGCACATGATCAGCTACCCGATGTACCTCTTCAATTACCCGCTGGGTCACCTCATCGCCTTCCAGCTCGAAGAGCAGGTGAAGAAGACGGGGAAGATCGGCCCGGAGATCGAGCGCATGTCGAAGTTCGGCCTGGTGACCCCCGACGCGTGGATGGTGAACGCCACCGGCGAGCCCGTGTCTGCAGGGCCGTTGCTGCGCGCCACGGAGGCCGCGCTCCGCCCTTGAGCACGTAAGTTGGTGGACTCGATGCATCGAGTCTCGGAACCCACGCGTGCGACGCAGGCCCATGGGGCGCCTCGTCGCCGCTTTTTCACTCAACATCAGGAGACAGGCATGGCCGCGTACGTGGGCAACAGGAACAACCCCGGAGATGTGATCGCCGCTGGCGCGCAGGTGCAGGCGACGTTCCTGCCCGGGGAGCACCAGGTCATCGCCAAAGAGGTGAAGACGTACCTGTCGGCAGCCGCTCGCTTCGCGACCGCCGCGAAGACTGCAGAGGCGTCTGCGACGAAGGAAGACGCGACGCGCGCGGCGCTGGCAGAGGCCGACGCCGAGCGCGACGAGGCGCTGCGTGCACTCGACCGCAAGTTGATCGACGCGGGGGCTCCGAAGGCCAACGCCTTCAAGTCGTACGGCTTCGAGGCGCCGTCGCGCATCGCCAACAAGAGCTTCGCGGAAGAAACGAAGTTGGTCGCGAAGCTGGTCAAGGCCGTGCTCGGCAGGAAGGGCCAGGCCGCGGGGGTCGTGGCGGCAGCCAAAGCGCTCCTCAAGAGCAACGACGCGGTCCTCGCTGCGGAGGCGCGCGTTGAGGTCGCAGCCGAAGCGACCGCTCGCGCCCGCGCAGCACGAGACGCCATCGATCGCCCCACGCGCGGCGCGCTCTCGGTGCTCAAGCTGCAGGTGCGCCTGGCCGAGAAGCAGGGCCTCGTCGGCGCCTACGCGCAGCTCTTCGCCACCGGAAAGGCGCGCGCGCCGTGAAGGTCATCCTGACCGGCGCCACGGGCCTCGTCGGTGAAGGCGTCTTGCTCGAGTGCCTCGCCAACCCGACGGTGACGAAGGTGCTCAGCGTGAGCCGCCGCCCCAGCGGCCGCACCCACGAGAAGCTCACCGAGTTGTTGGTGGCTGACTTTCAGAAGCTCGACGGCGTGCGCGAGCAGCTCACGGGCTTCGACGCGTGCTTCTACTGCGCAGGCATCAGCTCCCGGGGCATGAGCGAGGCCGACTACACCGTCATCACGCTCGACACGCCGCTGGCCTTCGCGAAGACGCTGCTCGAGCTGAACCCGGGCAGCGCTTTCATTCACATCTCCGGGCAGAGCACCGACGGCACCGAGCAGGGCCGCGTGATGTGGGCGCGCGTGAAGGGCAAGGCCGAGAACGCGTTGGCGAAGCTGCCCTTCAAGCACGTGGTGAACCTGCGGCCGGGGTTGATGAAGCCCACCGCAGGGCAGACGCGCGCGGGTTTTGGGTACCGGGCCATCGCGGCGCTCGCGCCGATTCTGCCGTTCACCGCGGTCACGCTCTCGCAGCTGGGGCGCGCGATGATCGCCTGCGCGCAGGGCCAGGCGCCGAAGAAGGTGCTCGAGGCCGCCGACATTCTCGCGCTGGCGAAGTGACGCGTCAGAAGCCTTCGATGGTGACGCACGACGAGCTGGGGCCGCTCACGGTGCCGGTGGGCCAGCTCTCGGCGTAGTGCGTGAGGAGGAAGTTGGTGCCCCAGCACTCGGTGATGTTGAAGCCGTTGTAGAGGCCTTTGGTGACGAGGCCGTAGGCGCGGCCTTCGCCCGTCGGTTTCCACGCAGCGTTCACCTCGAGCTCGGCGACGTTCGCGTCGCTGCTCGCGTAGACGAACCTGATCGCGCCGGAGCCGTCTTCCTGCAGGCGTGAGGTGTAGCCGGCGACCGACAGGCCGATCACCGCGCCGGGGCGGAAGGTGAACGTCATTTCGACGCGCTGTGGCCACTGATCGGTCCAGTAGCCGAGCTCGATGCGATCGAGCTGCTTGAAGTTGTCGTCGACCGTCACTGCGTCACGGAAGCTCGCGACGTCGACGGTCACCGTGCCGCGGCCGCGACGTGCGCTGGTGCCGGCGGCGAAGTTGCCGGTGAGAATTCGCAGCCACGAGCCGTTGATGGCGCGCGACTCGATGACCCACTCGAAGTTCGCTTCGTCGACGCGCGTGATGACGACCTGCACTTCGCGGCCAGGGTTGTTTTGATCGGCGTAGGGGCCCCACGTGCGTGACGTCTTCGTGCGCGAGGTCGGGGCGACCTGACGAACCTGGTCGACGAAGCCGAGCAGCATGTCGAGCACCGCGTTGTAGTCCTTCGCGGCCTTGACGGTCTGTGTCCACGCGGTCGACGGGTCGCCCACGCCGAGCGGCTGCGTCGTCGACTTCGGCAGCTTCGCGCGCAGATCTTCGCGGCGCGGCAGGGCGTTCGAGAAGGTGAGATCGGTGTTCGACCAGTCACCGCCACACGCGGTCAACGTCATGAGCAGCGCGCTGAAGAGAAGAGATCGCATGCGTCAGTCCCTGAACTCGTAGTCGAGCAACAAACCGAAATCCGCGCTCCCCAGGCTCCGCGTCTCGTCGACGTCGTAGTGGAGGTAGTGCACCCGCGCCCGGCCCAGCACCGAGAAGTTGCCGGCGATGCGCACCTTGAGGCCCGCGACCACGCCTGGCGTGAAGATGGAATACGACTGCGGGCTCAGGCTCGCGTCTTCGAAGGTGCGGTTCATGATGTTGAAGGCGAGGTGAAGGCCCGCGAAGGGCACCCACCGGCCTTCTTGAAACCACTCGTAGAAGAGCGACGCGCCGATGGTGATGAGCGAGTAGTCGTAGGGCAGCGTGCCGACGAGGTCGACGTTCACGGTGTTGCTCGTCCACCCGTAGCCGGCGTCGATGCCCACCGCGAAGCCGCGCGCGAAGACGTTGTGCACGGTGAGCTCGGCGCCGACCACCGGCGCCGACGGGAAGTAGCCGCCGGCTGACGTGGGGCGATCGAAGACGGCCTGAAACTGGCCGAACGCCGAGAGGCTCCAGTGGCGGTTGTACGTCTTGCTGATGCCGGTGCCCTTGACCGGGTCGTCGGTGAACTTCGCGTTCTGCAGCGTCGACTCGTCGAGCGTCAGCAGCTGGCCCGCGTTGATGGTGAGGTCGCCGATGCGCAAGCGATCGGGCAGGCGGCGCTTGATGGTGTACGTGCCCGGCGGCAGCGCGATGAGGCGCTCATGCTCGAGCTTCACCGTCTCGGCCACCACGACGCCGCGCGGGTCGATGATGAAGTACGGCCCCTGCGGCGCGCTCTGGGGTATTCGAAGGCCTTCACGGCGCTCGAGCACGTCGGTCAGCACCAGGTCTCCGTTGCCGGCGAGATCGAAGCTGAAGGTGGGGTGCTGCGGCCCGGCGGCAGAGTCGGCGGTGCTGGCCACGGTGCGCTCGTAGGCCCACGCATAGGCTTCGCTCAGCGTGACGCGGCCGTCGCCTTGTGAATCGGCGCTGCCGAGCAGCGCGGTGGCGAGGTGGTACGAAAAGTAGCTCGCGCCGATGACGTCTGACTCCTGTGAGTCTTCGTCGGCCGCCGACGACGTGAGAATGACGAGACCCTTCGCTTGCCGTGTCGCGTCGGTCTCGACCTCGAAGGCGGGCGCGCGTCGTACGCCCTTCGCGCGCGTCGCTTCACCAGAACGGCACGCATCGAGGAACGCGACGCGCATGTCGGCGGGGCCCGTCGTGAGGCGTGCTTTCAGCGCTTCCATGGGCAGCACCGAGTTGCCGAGGCGCAGCGCGCCGTCTTTCGCGTGGCCCGAGTAATAGAAGATGAGCGTCGTGCGATCTCCTCGCGCTTTGGCTTCGGCGATGCGGCGCTCGAGCTCGGTCATGGCGAGGTCGACCTGCTTGTCGTTCGCGTCGAGGAGCAGCAACGCGTCGTCGGCCTTGATGCCGCCGAGGCGCGTGAAGATGTCGTGCAGGCGCTTCGCGTCGTCTTGCGCGTAGAGCAGCGCCCTGGTGCCTTCGCCACCCTCGTTGTCGCCCACGAAGATGCCGAAGCGCCGCGTGGTTTCCTGCGCGGAGGCGGGCGTGCTCAGCAGCGCGAGCGTGAGCAACAAGACTGCATTCTGTTTTCCGGAGTTCGTCACGGCTTGATGAACGTGCGGTGTAGCTGAACTCCGGGCACGTCGATCGATCCGAGTTGGTTCAAGTCTCCCTTCACGTCGTCGAAACGTCTTCGCAACGCCTGGCTCACCGTGCTCGTCGACTGGCGTTCATCGCTGAGCACCACGAGCACCAGCTCCCGACCTGCGCCCGTGAACTCGAGCGACTCGGGCAACCAGGCGTGCGCGTCGCCGATGATCTCGTCGTACACGGGAGACACCTCGCCGCGCTCGTCGATGCTCACCACCAGCGCGTGTCGGGCGCCGCTCACGCCGATGCGAACGCGCTCACCTGCCGCGAGCGTCTCCACTGCGGCGGCGGGGCGTTGACCCGCAGCGCCGGCGATCACGAACTCCACCGACGCGCCGCCCTTGATGCGATTGCCGGTGCCCTCTTTCTGGAACTGCACCCCGACGACCGTAAGCAGGCCCGCCGCCATGGCCGCTGCCACGCCCAGCCAGCGACGTGAGCGGGGCCTGACCTTCAGCTCCACGCCGGCGGCGAAGCGCTCGAACGGCACCTGCGCTTCGAACGCGCGCTGTTCTTCCTGCAGTCGAACGAGCGTCGCGGTGCACTCGGGGCACGCCGCCGCGTGTTCAGCGTTCACGACCGCTTCGCCCGCGAGCAGTCGTCGCAAGTCGAGCTCCCGGAGGTGTGTCATGCGTCGACCTCCAGTGAGCGCCCGGTGGCGTCGGCGAAGGCCTTGAGCCGTTTGCGAATGGTGGGCACCGAGCGACCCAGCAACACCGCGACCTCTTCGAGCGTCAGGTCGTCGACCCAGTAGTGCACCACCGCCTGCTGCGTCTCGACGTCGAACCGGGCGAGCGCCTTGCGCACCAGATCTCGCGCTTCGTATTCGGCTGCGCCGCCATGGGCTTCGCCGCGCACCACCTGCAGCGTCGTGTACTCGTCACGCCACGCCGCGCCCGCGCCGCGGATCACGTTGAGACAATGGTGCGTGGCGATCTTCATGAGCCACGTCAGCGGCGAGGCTTCACTTCGGAAGCCCGCTTCGTTCACCAGCGCGCGGGCGAATACGTCCTGCATGGCGTCCTCCGCCTGACTGGTGTCGCGCAGCAGGTACCGACACCTGCCGTAAACCGCGCTGCCGTACTTCACGTACAACTCCCGCAGCCATGCCCGACCGGTG
This sequence comes from Archangium sp., assembly GCA_035910535.1. GTDB lineage: Bacteria > Myxococcota > Myxococcia > Myxococcales > Myxococcaceae > Archangium_A. The sequence goes on along the minus strand of JAMHXF010000046.1, from coordinate 51,647 downwards.
CTCCTGCCTCCGTCGATGACCTGGAGTGCTGGTCGCATTTCGCGTCGCGCTTTAGCTGCGAATGAATGGACACGGCAGCCGCGTGAAACAGAAAAGCGCTTGGCATTTCAGGCGGCCTGCTAATGAGCCGGCTCATGCGCGTACTCGCCCCGTTGACCCTTTCGCTGGCTGTGGTTGTGAGTGGTTGTTCCTTGACCCAGCGTCGTGACACCGAGAAGGCCATCGCGGCCTCGCTCATCACCGACGAGCAGGAGTTCCAGCTCGGCCTGCAGGTGCACGAAGAGCTCAAGACGCAGAACATCAAGTTCCTCAACAACCAGAAGGTCGAGCTCTACGTCGAAGCGCTGGCGCGCAAGATGATCGACCAGGCCAACAAAGAACGGCAGCTCTCGTGGAAGTGGTACGTCATCGACGACGCGGCCACGGTGAATGCCTTCGCGACGCCCGGCGGCCGCATCTACGTGTACACCGGCCTGCTGCTCGCCGCTGACAACGAGGCCGAGGTCATCGGCGTGTTGGGTCACGAGATCGGTCACGTCGTCGGGCGTCACTCGGCGCGGCAGCTGGTCGCAGCGCAGGGCATGCAGACGGTCACCGACATGGCGCTGGGCAAAGACGGCAAAGACGTCGCCAGGCTGGCCGCGCAGCTCGCGGGCAAGGGCGCTTCGTTGGCGTACGGCCGCGACATGGAGCTCGAGGCGGACCACTACGGCGTGCGTTACGCGTCGGGCGCCGGCTACGACCCGCGCGGCATCGGCACGTTCTTCGAGAAGTTGAAGGCGAAGTACGGAGACACGCCCGCGGTGCTGACGTTCTTGTCGACGCACCCGGCGAACAGCGAGCGCATTCAGAAGGTCACGGAGATCATCGCCGCCGAGAACCTCACCGGTTCGGAGCTGGGCGTGCCGACGTTGAAGGCCATTCAGGCCGAGCTCGGCAAGAAGTGAGGGGAGCCTGAACAATGAAGCGTTATTTCGGAATCATCGTGGCGGTGGTCGGCGTGTGCGCGGGCATCGTGTGGGCGATGCGCAAGTGGGACACCAAGAACGCCGAGACGGCGCGCGACCTGAACGTCGCCCGTATTCGTGGTGACTTCCTCGAGCGCGCGGCGTGGCTGCGCAACGTGCCTGATCAGAAGGCGTACACCGACGAGAACCAGACGTTCCTGCGCTGGTACTTCAAGGAGGTCACCGAGCACCTCAACAAGCACGGCGGCAACCGCGACTTCGACGACTACCTGAAGGAGCTCGAGACGCGCTCCGCCAAGTCGAACAAGGAAGACGGGAAGGCCGAAGAAAAGAAGGCCGTGTACGAGTACACGCGCAAGGTCTTCGATTCGTTCAAGAAGGCCGACTACGCCCCGTGGTGGACGGCGACCGACAAGGGCATTCGCTTCGACATCGTGTCAGCCGATTCAGTGCGCGTCGGTGCCGACGAGAAGATCCACATGCCGATCGTCGTCTGGGGCCTGCCGCGTGAAGAGCGCACCGACGACAAGGGCGTCAAGCGCGTCACCGTCGGCGCCAGCTTCCGCTTCAATTGGAAGCTCTTCGACGAGAAGGGCAAGTTGCTCGGCGAGATGCCCGGCGAAGGGGGCCCCGACAGCCGCGTCGACTGGCCTGATCGCTACGTGAAGTTCTTCCCGCCGTCGGTGGTGATCGGTCACTACGACATCGACAAGCTCCCGGCCGAAGTGAAGACCGTGGAGATCGAGTGGTCGATCAGCGCGCGTGCCCCGACGGGTGGCGACATCAACGTCACCTTCCCGTGGAAGGGCGAAGTTCCCGCCGCGTGGAAGCTGGGCGCCGGTGAAGGTTGGAAGGGCGCGCAGGAGTCCGTGCGCCCCGAAGAAGAGATCAACCCTCAGAAGAAGTGAAACTCAGTCGTGAAAGCCGACGACCTGCCACGCTGCGCCGGCCTGACGCAGCAGCAGGATCGTCGCGTGACCTGAGAGATTGCCGACCGCGACGAAGGTGTTCGGCGCTCTCAGGTTCCAGCTGTTCAGGCGCTGTGGCGCCTTGCCGTACTTCTTCTCCATGTCAGCCGGCGTCAGGATCTCCACCGAGTAGAGCTTGAGCAGATCGGTGCGGCGAGATCGAAGGCTCTTGCCCCACTGGGTCAGCAACTCTTCGGGGCGATCGACTCGGCGCGCTTCCATGAAGAACGGGTAGCCGGCGCGCGAGACGACGCGCGTCGCGTCACCGGAGATCACGTCGCCGAAGAAGGCCCGCGCGATGACGAGCGCCTGGTCTTGCGGCGACAGGCTCAGGTATTCGCTCAGGTCGATGTCGGCCGACGGCAACACCGGGTTCGACTCTGCAGCGCCAAACTGTTTCTGCAGCTGAATGAGCGCGGCCTGCCGCTCTTCGGGCTTCATGTTCGGCAGTCGCTTGAGCACGCTCTGCACGTCGTCGGCGCCTTTGGGGCGTGGCGCTCCGACGGGGCCGGTGGGTGCGGTCGGCGTGGTGCCTTCCGAGCCTTGTTCTGCAGACTCTGCGGCCAGCTCTTTTTCGAGCGGCGTAGCGGCGGTGTCGGGCTCCTGCGAGAGCGCGAGGGCGAGGGCGTAGGCGGCCAGGTCGATCACGGCGCCGCTTCTACTCCCGTCTCACTCGCTGGTCGCGTGTCGCGGCAGCAACCGCACGCTCACCGTGAGGTGCGCGAGCGCCACCAGCCCCCCGATGCCGAGGCACGAGAGCCACAACGTTCGGTGCCCCACGAGCGAAATGAGCGACGCCCCCAGCAGCGGCGCCACCATGGCTGCTGTGCTCCACGTCAACACGAACGCGCCCTGGTACCGGCCGCGCAGCGCGGGCGGTGAGAGCTGCGCCACCACTGTCGAGTTCACCGGCGCGAAGAGGATTTCACCCATCGTCCAGATCGCGACGCAGCCCACGTAGCCGAGCAGCGACTGCGCCCAGACATAGAGCCCGAAGCCCAGGCCCGTGAGCGCTGCGGCGAGCGCCAGCACGCGCGCTTGCGTGAAGCCCGCCGCCCAACGCGAGACGAAGGGCTGCACCAACACGATCAGCACACCGTTGCTGGCCATGGCCCAGCCGAGATCTTCGGTGCTGAGGCCCTTGGTCTTCATGTCGTCGGCCATCGACGAGAGGTGTTGAAAGAAGACCACCGCGACGAAGAAGTTGAAGAGCAGAAACGGCGCGAAGCGCTTGTCGACGAACGGCGTCAGCAGCGTGCCCGGCGCACTTTCCAACGCCTTTGGCCGACTCTCGGGGATCAGTCGCCAGACGATGAGGGCCAGCAGCACCGTGGAGATCGCATCTCCGATGAAGAGCACGCTGAAGTTGCGCGTGGCCATGTAGCCGCCCACCACCGCCGCGCACGCGAAGCCGAGGTTGATCGCCCAGTACTGCATGGCGAACGCTTTCATGCGGTGCACCGGTGCGATCAGGTCGGTCGCCAACGCGAGGCTCGCGGGGCGGTACGCGTCTCCGGTGAGGCCCATCAAGAACGTGGAGATGGCGATGGCGGGCAGGGCACGGGAAACGCCGAGCACGAGCAAGAAGACCGCGCCCACCAGCAGCGCGGTGATCATCGTGAACTTGCGGCCGTAGCGATCGGCCGTGGCGCCACCGATGAGGCTGCCGAAGAGCGAGCCGAGACCAAAGAGCGAGGTGATGGCGCCAGCGAGCGGCAGGTCGATGCCGCGGACCTGTGTCAGGTACACGAAGAGCAGCGGCATCACGAAGCTGCCGGCCTTGGTGATGAACGTCCCCACGAGGAGCGCCCAGAAGGGTCTGGGAATTCCCTCTGTGAGCTGGGCGAGGCGGCCGGCGGGCACGGGGAGGGCGCTCATGCCGCGCTGACGCACTGCGCACAAGGCAGCTGACAGGTAAGTTCCGCGCCCGATGTCGGAGATTCGAGACCTGCTCGCCAATGCGCAATCGGCCGAGCACCGAGGTGACCAACGCGAAGCGGCGCGCCTGCTGCGTGAAGCCGCGACGTACTACCGAGATCGCTCGCAGCTCCAACGCGCGGCCCAGATGCTGCGGCAGGCGCGCCGGGCCGAGGGCATCGACGAAGCGGAAGAAGACGAGTCGGTGTTCGGCTTCGAGGTGCCGGAGGACAAGGCGCTCGTCGAGCAGCGTGAACCGAAGCTCGCAGACCCGAACGTCGACGCGTGGTGCTCGTTCTGTTGTCGACCGAAGGCGGAGGTCGGGCCGATGGTCGGCGGGCCCACGGGCTCATTCATCTGCGCGGCGTGTACGGCGACGTCCGGCGCGCTCCGAGGTGAAGCGGCCCCCGCGCCTCGGTGGCAGCTTCAGGCGCTCGCGCACGCGCTCCCGGCGCAACGTCGCGCGACCGAACGCCTCACCCGTCTGCGCGCGAAGCTCACGCTCGTCATCGGCCCGGCGGGTTCAGGAAAGTCGGCGTGGCTCGCGTCGCTCGGAGACGTACAGGTGCTCGACGCGTCGACGCGCGTCACGCTCCCTCCGTCGAGCAGCAAGGCTGTCTTTCTGTGCCTCACCGCCGAGCCTCCGCGGCCTGCGCTCGAGCTTCAGGGGGAGCACGGCCCCGAGCCGATTCACGACACGGCGACGCTCGCCACTGCGCTTCCGCACCTCGACGCGGCGGTGTTGCAGCAGGTCGACGCGGTCTTCTCGTTCGAAGCGCCTGACGTCGACGCGCTCACCGGCCTCGCGAGCGCGATCTGTTCTTCGCGTGGCATCACGTTGCCTGCCGAAGCCCTGACGCAGCTCGTCTCGCTGGCCCACCGGTCTGGCCGTGGCGCGCACGAGCTGGTCGCGTTACTCGCCCGCCTTCCTTCCGGGAGCTATTCGTGAATTCGCCCGTTCAGTGTCACCAGCTCGGCCGCGTGGAGTACGTCGACGGCCTCGAGCTGCAGCGTCAGTTTCAAGAGGCCCGACGCGCGAACCTGGTGCCTGACACGTTGCTGCTGCTCGAGCACCAGCCGGTTCTCACCATGGGCCGCGCGGCGAAGTTGACGAATATCATCACCCCGAAGGCGCAGCTCGACGCGCTCGGGGTCGACGTCTTCGAGACCGACCGCGGCGGCGACGTCACGTACCACGGCCCCGGGCAGATCGTCGGCTACCCGCTGCTGCACCTGGGGCCCGGTCGACAAGACGTGCGCAAGTACGTGCGCGCGATTGAAGAGCTGATGATTCGCACCGCCGCCGACTACGGGTTGAGCGCGACGCGGTTTCCGCAATGGCCCGGCGTCTGGATCGCCGAGTCACGTCGCGGAGGCCCGCGGAAGCTGGCCGCGCTCGGCGTGCACTTGAGCCGCTGGTACACCAAGCACGGCTTCGCGTTGAACGTGAACACCAACCTCAGCCACTTCGAGCTCATCGTTCCGTGCGGCATCAAAGAAGCGGGCGTCACCTCCATGCGTGAAGAGCTGCAGCGTGAGGTCGATCAACGTGAGGTCGAAGGCCGCATCGCGCATCACTTCCGCGAGGTCTTCGAGTGCGAGGTCGAGCTCGCGGCCGAGCCCTCGCGGACCATCTCCGTCACGCTGAGGCGCGACGATGGCCGCGTGTTGTTGCTCAAGCGTACCGAGGGGCGCGGTGGGTTCTGGCAGCCGGTGACGGGGCACCTCGAAGCGGGTGAATCGCCGCTCGAGGCTGCGCGCCGTGAAGTGAAAGAAGAGACCGGCCTCCCGTTGGAGCCGCGCGAGCTCGAGTACGAGCACGTCTTCGCGCTCGGTGATGCGAGGCCTCCGGTGTTGATTCGGGAGACGGCGTTCGCGGCGCGCACCAACGCGGCGGTGACGCTCGACCCTGCCGAGCATTCGGAGTGCGCGTGGTTCAGCGTCGACGAGGCGATCGCGAAGGTGCCTTACGCGGGGCTCGCGCGGGCGCTGCGGCTTTCGGCAGCAGCCTGAGCACGAGCCCTTCTTTCGCGGCGATGGTCGCTCTTCGTGTCTTCTTGACGTCGCGAAGAATGGCGTCGAGCGCGTCGTCGGTGCGCGTGGGGTCGTGGTGGAAGAGCACCAGCGTGCCGACCTGCGCGGCGTCGGCGACCTTCACCGCGTTTTGAAACGTGGAGTGCCCCCAGCCGATCTTCGAGCCCCCGGTGCGCCCGAGGTACTCGTCTTCGGTGTACATGGCGTCGAAGATCAACACGTCGCAGCCACGCGCGAACTCGAGCAGCTGTGCGTCGCGCTCGGTGCCGTGCTCGGTGTCGGTCGCGTAGACGATCGACTTGCCTTTGTAGTCGATGCGGTAGGCGAGGTTGCCGCCGGGGTGGCTGGTCTCGATCGCCGAGAGCTTCGCGCCGCCGATCACGAGCCGATCGCCTGCTTCGAAGCCCTGGTATTCGAGCTGCGCTCGGAAGACCATTTCAGCGGTCACCGGGAAGAACGGCTGCTGCATCTGCCCTGAGAGCACGTCTTTCACCGAGCGCCCGTTTCGGGTGGGACCGCGAATGGTGAAGCGGCTGCGCGGGTCGAAGATGGGGCCGAAGAAGGGCAGGCCCTGCAGGTGATCGTAGTGGTAGTGAGAAATGAAGATGTCGGCGTCGATTGGCCCGTGTGCCGCAGCACCGAGCTCGCGCACGCCCGTGCCGAGATCGAAGATCAGCCGCTCACGGCCAACGCGAACTTCGAGACACGGAGTGTTGCCGCCGTAGCGCGCGGTCTCAGGCCCGGGAGAGGGGATGGAACCCCGAACTCCCCAGAACTTGATGGAGAACCCGTCGGCCTCAGCCGGCCTTGGCTTCCGAACTGTCCTCGCTGAGGAACTCAATCAAGTGTCCAGACCGATCACGCTTCGTCTTGAGGTAGTCGACGTTAAGCGGGTTGGTGAGGGTCCGCGACGGAATTCGCCGGCGCACGGGAATGCCTTCGTCCACCAACCCGGCGATCTTCAACGGGTTGTTGGTGATCAGATCGACGCTGTTGACCCCGAGGCTGCGAAGCATTTCGCCGGCCACGTCGTAGCGCCGGTGATCGTCGGCGAAGCCCAGCTTCAGGTTCGCTTCGACCGTGTCGAGGCCCTGCTCCTGCTGCAGCGCGTATGCACGAATCTTGTTCCCGAGGCCGATGCCGCGACCTTCTTGCCGCAGGTACAGCAACACGCCGCGCCCCTGCTGCGCGATGAAGTCGAGCGCGCGGTCGAGCTGCGCGCGGCAGTCACACCGCATGCTGCCGAAGACCTCGCTCGTCAGGCACTCGGAGTGGATTCGAGCCACCACCCCTTCGTGACCAGAGACGTCACCCTTCACCATGGCCACGTGCTCTTTGCCGTCGCGGCGATCGCGGAACACCACGATGCGGAACTCGCCACGCTCCGTCGGGAGCGCAGACTCTGCGTACCGCTCGAGGAAGTGGGTCGGCTTGCGAGTTGGCAACACCGTCGTCTTCTCCGTCATCTGCTCCTCCGTCAAGGCTCGGTTTCAAGCGCACAGATGCGTGCCACGGAAATTCGTTTCATCGGCTGGTCCAACTCACCGGGAATATTGAAATTTCGTCACCTGCTTGCACCCCCAACGAGTCTGGCGGCACGTCGATGAAGCCCGTCGCGCCCGCCGCCGACGAGAGCGCGCCGGAGGACTGTGAGGGCAGCGGCGTCGCCCACAGCGCGCCATCGCGCAGCGCTGACGTACAACGTACGAAGAGGCGTAACCCCGGCACGGGCTTGATGGCGTGGGTGCTCCGCGCTGGTAACGCGCTCGGCAGCGGCGGCAGGCCCTGCAGCGCGCGCAACGCGGGCCGTACGAAGAGCTCGAAGGTCACCATCGCCGACACCGGGTTCCCGGGGAGCCCGAAGACCAGCGTCGAACCTTTGCGACCGAAGGCCAGCGGCTTGCCGGGGCGCATGGCCACCTTCCAGAAGTTCAGCTCAACGCCGAGCGCGGCGAAGGCGTCGCGCGTGAAGTCGCGTTCACCAACCGACGCGCCGGCGATGGCGAGGAGCACGTCGGCGTCGAGGCCCTGTTGCAGCAACGCGCGCAGCGCTTCGATGGAGTCGGCGGCGCGACCCAGGTGCACCGCGTCGGCGCCGGCGGCTCTGGCCAACGTGCGAATGACGGGGCCGTTCGAGTCGACGAGCTTGTCGTCGTGCAGCGTGCCCACGTCGCTGAGCTCGTCGCCACTGGTGACGATGGCGACGCGCGGCGCGCGGTGCACCGACACGCGCTCGAGGCCCTGGCTCCACAACGCGCCGGCGTCGGCGCTCGAGAGCTCGCGACCGGCGGCGAAGAGCAGGGCGCCCTGTTGAACGTCGTCGCCGCGACGGCGAACGTTGGCGCCCACATTCACCGGTTCGAGCACTTCGATCTGCGTCGCGTCGAGGCCGCGCGTCTGCTCCTGCATCACCACCGCGTCGGCGCCGGGCGGGAGCCGCGCGCCGGTCATGATTCGGGCGCACGTGCCTTGGGTGATCGTCGATCGGGGCACGTCGCCAGCGAAGATTTTCTCGATGACTCGCAGCGACGGCGATCGATCGGTGGACTGCACGGCGTACCCGTCCATCGCGGAGTTGTCCCACGGCGGTAACGTGCGCTGCACCGTCACCGGCGCCGCGAGCGCGCGACCGATCGCCGCGTCAATTTGCACTTCAATCGCGCCCAGCGGGTTCAGCTGACTCAGAATCCGTGAGCGGGCGTCGTCGACGGGCAGCAGGGTCATGGGTCCCGCATGCCGATTTCAGGCTTGAAAACCAATAGGAATTGCAGGGATTTGGGTTGACGGGCGGCCCTCAGTTCGACTAGGCGGGCACCTCCCCAGCCATGAAGGAGACGGCGTTGGCCAAGAAGAAGGCGAAACCCGCTGCCCCGAAGAAGCCCGCGAAGGTTGCCCCGAAGAAGGTCGCCAAAGCGGCGCCTGTGAAGGCGGCGAAGCCCGTCAAGGCTGCGAAAATCAAAGAGAAACCCGCCCCGGCGCCGGTCGTTGCGGCGAAGGCTGAGAAGGCCGAAAAGCCTGCCAAGGCTGGCAAGGCGATCCCGCCTCCGTCTGTGAGCGCGCCTCCGCGCCGCGCCGACGGTTGGCTCGGGCCGCTGCCCGACAAGGCGCTCCCGCGCGCCACCAAGCTGCCGCCCGACGGCAACCTGTTGACCAAGCGTGAAATGGAGCAGGCGCTGACGGTCGGTGAGCGCGGCGTCATTGGCGAAGGCTCGATGAAGGGCAAGCTGGTGCTCTACCAGGGCATTCCGTACCTGGAGGTCATCGGCCGCGACAAGCGCGAGCTGTGGTTCGTGCTCCAGGGCCCGGATCAGGAAGTGCTGCCCGCGTACGCCGACCACAAGGTCTCGGTGTCGGGGCTCATCAAGCGCTTCCACAACTACGGTGGTTCGATCGACGTTCGGAAGTACTCGGCGAAGAAGCCGGGCGCCGAGGTCGAGCCGGCCGCTGAAGTCGAGGTTGTCGAGAAGCTGCGCCTGCTCTCGCCCGGCGAAGTGGCCACCATCGGCAACCCGGGCATGTCGGTTGGCGTGAAGGGCTTCGCCACGCTGCGCGGTCGCCTCGAGATGAACGCCGAGGAGTACTACCTCGTGGTCTCGAACCCCGGCACGCGCCAGCAGGTCGCCTTCACGCTCGAAGGCAAGGCGAGCAAGGGCCTCAAGAAGTTCATCGGTGAGATCGTCGTCGCCACGGGCGTCGTCGAGAAGTCCACCGGTTGGGGTGGTCGCATCGTGTGCGAGCTGTGCGAGCCCCGCGCGCCCGAATACCCGCCCGTTTCGCGCGACACCATCGACGTGGAGCTCGTCGAGGCGTCGGGCACCGGCGCGCCGCGAGAGATCAACGTGAAGCTGAACCACGGTCTGTCGATCAAGCTGTCTGAAAAGCAGGGCCACGTCTGGGCCATCGAGCCGCAGACGGCCAAGCGCGTGTCGTTGCGCGAGGTGAATGTCGAACATCCATCGTCGGGCTCGCCCGTTCGCGAATTCTTCTTCACGCCGCGTAACCCCGGCTTGCAGGAGATCGAGTTCTTCCTGGGCAAAGTCCATAACCCCATGCAGGTTGCGCGCACCTTCAAGGTCGTCGCGCAGGTCAAGGCACCGGAGGCCGTGTCGTGAAGCAACTCTTCGTCATCGCAGCGTTGGTCAGCAGCATCTCGTTCGCGCAGGAGATCGGCACGGAGATCGAGCCGACCACGCCTCCGCCCACGCCGGCGGCGCAGCCGTCGTCGAGCTACCAGTCGCCGGCTCCGGTCGAAGAGACCCAGCTGTCGGCCGGGAAGGGCTCGTTCGGTATTCGTGGTGGCTTCAACGCCAGCAACGCGTTCCTCCCGCCCACCACCGGCACCGCGACGCAGGTCGGCTTCTCGAACCTCGGCATCTCGTTGTTCCTCGGTGACAGCGCGAAGCTGCTCGTCGACGTGGGCTTCGGCCTGGGCCTCACCGGCTCCAACGCCAGCTTCGGCTTCGGCCTGGGCGCGGGCATCGAGATCCTCTTCCGCAAGACGACCGACGCGCTCCGCCCGCTGGTGCACATTTCGGCGCAGTTCGGCGGCACGGGCACCTTCGGAACCATCGGCCTCGGCGTTCGCGCCGGCTTCGGTGCCGAGTACTTCTTCAGCAAGAACTTCTCGGTGAACGCGCTGCTGGCCGTCGACCTTCCGTTCTACGTTGGCAGCGCGGTCTCGTTCCGCGTCGTCACCGCGGCGCCGGGCCTCGGCGCTACGTTCTACTTCTGAGCTTCGTCAGCAACGGAGCTGCGGCCGCGTCACTGCGGTCAGGCGGGCCAGACGACCTCGCGTTCGCGGGGGCGCTGGCCCGTCGTACTTTTTAAACAAGGACACACGTGGGAATTGATTCAGAACAAGTCGTACAACTCGTGAGCTCCGCCGGCCGCCTGGTCGGTGTGCAAGAGCTCCTCCGCGTCGGTGGCATCAACCCCGGCGAGCAGACCAATTTGAAGCGCGTGCTCCGCGAGCTGGTGAAGCAGGGCAAGCTCGTGCGCGACGGCAAGCGCTTCGGCATTCCCGGCGAGAAGCCGGTGCAGAAGTCAGGGCCGGCCTGGCAGGGCAAGCCGCCTCCGAAGCTGACGCACACCGCGACGAAGAAATCAGCACCACCGGCGCGTGAAGCGCGCGCGCCGGGCAAGGGCCCGCCGCGCACTCGCACGGCGCGCGGCAAGACGGTCACCGGCATCATTCATCACCACCGCGATGGCTTCGCGTTTCTCAAGCCCATCGTCGGGCAAGACTCAGAAGATCTCTTCATTCCCCCCGACGAGACGCGCAAGACGCTCGACAATGATCAGGTGCTGGTCGAGATCGTCCCGGGGCGCGATGGGCGCACGGCTGGCCGCGTGCTCGAGGTGACGTCACGCACCCGCCAGCTCGTCATCGGCACGTACTTCGAAGACAACCGCCGCGCGTGGGTCGAGCCGCGTGAAGCGGAGCTCGGCGACATTCGGGTGCCGAGGACGCAGCTCGCGCGCCCCGGCGACTCGGTGAAGGTGCGGCTGGGCGTCGGCGACTCGATGTTCAGCGGCCCCACGGAGTTGACCGGTGAAGTCGCCGGCTCGCTCGGCGCACAGGGCGATCACTCCGTCGAAGTGCTCTCGGTGGCGTACTCGAAGGGCTTCAACGACGAGTTCCCCCCCGAGGTGATGGACGAGGCCGACCTCATCCCCATCGAGGTGAGCGAGAAAGAAGCGAAGGGCGAAGGCCGCCGCGATCTCCGCAAGACGCCGCTCATCACCATCGACGGTGAAGACGCGCGCGACTTCGACGACGCCGTGTATGCCGAGAAGCACCCGCGCGGCACGCGCCTCATCGTCGCCATCGCCGACGTGTCGCACTACGTGAAGCTCGACACCGCGCTCGACGCCGAAGCGCTCCGTCGCGCCACGTCGGTGTACCTGCCGGGCCGCGTCTTGCCGATGCTGCCGGAGCGCCTGAGCAACGGCATCTGCTCGCTCAAGCCCGAGGTCGATCGCCTGTGCATGGTGGCCGACATGGTCATCGATCACGACGGCATCACGCTCGAGTCGGAGGTCTACCCGGGGGTGATGCGCAGCGCCGCGCGTTGCACGTACACCGAGGTGCACGACGTGCTCGCTGGGAAGTCGGTGCCCGGGCGCACCGAGCTCAAGGGCCAGTTCGAGCGGCTCTACACGCTCTCGAAGACGCTCACGAAGATGCGCATCGCGCGCGGCGCCATCGACTTCGACTTGCCCGAGCAGAGGGTCGAGCTCGGCGACGACGGGTTGCCGGCGCGCCTCGTGCGACGCGAGCGTTGGGAGAGCCACCGCCTGGTCGAAGAGTGCATGTTGGCGGCGAACGAGACCGTCGCGCGCTTCTTCCGCGAGCAGGCGCTCCCGACGGTCAACCGCTTCCACGGCAACCCCGACGAAGACCGGTTGGAGATGTTCCTCCAGCTCCTCGGCGCGTACGGCGTCACGGTGCCGAAGGGCGAGTTCACCTCGAAGTCGCTCAACATCGTGCTGCAGCAGCTCGAAGGGCACCCCGAGCAGCGGGCGCTCAACCAGCTCGCGCTGCGTTCGATGATGCAGGCCGTGTACTCGTCGCAGAACACGGGGCACTACGGCCTGGGCGCGGAGGACTACCTCCACTTCACCTCTCCGATCCGTCGCTACCCCGACCTCCTGGTGCATCGGCTGCTCAAAGAGCTGTGGAAGCGCGGCAAGAAGCGCCCCAGCCAGGAGCAGCTCGACGAGCAGGAGGAGTACCTCGAAGGGTTGTCGGTGCAGAGCTCCGAGCGCGAGCGCGCGGCGATGCAGGTCGAGCGTGAGGTCAACCAGCTCTACTCGTGCCTGCTGCTCAAGGATCGCATCGGCGAAGAGCACGACGGCGTCGTCGCGGGGCTGTCTGAGAACGGCTTCTACGTGCAGCTCGACGAGCTCTGGGTCGAGGGCTTCGTGAAGGGCGAGACCGTGTACCCCGACTTCGAGTTCGATCAGTCGACGTACCGCATGACGTTCGGCAACGGGCTGGTGGTGAAGGTCGGGCAGAAGTGCCGCGTGTTGATCCTCTCGGTCAACATGGAGCGGAAGCAGATCGACTACCAGGTCATCGAGCTGGCCGGCGAGGCCGTCGAAGAGCAGCCGCGCCGCTACCGATCGCAAGATCGCCGCAATGGTGGTGGGCATCGCGAGGCCCCGTCGCGCGGAGGTTCGCGCTTCGACAAGTCGAACGACAAGCGCGGCGGCGCGAAAGACGCTGCTCCTTCACGGTTCGGCAAGTCGAGCGAGTCGCGCGGTGGCGGCGGTTCACGCTTCGGCAAGAAAGACGCGGCGCCGTCGCGGTTCGGAAAGTCAGGCGGCTCGCGCTTCGGCAAGTCACGCGACGAGCGCAGCGCCCCTCGCGCGGCTGCGACACAGGATCGCAGCCGCTTCTCGGCGAGCAACACGCGCCCCGAGCGTGAAGACACCGGCACCACGCGTCGCTTCGGCGCCACGGCGCCGCCTCCGGGCCGTATGGAAGGCAAAGGCACTGCGCGCAGCTTCGTGAAAGAGAAAGAGCGCACGCGCCGCGATCCGCCGCCTCCTCAGCCGTGGGAGAAGTCGAAGAAGGCCGACGAGCCAGCGCGCGACGAGTCGCCGCGTCAGTTCGACGCTCGCTCCGTGCTCGACCGTCTCTGGCGTGAGCGCGGCGGCGGCAAGAAGCGCTGATCGTTCAGTCGAAGCGCATCGCGGACCGCGGCACTCCGTCGCGGCGCAGGCGGCGGAGCACGCCCTCACGGGAGAATTCCGTGACGTCGCCGCCATGCGCGCGAGTCGGAGAAAGATCGAACTTTGCGTGAAACCGCGCGCGCGCTCGTGGCATTCAGAGCCGTCCCTCACACCCAAAACCTCAGGGTTCTCATGCACTTCCGAATCGTTGGTCTGATCTGTTGTCTGTCGTTCACCGCGTTCGCGCAGCTCAAGCTGCCTTCGCTCAGCCCGGAGGCGAAGGTCGTTCAGACCGCCGGCCTCACCACCATCACCGTCGACTACAGCAGCCCCGCCGTGAAGGGTCGCAAGATCTGGGGCGGCGTGGTGCCGCTCGACAAGGCCTGGCGCGCTGGCGCGAACCACGCGACCACCATCAACTTCACGCAGCCGGTCGTCATCGGTGACAAGGAAGTCGCCGCGGGCACCTACGGCTTCTTCACGATCCCCGGCGCCGCGTCGTGGACGCTCATCGTCAGCAAGCAGGCCGACATCTGGGGCAGCGACGAATACAAGCCCGAGAACGACGTGGTGCGCGTGACGGTGAAGCCGCAGGCCATCGGTAACCGTGAGCGCCTCGTGTACCTGGTGACGAACTTCACCAACGAGACGGCGAACATCGATCTCGAGTGGGAGAAGGTTCGCGTCACGCTGCCGGTGAAGCTGAAGACCGCGGAGCAGGCGACGGCCAACATCAAGGCGCTCGAGAACCTCTCGGGCCAGTACACGCAGGCGGCGCGCTACTACCTCGAAGAGAAAGACTTCACGAACGCGCTGCTCTGGGCCGACAAGTCGGTCGCCGCGTCGGAGACGTGGCTCGGCGTCTGGGTCAAGGCGCAGGCGCTCGCCGGTCAGAAGAAGTTCAAAGAGGCGCTGCCGCTGGCCGAGAAAGCGCAGACGTTGGGTCAGCAGAACCCCGAGCGCTTCTTCTTCGCGGCTGACGTGAAGAAGGCGCTCACGGAGTGGAAGGGCAAGTAAGCAGCGATGTCGGCGTTCTCCGCTGCGTTTCTGAGCGGTGATGCGCGAGCGCACGCGTTTCTGCCCGACGACTTCCGGTACGCGAACAAGCGTGCCGGGAGCGTTCAACGGGCAGCGACGCGGGCCATCGCGGCTCCCGTGTTGGCCGCCTTGCGCGCGCAAGCGTCGCGTCACCCGATGTCGTCGGCGCGGCAGTCGTCTCTCGATGCGTTGGGTGTGCCGGGCTCCGTCGTGGTCGTGACGGGGCAGCAGGTGGGCCTGTTTCTAGGGCCGCTCTATTCTCTCTACAAAGCGGTGAGCGCGATCGTCACGGCGCGCGCGCTGGAGCAGGAGACCGGCGTGCGCTGCGTGCCGGTGTTCTGGCTGCAGACCGAAGATCATGACCTCGAGGAGATTGATCACCTCGACGCGCAGTCGACCGACGAGCTGGTCCGGCTCCGCGTGCAGAGCGCGCACGTGCCGAGAGCGTCGGTGTCGTCGGTGCTGCTTGGCGAGCAGGTTGAAGCGGCGGTCGCGGCGCTGCGTGAGTCGCTCGACGGCGCTCCGTTCGCCGGCGAGGTGAGTTCGCTATTCGAACGACATTACCGGCGTGAATGCAGCTGGGTTTCTGCATTTGCGGGAGTGATGTCGGAGCTGTTGCCGGAGTTGGTGCTGCTCGACCCGCGTGACGAGGCGTTGGCGCTGCACGTTCGCGGCGTTCATCAGCGCGCGTTCGATGAGTGCGACGCGATTTCGAAGGTGATGCTGGCGAGGCAGGCGGCGTTGTCGACAGCGGGCTTCGACGTGCAGGTTCACGTTCGTGACGGCGCGCCGTTGTCCTTCGTGCACCCCGATGGTCGTGATGGCGCGCGGTACCGGGTGGAGCGGTGCGCCGACGGCTGGAAGACGGTGGGCGGAGACCTGCGCGTCGAGCTGAGTGACGACCCGCTGTGCTTGAGCACCTCGGCGTTGCTGCGGCCGATCGTTCAAGACACGTTGCTGCCGACGGCGGCCATCATCGGTGGGCCGGGCGAGCTGAACTACTTCGCGCAGGTCTCGCCGCTGTACGCGCACTTCGGGTTGCCGATGCCCATGGTGATGCCGCGCGCGCGCTTCCGCGTGTTGGAGCCGCGGGTCGCGACGTTGCTGCAGAAGCTCGGGCTGCGCGCTGAAGACGTCGAGGTGCCACGAGACGCGGTGCTGCAGCGCTTGACGCCAGTCGGCGTTGAACTGACGCCTGAGCTGTTGGAGCGGCGGCTGCTCGACGCTGTCGAGCCGATCCTCGAGACGGTGCCTGAGCTTGAAGACGCCGTGAAGCGTACGCGAGGAACGATGGCGCGCGCGGCGAGCCGGTTGGCGGGGCGGTATGCGCACCAACTGCGAACGCGCGACGCGACGGTGCTGGGCCGCGTGGAGCGCGTGCAGCGATCGTTGTTTCCGCATGGAGAGCCGCAGGAACGGGTGCTGGGTTTTCCTGAATTCGCGGCGCGCTTCGGCATCACCGGGTTCACGTCGATGGTGCGCGATGCGTTGGTTCCGTTCTCGACGCAGGTGATGACGCTGTCATGAGAATCGGCCTCGTCTGTCACGCGAACTTCGGGGGCAGCGGCGTCATCGCCACCGAGCTCGGCCTCGCGCTGGCGCGCCGTGGTCACGACGTGCACTTCGTCTGCGCGAGCGCGCCGCCGCGGCTCACGGCAGCACCCAACGTCACGCTCCACGAAGTCACCGCGCCGACGCATCCGCTGTTTCCGCATGGCGAGTTCGGCCTCGCGCTGGCCTCGAAGTTGATCGAGGTCGGTCGTGCGCTCGACGTGCTGCACGTTCACTACGCGATCCCACTCGCGACGAGCGCGGTGCTCGCGCGACAGGTGCTCGGTGCCAACGCCCCGAAGCTCGTCACCACCGTGCACGGCACCGACGTGTTGACGCTCGGCCTCGACCCGGCGTTCTCGCCCATGGTGCGCCACGCGCTCGAGCGGAGCGATCTCGTCACTGCGCCGTCTCGTTTTCTTGCGGCGCGCGCACAGTCTCTGGCGGGCGTTGAAGTCGAAACGCTGCCCAACTTCGTCGACACCACGCACTTCTCGCCGTCGAGCGATCGTTCGGCACGGGTGTTGACGCACAACTCGAACTTCCGCTCCATCAAACGCATGGAAGACGTGCTCGAGATTCACCGAAGGGTTGGAGACGCGTCGCTCGTGCTCCTCGGCGACGGGCCAGAGCGCGCGGCGGTGACGGCGTTCATCCTCAAGCATTCGCTGCGCGACGTCGAACTCGCGGGTGAGCGCCTCGATGTCGCCGCGCAGCTCAAGAGGTCGCGCGTGTTTCTGCTGCCGAGCGAGGTCGAGAGCTTCGGCCTCGCCGCGCTCGAGGCCATGAGCTGCGGAGTTCCCGTGGTGGCGTCGACGGCTGGCGGAATTCCCGAGGTCGTCGAGCATGGCGTGACGGGGTTCCTGCACCCGGTCGGTGAGGTCGCCGCGATGGCCGCGAGTGTGCGCGCGTTGCTCGACGACGACGCGCTGCACGCACGTATGTCGGCCGCCGCCCGTGCGCGCGCGGTGACACATTTTCAGATCGACCCCATCGTCGATCGTTGGGAGTCCGCGTACGCGCGGCTTCTGGGGAAACAGAAATGACGGGTTTGATGATGAGTCTGCTGCTCGCTGCACCGGGGCCGCGTCACGACGGCGCGCAGTTGCTCAATGACCTGCAGCGCATGTCGGTGCTCGGCACCGCGCTCTACGTCGCGGCGCACCCTGACGACGAGAACACGCGGCTGCTCGCGTCGCTCGCCAATGAGGCGAAGTTCCGCACGGCGTACCTCTCTTTCACCCGAGGCGAGGGTGGGCAGAACCTCATCGGCGCGGAGATCGGCCCGTTGCTCGGCGTCATTCGGACGCAGGAGCTGCTCGCGGCCCGCCGCGTCGACGGCGCCGAGCAGTACTTCACACGCGCTCGCGACTTCGGCTTCTCGAAGAGCGTCGATGAGACGCTGGCCATCTGGGATCACGAACGCGTGCTCGCCGACGCGGTGTTCACCATTCGTACGCTCCGCCCCGATCTCATCATCACGCGCTTCCCGCTCGAGGCGGGCGGCACGCACGGCCATCACACCGCGTCGGCGCGGCTCGCGCTCGAGGCCTTCACGGCCGCAGCCGACCCGAAGTTTCACCCCGAGTGGCCCACGTGGCAGGCGAAGCGAATCGTGTGGAACGCGTGGTCGCCCGACCGCCTCGCGAAGCTGCCGGAGGGCACCGTGCAGTGGGATTCGAGTCAGTTCAGCGCGCTGCTCGGCCATTCGTACGGCGAGCTCGCGGCCGAGAGCCGCAGCATGCACAAGAGCCAGGGCTTCGGCGCCGCGCCGGTTCACGAAGGGAGCATCGAGAACTTCGCGCCGCTCGGCGGTGAGGCCGCGAAGAGGTCGATCTTCGAAGGCATCGACACTTCGTGGAAGCGCGTTCCTGGCTCCGAGAAGTTGTCCGCGTTGCTCGACAAGGCGACGGTTGAGTTCAAGGTCACCGAGCCCGCGAGGTCGCTCCCCACGCTGGTGCTCGCGCTCGAAGAGCTTCGCAAGCTGCCGGAGAACCCGTGGAAAGAGCAGAAGCTCGTCGAGCTCACGGAGCTGATCGCCGGTTGCGCCGGGCTCTTTCTCGAAGCCAGCGGTGACGTGTCGAGCGTGGTGCCGGGCGGCAAGGTGAAGCTCGGGGTCTTCGCGCTCAACCGCTCGTCGGCGGCGCTGAAGCTCGAGAGCGTGAAGGTGCTCGGCGCGTCGTCGACGCCGGCAAGCGTGTTGGAGCGTGGCAAGCCCAATCGGTTCGAGCTCGAGGTCGCCGTGCCGAATGAGCTGCCGCCGACCTCGCCGTACTGGTTGCAGCTGCCACCCGGGAAAGGCACGTGGACGCTCGACGAAGGCCAGCCGAGCGGGCCTCCGGAGCTCGAGTCGCCCTTCGTCGTCGAGTACCGCTTGTCGTCAGGTGGGCAGTCCTTCTCGCTGCGTCGCGCCGCGTACTTCAAGTGGACAGACCCGACCGTCGGCGAGCGCTACCGGCCCATCGAGGTGCTGCCGGCCATCGTGCTGAAGCCGGGCTCTGAGCTGCTGGTGTTCTCTGATCTGCAGGCGAGATCGTTCACCGTCACGGTGACCGCGAACGCCGACGATCAGAAGGGCCTGCTCGAACCTGCGATTCCTGAGGGCTATTCGTTGGAGCCGTCGTCGTTCGCGTTCGAGCTCAAGAAGGGCGAGTCGCAGGAGGTCCAGTTCAAGATCAAGCCCATCGATCGCAACGCGCCGAAGAGCGCGATGATCACCATCGTCACGGGGCGCTATTCGAAGTCGCTCACGCGCCTCGAGTACCCGCATATTCCGCTGCAGTCGGTGCTCGCGCAGGCTTCGGTGAAGGTGCTTCGTGTCGACCTGAAGCGCGGCAAGACGAAGCGTGTCGGTTACATCGCGGGCGCGGGTGACGAGGTGGCCGCCGCGCTGACGCAGGTCGGCTACGAGGTGATCCCGCTCACCGACGAGGCGCTGCGCACAGAGAACCTCAAGCGCTACGACGCGATCGTCGTCGGCATTCGCGCGTACAACGTGAACCCGAAGCTGCCGGCGTTTCAGGACAAGCTGATGCAGTACGTGAACGACGGCGGCACGTTGCTCGCGCAATACAACACGCGCAATTGGCTCAGCAGCGTGCCCGCGCGGTTGGGGCCGTACTCGTTCGAGATCTCGCAAGATCGTGTCACCGACGAAGACGCGGTAGTCACCCGCGACAACCACGCGATCTTCAAGTCACCCAACGTCATCACCGACGCCGACTTCACCGGCTGGGTTCAGGAGCGCGGCCTCTATTTCGGCAGCAAGATTGACGCGCGCTACGAGACGCCCATCACCATGAACGACCCGAACGAGCCGTCGTCGAAGGGCAGCCTGCTCATCGTGAAGCACGGCAAGGGGCGCTTCATCTACACGGGGCTCTCGTTCTTCCGTCAGTTGCCTGCGGGGGTGCCCGGCGCGTACCGGCTCTTCGCGAACCTCATCGATCATGGAAACTGAAGAGCGCTGGGGCCGCGCGTACGCGCTGGTGCTCGCCGCGTTGGTGATCGAAGTGGTGCTCCTCACGTGGATGAGCTGGAGCTTCGCGTGAGCGGCCTCGACTGGCTGGTGCTGTTCGGCACCATCGCGCTCATCGTCTCTTACGGCGTGTGGAAGACGCGCGGCGCGCAGACGGCGACCAACTACCTGCGCGGCGGCAACGACGCGAAGTGGTGGACGATTGGCCTGTCGATCATGGCCACGCAGGCGAGCGCGATCACGTTTCTGTCGACGCCGGGGCAGGGCTTCGAAGACGGCCTGGGCTTCGTGCAGTTCTATTTCGGCGTGCCGATCGCGATGGTGATCCTCTCGGCGACGATCGTGCCGATCTACTACCGGACGCGCGTACTCACGGCGTACGAGTACCTCGAGCAGCGCTTCGATCTGAAGACGCGGCGGCTCACGGCGATCATCTTTCTGCTGCAGCGCGGGCTCGGCGCGGGGCTGTCGATCTACGCGCCGGCGATCATCCTCAGCACGGTGTTGGGGTGGTCGCTGGTGTGGACCAACCTCGTCATCGGTCTGGTCGTCATTGCGTACACGGTCTCGGGCGGGACGCGCGCCGTGAACCAGACGCAGCAGCTGCAGATGACGGTGATGCTCAGCGGCATGGCGCTCGCGTTCGCCTTCGTCGTCTCGACGTTGCCGCACGACATGTCGGTGCGCGACGCCTTCGGGGTCGCCGGTGCGCTCGGCAAGATGACCGCCGTCGACTTCACGCCGCGCCTCGACACCCGCTACACGTTCTGGTCGGGCATCACCGGCGGCACCTTCGTCGCGCTCGCGTACTTCGGCACCGATCAATCGCAGGTGCAGCGCTACCTGTCGGGTGAATCGCTCAAGCAGACGCGCCTGGGCCTGCTGATGAACGGCCTGCTCAAGGTGCCGATGCAGTTGATGATCCTGCTCGTCGGCGTGCTGGTCTTCGTCTTCTTCCAGTTCAACCCGTCGCCGGTCTTCTGGAACGCGCCCGAGCTCGAGGCTGCGCGAAGTTCGCCGCAGGCCGCGCAGCTGGCGGCGCTCGAGCAGCGACACACCGAGCTCTCGACGCAGAAGCGCGCGTTGCTCGAGACGTGGTTGCAGAAGCACGACGACGCGCCGGTGACGGAGCTTCGCGCGCTCGAGAAGCAAGACCGCGCCGTGCGTGAAGACGTGCGCAAGCTGGTGAAGACGGTGAACCCGCTCGCGAACGTGAAAGACGCCGACTACGTCTTTCTGACTTTCGTGATGACGCGGTTCCCGCCGGGGCTGGTGGGGTTGCTGCTCGCGGTGATCCTCTGTGCCGCCATGTCGGCGACGGCGAGCGCGCTCAACGCCCTGGGCACCACGACGGTCGTCGACTTCTACCGCCGCACCTGGAAGCCCGACGCCACGGACGCGCAAGGCGTGCGGGCAGGAAAGTGGTTCACGGTGATGTGGGGCGCGCTGGCGATGCTCTTCGCGATGTTCGCGGGGCAGGTCGACAACCTGATCCAGGCGGGCAACATCCTCGGGTCGATCTTCTACGGGCCGATGCTCGGCGTGTTCCTCGTCGGCTTCTTCTTCAAGAAGGCGCGCGGCACGCCGGTGTTCATCGCCACGTTGCTCGCGCAGGCGCTGGTGGTCGCCACGTGGCTGCGCAGCGACATCGGCTACCTCTGGTACAACGTGATCGGCTGCGTCGCGGTGGCGGTGTTCTCGCTGCTGCTTCAGCTCTTCATCCGCGAGCGCGCAGCGCGCTGACGATCATGCGCGAGGCCGGGCTGCGGTTGAGCGTATAGAAATGAATGCCCGGCACACCGCGTGAGAGCAGCTCGCTGCACTGCAACGTGGCGTGCGCGACGCCGAGCTGCATGACGGCCTGCGGGTCGTCTTTCACCTTCTCGAGCTCGAGCTGCAACCGCATGGGCACGGTCGCGCCGCACACGCGCACGAAGCGGTGAATCTGCTCGTAGTTGGTGATGGGCATGATGCCCGGAACGATGGGTACGTTGACGCCGATGCGGCGCGCGCGCTCGACGAAGTCGAAATAGAACGCGTTGTCGAAGAAGAGCTGGGTGATGACGAAGTCGGCGCCTTCGTCGACCTTGCGCTTGAGGTTCTTGAGATCGTCTTCCTTCGACGACTCGAGGTGGCCTTCGGGGTTTCCGGCCACGCCCATGGAGAAGCCGAGGTCGCGCTCGCGAATGAACTGCACCAGCTCGCTGGCGTAGCCGAGGCCGCCTTCGACCTTCTGGAACGCGGTCTCGCCCTTCGGCGGGTCACCACGCAGGGCGAGAATGTTGTCGATCTTCGCGGCCGCGAGCTTGCTGAGCACCGCGCTGATTTCTTCTTTGGTGTGGCCGACGCAGGTGAGGTGCGCCATCGCTTCGATGCCGGTGCGCGCCTTGATCTGCCCGACGAGCTCGATGGTGCGATCGCGCGTCGAACCGCCGGCGCCGTAGGTGACCGAAACGAAGCCCGGGTCGAGCGAGCGAAGATCTTCGAGCGTCTCCCACAGCTGCTTTTCGCCCTCGGCGGTCTTCGGCGGGAAGAACTCGAACGAGAAGCACGGTTTCGAAGGGTTCAGGCGCGTGCGGATCTTCACCGCGTCGTCTTCTCACGTTGAAGAAAGTGCGTCACCCGGTATGAAGCCGCGCCATGCCTCGTCAAACGCCGTTGAACGCCGCGCACCGCAAGCTCGGTGGCCGCATGGTCGACTTCGCTGGTTGGGACATGCCGGTTCAGTACGTTGGCGTGCTTCAAGAACACGAGAACGTGCGCACCAACGTGGGCTTGTTCGACGTGAGCCACATGGGCGAGATCGAGTTCAAGGGCCCAGGCGCGCTCGAAGAAGCGAACCGCCTCATCACCAACGACTTGAACAAGTGTGCCGATGGCCAGGCGGTCTACGCGGGCCTGCTCAACGAGCGCGGCACCTTCATCGACGACGTGGTCGCGTACCGGTTTTCGCCGGAGCACATCTTCATTTGCGTCAACGCGTCGAACGTCGAGAAAGACTTCGCGTGGATGCGCGACAACGCGAAGAAGGTGAAGCCGGTCAACCGCTCTGACGACTTCGCGCAGATCGCCGTGCAGGGCCCGAAGGCCTTTGCGCTCGTGCAGCGCCTGGCGAACAAGCCGCTCGAAGGTGTCGGCACGTACCGGTTCACCACCGGCCCCGTCGCCGGCGTGGAGTGCATCATCAGCCGCACGGGCTACACCGGCGAAGACGGCTTCGAGCTGTACTGTGCGCCGAACGAGGCCGAAAAATTGTGGTTCGCGATCCTCGACGAAGGGAAGGGTGATGGAGCAGCGCCTGCAGGTCTTGGCGCGCGTGACTCACTTCGCACCGAGATGAAGTACGCGCTCTACGGCAACGACATCGACGATCAGCACACGCCGCTCGAAGCTGGCCTGGGGTGGATCGTGAAGATGGACAAAGGCGACTTCATCGGTCGCGCCGTGCTCGAGGCGCAGAAGGCCGCGGGCGTGCAGCGCAAGCTGGTCGGCTTCGAGCTGACCGAGGCGGGCATTCCCCGCGCGCACTACCCGATCCTCAAAGACGGCCAGGCGGTCGGTGAAGTGACGTCCGGCACCATGGGCCCGTCGGTGAAGAAGGCCGTTGGCATTGGCTACGTGCCGACCGCGTTGGCTGCGGAAGGCTCGACGTTCCACGTTGAAATTCGCGGTGCGGCGAAGGCGGCCCGCGTGGTGAAGACCCCGTTCTACAAGAAGGGCTGAAAGCACATGAGCAACTACCCGAGCGACCTCAAGTACACGAAGGACCACGAGTGGGCGAAGAAGGCCGGCAGCGCCGTCGTCGTGGGCGTCACCTGGCACGCGCAAGATGCACTGGGCGCGGTCGTCTACGTCGAGCTGCCCAAGCTGGGCGCGAGCGTGAAGGCGCACGAGAGCTTCGGCGTCATCGAGAGCACGAAGGCTGTTTCGGAGCTGTACGCGCCGTTGAGCGGCAAGGTCGTGAAGGTGAATGACTCGGTGGTCGACGCGCCGGGCAGCGTGAATGACGACCCGTATGCGGCGTGGCTCATCGAGATCGAGCCGGAGACGGCGGGCGACTTCGACGCCTTGCTGGATCAGGCGACCTACGTGAAGTCGCTGAGCTGATTTTCGCGTCAGAGACCGGCCGATTCAGTCGGCCGGTTTCGTTTCACCGGAAGCCGCGACGACGGCCGGCGCCAGCGAACTGGGCCTGCGGCATCGGCGGGCTCTCGAGCCCGAGCTGCCACCACATCGGCTCCCACGGGCTCATCTTCAAGCGCTTGTCGTTTTGCAGCGCGCTGAGCGCCTTCTTGAGCTTCTCGTCGCTCGGGTTCTGCTCGACGCCGCGAGAGAGCACGCGGAGCGCTTCGTCGTCTTTCTTGTTCTGAATCAGGCACCACGCGTACGCGGCCCACATCAGGCTCTCTTTGTTGCCGTGCTTCACCGCCGCCTCGAAGGAGGCCTGCATGGCGCTGAAGTCCTTCTTCTGGAAGTAGATGGCGCCCTGCATGGCCTTGGCGAAGTAGTTGCGCTGGCTGGCCTTCGAGAACGCGGCGAGGGCCCCTTCGAAGTCTTTGAAGAGGTGCTTGATCATGCCGATCTGTCCGTAGACCTCGGCCTCGAGCAGGAACTGCCACTTGCCCAGTGGAATGGCCGCCTCAAGCATCTTGATGGCCTTGTCGGCCTTGGCCTGCTGCTCTTTCTTGTTGGCCGTCATCGACGAAAGTTCGGCCTGCACGGCTCCGACGACGGCCTGGAGCTGCATGAAGGACCGGCGCCCGAGCACGACCAGCACCGCGAGAAAGACGACCGTTCCGGGGATGATTCCGGCGATGAGGCTGAAGCCCAGCGCCTTGACGAGGACCACCACGGCGACGCCTGCCGCGAGCGCAATCAACAAATTGATCATGACGCGGCCCCTCTAACTCCTTTTGCGCGTTGCCGTCACTGTCAGGATCTGTGTATGAGCGCGACCGTCGGAGCACGGCCTTCTGACGGAATTGGTAGACGTAGCGGACTCAAAATCCGCCGCCTTCACCGGCGTCCCGGTTCGAGTCCGGGGAGGGCCACTCAGTATTCCCATCGCGGCGCCACGCGCGGCCGATGGCGAAGTGAAGCCCCACCGCTAGCAGCCCGTTGACGATGAGCGCACCTCGAATGCCGAGCGTCGTTGACGTCAGGCCCGTCACCAGGCTCCCAACCGACAACCCGCCGCGCATCGAGAGCATGAACAGGCTCGCGGCCTGACCTCGTCGCGGGCCCGCTTCGAGCTGCAGCAGTGAGTTCGACTGCGTGTTGCTGAAGCTCATCGCGATGCCCGTCGCGGCCATCAGCACCGGCACGGACCACAACGTCGGCGTCAGGCCGATCATCACCACCAGCACGCCGTACGCGACGCCGGCGTTCGAGCTCACCGCGCGGCGATCGAAGCGACCTTCCATGGCCAGCAGCGCCATCGCCCCCAGCATCCCTCCGACGCCGAAGCCCGCCAGCGCCGCGCTGAAGCTCGCCGGGCCCGCGTGAAAGCCGTCACGAATCAGCACCGGGCAGAACGTGACAATGGGTGAGCAGAACAGACCCGTCGTCATCGCCGTCGCCAACGCGCCTCGTAGCTTCGGCTGCGCCAGCACCTCTTTGACGCCAGCGAAGACCGACGAGCGTTCCTTCACTTCAACCGGCGGCGTGAACTTCGGCAGCACCAGCCACGCCACCAGAATGAACGGCACGTACGACAGCGCGCTGACCGAGAAGCACGCCGCGGCGCCGGCGCTCGCGAGCAGCACCCCGGCGATCGCCGGCCCGATGATGCGCGAGAGGTTGAACTGCATCGACTTGAGCGCGATGCCTGCACCGATCTGCTCGCGCTCGACGATCGACGGAACGATCGAGCTGAACGACGGCATCGACAACGCGTCGGTCACGCCGATCACCAGCGAGCAGCCGATGATCACCCACGGGTTCACCTGCTCCATCAACAGCAATGCCACCAACAGCATCGGGCACAGCGCCTGAACCGACTGGCACCAGAAGATCACGCGACGGCGATCTGCACGGTCCGCCAGCGCGCCGCCGAGCAGCGTCAGGCCCCACATCGGCGCGTCCATCGCGAACGCGTCGAGGCCCAACATGAACGACGAACCCGTGAGGCTCAGCATCAACCA
Organism: Archangium sp.; assembly: GCA_035910535.1. GTDB lineage: Bacteria > Myxococcota > Myxococcia > Myxococcales > Myxococcaceae > Archangium_A. The sequence goes on along the minus strand of JAMHXF010000046.1, from coordinate 25,873 downwards.
TGGCTGCGCCACCTGCTGCACCCACGTGCCGAGGTTCGAGAGCAGGCTCGAGACCCAGAACGTGCCGTAGCGCCGAGACTTCAGCAGGCCCAACGATTGGCGGAAGGTGCTGAAGACCAGCGGGTGAATCGACACCGTGCTTCCATGCAGTGTCAGCCGCGCACGCGCAATGCTCGTGGTACTGCGCGCCGCATGACTGGGCCCGCTTCGACTTCTACCGGTGAAATTGCCGGCATCGCTTCACGCAAGGCCGCGACCGCCGCGTTGAAGGCGCACGTGGCGGTCATCAAGGGCTCGCCGCTGCGCCGCGCGATCTCCGAGGCGCTGCACGAGGGTGGAAACCTCGGCGGCAAAGAACGTCGCTATATCGCCTTCGCCACCCGCGAGCTCTCGCGACACGTGCGGTTGCTCAACGTGTACGCCGCCGCGCACGGTCAGCCGATGTCGAAGCTGCACCTGCCAGAAGATCAGGCGATCTTCCGGTACGCGTTGTGGCGTCGCTACGTCTGCGGCGCCGGCGCCGACAAGATCATGACGGAGCTCGCCTTGCCCGGGCCCATTCGCCCGCGCGGCATTCCCGATCAGCTGATCAAGGCCGAGCTTCACCGCGAGGTGACCGTCGACCTCACGAACCCAGCAGATCGTCACTCGTTCCCGTCGTGGCTGGCCGAGCGCATCGCGACCTCCGCGCCACCTGAAGAGTTCGACGCGATCCTCGAGGCGCTCAACCGCGAGCCGACGCTCACGTTGCGGGTGCGCCCCTCGGGCACGCGCGACGCGCTCCTGCCTGAGTTGCAGAACAAAGACCTCGAGGTCGAGGCCTGTGAAGAGCTCCCCGACGCCCTTCGTGTCACCGACGGCAGCCGCGCGATCTTCGAGTCACGGTGGATGAAGGAAGGCCGCCTGCAGGTGATGGATCTCGGCAGTCAGCTGCTCGCGTCATTCTGTCGCGCGCAGCCGGGGCAGTCGGTCGTCGACTACTGCGCCGGCGCCGGTGGCAAGACGCTGGTGCTGGCCGACGCCGTGACGCCGACGGGCCGCGTCTACGCGTGGGACTCGAGCGAGAAGCGCCTCAAAGAAGCGAAGAGCAGGGTGGGCGAGCTCAAGCTGCGCCACGTCACGTTCCCGACCGCGCCGCGCCTCGATCTCGCCGACCTGGTCCTCATCGACGCGCCGTGCAGCGGCACCGGCACGCTCGGCCGTGAGCCCGATCAAAAGTGGAAGCTCACCCCCAAACAGATCGACGAGCTCACGGTGACGCAGCTCGGCATTCTTCGCGACGTGGCCAAACACCTGAAATCGGGGGCGCTCATCGTCTACGGCACGTGCTCGGTGCTGCGCGACGAGAACGAGGGCGTGATCGACAGGTTCCTGGCCGCCGTGCCGGGCTTCACGCTCGAAGAGTCGCTGCGCGTCTGGCCGCACAAGCTCGAAGGCGGCGGGTTCTTCGGCGCGCGCCTGCGCAAGGGCTGATAACCTCGGCGGCCTCTCGCAACCGGAGGCCACCTTGCCCGAACCGCGTTACCCGCAGCCGTCCGCCCCGCCTTCCCAGAATCAGCAGACGCTCCAGCAGATTCAGGCAGCGTGGCAGGAGGCGCAGGCCCAGCTGGCCGTGCTGCGTGAGCAGGTCGAATACGCCGCGTCCATGGCACAGGCGAAGGTCGGCTCGAACATGCTCGACCGCGACCTCGACCGGGCCTACCGCGACCTCGGCGAAGCCGTCTGGGCGGAGGTCAGCAAGGGCAAGCTGCAGCTGCCGCAGAACCTGACCTCGGTGCGTAAGCTGTTGGAAGGTGTGACGCAGAAGATCCGCGCCCAGAACGCCTCCATCAACGATCTGCTCGCGGAGGGGGCCGAAATTGCGAAGCGCCTTCAGGAAAAAATCACGGCAGCGTCGAAAGGTGTGGCAGGCGGCGCGAAAAAGAGATAATCGGCCGCCCCGCAACACGGGGTCATAGCTCAGCTGGGAGAGCGCCTGAATGGCATTCAGGAGGTCAGCGGTTCGATCCCGCTTGGCTCCACAGCAGTAACTCGAAGCCCCTCGGTGATGAACCGAGGGGCTTTTTGTTTGGCCCATGGGAAGCTGCGTCGGTGTTTCCTGCTCGCCGCGAGGTCGTGCGTTCGAAGTCGGGCACGTTGCTCGAAACGCCGTTTCCCCTGCTGCTGCACGCGTTGCTCGTCGAAGAGCGCAGCTGCGTGCTTGAGCTCAAGCTCCGAAACCTCGAGAAGCGGCTCTACTTCGAGGCCGGCGTGCCCGTGGGCTGCGACTCGAACCTGCAACACGAGACGCTGGGTCATTCATTGGTGTCCAGGGGCAAGCTGACGCCCGCACAGCACCACACGGCGCTCTCTGAAGCCGCGGCGAAGGGCCGGGCGCTGCAAGGTGTGCTCGTCGAGAAGCAGCTCATCTCGGGCTTCGAGTTGTTCAAGCACCTGCAGGCGATGCAGGGCCGCACGGTGCTCGACGCCTTCCGCTGGGCCGACGCCGCGTGGCGCCTCCTGCCGCCTGATGAGCTCGAGGCGCCGATTCGTATGAATACGATGCAGCTGGTCTTCACCGGCTGCATGCAGTTGCCGTTGGCCGCGCTCACCGAGCACCTGTCGTTGCCCGACTCGGAGGTGCTGGCCTTCTTGCCTGACGCGCCGGCGCCGCACGAAGAGCTCAAGCTCTCGGCGCGCGACACGCGGCTGCTGCAGGCGGTGAAGAAGCGCCAGCCGCTCGGTGAGCTCGCCGCGCTGCCCGGCTTCACGCCTGAAGAAGTGCACCGCAAGCTCTATGCGCTGCGCGTGCTGGACTTCATCGACTCCGCGAAGGCCGTCGACGCGCAGCCAGTGCGCTCTCGCCCCACGCCGGCGCCTCAGCCCATGCCGTTGCCGGTTGAGTTGCCCGTGCAAGCCACGGGGTTGCCGTTCGCCGACGATGACGCCGCGGCGCAGAACCTGCTCGCCGCCGAGTTCCTCTCGTTTCGGGGAAAAGACGCGTTCGAGCTGCTGGCCGTGAGCGTCGACGAGCAGGGGCTCTCGCTGCAGAAGGCGTTCCTCGCCAAGGCCAGCGCGTTGTCTCCGCTGCGCTTCAAGGGCGCCGAGGCCCGCGGCAAGGCCGAGCTGCTGTTGGCCGCCTACGCGCGTGCCTACGGAGCCTTGTCAGACCCCGACACGTGGCAGGCCCATCGCAGCCGGCGCGCGGCTCGCCACGCCGGGGGCCCCGACGACGCGCGCAAGAAGGTCGCCGCCGACGCGTACCGCATTCGCACCGAGCTCCTCGACGCGCAGGCGCAGTTCGAAGAAGGGCGCCGACGGCTGGCGGCGGGCAACGCACGTTCGGCCGCCGAGCACTTTCAATACGCCGTCGACATCGAGCCGCGCGGGCGCTTCGTGGCCTGGCTGGCGTGGGCGCACTACCAGCTGGACGCGGCGCACGAGGCCGAGCGCTCGCTGACGGCGTTGGCGGAGGCGTGTCGTCAAGAGCCTGACTGTGAAGAGGCCTGGGCGTGGCGGGGCGACCTCGCGACGTCGCTCTCTCGTCACGCCGAAGCCGAAGACGCGTACCGCAAGGCCAACAAGCTGGCGCCGACGAACAAGCGCTACCTCGAGGGCATCAAGACGGCCGTCGCGCTGCAGCAGAAGCGCTGAAGACGACGAAGGCCCTCTTCGGAGTTGTCCAAAGAGGGCCCTCAAGCTGCAAACGGGTCGTCGAAGTTACTGCGCGCCCTGCGGAGGCACGCCGAGGTTCGGCATCTGCGGAGGCTGCTGGGGCGCCGGCTCCTTGATGCTGATGAGCTCGACCTCGAAGACCAACGTCGCGCCGCCGGGAATGCCCGCGCCCGCGCCGCGATCGCCGTACGCGATGTCAGACGGGCACACGAGCTTCGCCTTGCCGCCGGTCTTCATCATGGCGACGCCTTCGGTCCAGCACTTGATGACGCCGTTGAGCGGGAACTCCGTGGGCTGGCCCCGCTTGTACGAGCTGTCGAACTCCGTGCCGTCGGTGAGCGTGCCCTTGTAGTGCACGCTGACGGTGTCGGTGGCCTTGGGCTGCGCACCCGTGCCGGCCTGCGTCTCGACGTAGATGAGGCCCGACGCCGTCTTCTTCGCGCCCTTTTCCTTCGCGGCCTTCGCGAGGAACTCGACGCCCTTCTTCTTTTCGGCTTCGGCGCGCAGCGTCTGCTTTTCGTTGAGGAGCTGGTCGACCTTGGGCGCGAAGTCTTCGAGCTTCACTTCGAGCTCTTTGCCGGCGGCGGCGTCTTTCAGGCCGCGCACGACTTCAGCGAGCTCTTCGGGGCTCAGGCCGGCCTGCTTCACGGGCGTACGCTCGGCGATCAACGCGCCGAAGCCGTAGAGCGCCTGCTGCTTGCCTTCTTCGGTCAGCGGAGGAGGCGGCGGCGGAGCCTGGGGCGCGGGCGGCTGCGCGATGGTGTCGACCGCGGCGGCAGCGGCGGCGTCAGGCTTGGTCTCAGACGGGCAGGCGGTGAACGTCAGCGCCGCGCCCAGCATCAGCATGCGGAAAGAGGTCTTCATGGTGGTGGCTTTCACTTTCCGTTGATGCCGATGAGCTCGACTTCGAAGTTGAGCACCGCGTTGGGGGGAATCGTCGGGCCCGCGCCGCGCTCGCCGTAGGCGATGTCGGGGGGGCACACGAGCTTCGCCTTGCCGCCGACCTTCATCTTGGCGACGCCCTCGGTCCAGCACTTGATGACGCCACCGAGCGGGAACTCCGCCGGCGTGCCGCGCTTGAACGAGCTGTCGAACTCGGTGCCGTTGGTGAGCGTGCCCTTGTAGTGCACCTTGACCGTGTCGGCCGGCGTGGGCTGCGCGCCCGTGCCCGCCTGCGTCTCGATGTAGATGAGGCCCGACGGCGACTTCTGCGCGCCGGCGACCTTGGCCTGCTCGTCGAGGTAGCTCTTGCCCTTCTGCATTTCGGCGTCGGCGCGCACCTTCTGGCGCTCCTTCAAGAACTGGTCGACCTTGGGCATGGCGTCCTGCACGGAGACCTTGAGCTCCTTGCCAAGGGTCGAGTCGGTGAAGCCGGCCATCACTTCGACCAGCTCCTGCTCCGACAGGCCGGCCTGCGCGAGCGGCGTGCGCTGCGCGACCATGGCGCCCAATGCGTACAGCACCTTCTTGCGCTCTTCGGGCGTCAACGGCGCGGGCTTGGCAGCGACAGGAGCGTCAGCCGGAGGGGCCTTCGCCTTCGGGTTCTGCGCCCACGCGGCGAACGCGCCGCACAAGCACAACAGCATCGTCAGCTTCTTCACGGTGTTCTCTCTCTGGTTGGAGGTACTGCTTTGGAAAGGCTTCAGCTCTTGAAGACCGCCATCACGTCTTTGAGCAACTTGATCGACTCGTCGCGCGGGCGCTGGAACGCGTTGCGGCCCATGATCGAGCCGAAGCCGCCGCCCTCGTTGATGCCCTTGATCTCTTCGAGCAGCGCGGAGGTCTCTTTCGCTTCGCCGCCCGAGAAGATGACGATGCGCTTGCCATTGAACGCGCTCTGCACCACGTGGCGCACGCGCTCGGTCATGGTCTTGGTGGGGATCGAGTACTTCTCGAAGACCTTCTTGGCTTCGGCCTGCTCGATGAAGTCCTTGGGCGGCTTGACCTTGATGACGTGCGCGCCGAGCTGCGCGGAGATCTGCGCCGCGTAGGCGACCACGTCGACCGCGGTCTCGCCGTCTTTCGACATGTTGCCGCGCGGGTACGCCCAGAGCACGGTGGGGATGCCGTACGACTTGGCCTCGGCGATGAGATCGCGCAGGTCCTGGTACTGCTGATTGCGCGCCGCGGAGCCCGGGTAGATCGTGTAGCCGATGGCCGTGCAGCCGAGCCGCACCGCGTCTTTGACCGAGCCGGTGAGCGCCGACATCGGCTCGACCTTGGCCAGCGAGTCAGAGTTGTTCAGCTTGAGGATGAGCGGAATTTCGCCGTTCAACTTGCCGGCGACGGCCTCAAGGAAACCCAGCGGCGCCGCGTAGGCGTTGCAGCCTGAGTCGATGGCGAGCTGTGCGTGGTAGTCGGGATCGTAGCCGGCCGGGTTGGGCTGAAAGCTGCGCGCGGGGCCGTGCTCAAAGCCCTGGTCGACGGGCAGAATCACCATCTTGCCGGTGCCCGCGAGCGTGCCGTGATTCAGCATGCGCGCGAGGTTCGTCAGCGTTCCGGGCGTATCAGACGGGTACCACGAGAGGATCTGTTTGACGCGGTCGGTGTAGGCCATGCGCGGCGAGATACCGCACTGGCAGAAACCCTCAACGTCAATTCTGGGAAGCGCCCGCGACGACCTTGAGCGGCGTCGTGCCCAACGGGTTCCCGCCGACGCGCACCAGCACCTGGAAGTCGCCGGGCGCGCGCACGCCGGTGGGCTCCCAGTCGACCTGCCACTCGGTCTCGTCGGCGCTCGAGAAGCGCAGCTCGCCTTGCGCGTCCATCACCGTGTCGCCGCGCTGATCGAGGATCACGATCTCGATGCGGGTGTTCTTCTTCGCCGGCGACTTCACGCGCACCACGGAGCTGAACTTCTCGGTGACGAACGGGTTCGACGAGACGGTCAGCTGCGTGAAAGGCGCCGAGGGCTTCGCGCCGTCAGGGCTGCGCACGAAGGTCTTGCCGTGAACGACGCGCACCAGCGTGTAGCCCTCGTCGAGGCGCGCGCCGCTGGGGCCGGTCTGCGTCTTCTCTTTGCCCTGCGCAGACTCGAGCTTCTGATCTTTGGGGATCTCGTTGAACGACGGCAGGCCCAGGTTCAGCTTCGGCGCGCTCTCTTTCTTGGTGCCCTTGAGCTTCGGAGCAGGTTCGGCGGCGCCGGCAACGAAGGACACGGTGACGAGCGAGACGAGGGCGATTGAGCGGAGCATGGACATTCTGAACGCACCATACGCCCGGGTCTTCACGCCGACGAAGTCCCTTCATTTCGTGAGGGCGCTGCGGCAGAGTGCGCGCGCTTTGCGCCTGATTTCTCTCCTCTTTTTGCTCGTCGCGGCCGGCGCCGAGGCGTCTGCGCTGACGTTGCCGGAGCTCATTGAACGGGCGCGCGCGAACGATCACCGCGTCAAAGAGGCGCAGGCGCAGCTGCGGTACTACCGCTCGAAGTACGACGAGGCGCGCTGGGCGTGGTTCCCCCGCATGGACTCGACGATCATGGTCGCCGGGCCCACGCAGGAGGCGCGCAACGACGGCCTCGGTGGGCCTCCGTTGACGAAGTCGTCGCTGCTCTACGACACCGACTTCGGGCAGCCCGGCGTCATGTTCCGCGCCAGCGCCGAGGCGATCTTGCCGGTGTACACCTTCGGCAAGCTCGACGCGCTCGAAGAGGCCGGCCGTCACGGCGTCACGGCGGGCGAAGCGCTGGCGGTGCGCGCGCGCGACGAGGCCGAGTTCCAGATGGCGCAGGCGTACTACGGCTACTGCCTCGCGAAGTCGGCCGAGGGCGTCATCGAGGGGATGACGAAGCGCCTCGACGACGCTGAGAGCTCGCTCAAGCGGCTGCGTGAAGAGGGCAGCGATCAAGTCACGCAGATGGACCTCTACAAGCTCGCGTTCTACCGGAAGCAGGCCGAGGTTCAGCGCGTGCAAGCCGAGAACGGCGCGATGCTGGCGATGTCGGCGATGCGCTTGCTGGTGGCGGCGCCTCCCGACGAGACGCTCGAGGTGGCGGTCGAAGAGATGACGGCGCTCGAAGGTGAGCTCGGCCCGTCAGATTCGTACGTGATCGCCGCCGCCGACAATCGCCCCGAATTGCGCGCCATCGCTGCAGGGCTCCTGGCCCGCGAGCAGGAGGTGAAGATCCGCGAGGCGATGTTCTTCCCCGACTTCGGCATCGGCGCGTTCTTCCGCTGGTCGTGGACGACGAACACCACGCGCCAGTACAGCCCCTTCGCGTACGACCCGTACAACGAGCTCAACGCCGGTGTGGGCCTCGCCATGCAGTACAAGTGGGACTTCCCGCAGAAGGCGATCATGTTGGAGCAGGCCCGCGCCGAGTACGAAAAGATGGAGCACCAGCGCGACATGGCCGGCGCCGGCGTGAAGCTGGAGATCGAGAAAGCCTGGGGCGACGCGAACCTGGCGCTCAAGCGCTCCGCCATGCAGACCGAGGCCGAGCAGAACGCGCGACGCTGGGCCAACGCGGCGTACACCGCGTTCGATCTTGGCACCGGTGACACGCGCGAGCTCGTCGACTCGTTCACCGTGTATGCGCAGGCTGCGGGCGCGCGGGTGCAGGCGTTTCACGATGCGCGCGTTGCGCTGCGGGCCCTGACGCGCGCCGTGGGTCAGCCGGTGACGCTCGAGACGAAGGCCGAGAAGCCGATCCCGGCACCTCCGGCGAACCTGAAACCGAAGTGAGTTGCCGCGCGCTGCGCTGTGCGATCCACGCTCGGCGCAGATGAATTTCAAGCGCGACCGCGTCCACCCACCGCGCATGGGTCTCCTCGTCTTCGTGTTGTTGGCGCAGTCTCAAGTGCAGACGCAGGTCGACCGCCCCCGCGAGGTGCCGAAGTGGGAGGTCTTCGTGGGTGCGCAGGGCGGGCTTCGCCCCGACTCACTCGGCGGAGGTGGCGCTGGGCTCATCGGCGCCAGCCGCGTGTTCTTCGGCTTCTTGCGACCCGAGGTGGTGTTGGGCGTTGGCGCGTATGCCCAGCCGGCGGACGTGTTGACGATGTTTCGAGCCGGCGTTCGGCTCGAGTGGCCGGGCCTCGAGCGCTGGCACCCCTTCATCAACGTCGACTACGCGCACCAGCAGGAAGCGCAGTGGCACCACGTGGTCGATGATCCGGTGGGCACGTTGACCGGCCTGGGCGGCGTCGATCATTCGAGCCACGGTGTGCTGCATCGCAACGGCGTCGAGACGGGCGCTGGCGTGGCGTACCAACTGCCGCTGGGTCGCACGTCGCCCTTTGCGGCGCGGCTGACGTTGAAGGCGGCGGTGACGCACTTCTTCGAGGCCGGGCCGCCGCGCTACGTCGAGCTGACGACGTTGGTCGGGTTCTGCTTCTGATGCGCTAGCTTGCGCGCCGTGATTGGGCACAAGTTCGGTGGCAGCAGCGTCGCAAACGCGGAGCGGATCTCGCGCGTCGTCGACATTCTTCTCGGCCGTGACGAAGCGCAGGTCGTCGTCATTTCGGCGATGCAGGGCGTCACGGACGCGCTCATCGGGCTCGTGAAGCAGGCGGCGGCGCGCGACGCTGCGTGGCGTGAGGCGTTGGCGGCGCTCGAGAAACGGCACCTCGAGACGGCTGAGACGTTGCTCGGTGCGCAGGCGGCCGCGGTCGTCGACAAGCTCAAGGCCGAGTTCGCCTCGCTGCGTGACTTGTTGAACGCGCAGGCGCTCATCGGCGCGGTGTCGGGCGACTTGATGGATCTGGTGTCGGGCCTCGGCGAAGTGTGGTCGTCGACCATCGTCGACGCGACGATTCGTGCGCGCGGGAAGGCTTCGCGCTGGCTCGACGCGCGTGAAGTGCTGGTCGTCGAAAAGAGCGAGCTCGGCGCGATGGTGCAGTGGGACGAGTCGCGCAAGAAGCTCGGGCCTTCGCTCGGCGCGCGCACCATCGTCACCGGCTTCGTCGCGCGCACGCGTGACGGGCGCATCACCACGCTGGGGCGAAACGGCAGCGACTATTCGGGCGCGATCTTCGCGGCGTTGTTCAACGCGAAAGAGCTGCACATCTGGAGCGACGTCGACGGGGTGTTGTCGGCCGACCCGCGGCTCGTCCCCGAAGCGGTGTTGATCGAGCGGCTCTCGTACGACGAGGCGTGCGAGCTCGCGTACTTCGGCGCGAAGGTGATTCACCCGCAGACGATGGCGCCGGCGATCGAGCAGAACATCCCCATCATCGCGCGCTCGACGTTCAACGCGACGCACCCGGGCACGCGCATCTCCGCCGAGTCGGACTTGAAGACGCCGGTGAAGGGCGTGACCACGTTCACCGGCCTCGCGATTTTGAACATTGAAGGCGCGGGGATGATCGGCGTGCCGGGCACCGCCGAGCGCGCGTTCGAGGCGCTCAAGCAGTCGGGCGTTTCGGTGGTGATGATTTCGCAGGGCTCTTCGGAGCACTCGATCTGCTGCGTGATTCGCGAGACCGATGGTGAGGCCGCGAAGAAGGCGGTGCTCGATGCGTTCGGCCGCGAGCTTCGCGCGAAGTTGTTGAGCGACGTCACGGTGACGCCGGGCATCGCGGCGCTGGCGGTGGTGGGCGACGGCATGGCGGGTCTGCCGGGGGTCGCGGCGCGGCTCTTCGCGGCGCTCGGGCGCGCGGGCGTGAACGTTCGAATGATCGCGCAGGGCGCCTCGGAGCGGAACATCTCGGTGGCGATCTCCGCGGCCGACGCGAAGCGCGCGCTGCGTGCGGTTCACGCCGGCTTCTATTTGTCGGCGCAGACGATCTCAGTCGGCGTCATCGGGCCGGGCAACGTTGGTCAGGCGTTCTTGCGACAGTTGGCGTCGGCGCGTGAACGCTTGTTGAAGACCTCGAACGTCGACCTCCGTGTTCGTGCGGTCGTCGGCAGCAAGCGCATGGTGCTCGCTGACCCGACGGTCGCGCTCGATGACGTGAAGTCGAAGTTCGATCGCGACACGGATCTCGATGCGTTCACGGCGCATGTTCAGGCTGAACACCTCCCGCACGCGGTCATCGTCGATTGCAGCTCGAGCGACGCCGTCGCCGACCGCTACGAAGGTTGGTTGGAGCGCGGCATTCACGTCATCACGCCGAACAAGAGCGCGGGCTCAGGCCCGTGGAAGCGCTACGAGTCGATCAAGGCGAAGGGCGCGCGCTTTCGCTACGAGTCGACGGTCGGTGCGGGCCTGCCGGTCATCACCACGCTGCGCGATCTGATCGACACCGGCGATGAGGTGTTGGCTGTCGAAGGCATTTTCTCGGGCACGCTCGCGTACCTGTTCAACAAGTTCGACGGCGCGACGCCGTTCAGCGAGCTGGTTCGTCAGGCGAAGCAGCTCGGGTACACGGAGCCGGATCCGCGAGACGATCTCTCGGGGCTCGATGTGGCGCGCAAGCTGGTGATCCTCGCGCGTGAGAACGGTTGGAAGACGACGCTCGATGAAATCGCGCTCGAGTCGCTGGTGCCTGAAGCGCTGCGCAAGGTGAGCGTCGACGAGTTCATGTCGCGCCTGGGGGAGCTGGACGCGCCGCTCAAAGCGAAGCTGCAGCCTGGCAAGGTGCTTCGGTACGTCGCGAAGTTGGAAGCAGGCGGCAAAGCGAGCGTCGGGCTCGTCGCGCTGCCGGTAGATCATTCGTTCGCGCACATTCGACTGACCGACAACGTCGTGCAGTTCACCACGCAGCGGTACGCGCAGAACCCGCTCGTGGTGCAGGGGCCCGGCGCTGGCCCCGAAGTGACGGCGGCGGGCGTGTTCGCAGACCTGTTGCGGGTCGCGGCGGCGCTGGGAGCAAAACTGTGATGTTGAAGCGTGCGACTGCGTTTTCTCCAGCGTCGATCGGCAACGTCGCCGTGGGCTTCGACATTCTGGGGCACTCCATCGAAGGCGCCGGAGATCGCGTCACCGTCACGCGCACCGACAGCAACGAAGTGCGCATCATCGCCATTCGTGGCGCTGCGATTGCTCTGCCCACCGTCGCCCACGACAACACTGCCGGCCGCGCGCTGCTGCACCTCAAACGATCACTCCCCGACGGCATCGGCTTCGACGTGGAGATCGACAAAGGCATCGCGATGGGCTCCGGCATGGGTGGTTCAGCCGCGTCGGCCGTCGCCGCCGTCGTCGCTGCGAATTCGGTCATCGACGAACCGGTTTCGATGGACGCGCTCTATCAGTCAGCCATGCAGGGCGAAGCCGCCGCCACGGGCAGCGCGCACGGAGACAACGTCGGCCCGATGTTGCTCGGGGGTCTCGTCATCGCGCCTGAACGCGGCTCGGCGGTGAAGGTGCCGACGCCCGACTGGCTGCACGTCGCGCTCGTTCACCCTCATTTCGTGCTCGAGACGCGAACTGCGCGCGCCGTCTTGAAGGGCGCGTACGAGTTGAGCGAGTTCGTTCATCAGAGCGAAGCGCTCGCACTCACGCTCGCGGGTTGTTTCTCGGGTGACGTCGCGCTGCTTCGACGCGGCCTCCGTGACGTGCTCGTCGAGCCGCGCCGCGCGTCGCTCATTCCCGGCTTCGCGAACGTGAAACAGGCCGCGCTCGACAGCGGGGCGATCGGCGCCAGCATCTCCGGCGCGGGCCCGAGCGTCTTCGGTTGGTTCGAATCACGTGAGGCCGCCGAGCGCGCGTCACTCGCGATGGCGGCCGCCTTCAAAGACGCAGGGCTGCAGAGCGATCGACTCGTCAGTCGTGTCTCAGGGCCGGCAGCGAAGGTGATCTCATGATCGTCACCAGCACCCGCGGTGGTTCTTCCGTCACGTTGAGCGAGGCGATCGCGACGGGGCTCGCGCCTGATGGTGGCCTCTACATGCCGCCGCCGATGGCCGCGCATGTCGGCGCGTGGGGTAACGATCTCCGCACGCGCGCGTTGACGTTGCTGCGGCCCTTCTTCGTGGACGAGCTCCTCGCGCCGCACCTCGAGACCATCATCAACGAGGCCTTCACGTTCGACGCGCCGACGAAGTGGTTGAGCGACGACACCGGCTTGCTCGAGCTGTTCCACGGCCCGACGGCGGCGTTCAAAGACTTCGGCGCGCGGTTCCTCGCGTCAGCGCTGTCTCGATTGCGCACGGAAGAAACGACGGTGCTCGTCGCGACGTCGGGAGACACCGGCGCTGCAGTCGCCTCGGCGTTCCACAAGCGCCCCGGTTTTCGCGTGGTGATCCTCTATCCCGATGGCCGCGTATCGCCGCGCCAGGCGCATCAACTCGGAGCGTTCGGCGACAACGTGAGCGCGTTCCGGGTCGACGGCACGTTCGACGACTGCCAACGCATGGTGAAAGAAGCGTTCAGCGATCGCGAAATCTCGGCGCGCCATCGCCTCGCTTCGGCGAACAGCATCTCGCTGGGTCGGCTGTTGCCGCAGATGGCGTACTACGCGCACGCGTCGCTCTCGGCGATGGAGCGAGGGCAGGGCACGCCGTCGTTCGTGATTCCCACCGGCAACCTCGGCAACGCGTTCGCGTGTCTCCTCGCGCGTGAATGCGGGCTGCCCATTGAACGAATCGTGCTCGCGACGAACGCGAATCGCGTGCTCGCCGACTACGTCGCGACCGGCATCTATTCACCGCAGCCGAGCCTCGCGACGCTCGCCAACGCGATGGACGTGGGCGCGCCGAGCAACGTCGAGCGACTCCGGCATCGTTTCCCTGAAGTCGCGAAGGCCGTCAGCGCCGACTGGGTCGACGACGAGACGATTCGCGAGACGATCAAGGCGTCGCCCGAGGCGATCTGTCCGCACACGGCGTGTGGCGTCGCGGTGTTGAAGCGCCTGCGTTCGCAAGGCGTGAAGGGCCCCTTCGTCGTCGCGGCGACGGCGCACCCGGCGAAGTTCGATTCGATCGTCGAGCCGTTGGTGGGTCGCGCGATTCCCGTGCCGCCTGCGTTGGCTGAACTGCTCGCTCGACCGGCGAAGGCGCAGCCGCTTGCGCCGAACCTCGCCGCGCTCGCCGACGCGATCGCGTGATCGCCTGGCTGGACACGATGGGCCTGACCGTCGGGCCGCTCGAGGTCGAGGCGGAGAACCAACAATACGGCGGCGCACTCACGACGATCGCAGGTGTACCCGTGCGCCTGCGCGTCGCGAAGATCACCCCCGTCAAAGTCGGCGCGTTCGTCACCGTGTGGCGAGCGTCGGCGCCGTTGCCGGCCGAAGACCGCGCGGAGCTCTTGCTGGTCGCCGTGCATGACGGCGATCGCTCGGGCTTCTTCGCGTTTCCACGCGCCGCGCTCGTTCAACACGGAATTCTCTCGGTCAAAGGCGTCGGCGGAAAACGTGGCTTTCGCGTCTACCCGCCGTGGGTCGTCGCTCCGAACGCGCAGGCGCGGCGAACGCAGCGTTGGCAGGGCGACTTCTTCGTCGAGCTCGTTGACGGCGCCACCGAGCTCGCGCGACGGATGATCGTAGTGGCGCGCTGACGCAATGCATTAGGCTCGCTGTTGCGGCGCGTCATGCCGCGACTGGAGCACACGTTGACGCACGGTCTGTACGAGCCGGCCACCGAGAAGGACAGCTGCGGCATTGGTTTTGTCGCGAACATCAAGGGCGAGAAATCGCGCGCGATCGTCGAGCAGGCGCTGGAGGTGCTGCAGCGCATGGCACACCGCGCGGCCACCGGCGCTGATCCGCTCACGGGCGACGGAGCCGGCATCATGCTTCAGCTCCCGCACCGGTTCTTCAAACGTGAAGGCCTGAAGCTGGGCTTCGAGATGCCGCGGCGCCGTTGCTACGGCGTAGGTCAGGTCTTCCTGCCCACCGACCCGTTCGCGCGCGCCGAGGTCGAGCGCATGTTCGCCGAGGTCGTGCACCAGGAAGATCAACTCCTGCTCGGGTGGCGCGACGTGCCGCTCGACCCGTCGAAGCTGGGGCCCGTGGCGCGCGGCGTGTTGCCGGTGATGCGACAGATCTACATCGCGCGGCGGCGCTGCGTGCCCAGCGCTTTCGAGCGAAAGCTCTTCATCATTCGCAAGCTGGTCGAGAACCGCGTGCGCACGTCAGGCGTCGACCCTGAAGGTCGCTTTCACGTCGCGTCGTTGTCGGCCGAGACGATCATCTACAAAGGCCTGTTGCTGCCCTCGCAGCTGCCCGGCTTCTACGCCGACCTTCGCGACCCCGACTTCGTCAGCGCGATCGCCGTGGTGCACTCGCGCTTCTCGACGAACACGTTCCCCACGTGGGATCTCGCGCAGCCGTTCCGGTACATCGCGCACAACGGCGAGATCAATACGGTGCAGGGCAACCGCAACTGGATGAGCGCGCGGCGCAGCCTGCTGCAGTCGGCGAAGTTCGGCGGCACGCTCGACCGCCTTCAACCCATCATCGTGCCCGGCAAGAGCGACTCCGCGCAGTTCGACAACATGCTCGAGCTGTTGACGTTGGGTGGTCGCTCGTTGCCGCACTCGATGATGTTGATGATCCCCGAGGCGTGGGGCGACAACCCCGAGATGGAAGACGCGCGGCGCGCCTTCTACGAATACTCGAGCTCGTTGATGGAGCCGTGGGACGGGCCGGCGGCGATCACCTTCACCGACGGGCACCTGGTCGGCGCGACGCTCGATCGCAACGGGCTGCGGCCTGCGCGCTACGTGGTGACGAAAGACGATCGCGTGATCCTCGCGTCAGAAGCGGGCGTCATCGACGTGCCTCCCGAGCAGGTGCTGCGCAAAGGCCGCCTGCAGCCCGGCCGCATGTTCCTCGTCGACACCGACGAAGGTCGAATCGTCGAAGACACCGAGGTGAAGCGGGAGATCGTCAACCGTTGGCCGTACCGCAAGTGGCTCGATCGCAACGTGTTCACCTTCGACGATCTCCCCGCGGCCGACGCGCCGGCGCCGGTCGATGAAAGCGAGCTGAGCCGACTGCAGCGCGCGTTCGGCTACACCGATGAAGATCTCCGGCTGCTCATCACACCGATGGCCGAGACAGGGAAAGAGCCGACCGGCTCGATGGGTAACGACACGCCGCTGGCGGTGTTGAGCACGCGGTCGCCGTCGCTCTTCGATTACTTCCACCAGTTGTTCGCGCAGGTCACGAACCCGCCCATCGACCCGATCCGCGAGGCGATGGTGATGTCGCTGGCGACCAGCATCGGCCCCGACGGCAACACCTTCGAAGAGACGCCCGAGCATTGTTACCGGCTCTCGTTGCCGGGCCCGATTCTCACCAACGAGCACATGGCGAAGCTGAAGGGCATGCGCTCGCTGGGCGTGTTCGAGCCGCAGGTGTTGTCGATCACCTACAGCGGGGATCTCGCCGACGCGGTGCAGCGGCTCTGCGACAAGGCCGTGGCGGCGGTCGAAGCGGGGGCCGACGTGTTGATCCTGAGCGATCGAGGCGTCGACGCGCGGCGGTTGCCGATTCCCGCGTTGTTGGCGGTGAGCGCGGTGCACCAGCGGCTGGTGAAAGACGGCATTCGTCGCCAGACGGGTCTGCTGATCGAAACCGCTGAAGCGCGCGAGGTGCACCACTTCTCGTTGTTGATCGGCTTCGGTGCTGCAGCGGTGAACCCGTGGCTCGCGCTCGATTCGATCTCCCCGGAGTTGAAAGAGAAGGGGCCGAAGAACTTCGTGAAGGCCATCAACGAAGGCCTGCTCAAGGTGATGTCGAAGATGGGCATCTCGACGGTGCAGTCGTACCGCGGCGCGCAGATCTTCGAGGCCGTCGGCGTCGAACGTTCGCTCATCGAGCTGCACTTCTCGGGAACGCCGTCGCGTGTTGGCGGCGTGACACTGCGCGAGCTCGGGTTGGAGGTCGTCGCGCGGCATCAGCGTGGGTTCGGTGGTGGTGACGTCTCCGTGCCGTTCGTCGGTGGCGCGTACCAGTGGCGCCGCGAAGGCGAGCGTCACAAGTGGAACCCCGACACCATCGCGGCGCTGCAGAAGGCCACGCGCGCGAACGACTCGAAGTTGTTCGCTGAATACGAGCGCCTCGCCGACGAAGAAGACGCCGACCCGTCGCTGATTCGTGGGCTCATTGAAATTGACGGCGGTGACGCGAAGCCTGTCGCGCTCGAGCAAGTCGAATCGGCGCGGGAGATCGTCAAGCGCTTCGTCACCGGTGCGATGTCGTTCGGCTCCATCAGCGCAGAGGCGCACGAGACGCTGGCCATCGCCATGAATCGCCTCGGCGCGCGCTCGAACAGCGGCGAAGGTGGCGAGGAGTCGCGGCGCTACCTGCGCGAGCCGAATGGTGATCTCCGCCGCAGCGCGATCAAGCAGGTCGCGTCGGCGCGGTTCGGCGTGACGACGGAGTATTTGATCAACGCCGACGAGCTGCAGATCAAGGTCGCGCAAGGCGCGAAGCCGGGCGAAGGCGGTCAGCTGCCGGGCCACAAGGTCGACGAACGAATCGCGAAGGTGCGTTGGTCGACGCCGGGCGTGACGTTGATCTCTCCGCCGCCGCACCACGACATCTACTCCATCGAAGATCTCGCTCAGCTCATCTACGACTTGCAGGCCGTGAACCCGGCGGCGCGCGTCAGCGTGAAGCTGGTGAGTGAAGTCGGGGTCGGCACCATCGCGGCGGGCGTCGCGAAGGCCGGCGCGGGTGGCGTGACGATCTCCGGTTACGAAGGTGGCACGGGTGCGTCGCCGGTCTCGTCGGTGAAGCACGCGGGCTTGCCGTGGGAGCTTGGCCTGGCTGAAGCGCAGCAGGTGCTGGTGATGAACGGCCTGCGCGATCGCGTTCGTCTACAGGTCGACGGTGGTCTGCGTACGTCGCGCGACGTGCTGATCGCCGCGTTGTTGGGTGGTGAAGAGTTCGGCGTGGCGACGGCGGCGTTGATCGTCGAGGGCTGCGTGATGTTGAGGAAGTGTCACCTCAACACGTGCTCCGTCGGCATCGCGACGCAAGATCCGAAGCTGCGCAGTCACTTTCATGGCCGCGCAGATGACGTCGTGAACTTCTTCCTGCTGTTGGCAGAAGGGCTGCGCGCGCGCATGGCGGCGCTCGGGGTTTGTACCGTCGACGAGCTCGTCGGGCGCGTGGAGCTCCTGCGGCAGAAGACGGCGAACGGCGCGAAGATCTCACGGATCGATCTGACGCCCATGCTGCAGCCGCCGGGGCTCGGGCCTCGCAGCTGCCGCACGCCGCAGAAGAAAGATCTCTCAGGGCACCTCGACGAGAAACTGCTCGTGGCGCCTCGTGATGCGTCGGTCGTCGTGCCGGTGACGAACGCACATCGGTCAGTCGGCGCGATGTTGTCGGGCGAGCTCACACGGCGTCACGGTGCCGACGGGCTGGCCGACGACTCGATGCGTGTTCGGCTGCGCGGCAGCGCAGGGCAGAGCTTCGGTGCGTTCCTCTCGCGCGGCGTGACGTTGGAGCTCGAGGGCGAAGCGAACGACTACGTCGCCAAGGGCTTGTCTGGCGGTCGCGTGGTGGTGGCGCCTCCCGCTGGCAGTTTGTTCGTGCCTGAAGAGAACGTCATCGTCGGCAATACGGTGCTCTACGGCGCGACGGCTGGCGAGGCGTACTTCGGCGGCCTCGCCGGTGAACGGTTCGCGGTTCGAAACTCTGGCGCGCGCGCGGTCGTCGAAGGCACCGGCGATCACGGCTGCGAGTACATGACGGGCGGCGTCGTCGTGGTGCTCGGGCCCACGGGGCGCAACTTCGCGGCCGGCATGAGCGGCGGCACGGCGTACGTGCTCGATCGCGCGCACACGTTCAAAGCGCACTGCAACCTGGAGATGGTCGAGCTCGAATCACTCGTCGACGAGTCGGAGATCTGGCTCGTGTACGGGCTCATCGAGAGCCACCTGAAGTGGACTCGCAGCCCGCTCGCGCAGCGCGTGTTGGACAACTGGGAGCACCTCGTGACGTCTTTCGTGAAGGTGTTGCCGACCGACTACCGCAAGGTGCTGCAGGCGCGCCGTGCACAACGGCTGCGCCCTCCAACCGAGCCGAAGCTCCGCGTCGTCGGCGGAAGGGAGGGCTGAGTCATGGGTCAACCGACCGGCTTCATGGAGTGGGAGCGAGAGACGCCCGACAAGCGCGCCGTCGACGAGCGCTTGAAGGACTCGAAGGAATACGTACTGCCGCTGCACCCCGACGAAGCGAAGCGTCAGGCCGGCCGCTGTATGGATTGTGGCGTGCCGTTCTGTCACCGCGGTTGTCCGCTGGGGAACCCCATCCCCGACTTCAATGAGCACGTCTTCAATGGCCGCTGGCGCAAAGCGTGGGAGGTGTTGTCGACGACGAACGACTTCCCCGAGTTCACGGGGCGGCTGTGTCCGGCGCCGTGTGAAGGCGCGTGCGTGCTGGCGATCGATCAAGGCGCGGTGACGATCGAGCAGATGGAGAAAGAGATCATCGAGCGCGCGTTCACCGAGGGCTGGGTGGTGCCGCGGTTGCCGATGGTGCGCACCGGCAAGAAGGTCGCGATCGTCGGCTCTGGGCCTGCGGGGCTCGCGGCGGCGTCGCGCTTGAACCAGGCCGGGCACACGGTGACGGTCTTCGAGCGCGCAGATCGAATCGGCGGGTTGCTCCGCTACGGCATTCCCGACTTCAAGCTGGAGAAGCTGGTGATCGATCGCCGCCTCGCGTTGCTGGAGGCCGAGGGCGTGATCTTCAAGACAGGCGTCGACGTCGGCGTGGCTCCGACGTGGAGCGAGCTGAAGTCGTCGCACGACGCGTTGGTGATCGCCATCGGCGCGCAGCGGCCGCGGTTGCTCGACGTGCCGGGCAAAGAGCTCGACGGCGTGGTGCTCGCGATGGACTACCTCGAGGCCGCGAACCGTGGCGGGCCTGCGCTCGCGAAGGGCAAGCGCGTGGTGATCCTCGGCGGCGGTGACACGGGCTCCGATTGTCTGGGCACCGCGTTGCGACAAGGCGCGGCGTCGGTGCGTCAGGTCGAGCTGATGGCCGCTCCGCCGGAGTCTCGTGGTGAAGCGAACCCGTGGCCTGAGTGGCCGCTCATTTTCCGCACGTCGTCGTCGCAAGAAGAAGGTGGCGAGCGCACGTTCGGTCGTCGCACCACGAAGCTCGAAGGGCAGGGCGGAAAGCTGACGGCGCTGCACTGGGTCGACTCGCAGAATCCGGCGGGTGAAGAGCGGGTTGAGGTTGACGTGTTGATTCAGGCCATGGGCTTCGTGGGCCCGGTGTTGGGGCAGCTGCGCGAGCAGCTCGGCGTGGAGCTCGACGCGCGCGGCAACGTGAAGACCGACGCGCAATTCCAGACCAGCGTGCCCGGCGTCTTCGCCGCGGGTGACGTGAAGCGCGGCGCGTCGTTGATCGTCTGGGCGATCGCCGAAGGTCGCGACCTCGCGAAGTACGTCTTCAGTCCACGTTGAACCTGAACTTCGTACCGCGCACCTCGATGACGTCGCCCGGAAGCAGCCGCGTCGGCACCGCCGGTCTCCCATTCAGCAGCACGCCGTGCTGATGCGGCTCGAGGCACCACTGTGGTGACTCCTGCCGAACGATGAAGCTCTGAAAGACGCCGCTGCGCGGCACGCCCGGCGCGATCGCCCGGAGCTGATCGGGTCCGTTCGAGCTGCCGACCCACACGCCCGACGCCAGGGGGATTTTGCCGTGCCGCGCTTCGGGCGCGTGGAAGTCCATACCGGGGCCGAGCCCGATGAGCTCCAGCGTCGCTTCGTGAACCGGCCTCAAGAACTTCGAGGGGTCTGTCGTCAGCTTTGGGAAGCGCGCCCGGAGTCGACCGAGCAGGTTCGACAGCAGCTCCGACGGCGCGATGGCTTCGGTGAAGTAGCCGAATGACAACCGCGCGAGCGCCGGCAACGCAGGCCCATTCAACAGGCCGCGCATCACCGCCGAGGCCTCCTGGTGAATGCGCGCCGCGCTCGGCATGACCCAGGTCGACAGGTCGACTGTCAGCTCCCGCGTCCAGCGCGCGACGCGGAGCGAGAGGAACCGCGCGAGCAACTCCACGTCGCTGTACGTCGCGTCGTTGATGCAACGAATTCGAGCGGTGTGAATGAGCCCATTTCTCCACTCGAGCTCCAGGCGGCCGTCGCTCAGCAGCGGGTGAAGGCCTTCGAGCACCCACGCGTTCGGCGCCGGGCTCAGCAGGTGTTCTCCGAACGGGTCGCCATGTTCGAGCAACCAATCGGCCCAGACGCGAACGGGCGTCACGTCGTCGGGGTTGGCGTCGATGTGGGCTTCGAAGTCGGCGCTCGTGGCGATCGGCTTCTCGAGGAACACCAACAACGTGCCGTCGAGCCAGAGCGTGTCGCCGTGCACGAGCGTCTTTCGCTGCACGCGGCGCCCGTTCATGAACGTGCCGCCGCTCGAGCTCAGATCTTCGATGCGCCAGCGGCCGCCGTCGCTCACGAAGGCGCAGTGCTTCTGCGCGACGCGCACGGAGTCGATGACGATGTCTGCGTCACGCCTGCCGACGACCATCGTCTTCGTGCGCAGCTCGATCGTCGTCGAACGAAACGTGTCGATCTCGATTCGGCGAAGCCACGCCTTCACGCCACCAGCTCCAGCCGAAAGCGCGCGCCGCCTTGCACGTCGATGACGTCGTCGGGCAGCAGCTCGTAGTGCGAGTCGATGCGGTTGTTCACGCGCACCTCGCCGCGCATTCGGCCGGCGATCAGCTGCGCGCGACCTTGCGCGAAGCCGAAGTAGCAGGGGTTGCCATCAGCGAGGAAGGGAATGCCCGGCGCCGCCTCGAGGAACAACGTGCCGCGCTCGCCACGACGCAGGCGGGTGCCTCCCGTCAGCACGCGGCTGCCTTCGATGCCGCTGAGCTTCACGCCGCTCGTCACGCTCAACACCCGGAGCCGTACTGCGTTCACGCGTTGGTACACCGGCGTGTCGCGCAGCCTCGGGACCCGCAGCGTCAGCACCGCCGAAGCGTCGACGGCGCCGGTCGCCGGCTGCGCCACGTGGTAGCCCAGTGAGACGCGGTCGAGCGTGGCAGGCAGCGACGGCAACGCCGCGAGGTACTGCTGCGCCGCCGCGAGCGCCTCGGGAAGCTGTGCGGGCGTGAGGTTCTGCAGGCGCGGGAGATCGATGCTCAGCGCGCGTACGAACTTGCCGACGCGCAGGTTGAAGAGCGCTGCCACCTGCTCGCGCCAGTTGGGGTGCAGTCGCCCGGCGGCGGTTCGAAACGTCGCGCGGCGGGCGAAGCCGTAGCTCCAGTCGATCTCCAGCTCGCCGGCGACGAAGGAGTCCCACAGGCGCGCGAGCCACGGCATGTGATCCAGCCGTTGCCCGGCCTTCGCGCGCGCGATGCGCTCACCCAGCGGGTCGCCGCGCTCTTGCAACTGGTCGGCGTACACCAACCAGCTCGCCTCGACCTCCGGCTCCCGAATGATGGCCTCGAGCGTCTCCGGCTCGTCGTCGGGCGCGTCGGAGCAATAGCGGAGCACGGTCTCGCCGAACTGCACGCGATCGCCGGGGAACAACGCACGGCCGTACGTCACGGCGTCGCCATTCACGCGCGTGCCCGTGGTGCTGCCGAGATCTCGTACGCGCCAGAACCCTCCGTTCCACGAGATCTCACAGTGCTGATGACTCAGCAGCCGATCATCGAAGACGTAGGTGCACTTCACCGAGCGGCCCAGCACCAGCGTGCCGGAACCATCGGGCAACGAAATGTCGTCACCCGCTGGTTTTTCCCGCTCGAGCCACGCGCGCACGGCCGTGATTGTACCGCCGTGCGCTGCGGGTTACTCGTCGTCTGCTTCCTTCTCGTGCTTGCGGCCGCGCTCGGCGCGGTAGCGGTCCTGGAAGGGCAGCACGCGCTTGCGGAGCCGAATCGTCTTCGGCGTCACTTCGACGAGCTCGTCTTCGGCGATCCACTCCAACGCCTTCTCGAGCGTCATGTCGAACGGAGGCGTGAGAATGACGTTCTCGTCACGACCTGCAGCGCGAATGTTGGTGAGCTTCTTCGCGCGGCTCGCGTTCACGTCGAGGTCTGACGGGTGCGCGTTCTCGCCGATCACCATGCCTTCGTAGAGCGCGTCGCCGGGCTTCACGAAGAGCTTGCCGCGCTCCTGAATGCTGAACAGCGCGTAGGGGATCGCGTCGCCCAGGCGGTCGGCGATGATCGCGCCGTTCGCCCGCCGGGGGATGTAGCCCATGTACGGCTCCCAACCATCGAACTGCGAAGACATGATGCCTTCGCCTTTGGTGATGGTGAGGAACTCACTGCGGAAGCCGACGAGGCCACGCGCAGGAATGCGGTACTGCACGCGGGTGCGCGCGCCGCCGAGCTGCTGCATGTCGACCATGCGGCCCTTGCGGGGCCCAAGGCGCTCCGTCACCACGCCTACCGAGACCTCCGGCACGTCGCAGAACACGAGCTCCATGGGCTCGTGGCGAACGCCGTCGATCTCTTTGATGATCGGCTCGGGGTTCGACGCGGTGAGCTCGAAGCCCTCGCGGCGCATGGTCTCGATGATGACGGCGAGCTGCAATTCGCCACGGCCGACGACGCGGAAGGCGTCGGGCGAATCGGTGGGCTCGACGCGAATCGACACGTTTCGGTACGCCTCGAGCATCAGGCGATCACGAATGTTGCGCGAGGTGACGTACTTGCCTTCGCGACCGGCGTAGGGCCCGTTGTTCACCTTGAACACCATCATCATGGTCGGTTCGTCGACCTTGATGCGGGGCAGGGGCTTGGGGTTTTCGACGTCGCAGATGGTGTCGCCGATCGACAGATCTTCGATGCCTGCGACGCAGACGATTTCACCGGGGCCTGCTTCGGCGATTTCAACGCGCTTGAGCCCCGAGAAGCCGAACAGCTTGACGATCTTGCCCTGCTCGATCTTGCCGGCGTCACGCGCGATCGACACCGGCATGTTGGGCGCGAGGCGACCGGCCGACACACGACCGATGCCGATGCGACCGACGAACGAGTCGTAGTCGAGGTTCGCCAGCAGCAGCTGCGTGGTGGCGTCGGCGGCTGGGGCCGGCGGAGGCGAGATGTGCTCGATGATGGCGTCGAACAGCGGGTGCAGCGTGGTGCCGATGTCTTCGAGGTTGGCGCCGGCCTTGCCGTCACGCGCGATGGCGTAGATGACGGGCATCTCGAGGTCTTTTTCGCTCGCGCCGAGATCGATGTAGAGCGAGTAGACGAGGTCGAGCACCTCTTTGGCGCGCGCGTCTTTGCGGTCGATTTTGTTGATGACCAGCACCGTCTTGAGGCCGAGCCCGAGCGCCTTGCCGAGCACGAAGCGCGTCTGCGGCAACGGGCCTTCGGCCGCGTCGACCAGCAGAATCACGCCGTCAACCATGCGCAGACCGCGCTCCACTTCGCCGCCGAAGTCGGCGTGGCCGGGCGTGTCGACGATGTTGATGAAGTGGTCCTTCCAACCGATGGCCGTGTTCTTGGCCATGATGGTGATGCCCTTTTCACGCTCCAGATCGTTGGAGTCCATGACGCGTTCGGCGACCTGCTCGTTCGAACGGAAGGCGCCTCCCTGGCGGAGCATGTGGTCGACGAGCGTGGTCTTGCCGTGGTCGACGTGGGCGACGATTGCGACGTTGCGGATTTTTTCTCGGGGAAACATCGGCGGCGGCCTTTGGCAGGTTCCTTCACCGGCTGCAACCAGCTAGAGGGCGCGCCGCGTGCTGCTCCCCATTTCCTCTGTCCCGGTTCTGAAACAGGTCGATACCGACATCTTCAAGCTTCGGTACTTCGGTCGCTGCATGCAGTGCACGTTCTGTCACGACAGCTGCTGCCAATACGGCTGCGACGTGAACCTCGCAGAACGAGACCGGATTCTGGCCGTGAAAGACGAACTCGCGCCCTTCATCAAGTCGCCGCCCGAGAGGTGGTTCACCACCGAAGTGAAGGACGACCCCGAGTACGAGTCGGGCCAGTTCGTGCGATCGCGAACGGTCAACGGCGCGTGCGTCTTCTTGAACCCAAAAGGCAGAGGCTGCGGCATTCACGCCTTCGCCATGGCGACGGGCCGCGACTACCACCGCATCAAGCCGTCGGTGTGTTGGCTCTTCCCCGTGACGTGGGACAAGGGCGTGCTGCGGCCCAGCTACGACGTGAACGACGATCTCGCGTGTCGGCACACCGGGCCCACGCTGTACGAAATGTCGCGTGAAGAGCTGCAGGTGTTCTTCGGTGACGCGCTGGTGGGCGAGCTCGACGCGTTGCTGGCCTCCGGGGCGAACGTCTCGTGACCGTTCTGTAGCGCTACTCGCTGCGCCACTCGGTCAGTTCGTCGACCAACAGGTGGCCCCAGCCGCCCGTCGATTCATCGATGATGCGAAGTTTCGCCCGCTTGCCGCGCAGCTCGCGTACGTCCCACGCGCGTTCGCCCAGCCACTCCGAGCCACAGCCGTGCGCGGCCCGCACCACGTTGCCGTCGACGAGCAGCTCGACCCGCGTCTGCGCGTCGATGCCTCCGCCGACCAGCACCGTGAGCGCGTCGCCGCCGAGCTCGAAGTCGCCGGAGGTGAGCTCGACCGTCGCGCCGTCGCCGCTGGTCGCGTCGTAGGTGTCGACGAAGCGGCCGCGCTGGCCGAACGGGCGCTGCTGTCGCGGAGGTTCCCGGTCGACGATTGCCTTGCTCGCCCAGCCGTCACCTTCGAAGTCGAAGATCGTTCGTGCCTTCCACCCACGCGTCGACGGCGGCTCCAGCATCAGCGCGACGTCGTTGGCGAGCGCTGCGTCGCGGGCGGTGAGCTTCTCCAGCACTCGTGCGCGGCGCGCGACGTCGGTGGGGTTCTCAGAGAAGTAGTGGCTCCACATCATCCACGCGGTGCATTCGAGGCGCGGGCGGTCTTCGTCGAAGCGCTGCGCGTCGATCCACGCGGCGAAGTCAGGCAGCCCGTGGGGCGTGAGCGCGCGCACCAGCTCGGGTTTCGCGGCGCGGAGCCACAGCGGGGTGCCTCCGAGGTTCGCGCGCGTGAGCGGCTCGTACGGCGGAGGCGCCAGCGCGATCATCGAGAGGTCGACACCGTCTTCGAGCACGTGCCCGGGCGTGGCGACCTTCTCGTGGCCCGGCCGACCCCGCGCGAAGATCGTCTGGTGCGCGACGCTGCGGCTGGTGAGCCCCCGGAGATCGAACGTCGGCAGGCGCCCGAAGTAGCCCGCCATGCCCAGCGAGAAGATGGCCACGCGCGGCGTCAGGCCCTTCGAGGTGAAGGTCTCGTTCAGGCGCTGGCCGAGGTGGTAGCCCGCCGCTTCGACCTTCATCGGCGAGAACTGCGTCACCGGCGTGAAGGTCCGCTCGTCGGCGATGCCCTCGAGAAGTTCTCCCGGCCGCACGACGCGCGCCGGCGTGAGCGCGAGCGCGCCGACGAAGGTGAGCCCCACCGCCACG
>JAMHXF010000045.1:0-51684 GCA_035910535.1 Archangium sp. | reverse complement strand
GCTTCGTCGTCACCAGCGGCGCGTCGGGGCCGACGTGGTTGAGCACCACGTCGAGCACCAGCTTCATGCCGCGGCTGTTCAGCGCTTCGCGCAGTTGAGTCAGCAGCAGCTCGTCACCGAAACGCGGCTCGAGCGCCCCGAGATCCCACGTCCAGTAGCCGTGAAACGCGCCGTAGCCGTTCCACGCCGTCGGCCGCATCTTGAAGACCGGCGACAACCACACCGTGTCGAAGCCCAGCTGCTGGATCCAATCGAGGCGCGCGATGACGCCTTTCAAGTCGCCGCCATGAAACGCCTGCGGGTCTTTGAGATCGACGACGCCGTCGTTGCGCTCGTCACCATTCTCGAAGCGGTCGACCATCACGAAGTACACGCCGCGCGGCCGTGACGCGCTCTTCGGCTGCTCGACGCCCGCCATCACGCCGTCCATCAGAAGGCCGACGCGGCTGGTAAGATCGTACGCAGCGCTACCGATGGCCTCGCGCTCCTTCTCGTGGTCGTACATGAGAATGACGGGGATCTCCGACTGGTCTCGAGCCTGCGCACCGTCGGCGCGCGCGGCGGTCAGCGTGGTGGCGACCTCCCAGCGGTAGCGCCCGTCGAGCTGCGAGAAGAAGTGCACGCGCTGCTCGACCAACAAATAAAACGGAGCGTCGGGCACCTGCGCCTTGAGCGCGTTGAAGCGCGAGTCAGACAAGCGCTGCGCAGCGATGGCCTCGAGCGGCACTTCGACCACCTCGAGGTTGTGATCGTCGAGGTCCGCCGCGATCTTCTTCTTCAACACGTCAGGCGGCGCGAACGGCTGCCCCGCATACGACGGGTCAACGATGTATGCGATTGCGATGCGGGCGCGTTCGTTCAAGCGCTGCCGCGGCACCTTCGGCAAACACCCGCTCGAGACCAGCGCCAACAAGACGACGAACCAGCGCATGTTCAGAACCACCCTTCTGCTTCGAGAGACACGAGGTGATGCCAGGCGATCGTCCCCGTCGGCTTGAAGGCATCGAATTGATCCAGCCGCTCCACGAAGGCATTCCCGAAGGCCGCGTGCACGTTGGAGTACTGAAAACCGTAGAGCAAACGAATCGACGGGCGCGCGTAGATGCCGAAGCCCGTGGGGTTCAACACGATGCCTGTCTTCAACTGCCACGAGCGACGCAGCGACGAATCTCCGAACTCGAGGCCGCGGGTGTCGGGCGTGCCGGCGCTGTTCTGGAAAATCGAGTCGTACTGCGTACGGAACAGGTTGCCGTTCACCGACTGCTCCTGGCTGATGGCGTTCTCGAGCAGCCAGTGCACGTGCCGCGTGAAGTAGAGCTGCAGGCGCAGCACGGTCGACATGTACGTGCGGTTGGCTTCACTCGCTTGAATGGTGTTCGCCAGATCGCGATCAGACCCGTACAGCACAGACCACACCGCATCGAGCAGGTCGGGGATCAGCCTCAATTGCATTTCATTGCCAAACTGCAGCGCGTAGCGATCTCTCGTGAGGTCGGCGGTGTAGACCTGCACTTCCCGCCCGCTCCACGAGTCTGTGTAGAAGTTCTGCGGGTGCAGGCGTTGGTAGCGAACGAAGGCGTTGTTCCACCGAATGGGCCCGAACTTGCCGAAACCCAGGTAGCCCACCACGCGCCACGACACGCTGGTCTGCCCCGACGCCGTAGGCAGTGGAAATTGATCAGCCCCCAGCATGGGGTTGGCTTCGACGAAGCGGCGCAGCACCTCTTTGCGCGCGAAGTCTTCGTAGCCAACGCCCGGCGTCACGTACGACGAGAAGCGATTACCGGCCACGAAGGGCTCGACCGACACCTGACCGCCGCCGCCCGCTTCGACGAACTCGCCGATTCGTACGCGCACCGCGCCGCCAGCCGTGGCGATGGGCACGTATTGGAGACCGCGCGTCGAAAAGCCGGTGTCACCCGCGCCGATGAGCACGTCGACCGGGCCCGCCGAGTAGCGCGCCGAGATGCCGATGGTGTCGTCGAAGATCTGCGCCGGGCGCATGTCGTAGATGCCGAGGTCGCCGAAGAAGTACTGCAGCGTGCCGACCTGAAAGACGATGTTGGGCGCGAGCACGTTGCCGACCCGCGCATACAACTGGCTGAGCCTGAAATTGATGAGGTTGCCGTTGCCCGAGTCGGCCGTCGTCACCGAGCCGCCTTCGACACGCGCGTGTAGCGACGCCCAGATGTCTGTCGTCCCCGGGGGCGCCTGCAACAGATCGAGCTTCATCTCGAGCGCCGCGTAGGGGCCCTCGTTCATCAAGCGACCGTTGAGGTTCCAGTAGCCGAGGCGCCCATTGCCGCCCTGAAAATCGGGCCGCGCCATGATGCGGAAATAGCCACCGGCACTGAAGCGGCTGTCGGGCGCTTGAGCGAGCGCAGCCGACGACACCAGGAGACCAAGAAAGAGAGCGCGCACCGGGGGCGGGTTCTACCCGAGCGCACCAGTCACGACGATCAGATCCGCGTGTAGTCCTGTCGCAGGCGAAACAGCACGTCGCCCAGCCTCGGGTCTGATTGCTCGAAGCGAATGCCCATCAACTTGTCGGAGGCCCACATGACGCGGCCGAGGAGATTGATGGGCTCGGCGACGTGCGGCACCTCGAGGCGCAGCGTGACGAGCGACATCGGCAGCAACGGGCGCGGCGTGCGCACGCCAATGCCTGCTTCTGAAATGTCATGCGCGCGATCGCTGACACGCAGCTCATCGGCCACGACGTGCACCGGAAAGTCAGCCGGCAACCGCGTGAAGCGGCGCGCCTGCGTGTAGCGATGAGACTTCGCGACGAAGAACTCGACCGTCATGTGCCACCCCCTGTGCCCAGCGGCTTATCGCGCCGCCGATCAGCAACTGCAACGGGGGTCGTGTCGTTTCAATGGCGACGTTACGGGACCGCCTCCAACACCACGATCGTGCGCGGTTTGGCAGTGTAGTCAGCCGTGCTGATCGTCTCGCCCGCCGTGAGCCACACGTTGTTCGACGCCCGCTGCGGCTTGTTCTCTTGCACCAGCGTCGTCGGGAGATCGAAGTACGACTGCGTGTCGATGACGCGCCTCCACGTGCGGCCCTGCGGCAGCGAATAGGTCACGTCACTGCCTTCGCCGTTGATCAGCACCGCGAGCTCCGGGCCCTTCGACGGGTCGTAGAAGTGCATCATCAAGTTCTTGCCGCCCCAGTTCACCTGGTCGGTGTTCTGCGCGCTCTTCCACGAGAACGGCGCGGCGCCTCCATATTCCGTCGGCGCGAACGCGTACTGGTGCGTCTTGCGGAAGCTGATCACCTGCTTCACGAAGTCGTGCATGCGGTTGCGCTCGTCGTTGGTCTGCCACACGCCCCAGTCCATCCAGTTGTAGGGGTTGTCGGCGCGCGTCGAGTACGCGTTGTTGTTGCCCAACTGGGTGCGCATCCACTCGTCGCCAGACCAGAGCAACGGCGTGCCCTGGCTGATCATCAACGCCACGAACATGTTGCGCATCATCTGGCGCTTGGTGGGCTCGTCGCTCCAGTTGCGGCTGCGGTTGTGGCTCTCGCCCGAGTCGGTCTCGCACCACGCGGAGTTCGGCTCAGTGCAACAAATGGGGTTGAGCGGGCCGCAGTGATTCTGCTTCAAGCTGTACGAGAACAAGTCATACATCGTGAACCCGTCGTGCACCGTGACGAAGTTCACAGAATGATATGGCTTGCGCTGATTCCAGCTGTACCAGTCAGACGAGCCCGTGAGAAAGAAGCCGCCGTCTTTGACTTCATTGCTGTTCAGCTTGAAGTCATCGACGTTCCAGAAGCTGCGCCACCAGTCACGGAAGCGACCATTCCATTCACCCCAGCCCGTGCCCGGCTTGTTGGTCGCCGAAGGGAAGAGGCCAATGCGCGTGCCATAGCCGTTGCTGAACTGATTGTTATTGGGGCCATTGAACGAGAGCCCGAGGTCGTACCCGCCAGCGCCCCACGGCTCCGAAATCAAGCGTGTGTTGTATTTTTGAAGCACCGGGTCATCGACGATGTCTTGCAACACCGTGTTCTTCGGGTCTTCCCAGACATAATACTGAAGGTCTCGCTCACCGAGCACCGGCGCGAGATCGAAGCGAAAGCCGTCGACGTGCATCTCGTCGACCCAGTAGCGGAGCGAGTCGACGATGAGCTTGCGGAACGGCGTGTGGTTGCAGCGCATGCCGTTGCCGACGCCGGTGTTGTTCACGTAGCTCTGCTTGTCGTCGGTGAGCGCGTAGTACGCCGCGTTGTCGAAGCCGCGGAAGTTGTACAGGCCAACGACCTCTTTCGGGTCGACGTTGATCAGCGTGGGCGGAATCGAATTGTCTGGGTTGAAGTCGTACGCGAGCCGGTCGCGCCAGAAGCCGCCCTCGCCCGTGTGGTTGTAGACGACGTCGAGGTACACCTCGATGTCGGCCTGGTGAAACTGATCAACCATCCATTTGAACTCGTCGATGATCTCGTGCTGCTCCTGGCGGAACGAGTACGTGTTCTCGGCAATGAAGAACGAGAGCGTCGAGTAGCCCCAGTAGCCACCTTCAGCCGGCTTCTCGAACGGCGGCATGAGGTGCACGGCGGTGATGCCGAGATCTTTGAGGTACGCGACCTTCTCGCCGAGGCCGCGCCACGTGCCGGGGTGTTCGACGCCCGACGCCGCGCTCGCCGTGAAGCCCCTGGGGTGCAGCTCATAGAGAATGACGTCGTTCCAGCGGTGGCCGGGCGTGTTCTCGTCTTGTCGGCGCACGCGGTAGGTCGCCTCGTTGTCGCTCCACGTGTAGCGGCTGGCGACGACGATCGACTTGCTGGCGGCGCTGAAGGTCGACTCGGCGCGCGCGGGGCCGGTGGCAAGGCTGCCTTTGCTCCAGTCGTGATCGCGGTGAATCGCTTTGCTGTACGGGTCCCACAGCAACTTGTTGGGGTTGAAGCGGTTGCCCTCGGAGTCGACGTCGGCCTTGAACCCGATGACGGTGCCGGGCTTCCACGCGGTGTCGTACGGCCAGTTCGGGCCCCAGGCGATGAAGCCGTAGTGCTGGCCAATGCCGATGCCTTCCACGTGCAGGTTCCACACGTTGCCGAAGCGCTCCATGGGGAACTGGCGCGTGGGCAGCGTCGATTCAGGGTCGTCGAAGAGCAGCAGCTCGATGCGCTCGGCGCGCTCGCTGTAGATGCCGAAGTTCACGCCCTTGTCGACGACCGTGGGGCCGAGGAACTCGAGGCGCTCGATGCCGCCCGCGTCGAGCGACGCAGCTCTGGGGCTCGCCTTGTAGAGCCGCGCGGAGTCGATGGGCTCGCACGAGACGAGCGTGACGGTCAGGAGCAGAGCGAGGCGACGCACGCGGCCCTCCTAGCAAAGCGAGCGCGGTGGCGAATAGAGAGCCTCCGCATGAGCCGTCGTTTTGAGAACAAAGTGATCTGGATCACCGGCGCGTCGTCGGGCATCGGCGCCGCGTTGGCGCAGGCCTTCGCTGCGGAGGGCGCGAAGCTCGTGCTCTCGGCGCGCAGAAGAGAAGAGCTCGAACAGGTCGCCGCGAGGTGCACCGGCGCCGCGGAGCTCTTCGTGCTGCCGTTGGATCTCGCGAAGGCCGACACGTTCGAAGCGCTGACGCAGCAGGTGCTGGAGCGGTTTCGCGCCGTCGACGTGATGGTGCACAACGGCGGCATCAGTCAGCGCTCGTGGGTCAAAGACACGTCGATGGAGGTGCACCGGCGGCTCATGGAGGTGAACTTCTTCGGCACCGTGGCGCTGACGCGCGCGTTGCTGCCGTCGATGCTCGAGGCGAAGCGCGGTCAGTTCGTGGTGATCAGCAGCGTGATGGGAAAAATCGGCACGCCGCTGCGCTCGTCGTACGCAGCTTCGAAGCACGCGCTGCACGGCTTCTTCGATTGTCTCCGCGCCGAGGTCGCCGATTCGCACCTCGACGTGACGATCATCTGCCCCGGCTACATTCAGACCGAGGTCTCGAAGAACGCGCTCACGGCCGACGGCACGCCGACGAACAAGACCGGCGTCGACATCGCCAACGGGTTTCCGGCCGACGCCACGGCTCGGCAGATTCTCGACGCCGTCGCCGCGCGCAAGAGCGAGGCCTACGTCGGCGGCCTGGGGAAAGACCGGCTCGCGCTGACGCTCAAGCGGTTCGTGCCGGGCGTGCTCGAGAACCTCGTTCGCAAACAGGTGCCCCGCTAAACGCAGTCGTCGACACGGCCGGTGCGTTGAGTACCCTCGCGCGCCTCGTGAGTGACGTTCGTCTGGTCGGCATCAAGAAGAGCTTTGGCGACAACGCGATCGTCAAAGGCGTCGATCTCGAAGTGAAGGCCGGTGAGTTTCTGGTGATGGTCGGGCCGTCTGGTTGCGGCAAGACCACGCTGCTGAGAATCATCGCGGGGCTCGAGAGCGCAGACTCCGGCGACGTGGTGCTCAGCGGGCAGCGAATGAATGACGTGCCGCCGCGCGAGCGCGACGTGGGCATGGTGTTTCAGAGCTACGCGCTCTACCCACACATGACGGTGCGCGAGAACCTCGCGTTCGGCCTCGAGCTGCGGAAGCTGCCGCGCGCTGACATCGACGCCCGGGTCGCTGAAGCCGCGCGCATGTTGGAGCTCGGGCCGCTGCTCGACCGCAAACCCAAGGCGTTGTCGGGCGGCCAGCGCCAGCGCGTGGCGATGGGCCGGGTGATCGTCCGTCGCCCGAAGTTGTTCCTCTTCGACGAGCCGTTGTCGAACCTCGACACCGCGCTGCGCGTGCAGATGCGTGGAGAGCTCGCGCGCCTGCACCGACAGCTCGGCGTCACGATGATCTACGTCACGCATGATCAGGTCGAGGCGATGACGCTCGCGTCGCGCGTGGCGGTGTTCAACAAGGGCGTGCTGCAGCAGCTCGGCGCGCCGCTCGAGCTGTACCACCGGCCGCAGAACGCGTTCGTCGCGCAGTTCCTCGGGTCGCCGTCGATGAACCTGCTCGACGTGCGCCGCGAGGGTGCGCAGTTCATCGGCGCGGGCTTCACGTTGAACGCCGTCGGAGACGCGACCGGAGACGTGAAGGTCGGGCTCCGCCCACAGGATCTCCGCGTGAGCGCAGAAGGCCCGATTCGTGGCGAGGTCGAGGCGGTCGAGCGGCTGGGCTTCGACGGCTACGCGTTCTTGAAGACGGCGGCCGGGCCCGTGGCCGCGCGCTTCGAAGGCGGAGACGTGCAGGTCGGGCAGAGCGTCGCGGTGCAGCCGACAGGTGACGTGGTGCACGTGTTCACCGCCGACGGCGCCCGCGCGCTGAGGCACCCGGCGTGACGAGCTTCGCGCGCGTGCTCGTGCTGTTGCTCGCGAACGTTGCGGCCGCCGCCCCGCTCAAGCTCTGGCACGGCTACCGGGGCGGCGAAGAAGAAGCGATTGAGCGCATCGCGAAGCAGTTCACGAAGGAAACCGGCGTCGAGGTCGAGCTGCTCGCGGTGCCCTACGACGCGCTGAGCTCGAAGCTGACCTCGGCGATCCCGCACGACGCAGGCCCTGACGTCTTCATCTTCGCGCACGAGCGCCTGCGCCAGTTTCACCGCATGAAGATCGTCGCGCCCTCGACGACCTCCCTCGACGCCTCGAAGTACCTGGCGCCGTCGGTCACCGCGCTGAAGCTCGACGACGAGTTCTACGGCTACCCGCTGTCGATCAAGTGCCTCGCGCTCTTCGTGCGTGAGGGCATCGCGGTGCCGACGAGCACCGACGAGCTCGAGCGCACCCTGCCCTCGTTGAGCGCGCCGAATACCTTCGGCATCGCGTGGGAGGCGGGAGACTTCTACTTCCACGCGCCGATCTTCATGGGCTTCGGCGGAGAGCTCTTCGGACCCGACGGGCGCGCGCAGTTCGACACGCCCGCCATGTCGCGCTCGCTGAGCTGGGTGAAGTCACTGCAAGACCGCCAGCTCATGCCGCAAGAAGTGAGCGGCGCGCTGGTGAAGACGCTCTTCAACGATCGCCGCGCGGCGATGGTGATCAGCGGGCCGTGGTTCGCCGGCGAGATCGAGCCTTCGGTTCAGTACTCGGTGCACCCGCTGCCCACGGTGAGCGAGACCGGCCGCCCAATGTCTCCGTTCCTCGGCGTTGAAGCGGCGTTCGTCTCTTCGCGGACGACGCAGCCGCAGCACGCGCAGGCGCTGGCCAAGTACCTGTCACTCGGCCCGGCGACCGTCACGCGCGTCACGCTCGGCCGCCAGATCCCCGCGGAGCTCGCGGCCTACGACGACCCCGCCGTCGCCGCTGATTCGCTGGTGAGCGCTTTCAGGACCGTCGCGCAGAACGCCACGCCAACGCCCAACACGCTCGAGATGGCGCGCGTGTGGGAGCCGATGAAGCTGGCGCTCAAGGCAGTACTTCAAGGCGGCGTGCCTCCAGCCGAAGCAGGCGCGCTCGCCGATCGCCGCTACCGCGCGCTGAACCGCGACGCGCCTCCCGAGACGAGCCCGCTCCCGTGGCTCATCGCGTTGTCGCTGGGCGCCATCGGCTTCATCGCGTGGCGAAGGCGCAAGTCAGGCAACACCACGTTCGCGAAGCGCTACCCCGAAGCCCGACGCGGCCTCGCGTACGTCGCGCCGGCAGCGCTCGGCCTGCTGGTGCTCGTCGTCGTGCCCTTCGTCATCGGGCTCTCGCTCTCGCTCTTTCACCACGACGCTGGCGAATACACGTTCGTGGGCGCCGCGAACTTCGTCGACATTCTCACCTCGCGTGGCTACCGCATCACCGAGCCGCTCTCGTTCTATTTCACGCTCGTGGTCACGCTGCTGTGGACGGCCGCGAATGTGGTGCTGCACGTGGGCATCGGGCTCTTCCTGGCGATTCTGTTGAAAGAGCCGCTGCTCAAGCTGCGCGGCGTCTACCGCGTGCTGTTGATCGTCCCCTGGGCGGTGCCGAACTACATCACCGCGCTCATGTGGAAGGGCATGTTCCACCGACAGTTCGGCGCCATCAACGCGATCCTCGGCGAGTTGGGCATTGAACCGGTGAGCTGGTTCACGCAGTGGTCGACGGCCTTCGCGGCGAACGTCATCACCAACACGTGGCTGGGCTTCCCTTTCATGATGGTCGTCTCGCTCGGCGCGCTGCAGTCGATCCCCGCGGATCTCTACGAGGCCGCTGAGGTCGACGGCGCCTCGAAGTGGACGCAGTTCCGCCGCATCACGTTGCCGCTGCTCCGCCCCGCCCTGCTGCCAGCGATGATCCTGGGCAGCGTGTGGACGTTCAACATGTTCAACATCATCTGGCTCGTCTCCGGCGGCGAGCCCGGCGGCGGCACCGACATTCTGGTGAGCGAAGCCTTCCGCTGGGCGTTCCAACGCAACGAGCAGTACGGCTTCGCAGCGGCGTACTCGGTGTTGATCTTCTGCGTGCTCTTCGTCTGGTCGCAGCTCACCAAACGGATCTCTGGCGAGGAGTCGTCATGAACGCCACGCGGTGGAAGCTCTTCGCCTTGAACGCCGGGCTCTCGTTGGTGTGCGTGGCGACGCTGTACCCGGTGCTGTGGGTCGTGAAGCTCGCGCTGTCACCGACGCAGACCTTGTCGATGAGCGCGAACCCGTTCCCCGAGGCGATCACCTTCGAGCACTTTCGCGACGTGCTCGGCTCGACCGACGCACAGGGCCGCTGGTTGTTCGGTCGACAGCTGCTCTCGAGCCTCGTGGTGAGCGGCGCGACGACGGTGGTCGGGCTCAGCCTCGCGGTGACCGCGGCGTACGCGCTCTCGCGTTTCCGTTTTCCCGGCAAAGACTCGGGCATGCAGTTGCTGCTGGTGACGCAGATGTTCCCCGCCACGTTGATGCTGGTGCCGCTGTATTCGCTCTTGCAGTTGCTCGGCCTGCTCGACTCCATCGGCGGGCTGGTGCTCGTGTACGCGACGTCGTCGCTCCCTTTCTGCGTGTGGATGTTGAAGGGCTACTTCGACACCATTCCGCGTGAGCTCGAAGAGGCCGCGTTGATGGACGGCGCGTCGCACTGGCAGGTCTTCGTGAAGATCGTGCTGCCGCTCGCGCGCCCGGCGCTGGCGGTGACGGCGCTCTTCAGCTTCATGCAGGCGTGGAACGAGTTCATTCTCGCCGCCACGCTGCTCAACGACGCTACGCGCTTCACCTTGCCGGTCGCGCTGCAGCGGTACGTGGGCGAGTACAAGACTGAGTGGGGTCACTTTGCTGCTGGAGCGCTGTTGATCTCCGCTCCGGTGATGGCGTTGTTCTTCGCGTTGCAGCGATTTCTGGTGGGCGGCCTGACGGCCGGCGCCGTGAAGGGTTGAAGGAGCTCCGTATGAAACTGCGTGGACTGCTGGTGCTGACTCCGTTGCTCGTGGCCTGCCCCGAGATGCTGCCGACGCCCGACGGCGGCACAGAACAGGCGCCGATCATCACGTCGATCACGCCGACCTCTGGCGCCGTGGCCGGAGGCACGAGCATCACCATCAACGGCACACAGTTCGTCACCGGCGCGTCGGTCGCGTTCGGCAGTGCGCTCTCGACGCTCGTCACCTTCGAGAGCGATCGACGGATCATCGCCGTCACGCCGTCGGCGGCGAGCGAGGGGCTCGTGGGTGTGACCGTCACCAACCCCGGGGGCCGCTCGTCGACGCTGCCGTCGTCGTTCACGTACACCGGCACCACGACCACGCGGGTCATCAGCGAAGCCGTGTTGATCAACGGCGCCGACGCCACGGCCACCGCGCCGGCGCAGATCACCGTCGTCGGGCACGTGCAGGTCGCCACCGTGACCCCCGGCGCAGGTCAAGGCGCAGGCGTGCGCGCCCAGGTCGGCGTCGCGACGAGCATCAGCACGCCACCCGTAGTCACCGACTTCACGTGGAGCGACGCGCAGTACCTGGGCGATGTCGACGGCGCGACGGCGGGTGATCTCGCGCGCGATTCGTATTCGGCGACCCTCAACGTCGCGACGGCGGGCGTGTACTTCGTCACCGCGCGGTTCTCGGTCAACAACGGCCAGATGTGGACCATCGCCGACCGCGACGGCTCGGCGAATGGAGTCACGCAGGCCCAGCTCGCGCGCGTCACCGTGGGCGCCGCGTCGATCGAATGGTGCAAGCTCGGCGGTGAAGCCACGCAGCCACCGCCGACGATCACGCTCCGCGGCGGCGCGGCGGGCCCCGTCGTCTATGGCCAGGTCTTCAAGCCCAACGTCACCAACTCCGTCGGCGCGGGCGCCGGCATCAAAGGCGCGCTCGGCTACGGCGCGCCAGGCAGCAACCCGTCGACGTGGACGTGGATCGACGCGACCTTCAACGTCGACACCGGCGGCGGCCAGAACGACGAGTTTCAGGCCACGCTGCCGAACCCTGGCCCCGGCACGTACAAGTTCGCCTTTCGCTTCAACAGCGACGACGGTGACTGGGCGTACTGCGACGCCGACGGCCTCACGACCAGTGCCTTCACCGAAGATCAAGCGGGCACGCTCACCGTGCAGAGCGTCGGCATCGACTCGTGCGTCGTGCAGTTCCCCGCGGTGATGACGACGTGGGAAGGCCGCACGAGCGAGTCAAGCTACGGCCGCGTCTTCGTGCAGGGATTGACGGAGGCCGCCGGCGCAGCGCCGGGCATCGAAGGCCAGGTCGGCTACGGCGCGACCGACGTCGACCCGTCGAGCGCGTCGTGGGTGTGGAGCTCGAACGCAGCCTTCAACATCGACGACCCGGGTGGCGGTGAGGAATACGCGATGGCCTTCGTCGGGCCCGCAGCTGGCAACTATGGCGTCGCGTGGCGCTTCCGCATCGACGCAGGCCCGTGGACGTACTGCGATCTCGACGGCTCTTCGAATGGCATTCAGGCCGCCCAGCTCGTGCCGCTGACCGCCAACGCGTTCGACGTCAGCAACTGCTTCATCGAGAGCAGCAACGCCACGCAGACCGTGCTGCCGAACACCACGTCGCTGCCGTACAGCCTCGAGGTCACCGTGCCCACGCTCACCGATGCTGCGGGTCAGGGCACGCCGCTCACGGTGCAGGTCGGATCCGGCGCCGTCGGCAGCGCGCCCGCGACGTGGACCAACTGGAGCGCCGCCGCCTACGTGAATGACGCGAACCAGGCCGATCGCTACAACGCCACGCTGACGTCGCCTTCGACACCGAGCGCTGTCGACGTGGCCTTCCGCGTTCAGGTCGGCGCGCGACCGTTCGTGTACTGCGACCGCGACGGCTCGACGAATGGCTACCAGTCGGCGCAGGCGGCGCGCCTCACCTCGGCAGCGGCGTTGATCGACGCGTGCAAGCTCGAGGCAGTCTCGGCGTTCAACCTGCCGAGCGGCGCGCCGTTGACCATCACCGCGCGCACGTCGATCAACGGCGTCACGTCCTTGCCCGGCGCCGCGCCCAACCTCCGCATGCAGGTCGGCATCGGCCCGGTCGGCGACAACGCCTCGACGAGCGCGTTGTGGGGTTGGAAAGAGGCCACCTTCGCGGCGGATCAAACGGGCTCCGACGAATTCACGGCGACGGTCTTCCCCGCGTACACCGGTGGGCGTGCCGCTTCCGCCCGTGCGTCGCTCGACGGCGTGAGCTGGACCTACTGCGATCTCAATGGCTCGAACGTCGACGGCTACGAAGTCACCCAGCAGTACGACGTGACCGTCACCAACCACGCGGAGTTCGACTTCTGCAACCTCCAGTTCCCCTCGACGGCCGACGGCGGCACCACCATCTACGGGCAGATCTACGAAGGCGGCCTGACGCCGAACGCCAGCACGCCGTTCATCGCGCAGCTCGGCGTGGGCGCCGAAACCGAAGACCCCGGCGTCGCCTGGTCGTGGAGCGCTGCGACCTTCAGCGCCACGGTGAGCAACAACAACGAGTACCGCGCCACGCTGCCCACCGCCGCGCCGCCAGGTCAGCGCTACGCGTTCCGCTACACGCTCGACGCCGGGGTGTGGTGCTTCGGAGACTCCGACGGCTCACAGAACGGCTTCAGCGGCGGCAACAACATCGGCCTCGTCGCGCCGTAGGAACCAACGCGGCGTGAGGTGTGTCGCACGGGCCCATGTTCGCGCTCGTGCTGCTCGTCTCCGCCGCGTCGCCCGCCCAGGATTATGTGCGTGCGCAGGAGCAGCTCGAACTGACGCGGAGCGCCCTCGCGCACACCAAACCCGTCGAAGCCCGCCTCGCCGCCCGGAAAGCGCTGCTCGACTACCTCGAAGGCTCGGCGTTCCCCGCGTGGGAGGGCACTCCGTGGGACTTCAACGGAACCTCGACGGTGCCAGGCCAGGGCGTCATCGCGTGCGGCTACCTGGTCTCGACCGTGTTGTTGCATGCGGGCTTCAAGCTGGAGCGCGTTCGACTCGCGCAGCAGGCGTCGGCCAACATCGTCGCCACGCTGGCTCGTGGCACCGACGTGGTGCGCTTTCGGCCTGCCGACAACGCCGACGCCGTGAAGCAGATCCGCGCGCGCTTCGGAGACGGCCTCTACGTCGTCGGCTTCGACTACCACGTGGGGTTTCTGCGCCTCGACGGTGAGCGCGCGGCGTTCTGCCATTCGTCCTTCATCGAGCCGGGCTCCGTCACCTGTGAAGACCCGGTGCCTACCGGCGCCTTCGCGTCGCGCGTCTACGTCGTCGGAGATGCCTTGAACGATCGCGTACTCGACGACTGGCTCGCCGGCCGCGCCATCAAGACAGTGCGCTGAATCCCGGCGACGCACGGCTTGGCGCGTTGCGCTACGAACGAACCCACGCTTCTCTTTGCGAGGCACGTGGACCGCGTCACCACTCTCTGCTCCAAACCCACCAGCGTGCGCCCAGTGCACGCGAGGCCCAGACGCAGCAAAGCCCCGGAAACCTTTCGGCTTCCGGGGCTTCATTTCTGCGAGGAGTAGGGGACTTGAACCCCTGACCTCCGGCGTGACAGGCCGGCGTTCTAACCAGCTGAACTAACTCCCCACATAGACACTGCAACTTCACAAACTTAGGCGGAACAGGGCTCGAACCTGTGACCCTCGCCGTGTAAAGGCGACGCTCTACCAGCTGAGCTATCCGCCCCTACTTATTCCGCCTTTTCCGACGCGGCACCGTGTACGGGATTTGGGTTCAGTGTGTCAACAGCGATTCGTCGACGACGTTGAGGAAAATTGCCTGACGATCCATGTTGCCCGAACTTTTTGGGGGTCCTTGCCGTGAGCGACGAAAAGAAGCTGGGCAACACCGACGCAACACAACTCGGCCTCCCGGAGGTCACCAGCACACCTTCGACCACCCAGGTCATGAGCGAGCCGGTGCCCGAGGCCGAACCGACCGTCACCAGCCCGGACATTGCGCCGGTGTTGACGAAGCCGCCGCAGCTCAAGACAGGCGACACGATGGAGATGCCGACGCGTCGAAAGACCGGCGCGCTCCCGGCCCTGGGCGTGGTGCCGCAAGCGTCGACCGCTCCGCGCCGCGCCAGCAAACTGGTCTCGTCGGTCACCGACCCGATCCTCAACGAACCGACGCGCTCACCCCTTGGCGCGGTGCCTCAGAGCACGTCGATCACCGATCCCCAGGTGGGCGTCGCGACCTCGGAGCTGCAGCCCGTCAAGTCGCCGCCGCCGGAGCCCCGCATTGAATGGACGATGCCGCGGGTCGCGGGCCTCGCGCTCGGGGTCTCCCTCGTCTTCATTCTCACGTGGGTCTTCTGGCCGTCGGGCTCGAAGCCGCAGCCCACCAGACCGGAGCCGCGTGAAGAGCCTGAAGCGCTGGCCGTCGCGCCGGCCCCGAAGCCCGCAGCCCAACCGGTCGTCGCGCCGGTCGCCGTCGCGCCCAAGCGCCCCACCTTCGCGCTCGACGTGAAACAGAACGTCGTCGATCCCTACGCCGTGCACCTCGAAGACATCCCGCTCGACCCGGCGCACCGCTACCGCCTGCGCATTGAACGAGACGACTCGCGGCTCGGCATCGCGCTGGCGCGGCTCGATGAAAAAGCCGGCTGGGGGGTCATGCGTCGCATGGCCAGCCACGCGGCGCTGCAGTTCGGCGGTGCGAAGGCGCTGCGCATGCACTGCGAGCCTGGTAGCCAGTTCGCCGACGACGCGGTGATTCCGCTCGAGCTGGTCGACCTCGCGACGAGGAAGAGCATCTCCGTGCCGCTGAGCCCGTCACGCCACTGCTGGGACTTTGAAATCGGCCGGGTTCTCGAGCTCGGCGAAGGGGTGAAGAAGCGCGTGCGCGTGCCCACCGACGCGAAGCTCAAGCTGGGTGAAGGCGTCTCGCTCAAGGTGGCGTGGGTGCTCGAGTCGCTCGGAGAAAAGAAGACCTGGCGCACCGGCGTGTTGTCGCCCGGCGAGAGCCTGCTCGCAGAAGGCCGCCTCGTGCGCTTCGCGCTGCTCGACCCGTACGCCGCCGACAACGAAGGCGCGCTCGAGCTCGAGTTACTCGCAGGTGACACCGAGAGTTCGGGCATCGTGACGCCGTCAGCGGCCTCCGGTGCGCAGTTCGTTCCGGTAAAATAGCCGGTGATGAGCACCCTCCTCGCCTTCGCGCTCAGCGCGTCGTCTCTGGCCGCGAACCCGTGGGCCAACCTCAGCGAGGCCGAGCGCAAGGCCTCCGTCGAGAAGATGTCGCGCGACGAAATCGAGCGCGTGCTGCGCGACACGCCGTCTGACGTGCTGCTCAAGCTCAGTGAGAAGGCGATTCGTTCACTCGGGCCGTACCAGTACGTGATGGTCAAGCAGGAGCGCATTCGCGGCGCGCTGCAGGGCGAACAGACCATTCGCACCACCATTCAAGAGTCGCCCAACGCGATCCGCCTCGAGTACCTCAAGGGCCCCGCCGCCGGTCGCAAGATTGTCTACAACGCGGCGGTGAAGAAGTCGGAGTTCCGCGTGCGCGAGGCCGGGCTGCTGGCCATCATTCCTCTCTGGTTGCCCATCGACTCTGAGCTCGTGAAGGGCGACAGCAACCACACCGTGCCTGAAGCCGGCCTGGGCAGCCTCGTGCGTCGCCTGCAGCTCGACCAGGCGCGCGCGGGAGACAAGCTCGTCGTGAAGCACGAAGGCTGGGCTGACAACGGGCACTTCTGCTCGGTCTTCACCCTGCCCGATGGCGGCAAGGGCTTCGACCACGGCAGCACCCGCATCTGTATGGACCCGAAGGCAGGCCTGCCGATGAAGGTCGAAGGGTTCGACGCGAAGGGCGCGTTGCTCGAGCGCTACGCCTTCAGCGACGTGAAGGCGGTGGCGCTCGAAGCCACTACCTTCGACCCTGAAAAGGGGCTCTAAGCCGCACCACTCCCATGATCGACTACGACCCGCACAAGTGGCGGACGACCTTCTTCGCGATGAAGGGGTCGATGGTGAAGGTCATCGGCATCCGCTCCGTGCTCGTCAGCACCGTCGCCTTCGGGCTGGTGGTGCTGCACTTCGAATACAAGCCCTTCGACTTCCCCGACGCCGAGGTGGTGCACGCCATGGTCGGCACGGCGCTCGGCCTGCTGCTCGTCTTCCGCACCAACCAGTCGTACGACCGCTGGTGGGAAGGCCGGAAGCTGTGGGGGGCGATGGTGAACACCTGCCGCAACCTCGCGCGCACAGCGTCGGTGCACCTCGCGCACGACGCAGATCGGCTCACGCGCGT
Source organism: Archangium sp. (assembly GCA_035910535.1). GTDB lineage: Bacteria > Myxococcota > Myxococcia > Myxococcales > Myxococcaceae > Archangium_A. The sequence continues at coordinate 35,124 of JAMHXF010000045.1, read as the reverse complement.
GGTGCGCCTCACGCAGGCCTTCCCCGCGGCGTCGATGGCCACGCTCCGTCACCGCACCTGGGTCGCGGCGAATCTCGAGCCTGACGATCTCGAAGCCATCTCGACGCGCAACCACGCGCCCACGGCCATCTGCCAGCGCATCACCTGGCACCTCGAGCAGGAACGCAAAGCCGGCCGCCTCGCCGACATCGTCTTCACGTCGGTCGACAACAACAACCAGTTGCTGGTCGACATCATCGGCGCGTGCGAGCGCATTCATAAGACGCCGCTGCCCTTCGCCTACGTCGTGCACCTGCGCCGCGCGCTCGTCATGTACTGCGCGAGCCTGCCCATCGCGCTGGTCAACATCTTCGGCTGGTGGACGGTCGGCATCGTCTTCGCGCTGACCTACGTGATGCTGGGCATCGAAGAGATCGGCGTCGAGATCGAAGACCCGTTCGAAGGCGACGACAACGATCTCCCGCTCGAGCGGATCACCGACGGCATCCAGAGCAACGTGGGCAGCTACCTGCCCCGTTGATCACCGGAACGAGTACTTGAGCCCCGCCTGGAACAGCAGCGGCGCCTGAGATCTCGCGCCGAGCGGGCGCCGTGAAACCAGCGCCGCCTGATTCGTGAGGTTGGTCGCCGTGAAGTAGATCCGAGCGGCACCAACCTCGACCGAGGCCGTCGCGTCGAGCAGCAGGCGGTCGGGAATGCGCACCGATTCATCAGGCGCGCCGGTGCCGGCCACTTCGCGGAGCTCGCCGTAATACATGGCGCCCACGCCGAGCTCGACGGGGCCCTTGCTCAAGCGCAGCCGCAGCTGCCCCTGATGCGTGGGGATGTACGGCAGCTGGTAGCCAGCCTGCACCGAACCCCAGCTCGGGTTGTCTGACTGGAAGTCGCCCAGAAAGCGCGCGTCGGTCAGCGTGTACGAAATTTCGGCCGCGCCGCGCAGCCCCCAGAAGAGCTCGCCGCGCACGGCGCCGAGCGCCTCGAGCCCCAGCACCCGCGCCGCGCCGCCGTTGAACTGCTGGTTGATGGTGTCGTTGAGGCAGCCCGACGAGCCGGTGCACTCACCGGTGATGTTCGCGTACTCGCTCCAGAAGCCGATGGCCTCGAGGCGAACGCCACGCCGCGCGAAGCGGGCCCCGAGCTCGGTGTTGATGGCGCGCTCCGACAACGCCCCGGCCTGGCCCGGCGTGGGAGGGCTGAAGCCCTGATGCACGCCGCCCAGCACCGAGAGCCCGAAGTCGAACGCGTAGACCGCGCCGATGCCCAGCAACGGCACCACGTTGAGTTGATCGACCGACGTGCCGAGCACGCGATCGTTGAGCTTGGCGTCGAAGACCTCGAGCCGCGCGCCGGGAGAGATGAGGAAGTTGCCCCACGTGATGGTGTCGGACAGGTGCGCGCTGAACGAGCGCGTCGCCGCGCCGTTGTCGTTGACGGTCTCCTGACCTTCGCCGTTCCACACCAGGTGGCCGCCGCGCATGTCGTAGCCGTCTTGCCCGTGCAGGCGATCGATCTGATCGTGGTGAAAGCGAATACCGAGCTCGATTTCCTGCGCGATGGGCCCGTTCTCGAGCTTGAGCACGCCGGTCGACTGCACGCCCTGCGAGACGAAGCGGCGGCGGTTGTTCAGAATCATCAACTGCTGGTCGCGGCCGACGCTGTCTTCCCGCCCCGAGAGGATCGACGTGTACACGGCGCGCACGCCGGTCTGCGGGTACGCGAGCACCTCGTAGACCGACGGCCCGCGGCGGAAGTGATCGAAGCGGTACCACGAGCGGTAGAAGTCCTGCCGGTAGACGTTGGTCACGAGCTCGAACGACTTGCCGACGTTCAAGGTGTGCGTGAGCACCGCCTGCGTGCGGTGCCAGTTCATCTGGTCGAGCTCGCTGCCCGGGTACCGCAACAACGGCGCGGCCGCGAAGTCGTCATTCGACACGCCGAGGTACGTCTCGTTCGAGCGCTCGGTGGCGCCGCCGAGCTTGAGCTGCAGCTCGTTGTGCACCTCACCCACGGGCTGAAACGCGTAGCGGGCCTTGAGCATCAGCTCGTTCTTGTCGAAGCCGGTGCTGCCGCGCGTCGACAGCGACTTGAAGCCCTCACTCTGAAGGTGAACGCCCTCGAGCAGAATGCCCATGCGATCGTTGCCGATGCCGACGACGGCGTGGCCTTTGCCGGTGCCGTAGTTGCCGAGCGACACGTCAACGTCGGCCTCGAGCTGTCGCGAGACCTCACGGGTGCGCAGGTTGAGCGCGCCGCCGACGGTCTGCGGGCCGAAGCGGATCGCCGCGGGGCCTTTGTAGACCTCGACGCCCACCATGCGCGTCATCATCGGCATGTAGTACGCGGCCGGCGCTGAGTACGGCGAGGGCCCGAAGAGCACGCCGTCTTCCATCAACGTGAGCTTCGACGAACGATCTGTCGCGCCACCTCGAATGCCGATGTTGGGCCGCAAGCCGAAGCCGTCTTCTTCACGCACGTACACGCCCGGCACGCCCTGCAGCACGCGGTGGAGATCATTCGACTCCTGCCGCTCGAGTTCTTCACGGCCGATGACCTGCGCCGAGCCGGCGACGCGGCGCACGTCGATCAGGCGCGTGCTGCTGACCGTCGTCTCGCGCGTCACAGGCACACCGGCGTCGACGACCGCGACGCCTGCGTCTTCGATCGTCTCCACCACGGCGGGCTCGACGCCGGCGTCGGCCTCCACTTCGGGAACACCCTCGCCCGCCGCCAGAGCCGCCGTCACTGTCATCCAGAGCCACATCTGCAATGCACCGTCCCAAAAGCTCGATTTTGCGAATCACTCGCAAATTGGACGGTGCAGTATCGGTCATAGAGAAGCGCGTCAAGACATGCGCCGCTAATGAGGCTCCATGGGACACCAGATCGACATCGCGACGCCGGAGACCTTCGACGCGTTGATCACGGGCAGCGGAGAGTTGGTGGTGGCGTACTTCTGGGGCCCCGACTGCCCGAACTGCGAAGTCTTCGCGCGCGACCTGCCGCAGCTGATGGCCGACGTCGCCGACATCAACGTGCGCTTCGTGAAGACCAACGCCTATGAGCACCCGGAGCTGGCGCGCCGCTTCGGCATCGCGGGCATCCCGTCATTCGTGTTGTTCAAGGGCGACAAGAAGCTCGGGATGATGCGGCAGTACTACGGCCGCGAGTACTGGGCGCGCGTCGTCACCGAGCAGGCAGCATAAGGTCGCGCGCGTGATCGTCACCTGGCTCGGCCATGCTTCTGTTTTTCTGAACGCAGCGGGAAAGACGCTGCTCATCGACCCGTGGTTCGCGGAGCCCGTCTTCGAAGACGCGCGCTACCGCTACCCGCCCTCGCCGTACCCCTTCGCGAACTCGATTCCGCGCCCTGACTTTCTGCTGCTGACGAGCGCGCGGCCTGATCATGCGGGCGCACAGACGCTGGCGCAGTTCAAGAAAGACACGCCGACGTTGGCGACGTGCGCGGCGTTGAAGCCGCACCTCGAGACAGCCGCGTTCAACGACGTGCGGTGGCTCTCCGCGTGGGAAACGAAGGAGCTCGCGCCGGGGCTGCGCGTGACGTTCGTGCCGGGCCACGACGGCTCGTCAGCGATCATCGAGGCCGACGACGTGCGGCTCTACGTGGGCGGCGCCAACGCGTTGTCTATCGAGACCTACCGGGAGATCGCCCGCCGGCTCGGCCCGTTCGATCTCGCGTTGCTGCCGTGTGACGCAGGCTCGACGAAAGCGGCCGGCCTGCAGCGCTTCTTCGACGGCCTCGAGGGGTTGAAGCCGGCAGAGGCCGCGCCGTACGCCTCGAGCTGGGCGACGCTCGACTCGACGCAGATTTCGACGAACTTCGCCTCGCGCCCGACGTACGCCGAGGTGCTCGCCGCCGGCATGAAGGTCGCGCACGAGCACGGCGCACACCTCGCGCACCTCGAGCCCGGAGACGAATGGAGCCGCGACACCGGCGCCATCAACAAGGGGCTGAGCGAAGGCTGGCCGCAAGACGTCGAGGCGGTGCGGCGCTACGCGAAGCAGCTCGGCGTCAACCGGGCTTCGTGATCGTGCGCTGGCTCACCGCCATGCTGCTGTTCTGCGCTGCGTGTCGCATCGAGACAGCCTCGCCCGCCGCTCCGACTGGAGACCGGCCGCCGCAAGGCGAGCTGTGGATCTACACGTCGATGTACCGCCAGGTGATCGACGCGCTCGAGCCGCAGCTCAGCGAGGCACTCCCGGGCGTCACGCTGCGGTGGTTTCAGGCCGGCAGCGAGAAGATCACCGCGAAGCTCGAGGCAGAGCTCGCGGCCGGCGGATCACCGTGTGACGTGCTGATCACCTCCGACCCGTTTCTGTACGAGCGCTTCAAAGAAGAGCGGCGCTGGCTCCGCTACGTGTCGCCCAACGGGCTGCGCACGCCGTCGCGCTACGTCGACGTCGACGGGCACTACGCGGCCATTCGGCTCTCGACGATGGTGCTCGCCCACCGAACCGGCGCTGAGGCGCCGCCGTCTTTCGCCGCGTTGACCGACCCGACGTGGAAGGGCGAAGTCGCGCTCGGAGATCCGCTCACCAGCGGCACGGCATTCACGTGGGCGGTGTCGATGGAGCGCGCGCTGGGCGCCTCTTATTTCTCTGCGCTGCGCGCGAACGACGCGCGGGTCGCGGGTGGAAACGCGGCGGTGCTGCAGAAGCTCGAGGGCGGCGAAGCGAAGGTCGGCGTGTTGCTGCTCGAGAACGCGCTCGCCGCGAAAGCAAAGGGCAGCCCCATCGAAGTGTCGTGGCCAGGCGATGGCGCCGTCGTCGTACCCGGCTACGCAGGCATTCTCTCGACGACCCGGAACGCCGAAGCCGCGAAGCTGCTCGTCGACGCGTTGCTGTCTCTCCGCGGTCAGAAGGCCATCGCCGAGACCGGAGACATGCACGCGGTCGACCCACGCGTCGCCGGGCCGCGAGGTTCGATTTCGCTCGACGAGCTCGTGCAGAGAAGCGCGCCGTGGAGCGAAGAGGTGCTGCAGCGCGGCCTGCGCGAAGGCGCGCGCGTGAAGGGCGACTTCTCGCGAGCGTTCGCACGATGAACCGACGCGTCGCAGCGCTGGGCGGGTTGCTCGCGGCGTTCTTCGGAGCGCCGCTCGTTTTGTTGCTGCGCCAGGCGGGAGCACCGGGCCTCTCGTGGTGGGCGCTGTGGAGCGACGCCGACAACGTGGCCGCGCTCGTGGGGACGGTCACCACCGCGCTCGGCGCCGCCGCCTTCGCGTTCGTGCTCGCGGTGCCACTCGCGTTGCTGTTGGGCCGCACCGACGTGCCGCTGCGCGCGCCGCTCGAAGCGGTGTTCACCCTGCCCGCCGCGCTGCCGCCCTTCATTCTCGGCATGGGTTGGGTGTCGCTCGCGAACCCGCGCGCGGGCCTGCTGAACCTGCTCACCGAGCCCGGCACCTTCGACATCTACGGGCGCGCGGGCATCAGCTTCGTGCTCGGTGGAGCGGGCCTGCCGCTCGTCTTGCTTCCCACGCTCGCGGCGTTGTCGCGCATCGACTCGTCGCTCGAAGAGGCCGCGCGCATGTCAGGCGCTGGGCCGGCGCGAACGCTGTTCTCGGTGACGTTGCCACTGGCGCTGCCCGCCGCGTTGTCGGGCGCGGCGCTCTGTTTTCTGTTCGCGGCCTCTGCGTTCGGCGTTCCGTACCTGCTGGGCGTGCCGACGCTGACCACGCGCATCTACAGCGAAGTTTTGATGGGCGGAGGGCTCTCGCGCACCGTGGTGTTGTCGCTCGAGTTGCTGGTGCTGGCCGCCGTCGTGCTCGTCGCCAGCCGCGTGTTGGCGCAGCGAGGCGCGGTGCGACTCTCGAGCGGCAAGGGGTTGTCGACTCGCCGCATGACGCTCGGCACCTGGCGCTGGCCGCTGGGCGGCGTGGCGGTGCTGTCGGCCTTCATCGTCGTGGTGTTGCCGTTGCTCGCCGTGGCGTTGACGTCGGTACAGCCGGTGTGGGGCCAGCTGTCTGGCTTCTCGGCGAAGCACTGGAGCTCGGTATTGGGCAATGCGCGCACCATCGACGCGGCGGCGCGCAGCCTGCTGCTGGCGACGGCGACAGCGTTCATCGTCACCACGCTCGGGCTGGCGCTCGCCTCGACGAAGCGACGCTCGCTTGAGTTCATCGCGGGAGCTCCGTACGCGATTCCGGGCACCGTGCTCGCGCTCGCCTTCATCATCGCCTTCTCGCGCGACGTGCGCTTCGTGGCCTTCGAGCGCGTGGCCTTCGTGCTCGCGCTTGGAAACACGCTGTGGCTGTTGCTCGTCGCGTACACGGTGAAGCACCTCGCGTTCGGAGTTCGCAATGCGACCGACGGGCTCGCGCAGGTCGACGGCTCGCTCACCGAAGCGGCGCGGCTCGCAGGCGCTTCACCCGCGCGCGCGTTCTTCGATGCGACGCTGCCGCAGCTGCGCGCTCCGTTGACCGCGGCGTTCACCATCACCTTTCTGACCTGCGTCACGGAGCTGACGTTGAGCGTGCTGCTGATTCCCACCGGGCGCGATGTGCTGGGCACGCTGCTCTTCGAATTGCAGAGCTACGCAGACCCGGGCTCGGCAGCGGTCATCGCGTGTGCCTTCGTGTTGCTCGTGCTCGCGGTGCAGCTCGCGCGCGGCGTACGTCAGGAGGCGCGCTGATGGCGGCCGTCGAGCTCGCAGGCCTGCACAAGTCATGGGGCGCGACGAAGGTCGTCAACGGCGTCTCGCTGTCGATTGCGAGCGGGGAGTTCATCTCGCTCCTCGGGCCTTCGGGCTGCGGCAAGACGACGACGCTGAGGATGATTGCCGGACTCGAGCACCTCGACGAAGGCACCATCTCCATCGGCGGCGCCCTCGTCGACGGGCCCGGGCTTCGTGTGCCGCCGGAGCGGCGAATGCTGGGCCTGGTCTTTCAGAGCTACGCGGTCTGGCCGCATCGCTCCGTCGAAGAGAACGTCGCCTACCCGCTCACGCTCAAGCGCACGCCGAAGCACGAGCTCGCCGCGCGCGTGAAAGAAGCGCTGAGCTGGGTGCGCCTCGAGGCCTTCGCGCAGCGCATGCCCTCTCAGCTCTCGGGTGGCCAGCTGCAGCGCGTCGCCATCGCCCGGGCGCTCGTCGCACAACCGCGCGTGCTGCTCCTCGACGAGCCGCTCTCGAACCTCGACGCGGCGCTGCGCGAAGAGCTCCGCGGAGAGATCGCCACGCTGCGCGCCCGCCTCGGCATGACGATGATCTTCGTCACGCACGACCAACACGAAGCGCTCGCGCTGGCCGACCGCGTGGCGGTGATGAACCACGGCGTCATCGAGCAGATCGATTCACCCGAGCGCGTGTACCAGGCTCCGAGTACCGCCTTCGTCGCGAGCTTCGTCGGCAGCGCCAACCGCCTCGAGGGCCGCGTCGAAGGCAGACACTTCGTCGTCGGCGACGTGCGCCTTCTTCTGCCCGCCACGCTCGACGCGAAGAGCGGCAACGCGACGCTCGCTGTGCGCGCCGAAGAGCTGCAGCTGGGCGGTGACGGCCCGCGGCTCACGCTCCTCGCGCGGCTCTTTCTCGGGAGCGCAACGGAGTACCGATTTCAGCTCGGTCCCCACGTGCTGCGCGCGGTCGGCCCTTCGACGGCGATCAAGCCCGGCGAGGCTGTACCGGTGTCACTGCGCAGCGCGAGGTTGTTCCCCGCACCGTGACAAAACGTGTAGACGAAGGGGCATGCCCGAGCCCGTTCGTTACCGCGTCTCGATGTCACGGCCGCACTCACACCTGTTCGAGGTCGAGGCCACCTTCCCCGCCCAGAAAGACGAGCTGAAGGTCTGCCTGCCGGTGTGGACACCCGGCAGCTACCTGGTGCGCGAGTACAGCCGCCACGTGCAGGACTTCACCGTCGTCGACGACGCGGGCGCGCCGGTGCCCTTCAAGCGCATCGACAAGCGCAGCTACTCGGTCCTGCCGCAGGGCAAGGCGGTGCGCTGTCAGTACAAGGTGTACGCGAACGAGCTGACGGTGCGCACCAGCCACCTCGACGGCACGCACGGCTACTTCAACGGCGCGACGCTGTTCTTCTACGCAGAGTCGCTGCGCAACACCGCGCACCACGTCACCGTCGACGCGCCTCCGGGGTGGAACACGTCGGTCGCGCTCGACCAGGAAAACGGCGCCTTCATCGCGAAGGACTACGACGAGCTCGTCGACTCGCCGTTCGAGGTCGGCACGCACACGCCCATTCTCTTCACCGCCGCCAACGTGCCGCACGAGATCGTCTTGTGGGGCGAACCGCAGCTCGACGAAAAGAAGCTCGTCAGCGATCTGACACGCATCATCGAGACCGAAGCGGCGCTCTTCGGCGGGCTGCCGATGAAGCGCTACGTCTTCTTCATCTACGCGACTGACAAGGGCCGCGGCGGGCTCGAGCACAAGGCGTCGACGGCGCTGCTCTACCCCCGCAACGGCTTCGCGTCGGCCAAGGGCTGGGAAGACTTCCTCACGCTGTGCGCGCACGAATACTTCCACCTGTGGAACGTGAAGCGCGTGAAGCCGAAGGCGCTCGTGCCGTTCGACTACTCGCAAGAGAACTACACCGAGCTGCTGTGGTTCTTCGAGGGCGGCACCAGCTACTACGACAACCTGCTCACGCGCCGCGCGGGGCTGATGTCGGCGCAGCGGTACCTCACGCGCTTCGGCGAATCGCTCACGGCGCTGCACAGCACGCCCGGCCGCAAGGTGCTGACGGTGACCGACGCGTCGTTCATCTCGTGGACCAAGCACTACCGGCCCGACGAGAACTCCGCGAACACCGCCATCAGCTACTACTTGAAGGGCGAGATCGTCTGCGCGCTGCTCGACCTGCACCTTCGCCACGCGACGCAGAACGAGAAGTCGCTCGACGACCTCGTGCGGCTGCTGTGGGCCCGCTACGGCAACGAGAGCGGCGTTCCGGAAGGTGGCGTCGAAGCGGCCGCTGAAGAGCTCGGCGGCGGTGGGCTGCGCGCCTTCTTCACGCACTCGCTGCGCGGCACCGCAGAGCTCTCGTACGAGATCTTCGACCACGTCGGCCTCGAGGTGAAGTTCCGCCCGCGCGAGTCGCCGTCAGACAAGGGCGGCACGCCTCCGCGCAGTCGCGGCGAGCGCGTCGAAGGGTGGATCGGCATCGTGCCGCGTGGCAGCGCGAGCATCGCCTCCGTGCTCGAGGGCTCCCCGGCGATGGCGGCCGGCCTCTATGCCGAAGACGAGGTCATCGCGCTCGACGGCCTCAAGTGCGACGCGGCGTCGTTGGTGCAGCGCCTCGAGTCACGCCGCCCCGGCGACACCGTGAAGGTCTCCGTGTTCCGCCGCGACCGCTTGCTCGAGTTGCCCGTCACCGTCGCCACCAAGCCGAGCGACGGCGTGTACCTCCAGCGCGTCGAACACCCCAGCGAGGCGCAGCGACAGGCCTGGCAGGTGTGGCTCGGCGCTCCGTGGAACGAGGGCGAGTCCGCCTTGAATGCAGGCCCGTTGAAGGTGTAGGTCCCACCCCCCATGCGTCTCGCTCTGCCCCTCGTCGCTGCGCTCGCTCTCGTCGGCTGCAACAACTACACGCCGTACCTCCCTGACGGCGGTGGCCGCGCTCGCGTGAACTGCGACACCAACACCGTGCTCAAGGTCTCGGTGACGGTGCTCGATCGCGCCGGCAAGCCAGCGCCGGGCGCGGTCGTCACCGTCGACTACACGAGCTACGACGAGACCGAGAACGTCGTCGCCAACGAGCGCGGCATCGCGCTGGTCGAAGACAAGTTCGGCCCCGGCGTGGCGCGCATTCAGGGCATCGTGAACGATCTCCGCACCCAGGTCGCCGAGCTGACGTTCAACGGCTCCGAGTGCTCGACGACCGTCACGCCGCAGTCGCTGACGCTGACGCTGCGCTGAAGATGCCCCGACGACGCGCAGCTCCAGCGTCATTGGCGGAGTTGAGACAGCGCTACCTCGTGGAGGGTGTCGCGCTGCCATCGGGGCTCATCACCTCTCTCGAGCACGACGAACGCGACGGCGCCCAGAAGCTGCTGGCGGCGCTGCGCAAACGTCAGGCTGACAACCGGGCCGAAGGGCAGCGGTTGCGGCACATGCTCAAGTTCGAGACCGAGCTCTGGGCTGAAGGCCACACGCACATCGCCGGCGTCGACGAGGCCGGCATGGGCCCGTGCGCAGGCCCGGTGTGCGCGGCCGCGGCGATCCTGCCGAAGGGCTACAAGCTCAAGGGCCTCGACGACTCGAAGAAGATCCTCGACGAAGCGCACCGCGAAGCGCTCGCCGACGCCGTGAAGCGTGACGCGCTCGCGTGGTCGGTGGCGTGGGCCGAAGTTCACGAAATCGACACCATCAACATCTACCAGGCGGGGTTGCTGGCCATGCGCCGCGCCGTCGACGGGCTGTCGCTGCGGCCCGACTTCGTGCTCGTCGACGCGCGCAAGATCCCCGGCATCACGCAGCCGCAGCGCGGCATCATCAAGGGTGACGCGCAGAGTCTGTCGATCGCCGCCGGCGCGATTCTCGCCAAGACGACGCGCGACAAGCTCATGGTCGAGCTCGATCAGAAACACCCCGGCTACGGCTTCGCGTCGCACAAGGGCTACCCGACGCCCGTGCACCTCGCCGCGATGGACAAGCTGGGTGTGCTCGACTTTCACCGTCGGAGCTTCGCGCCGGTTCGCAAGGCGATGGGCCTCGAGCCGGAACAGAAGGAGCTCTTCTGAGCAGTGACGTCGACATCGACGCGTGGCTCGCGGGCCTGGGCTTCGGCCTGCCGACGTCGAAAGCGCGGGCGCGAGCGTTGCTCGAAGAAGCGGGCCTCACGCGGGCTGGCAAGGCGCGCATGAGCACCGAGAAGGTCGAGCGCGCCGAAGCGCTGCTGCACGAGCGCGTGTTTCTTCACTGCCCTCAAGCCGAGTGCATCACGTTCGCGAAGGCCTCAGGCCGCGAGCCGGTGCCGTGTGAGCCGCGCAACACGTGCGAGCGCTGCGGAGGTTCTGACAACTCGCGCGCCGTCAAAGACGTGGTCGACGCATGTCGGCGCAAGGGCTTCTCGAAGATCGTCATCGTCGGCGGCAGCCCCACGGTGCGTCAGGAGCTCGAGCGGCTGGTCGAAGGGTTGCCGATTGAGCTGAGGCTGGTCGACGGCACGAAGGCGCGACCGCTCGATCAAGCGAAGGGCGACCTGCAGTGGGGCGACGTGGTGCTGCTGTGGGGCGCGACGGAGCTGCACCACAAGGTCTCGAACCAGTACCAGGACCACGCCATCGGCCCGTGGAAGCGGAAGCTGATTCACGTGCCGAAGCGCGGCATCGCCCAGGTGCTGAGCGGGCTGCTCACGCACCTGCAGCGCTGAGCTGAGGCAGCAGCTCGCGCAGCGCGTTGCCACGGTGCGAGATGGCGGCCTTTTCCTGCTTCGTGAGCTCGGCCATCGCCTTGCCGCTCGGCAACATGAAGACCGGGTCGTAGCCGAAGCCGCCGTCGCCCTTGCGCTCGAAGCCAATCGAGCCTTCACAGGTGCCGCGCGCGAAGAACGCCTCGCCCTTCGGCCCGGCCAGACACAGCACGCACACGAAGCGCGCCGTTCGGGCTTCTTTGCCGCTCATCGCGTTGAGGAGCTTGTCGATGCGCTCGGGCTCCGTCGGCGCGTAGCGGGCCGAGTACACGCCGGGTTCGCCGCCGAGCGCGTCCACCACGAGGCCGGAATCATCGGCGAGCGACCACAGCCCCGTCGCGTGCGCGAAGGCGTGCGCCTTCTTCGACGCGTTGCCTTCGAAGGTGTCTGCGTCTTCGACGACCTCGCCGATTTCCGGGAAGTCCTTCGCGCTCTTGACGAGCCACTCCGGGCCGAGGAGCACTTCGAGCTCCTTCACCTTGCCCGCATTGCCGGTGGCGAAGACGATCGACTTCACCCCAGCACCTGCTTCTGCAGCGCGATGAGCTGCATGGTGGCCGCGAGCCCCGCGTCGACCATCGCGTTGAGCTGCGCGCGATCGAACGAGCCATGCTCGGCGGTGCCCTGCACTTCGACCAGCCGCTCGCCGTCGAGCGCGACCACGTTCAAGTCGACCTCTCCCGACGAGTCTTCGATGTAGTCGAGGTCGACCGACACGTTGCCCTTCACGATGCCGACGGAGACCGCCGCGACGTGCGTGAGCTTCGGCATTTGCGAGATGGTGTTCTTCGCCCGCAACTTGCGCAGCGCCAGCACCATGGCCACGTACGCGCCAGTAATCGACGCAGTGCGCGTGCCGCCGTCGGCCTGCAGCACGTCACAGTCGAGCGTGATCGTCCGGTTGCCGAGCGTCTTCAGGTCGACCGAGGCCCGCAACGCACGGCCGATGAGGCGCTGAATTTCGAGCGTGCGGCCCTGCTGCTTGCCCTGCGCCGCTTCACGACGCGAACGATCGTGCGTGGCGCGCGGCAACATTCCGTACTCCGCCGTCACCCAACCCGAGCCGGTGCCGTACACGTGCGGCGGCACCTTCTCGTCGACCGACGCCGTGCAGTGCACCTTCGTGTCACCGAACTCGACGAGGCACGAACCCTCGGCGTGCTTGTTGATGCCAGGCGTCAAGATGACGGGGCGGGTTTCGAGAAGGCCGCGGTTGTGGGAGCGCATTCATGAGCGCCTACCACGGCATCACTCAGACTTCTTGCCGTCTCGCGCCTCGAGCTGCGTGAGGAACTGCTTCACGCCCCTGGTGATCGCCCGGGCCAACTTCGCCTGGTACTCGGCGTCAGAGAGCTGCTTGCCTTCTTCAGGGTGCGAGACGAAGCCGACCTCCACGAGCACGGCTGGCGCTTCGAGACCCATCAACACGTAGAACGGCGCCTGCTGCACGCCACGATCTTGCGCGCCCGTCTCGGCGATGAGCGCCTCGTGCACCGAGTACGCGAGCCGCGATGAATCGGTGTGCGTCTCGGAGCGCTGCAGGTCGGCGAGGATGAACGAGAGCGTGTCGCCGGCGTGGCCTCTGGGTTGCGCGCCCTGCTCGGCGTTCTCGCGCGCGGCGACCTTCTTCGCGTCTTCACCCGACGCCGCGGCCGACAGGAAGTACGTCTCGATGCCCTGATTGAGGCGGCGCTGCTTTTCAGTCGGCATCGAGTTGGCGTGAATGGAGATGAAGAGCTCCGGTTGCTTCTTGTTCGCCATCGCCACGCGCTCGGAGAGGTGCACCAACGCGTCGCGATCGCGCGTGAGCAGCACCGTGGCCTTGAGCTCACGCTCGAGCTGCGCCTTCAGCTTCTTGCTGATCGCCAGCGCGAGGTTCTTCTCGATGAGCCCGTTGGAGCCCGTGGCACCTTCTTGCGCGCCGCCGTGACCGGGGTCGATGACCACCAGCGGCCCTGCGAAGCCGAGCGAAGAGAGCAGCACCACGAAGCCGGCGAGACGCACGCCGCGCAGCATAGCTCACACCTCGTCGACCACTTCATCGCCGGGCTTGAGCACCAGCTCGACGTAGCCGGAGCGATCGCTGCGCACGAGATCCGGTCGAATGCCCGCCTGCCGCAGCCGGTTGCGCAGCCGCAGCAGCATGGCGTCCCACCGCCCGCGCAGCAGCGTCTCGCTCACGTCGCCCCGCCACAGCTCGCGCGCCGCCGTCTCCCACGACACCGGCCCTTTGAAGGCCACCAGCTCGCTCACGCACTGCGCCGGCGTGCCGTCGAGCACCAGCAGCGCGCGCGCGCCGCGCGAAATGTGGACTGACTGGTAGCGGGCGACGATGCGCAGCGGCGCGTCGACGGCGCCCCCCAGCTGCGTCGGGTCAGCCATCGCGCTCGAGAGCGGCTGCCACGCAGCGCGCAGCGTGACGCCACCGGAGAGCTGCACCGCATCACCACCGGTCAACGCACGCGGCGCTTCGCCATGAACCTGAACGCGCCAGCCGACCTCATGACGCCACAACCAGGCCATCGCGTCGGCGAGCCAACCCGCACGGAATGAAGGCTGAGGCGCAGCGACGATCGACGTGGTCCCCAACAGCACCTGCGGCGGCACACCGGTGAGCTCCACCGCGAGCACCTCGTCCGGGAGCACGACCTCGAGCACCTCCAGCAGCAGCCCCGGCGCGAGCTCGAGTTGCTGACCCGGCGCCAACGCGAGCTGCGTCACCGCGCGCCCGTCGACCGCGAAGCGCCCACGCAACGGGAGCAGCACCAGCTCTTCGCCGCGGAGGCTGACCAACGCGTGCGCTTCAGACACGCGCCCGTCGTCGATGCACAGCTCACAGCGCGGCATGCGGCCGACGATGGCGCCGGGAGAGAGTTCGACGATCGCCCCGTCGGGAGCGCGCACCACGGCTCGGACCTGCATCGGGTCAGCGTGTACCACGGGCGCGCAGGTGGCCCTGCGCACGTCAGACGCGCGTCAGAGCGGGAAGCCCCACTTCGCGGCGACCTCGGCCGGCGTCGGCACCTCGAGCAACGGCGCGAGGCTCCAGAGGCGCGCCTGGCGATCCCACCCGACGGTGACGAGCGTGCCGCGCTTCGAGAATGCGATGCCGCTGACGCGATCGCGGTGCAGCGGCGCGCGCGCTCTGAGCTGCAACGTGGCCGCATCGGCGATGAGCAACGAGCCTTGCGAGCTGCCGACGGCGAGCCAACGCGCGTCGGGTGAGAGCGACAACGCGGTGACGAAGCCTTCGGCGAGCGACAACCTCGCGCCCGACGTCGAGTGAACCTCCGCGCCCCGGGCGAAATAGAACGGGCCGGTGATCGAGCTCGCCACGACGAGACTCGCGCCCGGCTGCGGAGGTCGCGCCGTGGCACCACCGCGCGTGGCGACGAACACCTCGCCGTCGGCGTCGAGCAGCACCAGGCCATCACCCGACGTGGTGGCGTTGGCGTCGATCCACGGGCGGGCCAGCGCGACGCTGTCGTCCATTCGCGCGCCGTCGAGAAAGTACGGGCCGAGCTCGTAGCCGACGGCCCAACCGACGCCTGGCGCCAGCCACCCCACGCGCCGCATCGCTGGCACCGCGCCCACGCGCGACGCGCGCTCCCCCTCGAGCACCAGCACGCCCGGCAACCCGACGGCACCGACCAGCCCGCGCTCGTCGTCGCTCAACGCGACGCTCTTGACGACCTGCGAGAGCCCGAGCGGCCGCACGTCGACGTGGCTCTCGGTGGCGTGCCACCGCGCGACGAAGCCATCAGCACCCGCCAACAACGCCGAGGCGCCATCGCCCGAAAATGAAGCGCCCGCGAGGCCCACGGGCGCCGACCAACGCCCAGCGGCCGCCCCCGCAAAAGTCCACCGCGCACGTCGTTGACCGTGCAGCACGACGTCTTCGTTCTCGCGCCACGCAGCGCCGCGCGCCCACTCCGGCAGCGAGGCCTTCGGGAGCCCGTCGCGGGCGTCGAGCAGCTCCGGCCCTCCGCGCTCGCCGACGACGAGCAACCCCTCGCGCAACGGCAACACCTGTCGCAGCGGGCCCAGCTGCGCGCGCGACGCGACGAGCTGCACCTCGCCCGTGAAGAGCGAGACGCGCACCACCGTGCCGCGCACCGTGCCCACGATTCGCGACGCCGTACCGTCGAAGGCGTAGGTCGTCGCACCCGCCAACAGCGCCGCCGGCCCCACGCGCACGCGCTCGACGCCGGCCACGTCAGCGAGCTGTGGCCACCCCGGCCCGACGGGCGCCGACATGAGCTGCCAGGGCGTCACGCGCCGCAGCTCTCCGTCAGAGCACAGTAGCTCGAGCGCACCACGATGCGGCAACGCGCCGAGCAGCTCCGCGCCGCGGGCACAGGGCGTCAACTCGCGCGTCAGGCCCAGCCAGGTCAGGCGCAGCAACCCCGGGTTGAAGACCCACGCGCCGAGCGCCGCGTCGAGGCCCAGCCCCACGGCGTAGCGAGGCGCTGGCCCAAGCGAGGCGAGCTCGCCCGTCGCCACAGACACGCGCCACGCCTGCCCACCCACGAGCAACAACGCCTCGCGCCCGCTCGCGTCGACCGCGGCCTGACTCGCCGCCAGCGGAACGCGCCACTTCACGCCCGCCTCGGTCAACAACGCGACCGACGCATCGAGACACAACGTGCCGCCCTGCACGCCCCACGCAGCCCGACACGGAGGCGCGGCGTCGATGGACTTCAACTTTGGCGCCTGTGGCGCGCGCGCCGCCATCAATGCGCCGAGCGCGTCGGGCGAGCCCGGCTGGAGCGCCGCCGCCTGCACCGCGAGGTATTCCATTTCGGCGAAGCTGCCAGTCACGTCGAGCTCACGTGCGCGTTGTACGAGCAGCTCGGCCGCGCGGGCTTCGGCCGCACGCTCAGCCTCCAACGCGCGATCTCGCTGCGCACGCGCGACACCACCCGCCGCGGTCAACGCAACCAGGGCCACCGCCAACACGCTGCCCGCAGCGATCAACGGCACGCGCCAGGTGCGCACGAAATGAGAGAGCAGCTCACGCGCCGAATACGTGTGCGCGGCCACGAGGCGACCATCGAGCAGCGCCGAGAGATCCGCCGCGAGCTCTGCAGCCGATGCCGCGCGGTCGTCAGGTCGCGGCGCCAACGCACGAGCGATGAGCGTGCGCAGCGCCGGCGGGGTCTGCGCAGGTAACTCCACTGGAGCAGCGGCGCCGGCGCTGAGCCGAGCCACGACGCCATCGTTGTCGATGCCCTCCCACGGAGGCCGCCCCGTCACCACCTCGAGCAGCAGCGCGCCGAGCGAATACACGTCACTGCGCAGACTGGCTGGAGAGCCACGCGCGAGCTCCGGCGCTGCATAGCGCGTAGTGCCCACGAGACCGTCGCCGACGCGCGTGAGCTCGGCGTCGGCGAGCGACGTCGGAGTCGCCGCCGGGTCTGGCTGAGCGGCGTCGACGCGACGCGCGAGCCCCCAGTCAGACAACTGCGTCTCGCCGAGCGAGCCGATGAGCACGTTGTCTGGCTTCACGTCGCGGTGGACCACCTGCCGCTCGTGCGCGAAGGCCAGCGCGCGCGCTACGTCACGAACGTGCGGCACCAATCGCAACCGCGCGTCGACGCCGTCTGCCTCGCGAATGAGATCGCTCAGGCGCCGGCCGCGCACCAGACGCATTGTGTAGAACAGCCGCCCCCCAGCAGTGCGCCCCGCGTCGTAGACCGGCACGATGCCGGGGTGGTCGAGCTGCGCGGTGAGCAGCGCCTCACGCACCAGCCGCGCGGCGGTGTCTGGGCCTTCTCGCAGCACTTCTTTGAGCGCTACGTCACGCTCGAGGCGCAGGTCGCGCGCGAGAAAGACACGCCCCATACCGCCCTGCCCCAGCAGCCCGACGCGCTGGTAGCGACCCGGCTCTTCGACGTCGAAAGCGAGCGCGTGGGTCTGTTCGCCAGGCGGGCCCGGCAGCGACGGCTCAGCGGGCTTCGACGGCGACACAACGCCGATTCATAGCGGCTCTGGCGCCCGCGCAGGCGCCCATCTGACGCCCATCTGACGCGGCGCCGATGCGCACACCCGACCACCGACCCATTCCCATACACAGCAGACTGACAACCTGAACCGCTGCGCCGATCTTTCGACTGCCCAAATAAAACACATACATCCATGAACCCGGGGACAACATGAAGCTCAAAAATACATTGTTTATTATTGCAATGACACTCAGCGCCTGTGGCGGCGGTGGCTCGATGCCTGATGGTGGCAGCGAGACTGGCGGGGGCGCCGCCACCGGCGGAGGGACTGCCGCGACCGGCGGTGGCAGCAGCACCGGAGGTGGCACCTCAACAGGCGGCGGCTCGGCGACCGGCGGTGGCTCGGCGACGGGCGGCGGTGACGCCACGGGTGGCGGCTCCGCGACGGGCGGCGGGAACACCGTCGACGCGGGCGTGCCGATGACGACGGCCACGGTGACGTGGGACGGCGCGAGCACCACCGTCACCCCCGACATGCGCCGCGGCTTCCTCTGGCTCCAGCCCATCGACAAGACGGCCCACGAGCCGCTGGCGACGCCGCCGACCATCAGCTGCGCACCGTCACCGAAGCCGGAGCTGGGCGGCCGCTACATTCGCGTGAACAGCCTCGGCATCGCCGGCAACTTCAGCGGACCGTGCACGTCGAACCTCGCGCGCCTCTCGGCCGCCGACATGAGCCTCACGCTCTCGGCGCGCAACGCGTGTGGCGGCAAGTCGTCGTGCGTGTGGGACGCATCGCAGGCGGTCGACACGCTGCTCGGCGAGTGCAACCCGACGAACGTGGTCATCAGCTGGGACTACAGCTGCTCCACGTTGACGCCTGCGCCGGCCATGGTGCTCGAGGCGACGATCGGAGGCGCGGCCTTCGGCGTCACCGCGCTCGACGGCGCTGGTCAGGGCACGTGCACCGAGCGCGGCGCGGCGTTCTTCGTCAACGGCGTGCGCTGGCAACCCAGCACGACTGCGCCCTGCACCATCGACGTCACCTCGCGAACCGAGCAGTCGATGAGCGGCGTGCTGACCGCCACGCTCGTCGACCCGGCCAACAGCGCGACGCACGACCTGCGCATCGACTTCCGTCACGATCTCAACGGCCTGCGCCCGAACCTCTCGGTCAACACCGGCACTGATCTCTGCACGTCGACGAGCCTCACGCACACGCGCGAGACCGTGGGCACCGCCACCTTCGACGTCATCACCACCGGCCCGCTGCAGTGCCAGGTCAACACCGGCGCCCCGCTGCCGGCCTTCACCATTCGCCGCCGCGCGCCAGCGATGGCCGATGACCCGCTCAACTGCGGGCCGAACGGGCGCTTCAACCTCAGCACCGCGACGCACACCACTGACAACGTGGCAGGCGGCTGCGGCACGTCATTCATCGTCAGCGAGACGGCCACGCACCTTCGCTACGCGTTCTACGACGTGACGCTCTGCCAGGGCTCGAGCTGCAACATGCCGCTGCCGATCATGTACCTGACGCACGAGCTGCCCTGATCGTTCAGACCACCGTGATGCCCGGCTTGCCCGGCATCACCTGGCCAATGGCCCACGCGTCGAGGCCGCGCTGCTCGAACTCGCGAAAGGCCTTCTGCACGTCTCGCTCAGGCACCGCGGCGAGCAACCCGCCGTTGGTCTGCGCGTCAGCGAGCACGTGCGCAATGGCCTCGGGCAACCCTTCGGGGAACTCGGTGCCCTTGCGCGCGTGCGCGAGGTTCGTCTTCGTGCCGCCGGGAACCACGCCCTGCTCCGCCAGCGCGGCGACGTCATTCAGCAACGGCACGCGCTCGAGCGACAGCACCACGCGCTTCTTCGCGCCGCGCGCCAGCTCGAGCGTGTGCCCCAGCAGCCCGAAGCCCGTCACGTCAGTCAGCGCGTTGACGCGGAACTTCCCGCTCACGAAGACCTCACCAGCGGCCTTGTTGAGCGTCGCCATCTGCGCCGTCACCAGCTTCACCAGCTGCTTCGAGGCGAGCCCACGCTTGATGGCCGTCGTCGCGATGCCGGTGCCGATGGGCTTGGTCAGCAGCAACACGTCGCCCGGCTTCGCGCCTGAGTTCGTCAGCACCTTCTTGGGGTGCACCAGGCCGGTCACCGCCATGCCGTACTTCGGCTCCGGCGATTGCACCGAGTGCCCACCGAGAATGGGAATGCCGGCCTCCTTCGCCTTCGACGCGCCACCCGCGAGGATCTCTTTGAGCACCTTCGTGGGCACCTCCTTCGGGAACGCCACGAGGTTGAGCGCGAACAACGCCTTCGCGCCCATCGCCCAGATGTCGCTCATGGCGTTGGCCGCGGCGATCTGCCCGAAGGCATACGGGTCGTCGACGACGGGAGGAAAGAAGTCGACGGTCTCGACCACCGCCTGCGTCGGCGAGAGTCGGTACACGGCCGCGTCGTCGCTCGTCTCGAAGCCCACGAGCGCGGCCTTCACCTTCGTGTTCGGCAACCCCGAGAGCAGCTCGCTCAGCAGATCAGGGCGGAGCTTCGCGGCACAACCAGCGCAGTTCGACAGTTCAGTGAGTCGCACGTGCGCGAGGTACTACGGAACCTCACGCGCCGCGCAGGTAACCACGCTCGAGCAGGCTGGCGACGACGGTGGCGATGGCCACGTCGTCTTGCGTGGCGTTGTCGAAGACGCCCTGCAGCGTGCCCCAGTTGATGACCAGCTGAAGCACGTCGAGCTCTTCGGGCTGTAGATCGCGCAGCGCGGGCTGCATGGGCACCGAGAGCAACAACGTCTGGTCCATCGGGGGCAGCGAGCCCTGAATGCGGCGCAGCTCGTCGAGCTGGCGCAGCGCGTCCATCAGCAAGTGCTCGGTGCTCTCGTCGAGCTCCGTCATGAACTCCTGAGTGTCGGGCGGGCGCAGCTCGAACTCGCCCATCTCCCACGTGATGATGCGGTTGAAGCTCTTCTGCGGGCCGAGATCGTGGTTCTCGTTGATGACCGCGTAATAGACCTTGCCCTGACGCAGGTAGATGCGGCCTTCCTGCTCGTTGGTCACCACCAGCACGCCGTTCTTCTTCGACGTGTGGAAGAGCTGCAACAGGTCAGGCAACGGGACTTCTTCGATCTTCCCCGTCATCGCCGTCTTCGTCTGGCGCTGGCTCTGCACCGCGGCGACCTGCTCGAGGTTCTGCTTCACCTGCGCGTCAGAGAGCTCGACCGCGTTGGCGCCGGCCTTCACCAGCTTGAGAATCGAGGTGCCGACGAGAATGCGATCTCCCTCCTTGAGGCGGCTGGTCTTCACCTTCTCGCCGTTCACGAAGGTGCCGTTGGTCGAGCCGAGATCTTCGATGGTGATCTTCCCGGCGGTGAGCGTGATCTTCGCGTGCTTGCGCGAGACCATGTCTTCGACGAGCACAATGTCGAGCTCACTCGAGCGGCCGATGATCAGCTGCTTGTCACCCTTCAGGGGGAACTCGCCACCCTGGTACTTGCCGGAGATGAACTTGAGGGCATACCCGTCAGACACGATCGCTACTCCCTGGGCGCCAGTTGCGCGCTGAACCTGAAGCATCACTCAACCGCCCCACCCTTTGCAGCCTCTTTGTTTCCCGTGCCCATGTCGCGCACGAGGCTCAAGTACATCTCGGCGCTCTTGTTGCCGGGGTTCCGGCCGAGCACGTCTTCCCACACCAGAATCGCGTCAGCGCGACGACCGGCTGCGTACAGCGTGATGCCGTAGTGCACGCGACCGGGCAGGTAGTTGGGGTTCTGCCGCAAAATCTCTTCGAACTCCTTGAGGCTCTCGTCGTGCTGATTCAAGTCGCGCAGCACGTTGGCCAGCTTCAAGCGAATGTCGACGAACGTCGGCCCCAGCGCGAGCGCGCGGCGGTACTCGCCGATGGCCTCGTCCAACATGCCGCTCGACGCGTAGACCTCGCCGATTTCGGCGTACATGTTCGCGATCTTTCCCTTCACGAAGGGGTCCATGCGCTGCGGGTTGCTGCGCTGGCGATTGAGCGCCGCGGCGTAGACCTCCTTCGCTTCGCGGTACCGCCCCATGTCGTTGTAGATGATGGCGAGGTTCAGCGCGGCGTCGGTGTACGCGGGGTTCAGTCGGAGCGCGGCCTCGAAGGCCCGCTGCGCCCGGGCGAACTGACCCTGGTCGTGGTAGATGATGCCGAGCATGTTGTAGACGTCAGCGAACGACTGGTTCTGCTCGACGACCTGCGTGAGGTAGCTCTCGGCGTCCTGGTACTGCTTCTTTTCGAAGTAGCCGCGGCCGAGCGTGAGCAACTGCTTGAGGGCGTCGTCCATCGTGCTGACCTCTGGGAAATGAAGGGCCGTACCCTACATGATCCCACCGGGGAAGCTAAACACTTGGGCGCTGTCTTCACGCAGTGACAGTCGGCGCGTGGCCTTCTCGTCAACAGGTCGCTCCGGCGTCGAACCCGTGAGTCGATAGTCCTCCGCGACCTCGACGTCGTCGCGCTCGCTGCGAATGAACCACGACTGGCTGCGCCACACGCGCTCGCGCAGCTCTCCGTAGACGACGCCACCATCGGGCGCCGGCGCACCGGCGGTGATCGCCAGCCGGCGCTGCTCGAGCGCGATGACGATGTCGACCAACCGCGGCGCGTCGCTCTTTTCGGGCAACCATTCGTCGTCGGTCAAGCGGTAGCGCGCGCGCTCGAGCCCCAGTGACGAGACCTTCGTGTCGCTGACCCCGTCGCGGCGAAGCAGCCCGGTGAAGTCGAGCGTCGAGGTGACGGAGGCGCCCCGCCCGTCGGCGTCGATCACCACGGAGATGCGCTGGTACTGCAGCTTGCTGCCAATCAACTGGCCGCCGTCGGTGGTGATGTCGAGCCCGTCACGCTCGAGCTGCTTGAGGCGCGTGACGATGGCGGCGTCGGGGCCGGCGGCGCTGAAGATGAGCCGCTGGCCGAAGACGAGCACCACCAACACCAGCGCGCCCGTCGCGGCGGCGAAGCCGAGAAAGCGCGAGAACTCCTGGCTCATGACCCCGCGTCGGGCGTCTCGACGGGCGCAGGCGCCTGCTTCTGCGGAGGCGCTTCAGCGATGAGGCGCTTCGCGCGGCCGACCTCCCGCGAGTCGGGGTGCGCGGCGACGAAGCGCTGCAAGGCGGCGCGCGCGTTGTCTGCTTCTTCGAGCTTCAGGTACGCATCGTACAGCCCGAAGGCCACGCGCTCGTCGAGACCCAGCCCCGCGTAGCTCTTTTCGACGACGCTGAGCCGCGTGACGACGGCGCGCCACTTCGCGCGGTTGGGGTGCGAATAGAAGTCAGCGACGTACATCTCGTGCTCGGCGAGGCGCAGCTTCACTTCATCGAGGATCTTCTGCGCTTCGGAACGCCGCTCGCTCGACGGGTAGAGCCGCACGAAGTCGTTCATCGCGGTGAGCGCGTTGCGAACCTCGACTTGATCTTTTTCCGACGCCGGAGGCAGCAGGAAGAAGTCGGAGGGGATCTCTTTGTAGTGCGTGAGCGCCGCCCGGAACGCCGCGTAGTCGATGCGCGCGTGCGTGGGGTGCAGGCGCACGAAGTTCTGGTAGCGATCTCGCGCTTCGATGAACTTTTCGCGCTCGAAGTCCGCGTCGGCGAGGCCGAGCTCGGCGGTCGTCGCCGCTTCGACGTACGGGAACTTCGTCTTCACGTATTCGAAGTAGTTCGCCGCTTCGTTGAAGTTCTTGTCGACCATCGCCTGCTGCGCGAGCCGCATGTTCTCTTCAGGTGTCGTGGCGTAAGCGACCTCGCCGTCCTGGCTGAAGAAGGTGCTCAAGGACGCACAGCTTGAAACGGCGAATGCAGAGATGACGAGAACGGCGCGGAGCTTCATGACGCGCGGCACCCTATGCGTTCCCGAACCGGTTCACGAGGTCTTCGCTGAAGCCGCGGCTCGCCAGAAATCGTGCGGCCTTCGCACCTGCGAGGTTCCGTTTGGTGACGAGCAACTGCGCCGCTGCGCTCTCATTCCACGACAGCTCTTCGACGGCGTGCGCCAACGCCGCGACCGCGATGTCCTCCGCGATGCCCTTCGCGGTGAGCCTGGAGATCAGCACCTCGCCGACCCAACCGTCACGCAGCGCCGCGACCGCCGTGCGCCGTGCCGCGCGCGTATCATCGAGGTAGCCGAGCTCCTGCGCGCGGTTGAGCGCGGCTTCGATTTCGAGCGCATCGACGCCTCGACGAACGAGGTCTGCGTGCAATTGCGCGCGCGTCTTTTCGCGGCCAGCGAGCAACCTGGTGATCTGCGTCAGTGCGTCCACACTGCACGCGTAACCGAAACCCCATGGCGTCGTCGATCGAGTCGCGCTACTCGACGACTCCATGCATCCCATCATCGCGCGGTTCCTCGATCTGCCTGCTGCCATCGCCACGCTCGAGAAGCTCGACACCGAGACCACGCTCGACTCCGAAGAGTCGGCGCTGATCACCGCCGCCGCTGCACACCCGAAGTCGCGCGCCATCGTGCTCAAGGCCAAAGGCGCGAAGAGCCCGTCGGCCGAAGCGCAGCAGCACCTCATCATTCTGGCTACGCGCGCC
Organism: Archangium sp.; assembly: GCA_035910535.1. Lineage (GTDB taxonomy): Bacteria > Myxococcota > Myxococcia > Myxococcales > Myxococcaceae > Archangium_A. The sequence continues at coordinate 11,232 of JAMHXF010000045.1, read as the reverse complement.
GCCACGCAGCGCATCGCCGTCGACTCCGTGCTCGGCCCCCGCGTCACCAGCGCGCGCGCCGCGTTGGAAAAAGAAGGCGCGTCGGCTGACGAAGCAGAAGGGCTGATCGCACAGGCCGTGCTGGAAGAAGCGTTCGGCTATGCAGAAGATCCCGACTCGTTCGATTCGGCCTACCTCGCCGAAACGCTCGAGTCGTTGCCGCACCTCGCCGCCGTCACCCAGGACACGTTGGACGCCTGGTTCGAGGCCTTCGCGAAAGAAGGCTCGGCTGAAGAGCGCGCGCTGCGCTTGACCGTCGCCGAAGCCGTGCTCGAGAGCGCGTGGAGCGATGGCCCTCAGCCCATCACGCCGGAGCACATCGACGAGGCGCTCGAGAAGCTCGCCGACACCGTCGCCCAGTCCGAGTTCGGCAAGACGACGCAGGTCGCAGAACAGCTGCTCACTTTTCTGCTCGGCAAACACGTCATCGGCCGTGAACGCCAGGCCCGCCTCTCGCAGATCGTCAAGACCTCGAGCGGCGGCGGTGCAGACCCGGTCGAAGGCGAAGACGGCGAAGAGATCGACGACGACGCCGAGTAGTCCTCTGTAGGTTCAACACACTGACGCAACGCAGTGACGTGGCGCGAAACACGTAATCTCCGTTTGCAGCCCCCGTGAAATTCTCTGGGCCCGCGAGGTGCGACAACTCCTCGCTGGAGTCCTTTTTCACTGGAGTGCCATGTCGACGATTGATGCCGCCGCAAGAGCCGCCCGCCGTGCCGCCGAGCTCGCCGCCCAACGCGCCGCTGAGCTCGCCGCGAAGAAGGCCGCTGAAGCCGCTGCAAAGAAAGCCGCCGAAGACGCCGCGAAGAAGGCCGCTGAAGGTGCTGCGAAGCGAGCTGCCGCAGCCGCCGCCAAGAAGGCCACCGTGGTGCGGGCCAGGAAGGGCTTCGGAGGTGACGAACAGTCGACCGGCCTCGGCAGCGCGCTGAAGGCGAAGGCGCTCAACGCCACCGGCGCGACGCAGCTCGTCCCGCAAGTCAGCTCTGAAGCGCGGAGCTTCAAGGCCAGCGAGCTCGCGCGCACCGGCGCCAAAGACGTCACCGTCGCGAAGGCCTCGCCCGAAGGCTTCGCGAAGCTCGGGCTCAACGCCGACGACGTGAAGAAGCTCGGCGACAAGCTGCCGAAGAACATCGGCGACGCCGTCGAGAAGGCGACCGCTGGCGACATCAAGGGCGCCATCAGCTCGCTCGCCGACGAAGCCGCCGCGCACCCCGAGCAGATCGCCAAGGCGATTGCGTTCACCGCGAAGCAGCTGCCCGACGGCGTCGCGAAGACCGTGCTGTCCGACGCGAAGTTCACCAGCGAGTTCGCCAAGGTCGGCCCCGAAGCCATCAAGAAGGCGCTCAACGATCCCTTCGAGGCGCTCAAGGCTGCGACCGGAGACAAGAAGCTCCGCGACGCCGCCATCGACGCAGCGATGAAAGACGAGTCGTTCAAGGGCGCCGTCGACAAGCTGGGCCTCGACGCTGGCGACTTGAAGCAGGCCGGCGACGCGCTGCCGTCAGTCATCGACGCCGTGCAGAAGTCCGCCGCCGGAGATCCACAAGGGGCTGTCGTCGCGCTCGCTGACGCCGCGACCGCCGCGCCGGAGCTGGTGAAGAAGGGCCTCAAGCAGCTCGCCGCACAGCTGCCCGAAGGCGTCGCGAAGGCGATTCTCTCTGACGACAAGGCGCTCACCGAGCTCGCGAAGGCCGGCCCGGAGGCGATCAAGACCGCGCTGACCAAAGGCGCCGAAGCGGCGCTGCGTCAGTTCGCTGGAAACAAGGCGCTCCGCGACACGCTCATCGACGCCTCGATGAAAGACACTGCCTTCGCGGCGAAGGTCGAGAAGTTCGGCCTCGAAGCGAAAGATCTGAAGGCGCTCGGCGACGGGCTGCCGAAGTTCCTCGACGGCGTCGACAAAGCCACCAGCGGCGACTGGCAGGGCGCGATCAGCGATCTCTGCGACGCCTCGGCGAAGGCGCCTGACGTGCTGGCCAAGGGCATCAAGGCGGCCGCTCGAAATCTGCCCGATGGGCTCGCGAAGACCGTGCTCACCGACGCCAAAGTCGCCGAGCGCATCGCAAAGGCCGACCCCGGAGCCATCAAGGCCTTCGTGAATGGCGACGTCGCCGAAGGCCTCACGAAGCTGGGCACCGACAAGGGCCTGCGCGACGCCGTGCTCGACGCGTCGATGAAAGACGCAGACTTCGCGAAGAAAATGCAGGGCCTCGGGCTCGACGCGAAAGACCTGAAGGCTGCAGGCGACGCGGTCGTCAACCTCGTGAAGGCCGGCAACGCGCTCGCCAACGGCGAAGGCAAGGCCGCGCTCGAGCACCTCGCTGACGCCGCGAAGTCTGCGCCTGAACTGGTGGCGCGCGGCATCAAGGCAGCCGCCGACAAGCTGCCCGACGGGGTCGCGAAGACGATTCTCACCGACCCGAAGGTCGCAGCGCAGATCGCCAAGGCCAGCCCTGACGCATTGCGCGCGCTCGCCGCCGGTGACGTGCAGAAGGCGCTCACTGGAGTCGCGGGCAACGAAGCACTCCGTGAAGCGGTCATCGACGCGGCGTTCAAGGACAAGGGCTTCGCCGACAAGATGACGAAGCTCGGTCTCGACGCGACCGACTTGAAGCAGGGCGCTGACGCGCTGCCTGACGTGTTCAAGGCCGTCGAGCTCGTGGCGAAGGGCGATGTGCCCGGTGCACTCGCGGCGCTCCGTGCTGCGGCCACCAGGGCGCCCTCGCTCGTCGAGAAGGCCGTCGCAGGCCTCGGCAAGACGTTGCCTCCCGGCGTGGCGCGCGACCTGCTCACCGACGCCAACGTCATCAAGCAGCTCATCGCCGACCCGAAGCTGCAGAGCGCCGTCGACAAGCTGATCAAGGGCGATGTCGTCGGTGGGCTGGCCGACGTGCTCGGCAGCGAAAAAGCGCGCGACGCCGTCATGGGCGTCGTCTCGAAGAGCCCCGAGGTCAAGGCGGCGCTCGAGAAGGTCGGCCTCACCGTCGGCGACCTCAAGCAGGCAGGCGCTGCGGCGCCGCACGTGCTCGACGCGATGAAGAAGCTCGCTGCGGGAGAATGGGAAGGCGCGGTCGACTCGTTCAAGGCCGCGAGCGAAGCAGCGCCCGAGCTGCTCCAGAAGTTGGGCGTCGCCATCTTCAACAAGCTGCCGCAGGGCGTGAAAGACGGGCTCTCGAAGATCAACATCTCCGAGAAGGACGTGCGCGAAGGTGCCGCCGCCCTCCCCGACCTCATTGCCGCCGGCCAGGCCGCTGCGAAGGGTGACTGGAAGAGCGTCGTCTCGTCGGTGCTCAAGGCCGGTGAGAAGGCGCCGGGCCTCGGTGAGAAGCTCGTCACCAACGTCGGCAAGGCGCTGCCGACAGGTCTCGCAAAGAGCTTGCTCACCGACCCTGCCGTCGCGAAGGCGCTCGCCAGCGACGCCACGCTGCACGCGGGCATCAACCAGCTGCTCGACGGCAAGATCCTCGAGGGCGCCGGCACGCTGCTGCACAACGACGAAGCGCGCGACGCGGTGCTCAAGGTCGTCGCCAACGACGCCGACGTGAAGAAGGCCCTCGAGGCCGTGAAGCTCACGCCGAACGATCTGATCGAAGCCGGAGCTGCGGCTCCGCACGTGTTCGACGCGGCCAAAGCGCTCACGCAGAAGCCGGCTGACTGGCAAGGCGCGCTCGATTCGCTCGGTGAAGCAGCCGCTGCGGCGCCTGAGCTCATCAACAAGATCGCGCAGGGCATCTACGAAAAGCTGCCCGCAGGCGTGCAGGAGAAGCTCGGCAAAATCGGCCTCAAGCCCGAAGACTTCAAGGAAATCGGCGCCGCGTTGCCGCACGTCATCGAGGCCGCGCAGGCCATGGCGTCGGGCAAGTTCCCCGAAGCGCTCGAAGCGCTCGGTGCCGCCGTCGGCTCTGCGCCGGGCCTCGTGACGAAGGCCATCAACACCATCGCGGCCAAGCTGCCTGACGGCCTCGCGAAGAGCATCCTCACCGACCCGGACACGGTGAAGAGCTTCCTCACCGACCCGAACCTCAAGAGCGCGGCGCAGAAGCTGCTCAAGGGCGACGTGGGCGGCGCGATTCGTGATGCGTCGGAGGTCATCACCACCGACAGCCCGCTGCTGCGCAACCTCGCCGAGAACATCGCGGCAGACCCGAAGCTGTCGGCCAAACTTGCGCAGCTCGGCATCAACGGCGCCGACGACATCGTGCAGCTCGGCGCGGCGATGGGCGACGTCTTCAACCTCGTCGAGAGCCTGAAGACCCAGAACTGGGGCCAGGCCGTGAAGGATCTCGGCGCGATCGCGGCCGACATCCCCGACGGCATGCGCACCAGGCTGATCGACTCGCTTGGCACCAAGCTCGGCCTCAAGCCCGAGATGCGCACCCTGCTCTCAGGCGTCGTCGACGCCATGGGCGACCCCGAAGTGCGCGAGGCCATCGGCGACGCGTTCGAGGCCTTCCACAGCGGCAACCCCGCAGAGTGGATCAAGGGCCTCGCCAACGCCGGCGAAGTCATCGCGAAGGAGAGCCCGGACCTCGCCATCGCGTTCCTCGACACGCTCTCGCACCTGCCCGGTTCAGTCGGCGCGTTCTTCGGCGATCACGAGCTCAACCGTCAGTTGGTCGAATCGGGTTCGCTCGCGCACATGTTCTCGGCCGTCGAGAAGCTCGCGACCGGTGACGTGGCTGGCGCCATCGGCGAAATCGGCAACGCGTTCGGCTCGCTGCTGTCGATGGGCGACAAGTTCGAGATCGGTCCCATCGGTTGGGGGCCCGCGAAGTGGGGCCCGAAGGAGCTGCCGATTGGCGCCGAAGGGCTCGAGGCCGTGGGCCGCTTGATGAAGCAATTCGTGGAAGCGCTGCCTCCGAAGGTGAAGAGCTTCCTTCAGGAGAAGATGGCGAAGGTCGCGGCGAACGTGGGCTTCAAGTCGATCCCCGTCGTGGGCCCGATCGTCGGGGTCGTCGACAGCGGCATCGATCTCGTCAACAGCATCAAAGACGGCGAAGACGGGCTCACCATCGCGCTCGATGCAGCGAGCCTCGTGGTGAACGGCGCCAGCGTCTTCCCGCCGTTCCAGGCCGCGACGGCTCCGTTGAAGGCGATTCTTGCCGTGGGTGAAGCCGCGAACGAGACGGTGAAGTTCGTTCAGGACATCTCCGACTTCGGTGAGCAGTTCACCGGCATGGCGTGAGGGAGTCGAGGTCCCTCTCCTTCATGCAGGGGGAGCACGCAGCGCGTCGCGGAGTTCGTTCAGCGCGGCAGTCTCTCCAGCGACAGCCCACCGGGTTCGAGGCCCCGAGCACATGACGATGCGCCGACTACACGAGGCCGAGACCGCGCAGAAAGTTCATCGTCTGTTCGACCTTCTGTGCGGTGGTGAGCCCCAACGGAAGCTCGAGGTACGCCTTGGGGTCGACGTACTTCTTCGCGCGCGCGCGTACGAACTCGTAGCTCGTCGCGCGGAAGTGCTCGTACGGCACCGCTTCAACGCCCGTCTTGTCAGTCGCCGCAGCTTTCTCGACGCCCGACCAGTCGACGACACACGCTGAAATCGACGAGTGGTACACGAGCCACGCCGTGCCGTAGCACCCAACGCGAGGCTCACTGCCGTAGAGCTTGTCGAAGGCCTTCTTGTAGTGAGGCGCAAGCTTCTCGGCATCACCGAGCGGGTCTCTGCTCGCGAGCAGCGCCGCACGCGCGACTTCATCTTTCGCCATCGCATCGCCCACGGCGTCGTTGCTGACGAACTTGAGCCCGGCCTGCGCGAAGACCTGCTGCGCCCACGGGTCGTTCTCGTGGGGCGGGTTGTCGAGAACGATCACTCTCTGTTGAGCGCTGGTCACGCGGCAACCCTACCTGCGCCGTGTCGCTCGAATCGAGAAATCACCGGCGCGCCGTCACTCGTCGGCGCCAGCCACGTGAAACACCCACGGGAAGGTGATGGCGACCTCCTGGCCTCCCGTCGGCTCGGGAAAGTTCCATCGCTTGATGCGCTGAACGATGCACGACTCGACGCGCGAGTTTCCCAGCCCGCTCTCGGCGATCTCCGCGAAATCGACGGTACCGGTCGCGCCGATCGTCCACGCCACCGTCACCTTGCCGCCGAGCGTCGGCTCCTTTGCGAGCTCGGTTTCGTAGCAGTAGCGAATCTCGCTCTGGTGACGCCGCACGACCTTGAGCACGAGATCCCTGTCGTAGCCGGGCGCGAGCTTCGGCACGCAGTTCGCGCACACGATGTCTTCGATGCGCTTGCCGCGGAGCCCGACACCGGGGCCCTTGCCCGGCCCGCCGGGAGGTCCGATGCGCCCGAGGCTCAGGCCGTTGCCCGGCCCGAGGCCACCGCCCGTGTCGCGAGCGGTGAGGCCAACGAGGCCGTTGTCGACGCCGTTGACACCGGGCCGGAGGCTGTCGAGCGCGGCGTCGATGTTGCGCAGGCCACCGCTGAAAACGCCGCCGCCACCGCCTCCTGCGAAGAGCTTCTGCAGCACGCTCACCGCCGTCGCCTTCTGCGGTGTCTTGATGCGTGGCGTGGTGGTCGCCGTCCTCACCGCTTCGTCGATCTTCTTGTCGAGCTCCGGCGCGCGCGCTTTGGGCAACACCACCTGCGGCGTGATCGGCACGTGGAGCTTCGACGGCGAACCCCACATCGACTCGTCGGGCGTGAACGGCGTGATGACCATCGCCACCAACAGCGCCGTCATCAGCATCAACGAATGCGTCACCACGAGCGCGAAGAAGAACCCCTCTTGTCGACGCACCGACGGTGACCGCTCACTCTTGCGCTGCAGGCGCGCCTCCAGCGTCAGCGCCCCCAACTGCGCGAAGAAGACGTCACCCAACTCCAGCGCGGTGCGCCGCCCCGACTCGACGGTCGCCACTCCGGGCCGCTCGAGAAACGCCTTGATGCCGCCAGTCGTCGCGATGACGGGCAGCCCACCTTCCCAACGAACCTCGAGCCCCTCCATCGGCGTCGACGGAACGCCGCGCTTCAAGTGCGTGAGCGAAAGGGGGCGGTCGTCCCAGCGCGTGGCGATCGCCAACACGCAGTCGCCGTCGAGCGGCGCGCCATCATCACCGTGAAGCACACGTCGGGTGGGCACACGTTCCGTGAGCAGTTCCATCTGCACTCCATTCAAAGGGGAATGCAGAAGAGACAGCGCTGCGCGACCGGGGTTCCGCAGCGCGTCAAAAAGTCTTCAGCGCGCAGACACGACGACGCGACGGAACCCACAGGGGCGCCGCCGCGTCGCGAAAGTGTTCAGCTGATCAGAAGCGCTCGATCTGGAAGTCGTCGTCGGGCTTCGCGCCCGGCGCTGCTGCAGGCTTCGCAGGCGCCGTCGCCGGAGCTGCAGGCACCTGCGGCAACCGGGCCTGTGAAGCCGCAGGCGCCTGGGGCCGCGCGGCAGCGGCCGGCGGAGGCGCGCTGTTGTTCATCTGCGCGACGTACGCCGCACTGCCCGGCGCGTGCTTCTCTTCGCCCGGCTTGCCGTCGAAGTCGTCCCACTTGGCGTCTGACGTCGAGCTGACACCCTGGAAGCGCAGCGCGAAGTCGTCGGGGTTCGACGCCTGACGCAAGGCCTCCTGGTAGGTCACGAGGTTCTGGCGCACGAGCATCATCAGCGACTGATCGAACGTCTGCATGCCGTAGCTGATGTGGCCTTGCGCGATCGCGTCGGGGAGCTCCTTGGTGCGATCCTTGTCTTCGATCATCTCCTTGATGCGCGCCGTGGCCTTCATGATCTCCACGGCGGCCACGCGACCCTTCCCGTCGGCGCGCGCCACGAGGCGCTGCGAGACGACGCCCTTGAGCACCGAGCCCAGCTGAATACGAATCTGCTTCTGCTGGTGCGGAGGGAACGCCGAGATGATGCGGTTGATGGTCTCGCCGGCGTCGAGCGTGTGCAGCGTCGACATCACGAGGTGGCCCGTTTCAGCGGCGTGGAGCGCGGTCTCGATGGTCTCGACGTCGCGCATTTCGCCGACGAGGATCACGTCGGGGTCTTGTCGGAGCGCGCTCTTGAGCGCCTGACTGAAGCTCATCGTATCCACGCCGACTTCGCGCTGGTTGATGATCGAGCGCTTGTCGCGAATGAGGAATTCGATGGGGTCTTCGATGGTGATGATGTGATTCGTCTCGTTGGCGTTGATGTGATCGATCATCGCCGCCAGCGTCGTCGACTTACCGGAGCCCGTCGTACCGGTGACGAGGATCAAGCCGCGCTCTTCGAGTGACATCTTCTCGAGCGTGTTGGGGAGCATCAGCTCCTTGATCGACATGATCTTGAAGGGGATCACGCGCAGCACCGCGCCGATGGTTCCGCGCTGCTGGAACACGTTCACGCGGAAGCGACCCAGGCCGGGAACGCCGTAGGCCAGGTCCACTTCGTTGCTCTGCTTGAACTTCTCTTTCTGAAACTCGTTCATGATCCCGAAGGCCATGCGAGCCACTTCTTCGGGCGGCAGCCGCTTGCCGTCCTTCAACGGCACCAGGTTTCCGTCCAACCGGAACATCGGCGGCAGGCCGGCCTTCAGGTGAATGTCTGACGCGCCGCCACGAAGCGCGATGGTGAGAATCTCGTTGAGCTCCATGCACGAGAATCTACCACGCTTCGTTTACTGCCACTGGAAGCGCGAGCAGCTGAAACACATCGAGCCGCCCACTCCAATGACGGAGCGGCGGCTCGTGTGAGGTGCAGCGAAACGCGGCTTAGCGCTTGCTGAACTGGAAGCGACGGCGGGCGCCGGGCTGACCAGACTTCTTGCGCTCGACGGCGCGCGAGTCACGGGTCAGGAAGCCAGCCTTCTTCAGCGGCGGGCGGAACTCCGTGTTGAGACGGGTCAGCGCGCGCGAGAGACCGTGACGAATCGCGCCGGCCTGGCCCGAAAGGCCGCCACCGCGCACGTTCACCGTCATGTCGACCTTGCCCATCTGCTCCAGCACCTGGAGGGGCTGGTTGATGATCATGATCGACGTCTCACGGCCGAAGTACTCGTCGAGCGGACGACCATTGACGATCATCGCGCCCGTACCGGCCTTCACCCACACGCGTGCAGTCGCTTCTTTACGGCGACCGGTTGCGTAAAAACCTTCAGTGCCAGACTTGGCCATTTTCGTAGTCCTTCGGAAAGACGGTTACGCCTCAACCTGCTTGGCAGCAGGCTTCTGGGCGGTGTGGGGGTGCTTGTCACCGGCATACACACGGAGCTTCGTCATCATCTGACGGCCCAGCGCGTTGCGCGGCAGCATGCGACGAATCGCGTTGAAGAGGATGTCTTCCGGGTGACGACGCTGAAGGGTCTCGTAGTTCGAGCTCTTCAACGCGCCGGGGAAACCCGCGTGCGGGTGCCGGTAGTACATCTTCTGGGAAGCTTTGTTGCCCGTGACCTTCACCTTTTCGGCGTTGATCACCACGACGTGATCGCCCGTGTCGATCGACGGCGTGTACATCGGCTTGTGCTTGCCCTTGAGGAGGGTCGCGATCTGGCTCGCGGCGCGGCCAAGCACTTTGTCGGACACATCGATGATGTGCCACTCGTGCTTGATGTCCTTCGCCTTCGCGCTGTACGTACGCTGGTGCGGCATGGCTTTGAAAACTCCGATCAGAAAGGGCGGCCCTGCTACCTGTCACCGCTCGGCCTGTCAAGGCCTGATCCAGCAGGCGTCGCCGCTTCCCGCTCGGACTTGAGCCGCTCACGCAGCGACGCAAAGAAGTTCTGCTCCTTCGGCGTCGGCGCGCCCACGGGCGTCGCGGCAAGTTCAATAACCTCGCAAAGTTGCTCGGGAATATCGCCAAGAAACCGGCTCGGCGTGCGCGGCATTTCCTTGCCCCGCTTGACGCGTGACGAGGCCCGACTCATCACCAGCCGATCGCGCGCGCGCGTCATCGCCACGTAGCAAAGCCGCCGCTCTTCACCCGGGTTCGGCGCTTCGCCCTGCATGCCTGAATGCGGCAACAGATCTTCTTCGACGCCCACGATGAAGACGAGCTTCCACTCCAGGCCCTTGGAGCCGTGAATCGTCATCATCGACACGCGCCCCGCCAGCCGCTGCGCTTCGTCTTCGTCGTCCTTCGTGTCGAGCGAGAGACGATTCAAGTACGTGAGCAGGCTCGCCTTGGGCCCTTCCTTCTTTTCGTAGGCCTCGAGCGACTGCAGCACGTGCTTCACGGCCTTCGACTTTCGGTCTCCTGACGCCAGCGACGGCGCGTTCGCGCGCGCCTGTCCGATGAAGTCGATCTCCTTGAGCAGCTCGTTGGTGACGTGCGCGAGGTTCCCTTTGTTGAAGTGGCCCCGGTACTTCTCCATCAACTTCACGAACTCGAGCACCTTCTCGCCGGCGCCCGCCGGCAGCGTGTCGATTTCAGCCGCGCGTTCGAGCGCCTTCCACAGCGGTACGTTCGCCTTGAGCGCCCACGCGTTGAGGCGCTCCATGGTCACATCGCCGATGCCGCGCGCCGGCGTGTTTACGATGCGCAGCAGCGAGATCTCGTCTTTCGGGTTCGCGATCACCTTGAAGTAGGCGATCACGTCTTTGACTTCTCGACGGTCGAAGAACTCGGTGCCGCCGTGAACCTCGTAGCGGACCTCCTTCTCGCGGAGGAACTCTTCGAGGAAGCGCGACTGTCCGTTGACGCGATACAGAATCGCGATGTCGTCGGGCGAGAGCCCTTCGTTGACCGCGCGCTTCACTTCGGCAGCCACCCAGCGCGCTTCGTCTTCTTCTGACGGCGCACAACACACGGTGATGCGCGGGCCACCCTTCACCTCGCTCCACATTCGCTTCGAGCGGCGGTCGGGGTTCTTCTCGATGACGGCGTTCGCGCCGTCGAGAATCACCTGATTGCTGCGGTCGTTCTGTTCGAGGCGCACTTCCTTCCCGCCGGGGAACAGCTTCTCGAAGTCGAGGATGTTGCGCACCTCGGCGCCGCGCCACGAGTAGATGCACTGATCATCGTCGCCCACCACGCACACGTTGTGGTGCGCGTCGCCCAGGTGGCGCAGCAGCTCGAGCTGCGCCTTGTTCGTGTCCTGGTACTCGTCGACCATGATGTAGCGGAAGCGCTCGGCGTACTTCTGCTTCACGTCGGGGAACTGCTCGAAGATGCGCGACGGGAAGACGATGAGATCGTCGAAGTCGACAGCGCCCTGCGCCTTGAGCGCCAGCTGGTAGAGCGGAAAGACGATGCTCGCCGCGAG
>JAMHXF010000044.1:0-43161 GCA_035910535.1 Archangium sp. | reverse complement strand
GCTCGACCGGCTCTCGCTCATTCACATCAACCATCAAGACCCAGACGTCGGCAGCTCCGCGCCGATGCTGCTCTCACGCTACGCGCCGAAGGCGCACATCTTCGCGAGCGAAGACACGTGGCGCCTCATCTGCCACTTCGGGTTGCCACGAGAGCGCTTCGTGCCGGCCGAGCGGTACCGTGGCGTGTTGCCGCTGCCCACGGGCCACGAGCTGCAGCTGGTGCCGACGCCGTTCTGTCATTTTCGAGGGGCGCTCGCGCTCTACGATCCACAGACGCGCGTGCTGTTCTCGGGAGATCTCTTCGGAGGGCTCACGCCCGAAGGTGAGCTCGAGCTCGATGCACGCGGCGAAGAGTGGTCAGGCATTCGCGCGTTTCATCAGCTGTACATGCCGACGGGCCTCGCGCTGCGCCGCGCCGTCGACGTCATTCGCGCGCTCAGCCCTGCCGTCGAGTGCATCGCGCCGCAACACGGCCGCATTCTGCGCGGCGACGTCATGCACGAGTACCTCGAGCGCATGGCGAACCTCCCCGTGGGGCTCGACCTCATCGACGAATCGACCGACGCATTGCAGGCGTGGACGCACGTGTTGCGCCGCCTGTTGCACGTCGCCAACGAGCTGCTCGGGCCCACCATCGAGGCACGTCTCGCGAGTGACCCTTCGCTGCAAGACGTGCTCGAGTTTCACGACGACGGGCCGGTCGTGTGCGCCTCAGGCAGAACAGCGCTCGAGCGCGTGCTCGAGCTGCTCACCAGCCACGAAGACAACAGCATCGCCAACGTCATGAAGATGGAGGCCATCGCCGCGGCCGAACAGCTTCAGCTCGCCGTGCCGCGCGTGCGCATCGACGAAGGCGAGTCGCCCGACGTCGCCACGTTGATGTAGCTGAGCCGGGATCTTTCGAGGCGACATCGACGATGGCTCTGTGGCCCCGCGTCAACGAGAATGGACGCGACTGCGCAGGTCACCGCCTTCATCGTGGGAACGACCGCGTCACCTGGACGATGCACGACGTGTGATCCCTCGATATGGGGCGGCCCATGCTCCCCATCGTCGATGTCGCGAAGAAGGTCGGCCTCACTGCCGACGATCTGTTGCCCTACGGCCCGCTCGCGAAGCTGTCCTGGGCGACCGTGAACCGGCTCCGTGAGCGCGGGCCGAAGGGCAAGCTGGTGCTGGTGAGCGCGATGACGCCCACCAAGTACGGAGAAGGAAAAACGACGACGTCCATCGGCCTCGTGCAGGGCCTCGCGCGTCGCGGCGTCAACGCGATGGCGGCGCTGCGTGAACCGTCGCTCGGGCCCGTGTTCGGCGCGAAGGGTGGCGGCACCGGCGGCGGCAAGGCGAGCCTCGAACCGTCGGCGCGCATCAACCTGCACTGCACCGGCGACCTTCACGCCATCACGTCGGCCAACAACCTGCTCGCGGCGCTCGTCGACAACGCGATCAACTTCGGCCAGCGCACGTTCAAGCAGGTGACGTGGAAGCGCTGCATCGACATGAACGATCGCTTTCTTCGCAACACCGTGATCGGCCTCGGCGGCCCGTCGAGCGGCGTGCCCCGTGAAGACGGCTTCGACATCACGGCCGCCTCCGAGATCATGGCGACGCTGTGCCTCGCCGACGGCGTCAAAGACCTGAAGGCCCGCCTCGCGCGGCTGATCGTCGGCGTCGACAAAGAAGGCAAGCCTGTCACCGCAGGCGACCTCAACGCGGTCGGCTCGATGGCCGCGCTGCTCGGAGACGCGTTGCTGCCCAACCTCGCGCAGACCACCGAAGGCGTACCAGCGCTCGTACACGGAGGGCCGTTCGCCAACATCGCGCACGGCTGCAACTCCGTCGCCGCCACGCGGGCGGCGCTCTCACTCGCAGACATCGTGGTGACTGAAGCCGGCTTCGCCTTCGATCTCGGCGGCGAGAAGTTCCTCGATCTCAAGTGCCGCATGTCGGGGCTGTGGCCGTCGGCCGTGGTGCTCGTCGTCACCGCGCGCGCCATGCGTGCCCACGGTGGAGATCAGCCGGGCCTCGAGTCGATCGAACGCGGCTTCGCCAACGTGAAGCGGCACATCGCGGCGATTCGCAACTTCGGCCTCGAACCGGTGCTGGCGCTCAACATCTTCGCTACCGACACGGCCGATGAGCTCGCGCTCGTCGAGAAGCTCGCGGCGCTGGAAGGCGTGAAGGTCGCGCGCAACTCCGGGTTCCTCGAAGGTGGCGCGGGCAGCGAAGCGCTGGCGGCGCTGGTCGAAGAGACGCTCAAGAAGCCCGCGGCGCCGCCGAAGTTCACCTACGAGTTGACCGACACCTTCGAGAACAAGGTCACGGCCATCGCGCAGAAGGTCTACGGCGCGCTGCGCGCAGAGCTGTCGAGCGAAGCGCAGAGCGATCTCTCGCGGCTCAAGGCCTGGGGCCTCGGCGAGCTGCCGGTGTGCATGGCGAAGACGCACTTGTCGCTGTCTGACGACCCGTCGAAGCCGGGTGCGCCGCAGAACTTCGTCATCACCGTGCGCAACGTGCGCGTGTCGGCAGGCGCGGGGTTTCTGCTCGCGCTCACGGGTGAAATTCTCACCATGCCCGGGCTCCCGAAGGTGCCGGCGGCGTACAACCTCGATCTGACCGAGTCAGGCGAGGTCGTCGGGGTGCATTGAGCGGTCGATGACCACGTGACGCGCGGGCGTGCCGAAGTTCTCGAGCTTCGGCGCCGCACCGCGCGGGCTGAGCGACAGCGTGTCGAAGCGCTCGCGTTCGGAGCTCAATCTCCAGCGGCCGACCTTCGCTTCCCACTCGATCGTGCGCAGCGACGGAACGGCCAGCGCGTCGTCACTCCAACGTGGCCACGGCGCGAGCTCCTCCGAGGTCCACCCCGTGTCGGTACGAAAGCTCGGCCGCGAGAAGCACAGCGTCGTCAACGAACGCACCTCCACCAGCGAACGGTAAACCTCGCCCGCGTCGAAGTCGGCCGCGAGGTACAGCTGCGTCACAGCGAGCACTTCGAGCGCACATGGAAGCCGCGCGATGCGTTCGAGGCTCGCCATTTCTGTCGACAGGACTCGCAGTGGAATCTGCCAGCCGCCTTTGATCCACGCGTCGAGCGCACGTGAAGGAACAGCGCTCGCGCGCTCCAGGGCCTTGAGCGAAGGCGCGAGCCGCTCGAGGTAGTCGAGAGACTGCAACGTGCCCCACTCGCGCAACATCAACGCCGCCGCCTGCTTCGCCCCGGAGAGCGACGTGTTCATCATCGCGCTCACGGGAAACCCGTTGGCGAACTGCACCGTGCCGGCGCGCAACGCGGGCGCGAGGGGGCCGAGCAACGACGGCAACAACCCGGCTGACGGCGGCGTCGCGTCACCTGCGAGCTGGGCCGCGATGAAGGCGCCGCGCGGATCGCCTCGTTCAATCAGCGCGTCGGCGAGCACCGCACGAATCGCGAGATCACCCGGCGCGTCGTACACGCGCGCCCACAGTTCGTCTTCGCTCGACACGCCGCGCTGCAACTTCGGCATCGCGGCCAGGCGCGCCGCGAACCACGCACCAGACGGAGCCTCGAGCGCCCTGAGCTGACGAAGCAACGCCTCCGTCGGCTTCCGAAACTTGATGGCCGAAGGCGCGACGACCTTCTCCAATACCTCGAGGTGCCGCGTGTCGGCATGCACCACGAGCGCACCGCAGAACGCAGCCTTCATCATCGGGGCGTCGAGCAACGTCGGACGCTCGGCGTAGAACTTCGACAACGCGCTGCCAAAGCGAGGGTCTGGAGGCTGCTGCGAGATGAAGGTCAGCAGCTTCTTGAGCGCCGGCCCCGCGAGGCTCCGCAACAACACCAGCGACTGCGCGAACGCTTCACGGCGCGACCAGTCGACGTCGTCGACGCCCAACGGCGCGGCGCGAGGTTCACCGACGTCGTCGTGCGCTTCGAGCAGCACACCGAGCTCTTCGAGGCGCTGCGTTCGCCAGAGGCCAAGGAGAAAGTCGACGCTCTGCCCCCGCTTCAAGGCCGCCGCAAACCCGTCTTCGAAGTCGGCCTGGAGCACGCACGCGAACCTACTGCGCGGTCACACGCACCAGGCACGGAGGAACGTCGCTGAGCAGCGGCGTGTTGCCGAACACCGCCATCGCCGCACCGCCGAGCCCGCGCTTCTTGCCGTACGAGCGCGTCTCGATCTTCACCGGCTTCGGAGCCCAACCCGACAGCACGCGCTTCACTTCGCTACGGTTGACGCCCCACGGCATGGGCGGCGTCACGTAGCTCTTCGTCTTCGAGAAGCCCGCCATCGTCTTCTTCGAGAACCAGCGGGGAATGACGTCGAAGTACAGCTCCACGTCGGGCCAGCGCTCGAGCACCGCGCGGAACAGGCGCTTCACGTCGTCTTCGCCGAAGTACATCAACAAGCCCTGCGCCGAGATGAACACCCCACCCGCGCCGTCGACGTCACCCAGCCACGACAGGTCGAGCGCGCTCCGCTCGAGGTAGCGACACCCCGGCGACTCCGGCAGAAAACGGCGCCGCACCGCGATCGCGTCAGGCACGTCGACGCACACCCAACGGCCCGCCGCGCTGCCCAGGCGCTGGTACTGAGTCTCGAGACCACACGCGAGCTCGACCACCACGCCCGTCGGGTGCTTCACGCGCCACCGACGCACCGCTTCGTCGAACAACCACGAGCGCATCGGGTGCGAATCGTCGGCCTGGCCGAAGCTCCGCTCGTAGTCGTAGTCGATGGCCTCGTAGATCCGCACGCACTCGGGGTCGGGCAGGTACGTGTCGGGCCGCTTCGCCTCGACTGCACGGTTGTGCAGCGTCCACAACATCGTCTCGGGTACGCCGGCCAATGAAACCCTCGTTTTTGACACCACATCGATCGCCATGGAGTGCGCTCTAGTTGATTTTGACTTTCACTATCAACAGACGCACAACTTGCGCGCTAAGTGAGCCAAAGCGCTTGGGAAAACACGTTGACTCGTCTGGAGGCGATCCCTAGAAGAACCGCGCCTTTTCACCTTCAGGGACACCCGTGAGCACCTTCGCGCTCGACCAGATCCAGGCGCAAATCCCGCAAGCCCTCGTTGAACGTTACGTCGATCGTACCGGTGATGCGTGGGGCGTCGTGGCCCGCGAACACATCGTGGCGGTGGCGAAGCTGCTCAAGGAGCGCCTCGGCTTCAACCTCTTCATCTCGATGGACGCGGTCGATCGCCTCCACCTCGAGGGCCCCGAGCAAGACCCTCGCTTCGAGGTGCTCTACTTCCTGCGCAACCTCGAGCGGAACGAGCTGACGCGCCTCAAGGTGCGCGTGAACGAGGGCGAAGACATCCCTTCGATCATCAAGGTGTTCCTCGGCGCCGAGTGGGGCGAGCGCTTCGTGTGGGACTTCTACGGCGTCGCTTTCGCCGGCGGCATCAACAAACGAATCCTCATGTACGAGGAGTTCGTCGGGCACCCGCTCCGCAAGGACTACCCGCTGCGCGGCCGGCAGCACCTGATCCCCGAGCGCCCGATCAAAGACATCTTCCGCGGTCCCGGCACCAACGGCGTGCAGGACTGATTTCAAACTTTTCGAAGGAGTACTCACATGGCCGCAGCCGGTGACGAATACGATCCGACTCCGAGCGACGACGAGCTCGAAGCGCATCTGCAGACGCGAAACATGGTGGTCAACCTCGGGCCTTCGCACCCGGCGACGCACGGCACCGTGCGCCTCCGCATCGAGCTCGACGGCGAGAACATCGTGAAGATGGACACCGAGGTGGGCTTCCTCCACCGAGGCTTCCAGAAGTCTTGCGAGAACGTGACGTGGACGCAGGTGCTCCCGTACACCGATCGCCTCGACTACGTGGCCGCGCTGCACAACAACTTCGGCTACCTCACGGCGGTCGAGTCGCTGATGGGCGTCGATATTCCCGAGCGCGCGAAATACATCCGCGTCATCGGTGCTGAGTTGCACCGCATCTCGAGCCACCTCACCACCGCCGGCGCGCTCTCACTCGAGCTCGGCGGCTTCGGCGCGTTCCTCTTCGCCATCGAAGCGCGCGAGCTCATCACCGATCGCATCACCGAGCTGACCGGCGCGCGCCTGACCACCAGCTACGGTCGCATCGGCGGGTTGAACCGCGACGTGCCCGACGGGTGGAACGAGAAGGTGCTCAAGACGCTCCTCAAGGTCGAAGAGCTGGCCGGAGAAGTCGACACGCTGCTCTCGCGCAACCGCATCTTCACCGACCGCACCAAGGGCACCGGCGTCATCACCAAAGAAGCCGCGCTCGACTTCGGCTTCACCGGCCCGTGCCTGCGGGCGTGCGGCGTCAACTACGACGTGCGCAAGGCGAACCCGTACTGGGTCTACGACAAGCTCGATTTCGAAGTCGCCATTGGCCACAACGGCGACAACTTCGACCGCTACTACATGCGCGTCATCGAGATCCGTGAGTCGATCAAGATGATCCGTCAAGCGATCGCGCAGATGCCGCAGGGCCCGGTGATGGTCGACGACTGGCGCATCGCGCTGCCGCCCAAAGAGAACGTCTACAACTCCATCGAAGGCGTGATCTCGCACTTCAAGCTGGTGATGGAAGGCGTGCCGGTGCCGGCTGGCGAGGTCTACAGCGCCACCGAATCGGCCAACGGAGAGCTCGGCTGGTACCTGAAGAGCGACGGCTCCGGCCGCCCCTACAAGGTGCACGTGCGCGCGCCGGGCTACCAGATCCTCGCGGGGCTGGCCCACATGTGTGAGGGGAAAATGCTCGCTGACCTGATTCCTACGTTCGACACCATCAACATGATCGGCGGGGAGGTCGAGCAGTGAGCGACGAGAAGAAGGTCGAAGCCCCGAAGCCTGCAGCGCCGCCGCCTCCGGGCCCGCCGCCGCCGAAGAACCCCGGGTTCGTGACGCTGGTCATCGACGGCAAGGAGGTCGTCGCCAAGCCCGGCACCAACATGATCGAAGCGGCCAAGTCGGTCGGCTCCGAGATTCCGTACTACTGCTACCACCCTCGCCTCTCGATCGCGGCCAACTGCCGCATGTGCATGGTCGAGTCGTCGGCGGCGCCTCCGGGCAAGCTGGTGCCGGCGTGCCAGACGGGCATCACCGAAGGTGCGGTCATCAAGACCAACACCGACAAGGTGCGCGCCCAGCAGAAAATGGTGATGGAGTTCCTGCTGCTCAACCACCCCGTCGACTGCTCGATCTGCGATCAGGCCGGTGAGTGCAAGCTGCAGGACTACTACATGAAGTACGACTTCAAGGCCTCGCGCCTCGAAGGCGGCAAGATCCTCAAGAACAAGCGCAAGAAGCTCAATGACCTGATCGTCATCGATCAAGAGCGCTGCGTGATGTGCACCCGCTGCGTGCGCTTCATGGACGAGGTCGCCAAGGCGCCGCAGTTGGGCGTGTTCGGCCGCGGCTCGCACGAGGTCGTCGACGTGTCGCCGGCCTACGGCAAATTGGAGTCTGAATACTCGGGCAACATCGTCGACATCTGCCCCGTCGGCGCGCTGCTCAACACCGACTTCCGGTTCCGCGCGCGCGCGTGGTTCCTGTCGGCAACGCCGTCGCTCTGCACGGGCTGCTCGAAGGGCTGCAACATCTACGCAGACTTCATGGGCCAGGACGTCTACCGCTACCGCCCGCGCGAGAACGACGCCATCAACAAGAGCTGGATGAGCGACACCGGTCGCCTCATGTACAAGACGATCAACAAGCACCGCGTGCTTCGCAGCTTGTCGGGTCGTGGTGACGCAGCGAAAGAAATCAGCCACCCTGAGGCGATCAAGGCGGCCACCGAGCTGCTCAAGGCGCACGCGGGCAAGGTCGCCTTCATGGCCTCACCCGTCGCGTCGAATGAAGACCTGCTCGCGGCCTTCGCGTTCGCGCGCGACGCGCTCAAACTGACGACGGTCTACGTCTCGGGGCGCCCCGACGGCATCGCCGACGACTTCTTGCGCACCGCCGACAAGAACCCCAACCGCAAGGGCCTCGAGAACATCGCGCGCGCCTTCGGGTTGACGGTCAAGCCGTTCCCCGAATTGGCGAACGCCATCGGCAAGTCGGTCAAGGCGCTCTTCGCCGTCGGCGCCGAGGTGCCTGAAGACGAAGCAGTGTTCGCCAAGCGCGCCGCCGAGCTGTCGGCGTTCGTGATGACGGCCACCAACGAGTCGAAGGTCACCGCCGCCGCCGACGTGGTGTTGGCTACCTCCACGCACATCGAAGACGAAGGCTCGTTCACGCAAGAAGCCGGCATCACTCAGCGCTTCCGCCGTGCGTTCCCGCCCAAGGGAGATTCGTTGCCCAACTGGAAGTGGGCCATCGAGCTCTCGACGTCGCTGGGCCTCGAGCTGAAAGCCGCCGCGTCGTCGCGCGAAGTCTTCAAGGCGCTCTCGCCGTCGGTCCCTGAGCTCGCGGCCTTCGAGTGGGACAAGCAGGCCCCCATCAACCAGAAGCGCCCGGGCATCACGTCGTTGCCCACGGGCGCCGATGGTCGCCCGCCGGGTTGGCGTGAGCAGGGCGTTCCCAACATTCGTGGTCTTTCTCTCCCCCGAGGCACCTGAGTCATGGCCCGAATCGGACTCGTACTCACCGCGCTGGCGACCATCACCGGCTCGCTCTTCGCCGTCATGGCCGGCGCCTACGCGCTCGGCGGCATCGTTGAAGACTGGGGCCGTACGTCGTTCGGCATTCCCGGCTTCTCGCACATCACCAACGTCATCATTCTGATGCTCACGATGGTGATGGTCATCGCCACGCTGCTGACGCTCGCTGAGCGCAAGTGGTCGGCCTTCATGCAGGATCGCATGGGCCCCAACCGCGCGCGCCTGTCGATCATCCCCGGGTTGAAGAACCGCCCGCTGGCCGGCATTCCGCACATCATCACCGACGTGTTGAAGATGCTGACGAAGGAGGCCTTCCGCCCGAAGGCCGCCAACAGCTTCCTCTTCAACCTGGCGCCGATGCTGGCCTTCGCGCCTGCGTTCGCGCTCTTCGCGGTGGTGCCTGCGGGCCCGACGCTGAAGGTGTTCGACAACGACGTGATGATGGTGGCGACGAACCCAGACTTCGGCCTGCTCTTCCTCTTCGCCGTCGCGTCACTCGCCGTGTACGGCACGTCGCTCGCGGGCTGGTCGTCGAACAACAAGTTCGCGCTGCTCGGAGGCGTTCGCGCCTCATCGCAGATGATCAGCTACGAAGTCGCGCTCGGCCTGTCGCTGGTGGGCATGATGATCGCCTTCTCGACGGTGCGCCTCGCTGGCGCCGACGGCATGTCGGCTTCGCAGGCCGCCTACCTGTGGAAGGGCAGCATCGGCTCGTTCGACATCGGCATTCCCGCGTGGGGCATCTTCCTGCAGCCGCTGGGCTTCCTGCTCTTCTTTGCGGCGGCCTTCGCGGAGACCAAGCGCGCGCCCTTCGACAGCCCCGAAGGTGAGTCGGAAATCGTCGGCTACTTCCTCGAATACTCGGGCATGCAGTTCGGCATGTTCATGATCTCGGAGTTCGTCGAGATCGTCGTGCTCTCGGGCGTGCTGACGGCCATCTTCTTCGGAGGCTGGTCGCTGCCCTTCGGCAACGAGTGGATTCAGAACCTCGCCATCATGAAGAACTACCCCATTCTTCAGGGCGCGTTCTTCGGCACCGTGTTCTGGCTCAAGGTGGTCGTCCTCATCTATCTCCAGATGGTCATTCGCTGGACGATGCCGCGCTTCCGCTACGACCAGGTGCAGAAACTCGGCTGGCAGATTCTGCTGCCGATGGGTCTGGTGAACCTCTTCATCTCGGGCGCGCTCATTCTGTGGGACCCGTCGCTGCGCGCGTTGGCGCTGTTCGGCTTCTTCGTCATCGGCCTCTTCGTCTTCCTCACGCTCACGCCTCCGAAGCAGGTGCGTGACGAGCGCTCAGCGGCTGACGATCACGGCGGCCATGGTGGGCACGGAGACGACGCGCACGGCCACGGGCATGACGACCACGCGCACGCGGCGACCTCCGCGAACACGCACTGAAAGAACTCATGGGCTCTCATTCCCTGCAGACACAAGAGAAGGACACCGAGCTCGTCAAACCTGACGTGCGCGAGCGCAGCTACGTGCCCGAAATTCTCAAGGGCATCGCTGTCACCACGAAGCACTTCCTCCGCAACCTGTGGGGAGAGCGCGACCCGAACCCCGACGTGCTCGAGCGCAAGGGGCTCTCGCAGATCACCACGGTGCAGTACCCCGAAGAGCGCGTGGAATACCCGCCGGGGTACCGCGGGCTCCACCGCCTGGTGCCGCGTGACGACGGCAAGCCGCGCTGCGTGGCCTGCTACATGTGCGCGACGATCTGCCCCGCGCAGTGCATCTACATCGAGGCGGGCGAGTATTCGGAAGACGACGAGTCAGCCGAGTCGCGCGTGATCGAGAAGTTCCCCAAGACCTTCGTCATCGACGAGCTGCGCTGCATCGTGTGCGGTCTGTGTGTCGACGCGTGCCCCAAAGACGCGATTCGAATGGACACGTACACGCACACGCCCAGCGAGTACCACCGGCAAGACTTCGTGTACGACATTCCCCGGTTGCTCAAGGGGCCAGCCGTCACGCACCCGTCTGACCCCTGGTACAAGCGTGGCAACTCCGAGATGCCTGACCACCAGCACAAAGAAGCGCACACGCGCATCGGTGATGGCGGCGTGGCGATCGTGAAGAAGCAGGCGCTCGTCGAGGTCGTGAAGTTCGACAAGAAGTGACGACGCCTCCACCGAAGGCGAGCTTCTGGGCCGCCTTCACGAGTTGGCGCCTCGGCGCGGTGACGTTGTTGTCGCTGTCGTCGGGGCTGCCTCTGGGGCTCGTCATCACCGCGGTGCCTGCGTGGCTCGCGGTCTCCGGCGTCGACATCAAGACCATCGGACTCATCACGCTGGTTCAGCTGCCGTACGGCTTCAAGTTCGTGTGGTCGCCGCTGCTCGATCGGCTGCGGCCACCGTTTCTGGGTTCACGCCGCGGGTGGATTCTCATCTCGCAGGTGATGTTGGCGCTCGTCGTTGGCGCGCTCGGGTTTCTCGCGGCGTCGATGGCGACGTGTGAGCCCGGCAGCGAGGCGTGCAAGGCGCTGCCGGCACCCGACCCGTTGCTGGTGAGCGCCGTCGCGGCGCTCTCATTTCTCATCGCGTTCGCGTCGGCCTCGCAAGACATCGTCTACGACGCGTACGCCGTCGAGGTGCTCGAGAAGCACGAGCACGGCACCGCCGTCGGGGCGCGTTCGGCGCTGTACCGCGCGGGCATGTGGCTCTCGGGCAACATTGCGATCACCTTGGGTCCCATCTGGGGCTGGAAGTGGACGTTGCTCTCTCAGGCGGCGGTGTACCTGGCGTTGATGCCGGTGACGGTGTTCGCGCCCGAACCGCCGAGCGTCGAAGGTCGCCCGCAGACGTTGAAAGACGCGCTGTGGAAGCCGTTCGTCGGCATGCTTGGCCGCCCGCGCGCGCTGGAGATCATCTCGTTCGTGTTGCTGTACCGCCTGGCCGATTCGATCGCCGGCGCGTTGGTCAGCCCGTTCTTGTTGCAGAAGGGGTTCTCGTCGTTCGACGTGGGCGTCGTGCGTGGCGGAGTCGGTGTCGCCGGCACGTTGCTCGGCACGATTCTCGGCGGTGCGTTGGCTGGGCGCGCAGGTGTCGGTCGCGCGTTGTGGATCTGCGGCGTGCTGCAGATCGTCAGCAACTCTGGCTACGCGGTCGTCGCGGTCATCGAGCCGACGACGGGCGCCATCTCGATTCCCGGCATCGAGGCCACGGTGAACCTGCCGCTGCAGCTCGCGATCTTCATCGAGACGCTGACCGGGGGCATGGGCTGGGGCGCGTTCGGCGTGTTGTTGCTGCGGCTCACCGACAAGCGCTTCCCGGCGACGCAGTACGCGCTGTTCTCGAGCCTCGTTGGGCTGGCGCGCACGTTCGTCGGGCCGCCGGCTGGAGTGATGGCCGACGCGTTGGGCTGGCGCGACTTCTTCCTGCTCACGATGGCGTTCGGCATTCCCGGCATGGTGATGCTGAAGCGCTTCGTGCCGTGGGGGCAGGAACCGAAAGAGGTTTCCGGTGACGCAGTGGAGCCGCTGCCTCCGGGAGCGCCGTGGGGCACGGGGCCACTTCTCGCGTGGGGCATCACAGCTGGGTTCTTCAGTGGCCTCGCGAGCTTCGTGGTGTCGGTGCTGTTGGTCGCAGTGAAGGGCTGGCGCGACACGAAGGCGTTCGCCTTCGGAGATGCAGTGCACACGGTGCTGTTCCCTCAGGTGTGGACGCAGAGCATCGATCTCGTCAACGCAGTGGTGTTCGCGTTGATGGGCGGCATCGCGGTCGCGGCGTACCTGGCGGCGCGCGGTCGGCCGAGCTCGTGACCCTTCATGATTCTTTGCGCAGTTGAGGGAGTAATGACCGCCCCGCTCCGTTAGGACTCACACCGCATGATGCTGCCGAGAATCGTCTTTGGAGTGCTGACGCTGGTGGTCTTCGGGGTCGCCACCGCCTTCGTCTACCGTCGGCTGATCCGCGACACGGTCCAGGGGCAGTGGCCGCGGCGAATTCTGGGCACGTTGCTCATCGGCCTGTTCCTGGCGGTGCCCGTCACGCGCTTCGTCTTCGCGCTGCCGCCACCTGAGCTGACCATCGCCGTGCTCTTCGGCTGGGGCGTGTTCATGTACACACTCATGGCCCTGCTCGGGCTCGAGTTCGTCGGCTGGCTCAAGCACCTCCGCACCGCGAAGTCGGCCGTCGCCAACGCGGCGCCCCAGAACCCCGAGCGTCGCTTGCTGCTCTCGCGTGCCGCGGCCACTGGCGCCGTCGTCGCCGGAACCAGCGCCGCGTCGTTCGGTGCGTGGCGCGCCTTCAACCCGCCGCAGATCAGCGAAGTGCCGGTGAAGATCCCGGGGCTGCCGAAGGCGCTCGAGGGCTTCACCATCGTGCAGCTCTCCGACATTCACGTCGGGGCCATCATTCAAGAGCGCTTCCTCGACCAGCTCGTGACGACGGCGAACAGCGCGAAGCCCGACCTCATCGCCATCACCGGAGATCTCGTCGACGGCACCACGGATCTCCTCGGTCGCTACGTCGCGCGCTTGCGCAACCTCAGCTCGAAGTACGGCACGCACTTCGTCTCGGGCAACCACGACTACTACTCAGGCTGGGAGTCGTGGGCGAAGGCGCTGGGCGGCCTCGACTTCAACGTGCTCCGCAACCGCTTCATCACCATCGGAGAACCCGGCGCGTCGTTCGATCTCGTGGGCGTCGAAGACTGGGGCGCGCGTTGGGCGCCCGGTGGCTACGACATCGACGCGGCCACCAAAGGCCGCGACCCGACGCGCCCCGCCGTGCTGCTCGCGCACCAACCCAGCGGCCTCGAGCTCGCGGCCGAGAAGGGCATCAGCCTGCAGCTCTCAGGTCACACGCACGGCGGGCAAATGTTCCCCGCCACGCTGATCGGCGACGTCATCTGGGGCCGCAAGAACACCGGGCTCTCGCAGCAACGTTCGATGCAGCTCTACACGAGCCGTGGCTGTGGCTTCGTGGGCCCGCCGATGCGCGTCGACGCACCGCCCGAGGTCGTGAAGCTGGTGCTGCTGCCCGCGTGAATCACGGGCACTTGATGCCGGCCTGACCGTTCGACAACGCGCGCGTACACGCCGCACGCACGTTGACCTCATCTTTGAGCTCGGCGGCGAGGCGCGCGGTGCGCAGGTGCAGCTCGACGTTGGTCTTCTGCTCGCCTTCTTCACTCAGCGACCTGAACAGCGCGAGCGCGTCTCTCTTGCGACCCACACTCGAGAGCAGCTCCGCGAGTTCGACGGTCTCTCGCACTTCTTCACCCGTCGAAGTCTGAAGCGCGCTGTCCAGCTCCTTCGTCACGCAGGCGTCGTCTTTCTTCGCCTGGCACATGCGCGCCAGGGCCACGTGCACGATGCCGCGGTCTTGCACAGCGAGTGACGCCTTGAACGCCGCCTCCGCCTCGGCCACGTGGCCCAGGCGCAGCTGCACCTCACCGACGAGCTCCCAATACGCAGGATCTTTCGCGTCGATCTTCGCGGCCGACGTGTACGCCTTCACCGCATCTTCGAGACGATTGACGATCACCAGCCGATCGCCGAGTTCACCGAACACCACCGCGCTCTTGAGGCCCTTGTTCGTCGCCGCCTCGAGCAGCGACAACACCTCGTCACCTCGCCCGGCCTTCTGCAGCTCGACCACCAGCCGCAGCACGAGATCGGCCTTCGTCGTGTCGGGCGCGTAGTCGCTGGCCTTGATCAGGTTCTCGAGCGCCTCCTTCTGCTTGCCCTCTTCGAGCTGCAGCTCAGCGAGCGACTCGAGCGCGTTGTAGTCGCGCGGGTTCGCGGCGAGCGCCTTGTCGAGCGCCTCGTGCGCTTTCGTCTTCTCGCGCTTGAGTGAATAGAGGTACCCCAACCGGCTCCACGTGGTGCCGCGCTTCGGGTCGACCTTCGCCGCCGCTTCGAAGGCAGTGATGGCGTCGTCGACCTTCACTTCAGACAGGTACACCTCGCCCTCCGCGACGTTGAGCCGCGCGTCACCGGGGTTGAGCTTTCGGACTTCAGCGAACTGCTTGTGCGCCTCGGCGAAGTCGCCCTTCAGGTACGCCGCCTGGCCCTGGAGGTAGTACCCGTCGGCGATGATCTTCGGGTCGAGGTCGGCGCCCGGCTTCGGGCACGCACACAGACACAACGCCGCAGCTGCAACGAGAGAGGTCTTCATGTCGTGGAGGTCATGCGCAGCACTTCTTCGAACGTGGTCTCACCAGCCGTCAGCTTGCGCACCGCAGCTTCACGCAAGGTGCGAAGCCCCTGCGCGCGAGCGATCTGCACCAACTGCTCGGGTGGCGCCTTGTGCGCGACGGCCTGCTTGATCTCCTGCGTGGCCGAGAAGATCTCGAACACCGCCGTGCGTCCGCGATAGCCGGTGCCGCGACACTTCACGCACCCGGCGCCCTTCACGAAGCGCGGGCCGTCGGGCAGCAACGGCATCGCCACACCGAGCGCGGCGAGCTGCTCTCCTGTCACCACCGCCGGCTGCGCGCACGACTGACACACCTTGCGCACCAGCCGCTGCGCCATCACCCCGAGCAACGCAGAGCTCAGCAGAAACGACGGCACCTCGAGATCTTCGAGGCGGCTCACCGCGCCCAACGCGTCGTTGGTGTGCAGCGTCGAGAGCACGAGGTGGCCCGTGAGCGCCGACTGCACCGCGTTCTCTGCCGTCTCGGCGTCGCGAATCTCACCGACCATGATGATGTCGGGGTCTTGCCGGAGGATGTGGCGAAGCGCGTTGGCGAAATCGAGCCCGACCTTCGGCTGCACCTGCACCTGATTGAAGGCGTCCCACACCATTTCAATGGGGTCTTCGACGGTGGTGACGTTCACGTCGGGGCCCGCGAGCGCCTTGAGCGCCGAATAGAGCGTCGTCGTCTTGCCTGAGCCCGTCGGGCCGGTGACGAGGATCAAGCCGTGCGGCGCGTTGATCCACGACTCGAAGATCCCCTGCTCGTGCGCGTCGAAGCCCAGCTTCGAGACGTCCACCACCAACGACTCGGGGTCGAAGATGCGCATGACGACCTTCTCACCGAATGCCGTCGGCAACGTCGACACACGAATTTCGACTTCGCGCCCGTCGCGATCGACCTTGATGCGACCGTCTTGTGGCCGACGCTTCTCGGAGATGTCGAGGCGCGAGATGGTCTTGATGCGCGCGATGATCGGCAGGTGGAGCTGCACCGGCAGCGTGTACACCGCGTGCAACACGCCATCGATGCGGAGCCGCACCACCGACGCGTCGCGCTTGGGCTCGACGTGAATGTCACTGGCGCGGTTGTCGAACGCGTAGCGCAGCAGGTAGTCGACCGCCTGGATGACGGGGCGATCTCCGGCGTCGAGCTCGCGGCCCGTGGAGAGAGAAACGAGCTGCTCGAAGTTGGTGATGCTGCCGCTCGCGTCGGCGTGCTCGACGGCCGCAGCGGCCAGGGTGCGCTTGAAGCCGTAAACGTCGGCGATGCCCTTGAGGATGTCGGCCTTCGCCGAGAGCACCGGCACGATGGCGGTGCCCGCGAGCCGCTGGAGGTTCTCGAAGAGCTCTCGCTCGAAGGGGTTGGCCACGGCGACGACGAGCGGCGTTCCACCCGTGCCTCCATCCAACGGGAGGATGCAGTGCTTCTGCGCGTAGGGCCTCGAGACCGTCTTGGCCGACAGGTTCATGTCGAGCTTGAGCGGGTCGATCTTCCGGTAGCCGATGCCGGCGGCGCGCGCGGCGAGCTCACTGACGCGATCCTGGTCGAGCACTTCTCCGCTGCGCGTGCCGAAGGGCACCTGAAACGCAGCGATGATCTCGACAGGTGAGACCTGGTACCGCTCTTCACCCGACGCCTTGACGATGCGCGCCCGCGCCTGCAGCTCCTTCGCGCTCAGCTCGATGGCCTGCGTCTTCGTCAAGGCCTGCGCGGACACCAACACGTCGAGCAACCAGGACAACGAGAAGTCCTGGGCGCGACGGGAGTCAGACGTCGCCATCAAGCCCGCCTCTTGCGACGCAGCCCCAGCAACGCGAGCGCGGCGAACCCGAACAGCGGGTCGACCGTCGCGCAGCCGCAGCCGCCGGTACCACCCGTGCCGGGGCCCGCGTCTCTCGGCGTCACCACGACGGGTCTGCCGGCGTCAGGTCGCGTGCACAGCGCACCGCACCCGGCGTCGGTCGTCGGCGTGTAGCACTCGCCCATGAAGCACTCCTGGCCCACCGGGCAATCGAGCGTCGACTGGCACCACGGCTGGCAGCCCTTGCCGACCGGCGTGTCTGCGCAACGCAAGCCGTTGGGGCACGTGCCGGGGCCGGTGCAGTCGCGCAGACAGAACAGCTCGCCGCGCGCGCCGGGCGTACAGGTGCTGCCATTGGGACACGCACCACAGCCACGCGAGCACTGCACCGTGCACTGCTGTTGGTTGCTGGCCCCCGACGTGGCGCGACACACCTGGCCGGTGCCGCACGTCGAGCTGCTGGTGCAGAAGTCGCCGATCTGCCCCGTGGGTCGCTTGGGAATGCACGCGCCGTCACACGTGCGGCACTCGTTGTTGAGCGGGTCAGCGCAGTCAGCGTTGGTGAAGCACCGCGGGAAGCACACCCCCGTCGTGCCGATGTCGTCGACCTGCAGGCACGCATAGCCGGCGCGGCAATCGGCGAGCCCGACGCGGCACGTCTGCAGACATCGGTCACCCGTGGCGATGGTCGAACAGACCGAGCCCGCCGGGCACGCGGGAATGCCCTGGCCGCAGCTCGCGGTGCAGTACCCGTCGGTCCAGAAAGGACCGTTGCTCGGCGTGAGCTCTTGCGGTTGGCAGAGGCCGACTGAGCTGCCGCATTGGCCGTTGTCGTTACACGGTTTGCCGACCTGCGTGACGATGCTGCCAGGCAGGAGACACGCACCGGTCTGCGGCTGGAACTGCGTCGACGCGACGCACGAGAGCGGCACTTCGCAGGCCTCGCCAGCGTTGACGGTGCAGCCGCGCGTACAGAGGCTCAGGGAGAGCCCGTTGGTGACGGGCTGCTGCACGCACTTGAGATTCTGCGTCGCGCAGCCACCGTCGGCGGTGCACGCAGAGCCGAGCTCGCCGACCGCGCGGTACCGCTCACAGAGGACCGTCGCGTCAGCGGGGGTGATGGAGCGCTGCGCGTAACCTGCCGTGACAGCCGTGAACATCACCGCCGTCATCGGCCCGAAGTGATCGAGACCAATGCAATGACCGAGCTCGTGGAGCAGCAGGCTCTCGACGTCGAAGGTGTTTGCGCTCGGCGTCGCTACGGTGCTGAACGCGTGATCGACGCCGTTGACGAACACATCACACGTCTCGAGCACGCCCGCGTACGCGCGCGGCACGGAGATGGCGATGATGAAGCTGCTGCCCAACACCTGGCCGTAGTCGGGGTCTGACGCGCTCGAGATCCACACCGGGGCGACCGAGAACGAGTCGAAGCCGTCTTGCGGGTTGAGCACGACGCCCGCCGAGGCGCCCCGAGATCGAAGCTTCACGCTCGAGCAGGTGACGCCGTTCCACGTGTTGATGGCGCGCTCGGCGGCGTTGAAGACCTGGGTGCCGTCGATGCCGCCCGGGTTCGCCTGCCGGGTGTCGATGTAGAAATCGAACGGCTGCGCCTGGGTGCTCAACATCTTGAAGTTCAGGTACTGCGCGGACGCTGCGGTCGGCAGCAGCAGCGCCACCAGGAAGAGCCGCTTCATGGCGTCACCGTGCCAGGGTTCGGCGTCGTGGGGACCGGGCGCGTGGTGATCTCAGCGGCCACCTCGTCGACGGTCAGCTGGCGCCAACCACCGGTGAATAGATCGTGAACGAGCAGCTTCTGGCCCTTGAGCTCCAACTTGCCTTCGCCGAGCGCCACGAGGTGGCAGCGGTCGACCGCCAGCCGACACCGCACGAAGACGACGGCGGTCTCTCCGAGGTCGAAGGCTGCGTCGCCGGGAATTCGAACGCTCTGCGTGCCGGCGACGCCGCCGATCTGCACGATGGTGAACTCTTGTGGGCCGGTGCCCTTCAGCTCGCGGCCGATGGCGACGCGCGTGAGCGTCTTCATCGGCGTACTGCCCGACGCAGGCTCGACCTTCTGCGAGAGCACCTGCACCAGGGCCACGCGATCCGACTCGGCGGCGCGCTGGGCGAGCGTGTGGGGAATGAGGGTCGACGCTACGGCGGCGACAGGCAGGGCCAACAGGCCCACCAACAGTCGTGAGGTGCGCATACGGCCGAAAAGACTACTCCGACAAGGCGCGGAGCGTGGCATCGACGACGGCGTCGGCCGCCGGAGCTTCGGCGGTGGCGTACACCTCCACACCCAGCGCACGCAGGGTCTCGGCGGTCGCTTCAGACGTCGCCACCACGCGCACCTCGGCGGGCAGCGCGACGCGACGTGGCTCGGTCGTGGGCTGGTGCTCGTGCGGGCCGCAGCAATATTGATCGTTCGCGACGTGCGCCGCGCCGCGCGTCACTTCGGCAAACACTTCTCCGGCCGCCGCCGAGTGGACGATCACCACGCGCACCTCGGCAGCACCCTCGAGCGCCTCGGGCTCTGCGCGCGGCAACACCACGTCGGTAAAGCGAACGCCGGCCGCATCGAGCGCGTCGATCAAAATCTCGGGCACGGCGTCTTCGTGCAGCACCAGCACCTCGTCGTCGGGCGTGAGCAACCCCGAGATCGCTGACGTCCACTTGCCGTCGCCGGGAACCCGCACCGTGCCGCCGTGCCGTTCAATCACCCGCGCGGTCGCGCCATCGGCCGCGAGCCACTGCACTTTCTGCAACCCCACGCGCGTGCCCGCCCCGTTCACCGCCTCGAGAAACGCGCGCAATGGGCCGCGACCCATCACCACGATCCACGTGAAGCGACTGAGCTGCTCGGCTGCAGCGCGGAGGCCCTTCGGTAGCGCGGTCGGCAGGCCCAGCACCGGCCAGAAGCGCGGCTCGTGGCCCTCTTCTTCGAGCAGAAACGCGACATCGCTCGCCTGCTCCGGCGGCGTGAGGAGGAGCACCTGAGCCACGGTCGAGTCCTAGAGCTTGTCGAGAATGAACGCGGCGAGCAGATCGGCTTCGGGTGACGCCGTCTTCTTCTTCGCGTCCGTCCTCGCAGGCGGCGGCGCGACGACGTCGGTCACGAAGCCTTCGACCACCTCGTACGCCGCCTCACCGATGATGCACGAGTCGGCGAAATGTTCGGCGTTGAGCGTCGAGAGCTGCACCGTGGTCTTCACGCGCCCCAACAGGCCGTGGGTGTCTTCACCCGAGACGAGCTTGTTGAAGTGCACCGCAGAGGCGACGGAGTGCGTGCCGGTCTCGTCTTTGATGATGAGCTTGCCCTCTTGAACGTCGGCCTTGTCGGCCAACGCCCACTCCTCGAGGGTCTTCTGCGGCAGAAAGAGCTTCACGTGCGGTCCTCTTTTTCGCTGCCCTGCATTGCGCGGACTTGGGTATTAAAACCCAAGCCCATGAGCAAAGACACCGTGACGGTCCTCGACGCAACGTTCAAGAACGAAGTTCTCGATTCATCGACGCCTGTGCTCGTCGATTTCTGGGCCACGTGGTGCGCGCCCTGTCGCGCCATCGCGCCTGCGCTCGAAGAGCTGGCGACCCAGTACAAAGGCCAGGTGAAGATCGCCAAGGTCGACGTCGACGAGAACCAGCAGATCGCCCAGCAGTTCGGCATCCGCTCCATTCCCACGCTGCTCCTCTTCAAGGGTGGCAAGGTGGTCGAGCAGCTCGTCGGCGCGATGCCGAAGGCAAAGCTCGAAGACAGCCTCAAGAAGGTCCTCTGATCTCACCGCAGTAGGAGTTTTTTCCCGTGCTCGGTCACCTCCTGAAGCCCGAGTACGAGGAGCTCCTCCGCAAGCGCGACTGGGAGTCGCTGCGCATTGCGTTCGAAGACGTCGACCCGGCCGACATCGCGGAGATCCTCGAAGATCTCCCGGCTGAAGATTCGGGCCTGCTCTTTCGCATTCTCCCGCGCGACGTCGCGGGCGTGGCCTTCGAGTACCTCCCGCTCGATCAGCAGACTGAGATCGTTCAGCGCCTGGGCAGCGAGCAGCTCGCCACGGTGCTCAACGAGATGGCGCCTGACGACCGCACGCGCCTCTTCGAAGAGTTGCCCGCCGAGGTCACCAAGCGCGCGCTCGATCAGCTGTCGGCTGAAGAGCTGAAGGTCGCGCGGCAGCTGCTGGGCTACCCCGAAGACACCGCCGGCCGGTACATGACGCCGGAGTACCTGGCGCTCAAGCCGAGCATGACGGTGCGCGAAGGCCTCGAGACGGTCCGCAAGAACGCCAAGGGTCGCGAGACGGTCAACGTGCTGTACGTGCTCGACGACAAGAGCACGCTGCTCTCGGATCTCCGGCTCTCCGACCTGGTGCTCGCGGAGCCCGACACGCGCGTGGGCGACATCGAAACCCGCCCGTTGATCGCGATTCCCGCGGCGGCGCCGAAAGAAGAGATCGTCTCCACCTTCGAAAAGTACGACCGCGTGGCCCTGCCTGTCGTCGACTCGCGCGGCGCGATGTTGGGCATCATCACCGCCGACGACGTGCTCGACGTCGCCGAAGAAGAAGCCACCGAAGACATTCAGAAGCTCGGTGGTGTCGAGGCCCTCGAAGCGCCGTACATGGAGATCGGCACCTTCGAGATGCTGCGCAAGCGCGGCGGCTGGCTGGCGATCCTGCTCGTCGGCGGCATGTTGACGGCCACCGCGATGGGCTCGTTCGCAGACGATCTCGCGCGCGCCGAGGTGCTGGCGCTGTTTCTCCCGTTGATCATCGCGTCGGGCGGCAACTCCGGCAGTCAGGCGACCTCGCTCATCATTCGTGCGCTCTCACTCCGCGAAATCGAGCTGCGCGATTGGTGGCGCGTGGCCGCGAAAGAGCTCCGCAGCGGCGTGTTGCTGGGCGTCGGGCTCGCGACCATCGGCTTCGTGCGCGTGGTGCTCTGGCAGCAGCTCTTCAACCTGGGCGTGCTGTCTCGAGGCTACGGCGAGCACTACCTATTGGTGGCCGCGACCGTCTCAGCGAGCCTCATCGGCGTGGTGATGGTGGGCGCGATGATCGGCTCGATGCTGCCGTTTCTGCTGCAGCGACTCGGCCTCGACCCCGCCGCAGCGTCTGCACCGTTCGTCGCGACGCTGGTCGACGTGACCGGCATCGTCATTTATTTCACTTTCGCGAACGCGATCTTGAAGACGACGTTGCTCGCCGTCTTGCCGTCACCATGAGATCTGGCCCGACGCGCACCGCGTCGAGGTCGTCGAACACGTAGGCGTTCGACGGCGCCGTCACCCCGAGCAGCCCCGACCACGTGTGGCCGTCGTGCCCGAAGAGCTTCGGGCCCATGAACAACACCAGCTCGTCGACGAGCCCGGCCTTGATGAAGCCCGCGTGCGTGTGCGCGCCTCCTTCGACCATCAGGTGCAGCAGGCCGTCGCGCACCAGGCGCTGCAACATCGCCTCCAGCGTGGTGAAGGGCCACACGTCGACCCCGCGCGCGGCGTGCTTCGGAGCGGGCTTCGTCGTCACCAGAATCGTGCGCGCCGCCTTCACGTCGTAGATCGCCGAGCGCGGGTCGGTGCGGAGGTTGGGATCGATGACGACGCGCACCGGGTTTCGACCGCCCGCGGAGCCACGCCGCGTGGTGAGCAGCGGATCGTCGGCGATGACGGTACCTGCGCCCACCAGAATGGCGTCGATGACGTCGCGCAGTTGGTGCACCACGACGCGCGACGCTTCGGAGCTGATCCACTTCGACTCGCCCGTGTTGGTGGCGATTTTTCCATCGAGCGTCACGCCGACCTTCAACGTCACCCACGGCAGGCCGGTGCGCATGGCCTTGAAGAACGGCAGGTTCAATTCTTCAGACGCGTGCGCGAGCACCCCGCCCGTCACTTCGATGCCGGCAGCGCGCAGTCGACGTGCGCCATTGCCTTTGACGTGCGGGTTCGCGTCTTTCGCGGCGAAAACCACGCGCTTGATGCCAGCCTTGATGATCGCCTCACTGCACGGCGGCGTGCGCCCGAAGTGGTTGCACGGCTCGAGCGTGACGTAGAGCGTCGCGCCCTTCGCCTTCTTGCCCGCGTGCTGCAGCGCCATGGCTTCGGCGTGCAGGCCGCCGACTGGCAGCGTGTAGCCGGTGGCGATGACCTTGCCGCCTTTGACGATGACCGCGCCGACCGACGGGTTCGGGTGCGTACGCCCGACGCCCTTCACGGCCTCGGCGAGCGCCAACGCCATGCCGGCTTCGTCGTTCACGTCTTGCCCTTCGCGGGAGCCTTCTTGCCCTGGAGGATGTCTTTGAGCTCGTCCATGAACTCCGCGATGTCGCGGAAGCTCCGGTAGACCGACGCGAAGCGCACGTAGGCGACCTCATCGAGTGCGGGCAGGCGCTCCATCACGATTTCGCCGATGGTGGTCGACGCGACTTCCTTCTCGCCGAGCTCCTGCAGCTTGCGTTCGATCGACGTGACGAGCTGCTCGATTTGATCGACTGAGACCGGGCGTTTTTCACACGCCTTCTTCAACCCGGCGACCAGCTTGTCGCGGTCGAACGCCTCGCGACGCCCGTCTTTCTTCACCACCAGGGGGTTGAGCTCTTCGACGCGCTCGTAGGTCGTGAAGCGGCGCTTGCAGCTCTCACACTCACGGCGACGGCGAATGATGGTGCCTTCCGCGGAGTCGCGAGAGTCCATCACCCGGGTGTCAGCCGCCGTACAGAAGGGACAGCGCATGTGTCGCTTTCAGGCCTTCTCGAGGCGTGAACGGTAGAGCGGGAACGAGGCCGTGAATTCCTTCACCTCGTCGCGGATCTTCGCCAGCGCCGCGGCGTCGGCGTGTGAGTCGAGCGCGCGCCCGATGAACTTCGCGACGATCGCCATGTCGGCCGCCTTCATGCCGCGCGTGGTGATGGCCGGCGTCCCGACACGAACCCCGGAGCTGACCGTCGGCTTCTCGGGGTCGAACGGGATCTGGTTCTTGTTCACCGTGATGCCGGCGTGGCCCAGCGCTTCTTCGCCCAGCTTGCCGGTGACCTTCTTGGGCCGCAGGTCGAGCAGCATGAGGTGGTTGTCGGTGCCGCCGGAGACGATGCGAAGGCCCTGCGCCTGCAAGCCTTCCGCGAGCGCCTGCGCGTTGTCGACGACCTGCTTCGCGTAGACCTTGAACTCGGGCTGCAGCGCTTCTCCGAACGCGACCGCCTTCGCCGCGATGATGTGCATCAGCGGGCCGCCCTGAATGCCGGGGAACACCTGGCTGTTGATGGTCTTCGCGTACTGCTCGCGCATGAGTACCAACCCCGACCGCGGGCCGCGCAACGTCTTGTGCGTGGTGGAGGTGACGATGTCGGCGTACGGCACCGGCGACGGGTGCACGCCACCGGCGACGAGGCCCGCGATGTGCGCCATGTCGACGACGAGCGCCGCGCCCACCGCATCGGCGATCGCGCGGAACCGGGGGAAGTC
Organism: Archangium sp.; assembly: GCA_035910535.1. Classification (GTDB taxonomy): domain Bacteria; phylum Myxococcota; class Myxococcia; order Myxococcales; family Myxococcaceae; genus Archangium_A. The sequence goes on along the minus strand of JAMHXF010000044.1, from coordinate 19,169 downwards.
GATGATGCGCGGGTACGCCGACGCGCCGACGACGATCACCCGCGGCTTGTGCTCTTTGGCGAGCGCTTCGGCCTGCGCGTAGTCGATCTGCTCGGTCTCACGAATGAGGCCATAGTGCACGGCCTTGTAGAGCTTGCCGGAGAAGTTGAACGCCGAGCCGTGCGTGAGGTGGCCGCCTGAATTCAGGTCGAGCCCGAGCAGCGTGTCGCCCGGCTTCATGAGCGTCATGTACGCCGCCATGTTGGCCTGGCTGCCGGAGTGCGGCTGCACGTTCGCCGCTTGCGCGCCGAAGAGCTTGAGCGCGCGATCGATGGCGAGCTGCTCGACCTTGTCGACCTCTTCGCAGCCGCCGTAGTAGCGCTTGCCCGGGTAGCCCTCGGCGTACTTGTTGGTCAGCACGCTGCCGGCCGCTTCGATGACCGCGGGGCTGACGAAGTTTTCCGACGCGATGAGCTCGAGACCTTCTTCCTGACGACGGGTCTCGGCCTGGACGATCTGCGCGACAGCGGGATCGACCTGCTTCAGCGTTGCAGTGTTCTCCATGCTGGTCGCGTAGCCGCAACGGCGTGGGTTCTCAAGCCTCAGCCCTCGAGCTTCTTCCGAGCAGCGTGCACCAGCGCGTCGCGTGCCCCGCCTTTGGCGATGGCGCGGAGCTCGTTCACCGGCACCTTGTCCAACATGCGCAGCGCCAGCGGCATGGGCGTCTTGGGGTTTCGAACGAGCGCCGCGCACACCCCGGGGTTTGAGCCCCATTCGCGATGCTCGGCGATCAGCTTCAACGCGTCGGGCGAGAGCTGCGGTTGCTTGGCGGCGGCCTGCACTTCGTCGAGGCCGATGCGCGGGTTCTTGAGCACGTAGAGGTGCAACGTCTTGTTCACGTCGCGAAAGAGCGCGGTGCGTTCATCTCGCGAGCCCTGCATCGCGAGCTGCATTTTCTCGCTCACCGTCATCGTCTTGAGGCGCTCCGAGAGCGGCCCCGGAGGTCGTTGCACTTCTGCTTCTTCTTCGAGCTCGGCGTCGATGACTGGCGCGAGCAGTTGTTCGAATTCACGCGGCACTCCGTTGAACATCACGGCCACGCCGACTCCGGGCACGACGGCGGCGACACGCGCAGCCACTTCGACCGACAGGCCAGCCACGGTGACTGTCAGCAGCACCTCGGCACCAGCACTCGCCCCTGCGACGGTCGCGCCGCGCACGAGCAGGCCGCCGCGTTTGATCTCCGCATCGAGCGCGACTTGAAACGCGTCGACGGTCGGCCACGCCACAGCGAAGGAAAGCGCCATGCGGTCACCGTAACGATGTCTTCCGTCACATGGGTGTCACATCGACACCAAGTTGTGACGCAGGTGTCGTCAGCGTGACGGCAGGCCTCTCTACATCGTCGCACCCATGCAACTGCTGGGTCTGAGTCTCTTGCTGCTCGCGAACCTCGACGGAGGCACGTCGCTGCCCGTCGAGGTCGACGCCAGGCTGGGCGAAGGCGTGACGGTGAAGGCCGGCGAGTTCAAGTTGCAGCTGCGCGGTCGCATGCAGGCACAGGCGCTCGTCGTCGTCCCCGGTGAAGACAGCAACGCGCAGCGACAGAACGCGCTGTTCATTCGGCGTGCGCGCCTCCAGCTCAAGGGTGAGTTTCCGTACAAGCTGACCTTCGCGATGCAGCTCGCGTTCGCGCCGCTCGACATGGAGGCCGATCAACCCAACGTGCTGCGCGACCTCTACGCGGGCTGGGCCCCCCTGCGAGATCTCAGCTTCCGCGTCGGTCAAATGAAGGTGCCCTTCGACGTGCAGCGTGTGGTGTCGTCGAGCTCGCTGCAGTTCGTCGATCGCTCGCTCGTCACCGCTGAACTCAACCTCGATCGCGACGTGGGCCTCGTGGCGTATTCCGACGACTTCCTCGGCGTGGGCCAGCGCCTCCGCTACGCCATCGGCGTCTTCGGAGGTGACGGCCGCAATCGCATCGGCACCAACGTGGGCCTGCTCTACGCCGCGCGCATTCGTTATTCGCCGCTCGGCGCGATGGACGACAAGACCGAAGGAGACCCCGACCGCGACGCGCGCCCTCGCCTCGCCTTCGGAGTCGCCGGCGCTCGCAACATCGCCACCAACCGGCCGCGCAGCACCACCGGCACGCCGTACCGGTTGGCCGACACCACCGTCTCGTACACGCACGCCACGGGCGACGTTCACTTCAAGTGGTACGGCGTGTCTTTGCTCTCGTCGATCTACTGGCGGCAGGCCGACCTGACGATCGATCCCGTCACCGGCGTCGCGAGCGCCGCGCACAACGGCCTCGTCGGCACCTCGCAGGTCACCGAGTACTCGCGCTCTGGCTGGGGTTGGTTCGTGCAAGCCGGCGGCTACGTGACGCCGTGGCTCGAGCTCGTCGCGCGCTATGGCGACGTGCGGCCGCTCGGGCCAACTGACCCTTCGTTCGTGCGGCAACGCGAAGTGGGCGGCGGGGCGAACTTCATGTTCATGCGCCACGACCTCAAGCTGCAGACCGACTGTTTCTGGATCGACGACGGCGCCGGAAACAACGGCCGCGTGCAGGTGCGCATGCAGGCGCAGATCTACTTCTGACGAACTACGGCAGCTCCCAGGCGTTGCCTTCGAGCTCGATGGGCGCGTCAGCCACCGACGCACCCGACGCACGAATCCAGTGCATCTGGCTCATGGCGTCGCCGCCCTTCGCGCAGACCTCGGCGCGCAGCTTTTCGAACGTCGCTTCGTCGGTTTCCTGCCGGGCGACCTTCACCCAACCGATCGACTTCGAGCCGGCCGGCACTTCGCTCGCGGTGGGGTAGTCGTGCACGTGGCACTCGCCGTCTGAAGCACGTGACTTGCGGGTGACGGTGTCTTGCTTCACCAACGGCTGAATTTCAGAGCGACACCCGGCGAAGACCAGCGCGAGCAGCAGGAGCTTCTTCATCGCTTCGCCTCCAGCGCGCGGATCTTCTCGAGGCGGTTCGCGTGACGGCCGCCTTCGAAGGGCGTCGCGAGGAACACCTTCAGCACCTCCAGCGCCACGCCGACGCCGGTGACGCGCTGGCCCAGGCACAACACGTTGGCGTCGTTGTGCTGCCGCGTAGCGCGCGCTTCGAACTCGGTGTGGCAGAGCGCGGCGCGAATGCCGTGCACCTTGTTCGCGGAGATCGACATGCCGATGCCCGTGCCGCAGATCAACACGCCCAGCGGCGCCTTGCCTTCGGTGACGGCCGTCGTCACCTTCGTCGCGAAGTCGGGGTAGTCGACGGAGCTCGTATCAACAGGGCCGAAGTCGAGCGCCGTGTGGCCCAGGCGGCCCAACTCGGCCACCAACTCAGACTTCAGTGCAAAGCCAGCGTGGTCAGACGCGATCGCGATGTTCGCCATGGCGGCTGTCTAGCAGTCACAGCGAGCGTTCGCGCGCCCACCGGCTCTCGACGAGCTTCCACGTCGCCTCTTTGCCGCAGCCGTGCACCTTCACGCGCGTGGTCGAGATCAACTTCTCGAGCTCTTCGTACGTGAGCTTGTCTTCGGGGCACGACAACGCGTCAGACGTGCGCTGCCCGAGCTCGACCTTCAACTGCGCGAGCGGCGTGGAGCAACCAGCGAGCAACATCAGCAACACAAACCGTTTCATGGAGCCACCACATCGCTTCCGCGCACGTCGACCGCCGGCACGGTGTCATTGATGAAGAGCGACCCGTTGGCCGTCTCGACGCGCAGGTACACCGCGCGCCGATTGCAGCCAGAGACGCCCACGTAGATCGGGCCTGAGTCGTCAGACGCGAGGTTCTGAACGTTCAGCTTGTCGGGCGGGCACTGGAACTCGAACGACGCGCGCAGCAACACCTTCTGCCGCGCCTGATCGAACGAGATGGGCGTCACACAGCCGGCTCCGAAGACGAGCGCGGCGACTGCCAGCGCGCGGCTCACTTGCAGCGCGTCAGCACCAGGGTGGCATTCGTACCGCCGAAGCCGAACGAGTTCGACATGGCCGCGTTGACCCACGCCTCGCGCGCCTTGTTGGGCACGTAGTCGAGGTCGCATTCGGGGTCTGACGTGAACTGGTTGATGGTCGGAGGAATGATGCCGCGGTGAATCGCCAGCGCCGTGAGAATGGCCTCCGCACCGCCGGCCGCGCCGAGCATGTGGCCCGTCATCGACTTGGTCGACGAGACCATCACCTTCTTCGCGTGGTCGCCGAACACCCGCTTGATGGCCTTGGTCTCGTGCAGGTCGTTGAACGCCGTCGAGGTGCCGTGCGCGTTGATGTAGCCGATGTCTTCGGGCTTCAAGCCGGCCGACTTGAGCGCCAGGCGCATGCAGCGCTGCGCGCCTTCGTGCTCGGGCGCCGGCGCGGTCTCGTGGTGCGCGTCGCTGTTGGCCCCGTAACCCGAGATCTCCGCGAGAATCGTGGCGCCGCGACGCCTGGCCGCTTCGTACTCTTCGATGATGACGATGCCTGCGCCTTCGCCCATCACGAAGCCGTCGCGGTCTTTGTCGAACGGGCGTGAGGCCGTGGCGGGGTCGTCGACGCGCGTCGAGAGCGCGTGCATGGCCTCGAAGCCACCAATGCCCAGCGGCGTGATGGCCGCCTCGGCACCGCCCGCGATGGCCGCGTCGAGATCACCGTAACGAATCTGTCGCCAGGCCTCGCCGATGGCGTGCGCCGACGTGCTGCACGCCGACACCGGACCCCAGTTCGCGCCCTTGCAGTTGAAGCGCATCGAAATGCGGCCGGGCGCCATGTTGGCGATCATCTTCAAGATGAAGAACGGCGAGAGACGGTCCCAGCCCTTGCTGGTACCGACCGAGTAGCTCTCTTCGAAGGACATCAGCCCGCCGATGCCCGAGCCGACGATCACACCCACGCGCTCGGGGTCGTAGCCGTTGGCCTTCTCGAGGCCGACCGGCATCTGGCTGTCGCGCATCGCCAGCTCGGCAGCGGCGACGGCGTACTGACAAAAGAGGTCCATGCGGCGCGCCTCTTTGCGCTCGAAGTAGTCCTCAGCGACGAAGTCTTTCACTTCACCGGCGATGCTCGTCGCGAGCTTGCCGGTCTCCCAACGCGAGATGCGAGCGATGCCCGACTTGCCCGCGATGATCGACTGCCAGTTCTTCTCGGTGCCCGAACCGAGCGCAGAAAGAAGACCGGAACCGGTGATGACGACACGTCGGGGAGCGTTCACAGCAAAGCCTCCTTCAAGACTTCAAACGACTCGCCCGGGGCATGAAGTCCCGGGCGAGGTACAGCCAACGCACTGCAACGACCCTTACTTCTTGTGGGTGTTGATGTAGTTGATGGCGTCGCCGACGGCCTTGATGTTCTCGGCCTCCTCGTCGGGGATCTCGATCTCGAACTCTTCTTCCATCGCCATCACGAGCTCGACGATGTCGAGCGAGTCGGCGCCGAGGTCTTCGATGAACGATGACTCCAGCTTGATCTCGTCTTCGCTCACGCCGAGCTGGTCAGCGATGATCGACTTGACCTTGGCTTCAATGGTGGTGGCCGTCATGAAGGTGTTCCTTGTTCTTTGGAGTGTGCTGCGGGTTTGAAAGTTCGCCGGGCGCGTACCACACGGCACGTGCCCGACCAATGGCCAACTACATGTACATGCCGCCGTTCACCTTGAGGACTTCCCCCGTGATGTAGGAGGCGGAGTCCGACGCGAGGAAGGCCACGGCAGCAGCGACTTCCTCTGCATTCCCGATGCGAGCCAATGGAATTGCGGCTGACATCTTTTCTTTCTGTTCGGCCGTCAGCGCGTTCGTCATGTCGGTGGTGATGAACCCCGGCGTGACGGCGTTGACGCGAATGTTGCGGCTCGAGAGCTCGCGCGCAACGGCCTTGGTGAGGCCAATGAGCCCCGCCTTCGAGGCCGCGTAGGCCGACTGCCCGCCGTTGCCCATCTCGCCGACGATCGACGAGATGTTCACGATGGAGCCGCCCTTCTGTTTCATCATGGGCCGCGACACCGCACGCATGAGCGCGAAGGCGCCCTTCAGGTTGGTGTCGATGGTCTTGTCCCAGTCTTCGTCTTTGAAGCGCATGAGCAGGCCGTCGACGGCCACGCCCGCGTTGTTCACCAGCACGTCGACGCGGCCGAACTCCTTGACGATTTCGTCGATGGCCTTGCTGCAGGCCTCGGTGTCGGCCACGTCGAAGCGCAGCGACTTTGCCTTGCCACCGGCGTCGACGATCAACTTCACGGCCTCGACGGCGGCGGCTTCGTTGCCCGCGTAGCTCAGCACCACCGTCGCGCCGCGCTTGCCCAACTCGAGCGCGATGGCGCGGCCGATGCCGCGTGAACCGCCGGTGACCAGCGCAACCTTGCTCTCAAAGTCTCTCATCGTCATGCCCCCAGGGCGGCGAGCGTCTTCTCGAGGCTGGCCGGGTCTTCAATGTTGAACGTTTCGATCGACTTGCTGATGCGCTTCACCATGCCGCACAGCGCCTTGCCCGGGCCGATCTCGACGACGCGCGTGACCCCGGCGCGCTCCATCGCCTGCACCGACTCGATCCACCGCACGGAGCCGGTGACCTGCTTGAGCAGCAGCTCTTTGACGCGGCCACCGTCAGCGTTCGGCGTCGCCTCCACGTTGCTCACCACCGGCACCACCGGGTTCGCGAACGTCCCCAGCACCGCCTCGAGGCGCGGCACGACGGGCTGCATCAGCGAGCAATGAAACGGAGCGCTCACGGGCAGCGGCAACACGCGCTTGGCGCCAGCGGCCTTGATGAGCTCACTCGCGCGCTCGACGGCGGCGGTGTGCCCGGCGATGACGGTCTGCGCGGGGTCGTTGAAGTTGGCGCAGCTCACGACTTCACCCTGCGCGGCCTCGGCACAGAGCTCGGAGATCTTCACCGGGTCCATGCCCAGCACGGCGGCCATGGTGCCGACGCCTGCGGGCACGGCCTCCTGCATGAACGTGCCGCGCGCGCGCACGGCCTTCACCGCGTCGGCCAACGTCATCGACTTCGCGGCCACCAGCGCCGAGTACTCACCCAGTGAATGCCCGGCGACGAACGAAGGCGCCGTCGCGAAGCGCTTGCTGAAGACGGCGTGCGCGGCGATGGACACGGTCAGAATCGCCGGCTGCGTGTTGGCCGTCAGCTTGAGCGCGTCGTCGGGGCCCTCCCAGCACAGCGCCGAGAGCTTCTCGTGGAGCGCGTCGTCAGCCGCGTCGAAGACAGCCTTCGCTTCGGGGAACGCGTCGGCCAGCGCCTTGCCCATGCCGACCGACTGACTGCCCTGCCCTGGAAAAATGAACGCGATGCTCATGTCGGGTCCTCACCAACGGAGAATGCCGCTGCCCCACGCCATGCCCGCGCCGATGGCCATCATGGCGATGGTGTCACCGCGCTGCAGGCGCCCGGCGCGGTTGGCTTCGTCGAGCGAAATGGGCAGCGAGGCAGACGACGTGTTGCCGTAGCGATCGATGTTGACCCACGCCTTGGTGCGCGGGAGCTCGAGGCGATCGAGCACCGCTTCGATGATGCGGAGGTTCGCCTGGTGCGCGACCACATGGGTGACGTCAGCGGCCGTGAGCTTGTTGGCCACGAGCGCCTCCTTCATCACCTCCGTCAGCGAGCGAACCGCGAACTTGTAGACCTCGCGGCCGTTCATCGCGATCTTCGTCAGCTTTTGATCGAAGCCCTTCGGGTCGAGCGGCGCCGCAGTGCCACCACCGGGAATATGGAGAATGTTGCTCGCGCCACCGTCGGTGTGGAGGTGCGTCGACATCACGCCGCGGTTCTCGTCTTCCGTCGGCGCCAGCACCAGCGCGCCAGCAGCGTCGCCGAAGAGCACGCAGGTGTTTCGATCAGTCCAGTCGGTGATGCGGGTCAGCAATTCAGCGCCGACCACCAGCACGCGCTTGGCCTGCCCCGACTGAATGTATTGCGAGGCCATCGAGATGCCGAAGATCGACCCCGCGCACGCCGCCGAGATGTCGAACGCGAACGCCTTCTTCGCGCCGAGCTTGGCCTGCAGCAGCACCGCACACGACGGCATCGGCAGGTCGGCGGTGATGGTGCCGACGATGATGAGGTCGAGCTCTTCGGGCTTCACACCGGCCATCTCGAGCGCGCGAACCGACGCCTTGAGCGCCATGTCCGACGTGTTCTCGCCTTCGGCCGCCTGATGGCGACTGCGAATGCCGGTGCGCTCGGTGATCCACTCGTCGGTGGTCTCGACGATCTTCGCGAGGTCGTCGTTGGTCAGCACCTTCTCGGGGATGTAGCTGCCCGTTCCGATGATCTGTGCGCGCGTCACGGGTCGGCCCTCTACCCAGTTGACCGAGCCCTGTCACCGCGAAGGTTTTTTCGCAGGCTGGGAAGCGCACGACGCAGCAGCCTCATGCGACAGAAACACGAAGAGCCCGGAGGGAGCATGCCCGCCGGGCTCAACAGGAGCCGCAAAGCTCATGTTCAGCGAAGACTGGTCAGTCTGCTGCGCCGGCCAGGACCTTCTTGCCCTTGTAGAAACCGCACGACGGGCACACGCGGTGCGGCTGCGTGGCGGCTGCACAGTTCGGGCACGCGTTGAGCTGCAACGGTGACTTGAGCTTGTTGTTGGCCGAGCGGCGCTTGTCGCGACGCATCTTCGAAGTACGCTTTTTGGGAACGCCCATGGAATTTGTCCGTCCTTTCGACTGCTAGTTCTTCAGTTTGATGTCCTTGAGCTTCGCGAGACGGACATCGACTTCCTTCGTTTTGCCGTGACCGCAGTCCTGCTCGTTCAGGTCCTGCCCGCAGGTGGGGCACAGCCCCTTGCAGTCTTCGCGGCACACCACCGACACCGGGAGCGCCAGCAATACCTGCTCACGCACGACCGGGTCCAGATCGATCGTCTTTCCGTCGAACGGCTCGGCGTCGATCTCGTCCAGCTCGAATGAGGAGGCGACGTCTGACTGCCCGTCGTCCTCTTTTTTCGACTCTTTACGACGGCCCTTCTTCGGGCTCGCGTCGGTGGCTGCGTCGTCGTCGCCGCGCGGCGGTCGCGCCTCGGGGATCATTCGCAGCGAAAAATCAATGTCGAGCGGCACCGGCACGTCAGTCGTGCACCGCTTGCAGGGGCACGTCAGCGAGGCCTTGAACTGCGCCTTCACGAACACGCGCCCCGAGACCTTCTTGAAGCTCGCAGACAGCGGCGTCGAAGACACAAGGGCGAAGCCTTCAGAGTCCGCAAGGGCCTTGTTCAGCACCTCCGGCTTGATGTCTTCAGTCCGCTTGAGTTCGAGATTTTGTATTTCTTCAATCTTTACGAGCATTTACACGACCGCCCTGCGAGGGCGCGCAACCTACAAGAACATGGCCAAGCGAGTCAAACCCGGTGTGTTAGGAAGTCAGCCCCGTGCGCTTCGTCTTCCTGGTCGCTCTCGTGGTTCCCCTGATCGCTGCAGCGCAGGTCGTTCCGCGAAGTGAGGCCATCGAGAAGGCGGCCCAGCAAGTCGACGAAGGCGACTTCGAAGATGCGGTGAAGACCGTCGAGCGCGGTATCGAGGCGCCCGACCTCACCGACGATCAGCTCGCAGAGTTGTACCGGCTGCTCGGCCTGGCGCATCTCTACCTGGGGCACGAAGAGAAGGCGCGCGACGCCTTCGAGAAGCTGCTGCAGGCGCGCCCTGACTACGAGTTGCCGAAGTCTGCGCCTCCGAAGATCCGCTCGCTGTACTCGCGCATCAAAGACGACATTCGCAAGCGGCGGGTTCGCCCGGTGACGCTCACGTTGACGCCGGTGCCTGAAGTGCCGGGCAACGCCGCGGTGGTCGTCGAGGCGCGCATCGAAGACATGGCGCTCGGCGCGAAGGCGAAGTTGTTCTACCGACGCGCGGGCGTGCAGAGCTTCAGCTCCATCGACTTCGTGCGCGGCAAGGTGAACCGCACCGACTACACGGCCACGGTGCCGGCCTTCGAGCTGCCCACCGAAGAGCAGTCGTACGAGGTCGAGTACTTCGTCGAGGTCGCCGACGCGGCCCAGCGCCGCCTCGCCGGCCGTGGAGATTCGTACAACCCGCTGCGCTTCCGCGTGCTCGCGAAGAAGGTCAGCGACGGCCCGGTGGCCGAGGCAGTCCCCGCGTACAAGAGCCCCTGGTTGTGGATCGGCATCGGCGTCGGTGTCGCCGCCATCGCGACCGGCGCCGCGGTGCTCGCCACCAGCAACCAGACCGCGACGTTGCCCATCAAGATTCAGATCGACGGTGCCCCATGAAGCGCCTCGCGCTCCCCTTCCTGCTGGTGCTGAGCGCGTGCGGCCCACAGGGCCCCGAGTTTCCCATCGAGCTCTACGTGAGCGCCGGCTTGAAAGACGACATTCAGGCTTTTCAGGTTTCGCTGGTGACCAACGGCTCGTCGCTCGACTGCGTGACGGTGCAGAAGTCGTGCATCAAGGATCAAGTCGAAGCGAGCCGCTTCGTGCCGCTCAAAGACACGAGCGGAAAGACGGTGCCGTCGCTGCGCTTCACGCTCGAATCACTGATGAGCGGCTCACCCAGCACCCAGGACGTGTCGTTGAAAGACCTGCCGCTGGGCAAAGACTTTGCGCTCGTCGTCGAGGCCGTTTCGACCGACGCCACGCCGCGCCTCGCCGGCAGCTCGTGCAATTACATTCGTGAATTGTCAGCAGGCATGAACGCCGCCGTGGGCGCACGCATCGAGAAGCTCGACCCGCGCGCCGCCTGCGACCCGCGTCACTGACTCTTCGACGCAGACTTCTTGATGAGCTTCTCGATGCGCGAACGGTCTGCCGCGACCAGCTCGACGAACTGCACGCCCATGCCCAGCTCCTTGGCCGAGACGATGTCGCCGTCGCAGACGATCTCGTGCGTGTCTCCGGGCAGCGTGAACTTGAGCTGCACGCGCGTGCCCACCGGCAGCGGAATGGTCTGCACGAAGAACGCGCCGCCGACCGACAGGTTCGTTGCACGTTGGTAATAAAGCTCTCCGTCGCGGGCGGCTTCGATCCACAGATCGACGGGAATTCGGGTCTCTCTCCGCTTGTCGGTGCCCATGAAGTCGGGCGCTATATGCCACGAGACGATGTGAGGTAGGAAGCCGCTGCCAATGTCGCGAATCCTCGTGATCGAAGACGAGCAGGACCTGGGCACCCTCGTCGAATACAACCTGCGCGCCGATGGCCACGAGGCCGAAGTCGTGCGCACCGGCGCCGCTGGCGTTTCCCGCGCGAAGCTGTGGAAGCCCGACCTCATCTTGTTGGACCTCATGCTCCCCGACATCGCGGGCAGCGAGGTGGCGCGGCTGGTGCGCGAAAACGAGCAGCGCCGCACGCCCATCATCATGGTCACCGCGCGCGGCGAAGAAGGCGATCGCGTGAAGGGCCTCGAGCTCGGCGCCGACGACTACGTGACCAAGCCGTTCTCGGTCAAAGAGCTGCTGCTGCGCGTGAAGGCTGTGCTCCGTCGTCAAGGAGAAGAGCCGCGCGCCGACGCGCGCCAGCTCTCGAAGGGCGACATTCTGCTCGACGTCGAGCGCCACGAAGTGCGCGTGTCCGGCAAGCCCGTGGTGCTCACCGCGCTCGAGTTCCGCCTGCTCAAGACCTTCCTCGAGCGACCGGGGCGCGTGCAGACCCGCGAGACGTTGCTCTCCGACGTGTGGGGCATCGACGCCGACATCACGACGCGCACCGTCGACACGCACATCAAGCGCCTGCGCGAAAAGCTGGGCCCCGCCGGCGACGTCATCGAGACGATTCGTGGCGTCGGTTACAAGCTCACGTCATGAACCGCCTCACGCTCTGGGTCTGGGGCACGTTCGTCGGCGTCTTCGGCGGCACGATGCTGCTGACCTCGAACGTCGCCGCCGCCATCGCGCTCGGAGCCATCGCGGCTGCGTGCGTCTTCGGCGCCACTCAACGCGTCGCCGCGCAATGGAGGCGTCGCGCCGACGCCTTCGCCGCCGCCGCGCGCGGCCTCGCGCTCGACCCCGGCGTCGACGTCGGGCCGGGTGAAGACCCCATCGCCCTCGCCCGCGAAATTCACAGCGCGGCGGTGACGGCGCGCGACAACGCGCGGAAGCTCGGCGTGCTGCGCGCGGTCATCGACGGCATGGCCGAAGGCGTGTGGATCACCTCCGAAGACGGCACGGTGCTCGAGCACAACAACGCGCTCAAGGAGCTGCTCTACACGGCCCGCGAGCTGGTCGGTCACCGCCCGCGCGACCTGTTCGCCAACAGCCCCGAGCTGCAGCAGGCGACCGAGAAGGCCTGCCGAGACGGCGTCGCCAGCCGCGTCGAGCTCCACGTGGAAGGCGTGAAGCCCACGGTGCTCTCGGTGCACGTCTCTCCGCTCGGGCGTGAGCTCGGCGGTTCGTCGGCGGTGTTCTTCGACGTCTCCGAGTTGCGGCGCCTCGAGAAGGTCCGCAAAGACTTCGTGGCCAACGTCTCGCACGAGCTGCGCACGCCCATCACCGCCATTCGTGGCTACGCCGAGACGCTGCAATCGGGCGCCATCAACGACACCGTCGCCGCACCGAAGATGGTCGACATCATTCATCGCCAGTCGGAGCGGCTCAGCGAGTTGGTCGAAGATCTGCTCGAGCTCTCGCGCATCGAAGCGCGGCAGATTCAGCTCGAAGAAAAACCCGTGGGCGTGCTGGAGGCCACGCAGCGCGCGTTCGAAGTCGTACGGCCCAGGGCGTCGCCTCGAGGCACGACGTTGAACGTGTCGATGCCGGCCACGTTGCAGGTGCTCGGAGACAAGCGCGCGCTCGAGCAGATCATGCTCAACCTCGTCGACAACGCGGTGAAGTACACGCGGCCGGGCGGGCGGGTCGAGGTGAGCGCCGAGCGTCGCGGCGAGACCGTCCTCATCCGCGTGAAAGACGACGGGCCCGGCATCGAAGCGCGGCACCTGCCCCGCGTGTTCGAGCGCTTCTACCGCGTCGACAAAGGCCGCTCGCGCGAAATGGGCGGCACGGGCCTGGGCCTCTCCATCGTGAAGAACCTCGCCAACACCATGAAAGGCGACGTGCGCGTCGAGAGCGCGCCGGGCCAGGGGTCGAGCTTCTTCGTCGAGTTCCCCGTACCGCCAGGGAGCTGAAATCGACGAACCCGCACGGCGCGGCCTAAAGTCAGCGCCACGATGCGCGTCGCGGTGCTGGCCGACATTCACGGAAACCTGGCCGCCGCCGAGGCCGTGATGGACGACATCAAGCGGCAGTCTCCCGACTTCGTGGTGGCCGCCGGCGATCTCGCCATGCGCGGCTCACACCCCGCCGAGACGGTCGACCTCTTGTTCGATCGCTGCGACTCGCTGCTGCTCGGCAACACCGACGCCTACCTCGCCAACCTGTATCTCCACGGCGCGTACCGCGAACCAGAGCACTGGAAGAGCGACCTGCTGATGTGGACGCGAGATCAGCTCGGCACCGAGCGCCTCGCGAAGATGGGCAACATGCCGTTCTCGTCGCGCTTCTCACCGCGAAAAGGGCAAGACCTCTTCGTCTGTCACGCCAACCCGAAGAACCTCGAAGACTCGCTCGAGCCCACGATGGACGAGGGCACGATTCGGCGCCTGCTGCAGCACGTCGACGCCACCGCGATGGCCTTCGGGCATCTCCACTTTCCCTACCGTCGTCGCGTAGGGCGGCTGGTGATCGCCGACGTCGCGTCCGCCGGCATTCCGCGCGACGGAGATCTCCGCCCGGCCTGGGGGCTCTTCACGTGGACGCCGCGCGGCTGGCGCGTGCAGATTCGTCGCGTGCGCTACGCCGTGCGCAAGGCCACGCAGGCGCTCACCGCGCGCAAAGTGCCGGGCGCACCGCTGTTGATTCACAAGATGATCGAGTGCCGCTACCGGCATCACCATCAGCTCGCTGAAGCGGCGCGACGTCACTCGGGGCTGCCGCCGTACCTGAAGCCGCCACCGGGGAACGTGTCGGCGTCGCTGCGCACGCCCGCCTTGCCGCCGCCTCCCGGGTACGTGCCGCAGCCCGGCGAAGCGACACAAGCCGATGAAGCGTCAGACGAAATGCTCTCGCACCAGCCGCTGATCTCGCACGCGCCGGAAGAGACCGACGCGAGCGCCGCAGGAGACGACACCGAGCTCGCCGCCGGAAAGTAGCTCGTGTGACCTGCTTGTCACGTGCGCTTCACGAGCCCGTGAACACCGGGTCTTACGAAGCGCACCATGGCCTTTGTACTCATCGTCGACGACGAAGCCGACCTCGCCTCACTGGTCGAATTCAACCTCCAACAGGCGGGCCTCGAGACCGCCATCGCGCTCACCGGTGAGAGTGCGCTGCAGCTGGCCCACGCGCGCGTGCCCGACGTGGTGCTGCTCGATCTCATGCTCCCCGACATCTCGGGCAAAGAGGTGTGCCGGCGCCTGCGCGCCGATCTGAAGACACGTGAAGTGCCAATCGTGATGCTGACGGCGCGCGGCGAAGAGTCAGATCGCGTCGAGGGCTTCGAGGTGGGCGCCGACGACTACGTCAGCAAGCCCTTCAGCCCGCGCGAGCTGGTGCTGCGGCTCAAGGCGATTCTCCGGCGCTCCGGGCCCGCCGAGTCAGGCCAACGCATCAACACCGGGCTGCTGACGTTGGACACCGGCTCGCACCGCGCGTGGGTTGCGGGCGAGTCGCTCGAGCTCACCGCGCTGGAGTTCAAGTTGCTGCACCAGTTCATGTCGCGCCCGGGCCGCGTGCAGTCGCGTGAGCAGCTGCTGGCCGACGTGTGGGGCATCACGTCTCCACTCGAGACGCGCACCGTCGACACCCACGTGATGCGGCTGCGCGAAAAGCTCGGCCCCGCGCGCAACAGCGTCGAGACCGTGCGTGGCGTCGGCTACCGCATGACCGACGAATCAGGCGCCTCGGCGCACGCCTGAGAGCGTCACCTGCAACGACTTGCCGAACACTTCGCGGAAGAGCTCGACCTCATGCTGGAGATCCCACAGCTCGAGATCGACCGACGCGCGCGCGCGCAACGTGAGCTGCACCGCCCGCCCCTTCACGTTCGCAGTGACGGCCTTCACCGGCTGCTGGTGGCTGCGATCGAGCGAGTCGGCGATGCGCAACAGCGCCGCGCACTTGCGCACCAGGCGGTAGTCAGCCGGCGGCAAGGGCGCGAGCAGCTCGTGCTGCGGCTCGGGCTTCGAGCGGCGGTGGAAGCGCGCGATGAGCGCGACCAGCTGTCGCTCTCGCTCCGAGAGCCCGGGGAGATCGCTGCTCAGAATGAGGTAGTGCGTGTGCTTGTGGTGCTTCGAGTAGTTCACCGCCACGCCGACGTCGTGCAGCAGCGCCGCCACCTCGAGGTACGGGCGCGCGGCTGCGGGCAGCTGGTGCAGCGTCGCCAGTTCATCGAACAGCGTCAGCGAGAGCTTCGCGACCTGCTCTGCGTGCGGGCCACCGTAGTGAAAGCGCTGGCCCAACGCGCGCGCCGCGTCGGCCAACGAGTGATCGTCGGCGTCGACGCGGCGACGCTTGAGCAGGTCGAAGAGAATGCCTTCACGCAGCCCTCGATCGACGGCGGTGATGGTCTTCACGCCCATGCGCTGCATCGCCGCTTCGAGCACCACGGCACCGGCGACGACGATGTCGGCGCGACGAGGGTCGAAGCGCTTGCGACGCTTCTCTGCGTCCATGTCGGAGAGCTCTTCGACGGCGTGGGTGATCTCCGCGAGCGTCGCGTGACCGAAGCCTTCAGAGCGCGCGAACGCCACGATGGCGCCAATGGTGCCCGACGAGCCGATCGCACCCGACGGCAGGCCTTTGGTCGGCCCTTTGATCCGCTCAGCGAGCATCTCGCGCGCGTAGTCGCGCATGAGCGCCAGCTTCTTCTTCGGCAGCGAGTCTTTCACGTCGAACAGCTCGGTGAGCCGCACGGCGCCGAGGTCGACGCTCCACAGATCTTTCGGCTGATCTCCGTGCGCGAAGATCACCTCGGTGCTGCCACCGCCGATGTCGATGCACAGCGACTTCTGGCTGGCCTGCTTGCCCTGCAATACGCCAAGACAAATGAGGCGCGCTTCTTCACGCCCCGACACCACGTCGAGCGTGAGGCCGGCTTCTTTCTTCACGCGACGAACGATGTCTTCGCGGTTGCGCGCGTCACGAAGCGCGCTCGTCGCCACGGCTCGTACGCGGGCGCCGTAGCGCTCACACAGCGCGGCGTACCGGCGCAACGTGGCCACGAGCCGGTTCGCGACCTCCCGCGAAATGACGCCCGACTTGAAGAGCCCTTCGCCCGGCCGAACCGGGTCGCGCTCGGTGTGAAGCCCTTCGATGGAGCCGTCGGGCAACACGCGCGCGAGCTCGAGTCGCACTGCGTTCGTGCCGACGTCGATGGCGCCGAGAATGTCGTCGTTAAGAGCGTTGGTGCGTCGTTGAGCCATGAAGGAAGGCGCGCAGGTTACCTGCTTGCCCGAAGGATCCCATATGCCAAGAAGAGCGCCGGGGGTTGAACGTGGTTGAGACAGGCAGCACCGACCGTCATCTTTTTTTGAACCGTGAGCTCTCGTGGCTCGCCTTCAACGAGCGCGTGCTGGCCGAGGCGCGCAACAGCTCGCTGCCGCTGCACGAGCGCATCAAGTTCCTGTCAATCGTCTCGAGCAACCTCGACGAGTTCTTCATGGTTCGCGTGGCCGGTATTCGGCAGCAGATCCAGAGCGGCGTCGCAGAGCTCCCGGCCGACGGCATGTTGCCCGGTGAACAGCTCGCGGCGATCGCCGAGCGCGCGCACCGCATGGTCGAAGAGCAGTACGCCGTGTGGGGTCGAGATCTGCTGCCGCTGCTCGCCGCCAACGGCCTCAACGTGCTCAACCGCGACGTGCTGAGCCCCGAGCAGAAGGCCGCCGCGAAGGCGTGGTTTCAGGCCAACGTCTTCCCCGCGCTCACGCCGCTGGCGGTCGACCCGGGGCACCCGTTTCCGCACCTGCGGAACAAGTCGCTCAACGTCGCCGTCGTGGTGCGGCGTGGTGGGCAGCGGCGCCGCAAAGAATCGGGCGAATCAGCGCTCGCGGTAGTGCAGGTGCCGTCGGTGTTGCCGCGCCTGGTGCCGATGCCGTCGGCGAACGGGAGCGCGCTGCTGTTGCTCGAAGAGCTCATTCTGCTGCACGCGGGCGATCTCTTCCCCGGCTACGCGGTCGATCACGCCTGCGCCTTTCGCCTCACCCGCAACTGGGACCTCGACATCGACGAGGAAGAATCTCAAGACCTGCTGGCCTCGATTCAGCAGGAGCTGCGTCGCCGGGATCGGGGCGCGGTGGTTCGTCTCGAGCTCGACGCCACCGCTTCGCCGGCGCTCGAGTCACAGCTCTCTGCGGCGCTCAAGGTCTCGTCGGCAGACGTGTACCGCGTCGCGGGCCCGCTGCAGCTTCAAGATCTCACCGCCGTCGCCGAGAACGACCCCCGCCCGGAGAACCGCGTCGAGCCGCTCCTGCCGTCCACGCCGGCGGTCATCAACAACGCCGACTCCATGCTGCAGCTCATCGGGCAGCGCGATCTGCTGCTGCATCACCCGTATGAGTCGTTCGACCCGGTGGTGCGCTTCCTCGAAGAGGCGGCCGACGACCCGAACGTGCTGGCGATCAAACAGACGCTCTACCGCACGACCGGCGACAGCCCCGTGGCGCGCGCGTTGGTGCGTGCGTCAGAGAACGGCAAGCAGGTCGCGGTGCTGGTCGAGCTCAAGGCCCGCCTCGACGAAGCCAACAACATCGCCTGGGCGCGCCGCATGGAAGAGAACGGCGTGCACGTGGTCTACGGCCTCATCGGCCTCAAGACGCACTGCAAGGTCACGCTCGTCGTGCGCCGCGAAGGCAACGGCATTCGTCGCTACGTGCACCTGGGCACGGGCAACTACAACTCGGCCACCGCGCGCGCGTACACCGACCTGTCACTCTTCACCGCGCGCACCGAGATCGCCGACGACGTCACCGCGCTCTTCAACCTGCTGACCGGCTATTCGACGCAACCCAACTGGAAGCGCCTCGCTGTTGCGCCCACCACGTTGCAGAGCCGCGTGCTCGAGCTCATCGAGCGTGAAACGCAGCGCGCGAAGAAGGGCGAACCGGCGCGCATCATCGCGAAGATGAACGCGCTGGTTGACCCCGTCGTGATTCGGGCGCTGTACGCCGCGAGTCAGGCCGGCGTGGAGATCGACCTGCTCGTGCGCGGCATCTGCTGTCTCAAGCCCGGCGTGCCCGGAGTCTCAGAGCGCATTCGGGTGGTCTCAGTCGTCGACCGCTTCCTCGAGCACACGCGCGCCTTCGCCTTCGGAGTCGGTGCGCAGACCGACGTCTTCATGTCGTCCGCCGACTGGATGCCGCGCAACTTCCACCGCCGCGTGGAGGTCATGGCGCCCATCGAAGAGCCGGCGCTCAAGGCGCGGGTGCTCGAAGAAGTGCTGGGGCTCGGGTTGCGCGACAACGTGAAGGCGCGCCAGCTCCAGAGCGACGGCACGTACACGCCGGTGCCACTGCAGCTCGACGGGCAGACCGTGCGCAGTCAGCAGGTCGCGCTCGAGAGCGCGCGTCGCAGCGGCCAGGCGAGCATTGAGCCCGTCATTCGCCACCTGCCGTCGCCCGTTGAGAAGGCCACGCCAGGCTCCGGTTCAGCTGCCTGAAATCCGGGCCTTACGCTTGCGTGCCTGCCTGCAAGGTGAGACACGCTTCAACAGGCGTTACACTCGGCAGCGGAGGCGCAAGTGCCACGTATGGGAACTCAAGAACTCGTCATCATCTTTCTGATTCTCTTCCTGCTCTTCGGTGCGTCGCGCCTGCCCCAGTTGGGCTCGTCGCTCGGCTCCGCCATTCGGAACTTCAAGAAGGGCTTCTCGGGCGATGCCGCCGACGAGAAGGCCGAAGAAAAGAAGATCTCCGAAGGTGGCAGCAACAGCATCGCTGCTGACGACAAGGCCGCCAGCAAGCAGAGCTGAAGTCTTTAGAGGGCCGCGTCGATCTGCTTTTCGACGTCTTTGGCCCACTTCTTCACCCGTCGCGCTTCCGACGGGTCGTACGCGTCAGAACCGTTGAGTGCCTTGGCGATTGCAACCTTCGCCGCCTTCGCGTTCCCCTACGGCTACCTTGTTACGACTTCCCCAGTTACCAATCACTCCTTGGGCACCACGCTGATGACCAACACCACCACGTACCCCCGGCGATGAAGCCGCCACCGAAGCCATCACACGCTGACAACGATGCGCCGAGCTGCCCGCTGGTCT
>JAMHXF010000043.1:0-23470 GCA_035910535.1 Archangium sp. | reverse complement strand
GGCAGGTCGGTCGCTGACGTCACGGTGCAGGCGTACTCGCAGCCGTCGCTGGGGTCCTGATTCAGGTCGATGAAGCCCGGCGCGCAGACGAACTGACACGTCGAGTTCACGCAGCTCGCGGTGCTGTTCGGCCGCGTGCACGTGCTGTTGCAGGCGCCGCAGTTGTTGGGGTCGTTGGTGACGTTCGACTCACAGCCGTCGGGGTCCATCATGTTGCAGTTCGAGAAGCCGCCGGTGCACATGTCGACGCGGCACGTGCCGCCGCCGCACGTCGAGGTCGCGTTGGGCAGGTTGCAGACGTTGCCGCACGCGCCGCAGTTGGTGCGATCGCCCATCAAGTCGAAGCCGTTGTCGTTGACGCCGTCACAGTCGTCGTCGAGGCCGTTGCAGAACTCGGAGACCGGCTCGCCGGGCGTGCACATGGCCACGCCGCCGTCGACGCACGCGCTCATGGTGCGCGCGCACTGGCCCACGCCACACGTCTCGGTCATCTGGCCTTCGTCGATCTGCCCGTCGCAGTCGTCGTCGAGGCCGTTGCACAGCTCGGCCACCGGCTCCGTCGCGCTGCAGACGACTTCATTGAGCACCAGGTCGCACTCCTTCACGCCGAAGCACGTGCCCTGCGTGTTCGAGATCTCGCACTGCTGCATGAAGTCGCCGCGCGCCAGACACGCGCACGACGCGACAATGGGCACGCACTGCTGAATTTTCGACTGGCCGTCGACGCCGACCGCGTTCACGCAGCGGTAGCCCGACGGGCAGTTCTGATCGAACGCGCAGTCGCGGCCGCACACCTTCTCGTTGTTGACGAGAATGCACTTGTCCGACGGGTAGGGGCAGGCGCTGTCGGTGGCGCACGGCGCGCAGAGCTGGCGCTTGTCGGGCTGGCACGCGAAGCGGTTGGGCGTGAGCTGCACACAGACTTCGTTCGCGTTGCAGGTGGTGCCGCAGCGGCGCACGCACACCGGGTTCTCGCCGCCGGGGCCGTCGCACAGGCCCGTCTCGCAGCGATCGTCGTTGTCGCACGGCTCGCCTTCTTTGAGCAGAGACGGCGTCGCCGGCTTCTTGCCGCAGTTGCACGCCATACCGGTGACCGCGAGCACGACTACAAACCCCCACATTCGCATCATGGGAGCGGGCCTTATGGGAAGGAGCGACTTTCTTGCAAGACAGCCCCGTCGTTTCTCAGCTAATCCGCGCACCGCCATGAAAATTCACGAGTACCAGGGCAAGCAGATCTTCAAGAAGTACGGCGTTCCCGTTCCGCGCGGAATCGTCGCCAAGACTGCGGAAGAGGCGGAGAAGGCCGCCACTGAGCTCGGCACGAAGGTGACCGTGGTCAAGTCGCAGATCCACGCAGGTGGTCGCGGCAAGGGCGGCGGCGTCAAGCTCGCCAAGTCTCCCGCTGAGGCGAAGAAGATCGCCGGCGAGATGCTGGGCATGATGCTCAAGACCATTCAGACCGGGCCAGAGGGCCAGAAGGTCAACACGCTCTACATCGAGGAAGGGCTCGACATCGAGAAGGAGTACTACCTCGGCGTCACGCTCGATCGCGCTTCGTCGCGCATCACCTTCATGGCGTCGACTGAAGGCGGCGTTGAAATCGAAGAAGTCGCTGAAAAGCACCCCGAGAAGATCCTCCGCGAGACCATCGACCCGGCCATCGGCTTTCAGGCCTACCAGGGCCGCAAGATGGCCTTCGGTCTGGGCTTCACCGGCGAGAGCGTGGGCAAGTTCGTGAAGTTCTGCGCGGCGCTCTACAACGCGTACATCGAGACCGACGCGGCGCTGCTCGAGATCAACCCGCTCGTGAAGCTGAAGAGCGGCGACGTGGTCGCGCTCGACTCGAAGATGACCTTCGACGACAACGCGCTCTACCGCCAGAAGGCCGTCGTCGAGATGCGCGACATCGCGGAAGAAGATCCCCGCGAAGCGCAGGCCAAGGAGTTCGACCTCGCGTACATCGCCCTCGAGGGCAACATCGGCTGCATGGTGAATGGCGCCGGCCTCGCGATGGCCACCATGGACACCATCAAGCTGGTCGGCGGGCAGCCGGCCAACTTCCTCGACGTGGGCGGCGGCGCGAGCAAAGAGAAGGTCACCGCGGCCTTCAAGCTCATCCTCGCTGACCCGGCAGTGAAGGCCGTGCTGGTCAACATCTTCGGCGGCATCATGAAGTGCGATGTCATCGCCGAGGGCGTCGTCGCGGCGGCCAAAGAAGTGAAGCTGAGCGTGCCGCTGGTGGTTCGCCTCGAAGGCACCAACGTGGAGCTGGGCAAGGAGATCTTGAAGAACTCCGGCCTCGCGATCACGCCTGCCGACAACCTCCGTCAGGCGGCCGAGAAGGCCGTCGCCGCCATCAAGTAAGGGACACGACCATGAGCATTCTGATCGGCAAAGACACGAAACTCGTCGTGCAGGGCATCACCGGCGCGGCCGGCTCTTTCCACGCCAAGCAGTGCCTCGCGTACGGCACGAACGTCGTCGCTGGTGTGACGCCGGGCAAGGGTGGCCAGAAGTTCGAAGACAAGGTGCCGGTGTTCGACACCGTCGCCGACGCGGTCAAGCAGGCCGGCGCCAACACGTCGGTCGTCTTCGTGCCGCCTCCGTTCGCCGCTGACTCGATCCTCGAGGCGGTCGACGCGGGCATCGAGCTCATCATCACCATCACCGAAGGCATTCCGGTCAATGACATGGTGAAGGTGAAGCGCGCCATGCAGGGCAGCAAGTCGCGCCTCATCGGCCCGAACTGCCCGGGTGTCATCACGCCGGGCGCGAAGTGCAAGATCGGCATCATGCCGGGCCACATTCACCGCCCGGGCAACGTCGGCATCGTCTCGAAGTCGGGCACGCTGACGTACGAAGCGGTCTTTCAGATCACCAACCTTGGCTTCGGCCAGTCGACTGCCGTCGGCATCGGTGGTGACCCGGTGCACGGCACGAACTTCATCGACGTGCTCGACATGTTCAACAAAGATCCCGAGACCGCCGCGGTCATCATGATCGGCGAAATCGGCGGCAGCGCTGAAGAAGAAGCGGCCGCGTGGGTGAAAGAGAACATGAAGAAGCCGATGGCGGGCTTCATCGCCGGTGTGTCGGCGCCTCCGGGCAAGCGCATGGGTCACGCCGGCGCGATCATCTCGGGCGGCAAGGGCACGGCCGAAGAGAAGATCAAGGCCATGACTGCGGCGGGCATGTTGATGGCGCCGTCGCCGGCCGAGCTGGGCACGGCGTTGGTCGAAGCGGCCAAGCGCGCGGGCGTCAAGCTCACGTAAGAAGTTCGAAGTGAGCAGTACGCACGGCGGGTTCCTGCACCGGAGCCCGCCGTTCGTCGTTTAGAAGTACAGATCGCCTTGATGACCGCCGACGAGTTCGCCGAGCAGCAGCGCCGCACCGCGATGGCCGGGCTCACGCCCGAGAAGCTCGAGCGCATGGTCGACTACCTGCGTGCGCGGAGGCTGTTCCTTCAGGCTCCGCCGAAGGTGGGCCTGTTCGGTTCGATGTATCGCGCGGCCCTCGGCGTGAAGTTCGAGGCCGAAGCGCACGCCGCGAAGGTCGCCGGAGTTCAGGCCGCCGAGGCGCGGGTGTTGAGCCAGGTATTGGTGGAGCACTTCATGGGCCTGTACGCGACGGCGAAGTTCGGCGACGCGAAGTGGGCCGCGCAGGCGCGTGCGCAGTGCTCGCAAGACTACGGCGAGGCCGTGTTGGCGCTGTTGACCGCGAAAGAAGCGAAGTTCGTCGCGTTCGTGAAAGAGGTGCACGAGGCGATCAACGCTGCGGCCACACCTTGAGCCGATAGGCCTCGGCGTCGAAGACGAACTGCGGCGCGTCGATGGGTGATGCGCTGCCGTAGTTGGTCTCGTGGTGAAAGTCGCTCCAGACGATCTCGTGCCCGTCGCGGAAGACGTTCACGGTGACGGCTCCGCAACCGAGGTCGGCGCACTCCGGGCAGATGTAGATCGGCACGCGGCCCGAGCTCAGCTCGGAACGACTACGCAGCAACAGTTGCTCGGCGTACGCGTGCTGGTGTTTCTGCGCGAGCCAGCCGAACACGCCCACGAGGTCTCCAAGGTCGAGCGTGCGCGACAGGCGCTCGCCGTTGATCTCGAAGTCGAGCCAGCTCCGTTCAGCCTGACTCGTGGAGCCCCGGCGATGCGCAGACACGAGTTCGAGGCTGTCCATGCGCGCTACGCTAGCGGACCGTGGATGCCCGTAAACGCTGGCGTCGTGTCTCTGCGTCGATGCGCGACGAGCGGTTCAGCGCGCGTGTGCTCGACGCGCACGGAGCCCCGCGCTGGGCCGAGGTGAAGCGCGCGCTTCGTGAGCACGGCGCGCTCTTCGTTCGGAATACGGGGCTCCGCGACGTCGCGGGAATGCAAGCGGTGATGCCGGCGCTCGGCTTCGCGCCAGAGCACCAATTCTCGCTCGGTGGGCGCACCAGCGCAGCGACGCAAGAGAAGTGGGTCGCGCCGGGGCTGCGGCGCATGGACTTCTACCCGCCCGATTTGTACCTGCTGCCGAACAACGAAGTTCAGTACCGACGCACGTCGCCGCGCTGGGTGCTGTTCGGTTGTCTGCAGCCGGCCGACTCTGGTGGTCGCGTCTTTCTGCACGACGCGCGTGCCGTTGAAGCCGCGTTGCCGCGTGAGTTGCTCGCGAAGCTCGAACGTGACGGCCTGTCGATCGAGACCGGCTTCCTCGACGCGGCGCACCCGCTCAAGGCGCAGAACTACTTTCAGTCGTGGCAGGAGCGCTTCGGTACCGACGTTCGTGAAGCCGCGATGGCGCGCGCGTTGGAACAGCGCGACGAATACGACGAAGCCTGGTGGCGCGAAGACGGCACGTTGATGACGCGCATCACGTTGCCGGCGCGTTGGTCGAGCGGGGCGCTTCGTTTTCCACGCATCGCGCTCGATGGGCCGTCGGCGGTGAATGGCTTTCGTCGCTTCGGCGACTTCACCGAAGAAGAAAACGAGCAGCTGCGCGCGGCGTTCTTCGCAACGCGAGAAGGCGTGGAGCTACACGCCGGAGACCTCGTGCTCTTCGACAACGAGCGCTTCGGTCATTCACGTGAGTCGTTCGAGGGCGTGCGTGAGTTCGTGGTGGGCATGGCGGTGGATTCGCCCGACGCGTACGTTGAGGCGCGCACGTTCACGACGCCGGGGCCCAATCGCTACGCGCTGAAGCTCGATACGTCCCCCGACTTTTCGATGCGCACGATCGAAGGGCTCGACTTCGAGCGCATTCATCGCGAGTTCACACGCCACGGTGCGGTGCTGGTGAGGAAGACGGGGCTCCGCGAGCTCACCGCGGAGACGTTGAAGCAACTGCGCTTCGACGACACGTTCCCCTGGGGTGGAATGCACAGCGGCCGCACGTCGCGGCGCGCGCTGACTCGTGAGCTGCGCGCGACGGATGCGTATCCACCGCACCTCTGGCTGCTGCCGCACAACGAGGTGCTGTACCAACACGAACTCCCCGCGCGGCTGCTGTTCTTCTCTCCGTCGGCCTGCGTCGGGCGAACGTTCGTGCACAGCGCGGCGCGGTTTCGGTCGCTGTTGCCGGCTTCGCTGTTGGCGCGACTTCGTGAGCACGGCTTCCTCATCGAGATGGGCTTTCTCGACGAGCACCACCCGGAGAAGTCGAAGAACTATTTCCGCTCGTGGCAGGACCGCTTCGAGACGAATGAACGCGAAGTGGCCGAAGCGCGCTGTCGCGCCGCGACGATGCAGTTCGATGAATGTTGGTGGCGCGACTCGACGTTGATGACGCGAATTCGGGTGCCCGCCTTTCATGGCGAGACGTTGTTGTTCCCGCGCATCGCGCTCGACCCTCCGTCGATCCTCAACGGCTTTCGTCGCTACCCGCTCGGCAACGGCGAAGAGCTCAGCGACGACGACGTGAATGCACTGCTCAACGCGTTTCTCGACACGCGTGAAGGCGCGCACTGGGAAGCAGGTGACCTGCTGCTCGTCGACAACATCCGCTACGGGCATTCGCGGGAGCCGTGCGAAGGCCCACGCGACATCGGCGTCGCTATGGCCGGGCGGGTGAAGCTGCAATGACGTTTCGGCCCAACCAGTTCCGCGCGTTGACGAGCCCCGGCGAGTACCGCGACGGCCAGTGGCGCAGCTTCGAGCCGCGCGACCCGGTGGAGTGGACGTTGCTCGGGCGCAACGTGCTACTGCGGCCGGGGCTCACGTTCACGCCGTACGCGAACCCCACGCCGTGCAATGCGCACTGCTCTTTTTGCAGTGAAGAGCTGCTGCGCGTTGACGCGAAGCGGCTCACGGCGAAGACGTTGATTGGAGATCACTCCAGGTACTTCGCGGGCCTCGAGCGCGCGTGGTCGGAGCTCTCAGGCTTCGAGATGGGGCTGAGCTTGAGCGGACTCGAAGCGACCTCGCACCCGGAGTGGATGCTGCGGTTGCTGTCGCTCATTCGTCGTCACGCGGCGACGTTTCCTTCTCGCGTGCTGTACACGAATGGCTCTGGGCTCGCGAACGACGCCCGGTTGATTCCAGCGCTCGTCGAGGCGGGCTTCACCGGCGTCGAGCTGTCTCGTGCGCACTTCGACGAAAAGGTGAATCACCTCGTGATGCGGTTCGATCGTGGAGAGCCGATTCGTGAACGTGAGGTCTTCGCGTCGACGGTGCGGCGGATTCTCGAGGCGGGGTTGTCGCTGAAGTTGGTCTGCATCGCGAACGCGCAGGCCGTCTCGACGCTGGCGCACGTCGAGCGCTACCTCGATGAAGCGCAGGCGCTCGGGGTGAAACGCGTCGTGTTTCGTGCGCTCAGCGAGCTGGGCGATCGCTACGTCGAGAACAAGACGACGCGCTGGCTCGACGCGAAGCGCGTGTCGGTGCGGGCGATCGCTGAGGCGATTTTCCCGGAGCACGGGGAACTCCGCCCCGGTTGGGAGTTCATCGGTGTGACGTCGGGGTATTACTACTCGAACGAGATCTACCGACGCGGCGAGCTCGAGGTCGTCTTCGAGTCGGCGAGCTATGTCGCGCATGACGATGTCGTGAAGAGCGGGGTGTTCCAGAAGCTGGTGTTTCACTCCAACGGCGATCTCTGCGGTGACTGGGTGCCCAACGCGCAGGTCATCGGGAACTATTTCTGAGCAACGAGGCGCACTTCGGGTTGCTGCGTTCGCTCGCGCTAGCGGGCGTGAAGTTTGTCGCCGTCGGGAGCGCGGGGCTCGTGTTGATCACGGGAGAACGCTACGTGTTGCCCGACGCCGATGTGCTGCTCGCGAAAGGTGAGCTGCGCGCGTTCGTGAAGTGGGCGAGCTCGCGCGGTTCGGTGACGGTGTGGGGTGAGCCGTGGCGCGACGAGCTCGAGACCGACGGGAAGCACTACGTGCGCGCGGTGATCGACGGGCTGCAGCTCGACGCGAGCTTCGAAGAGCCCGACTACGACGCCGACGCGCTGGTCCGCGAGGCGAAGTGGATCGACGGAGTTCCCGTGTGCCCTGAGCCAGAGCTGCGCGCGATGCGACTTCGCCCCCGCACGTAGTGAAAACTGGCGACTGTCGTTGCTCGCACATCAGCAAGCGCGGTGCTTCAGCGGCGCCTCCACTTGTCGCGTCGGAAGACTGAGGTCGACTCGAGCGCGAGTTCGACATGAAGTTGTGCGTGCGTGGCCGCATCTGCGAACGAGCACGCGTTGCTTTTGGCTCTGTTCCGGACATTGTTCGCGCCACACGTTCGCAATTGGGCGAAGTGCTTGACCGGTGCATGTCTTCGACGGGCCGCGCGGCGTCGATTGCATGACCGGAGTTCTTCAGGACACGCCTTGAGGTGGTTGACGCCCGCATTGGTGTTTTGTGCATCGGCCTGCGTCACACCGGCGCCGTCGCTCGACGCGTCGATGGACGCGGGCGACGCGGGCGTCACGTTTTCATGGGCTTCTCCTGAAGCCGACGTGGTGTTGCTGCTCGACGGAGATCAACCGTCCGTCGAGCAGAAGTCCGGGCAGAAGTGGATTGCCGCGGACCGCACGAAGCTCGTGCGCATCGCCGCGATACGCGAGAACAGCACCAGTTGGTCCGTCACGAAGGTTGACGGTCGCGTCATCGCGCGCGACGGCGCGTCCGGCGTGGTGTTGCTCGGTGATGGAACGCCATTTTCCGAACGCCTCGTCTCCATTGATGGACCCGAGCGCACCTCCGATGCCGCCGGTCGGTTCCCGGTACCCGACGGCACGGAGCCGTACTCCATCGCCTACAGCTTCACGTACGGAGCGCATCAAGATCTGACGACCCACGTCTTGCTCGACGGGGTGACCATCGCGTCGCCCGTGGTGCGTACGAAGGCGGGTGACACCGCACGCAACATCTCGCTTGTGGTGCGCGTGACGAACGACATCGTGACGACTGGCCGGGGTTATTTGACGAGCGTCATCGCGCGCGTTGGTGCTGACGGAAACGTTCGCGACATTCCCTCGCCTGGCGGTCAGGCGGTGTTCCCCTCATTCTATTGGCACGGCGCACCTACCGCGAAGCTCACCGTCACCGCGGTGCGGCAGTACGTGAAGGCCATCGTGACCGAAGACACGTACGACCGTCCCGACATTCTGGGCGCCTCCGAGGCTCTCGAGGTCGAGGTTCACGATGGAGACGCTGTCGAGGTCGACGTGCATGTCGCGCCTGTCGAAGCCGACGTGCGTGACTTCTTTCTTCCGAGTGAGTTCAACAACACGGCGGCACTCATGAGCTACGGCGCTCCGGGTGTGGGGCCTTCTCTCTACTCAGGTCGCGCGGGCGCCCAGTCGAAGCTCCACCTGGTGCGTGGGACCGGCTACTGGGCCCAGTGGACCGTGAGCGAGCCTGCGCCTGCCGACGGCGATTTCGAAAACGGTGCACGCGGTTCCGGTGATTTTCTGGTGCCCGGTGAAGGCGCCATCGTCGCGCCGCTCTATCGCGCTGCGCGACTCACGACGCCGGAGCTTCTTTTGCAAGACCCCGTGCTCGCGTGGGACATGCCGCAGCCTTGTCTGTGCCGCGCGATGGTGTCTCGTGCCTCCAGTTTCCAGAACTGGACGGCGTATGCCGTTGGCTCGGTCGACCTGCTAAAACTCGGTGTCGAGTTTGCCGGTACCTACAATTTGACGCTCGACTGCTTCCCGGAGATTGCCAGCGTCGACGACATTCTCAGCGGTCAACGTGGCATCGACGTCGCTCGAGGCGTCGGTCGACTCGCGCGCGTGCAAACCGTGACCTCCTTCGTCGTTCGCGACTGAGACGCCTGCCCCCCCTACGACAGCTTGAGAATGCCGCGGCTCACGAGCGTCCAGCCGATCATCTTGTAGAGCAGGCGCGCGCCGACGTTGCCGTCCCACTCGCTGCCTTCGCTGCCGGGTGACACCTCGTTGAGATCGAACCCGACGATCGTCTTCTTCGCGCGCACCAAACCTTCGAGCAGCCCGATCGCCTGCGTGAACGTGAGCCCGCCCGGCACCGGTGTTCCCGTGTTCGGGCACAGCGTGGGCTCGAGGCCGTCGATGTCCCACGAGAGGTACACGTGCTGCGGCAACTCGGCGACGATCGCGTCGACCTGCTCGCTCCACGCCATGCCGTCGGCGCGCGCGCGGGCGAGGCGTGAGTCGAAGAACGTGTGCACGCGCCCGTTCGAGTCACGAATGATCTCGAACTCCGCTTCGCCGAAATCACGAATGCCGACCTGCACCAGCTTCTTCACGTTGGGCACGTGCTTGAGCACGTTGAACATGATCGACGCGTGGCTCCACTCGAAGCCCTCGTACGCATCACGCAGGTCGGCGTGCGCGTCGAGGTGCAGCACGCCGAGGTTCGGGTACTTCTCCGCGTAGGCCTTGATGGCGCCGAAGGGCGTCGAGTGATCTCCACCGACGATGCCGACGATCTTCTCTTTCGCCAGCCAGTGCCGCGTCGTCTCGTAGACCCAGTCGTTCATCTTCACCGACAGCGCGTTCACGCGAGCCAACGCCTGCTCGTCGACCTCGAGGCCGCCCGATTCGACGATGGGCGCGGCGAGTGCTTTGGCTTCGTCGTTCCACGCGCGCACGTCGGTGGGGTGCTCGAGCATGCAGATGCCGGGCTCGTACGGGCGGCCGGTGTCGAGGTCGAAGAGGTCGACCTGCTTCGAGGCCTCGAGGATCGCGTGGGGGCCGTCGGCCGTGCCGCCGCCGTACGAAGTCGTCGCTTCGTAGGGCACGGGCACGAGCACCACCTTCGCTTCATCAGGCGTGAAGGGCAGGCCGAAGACGCCAGAGTCAGGCAGCGCAGCAGCGTTGGGGTCGAATGCGGGCATGTCAGGTCACCAGGTGAGAACGAGTTTTCCGAAAGAGTCGTTGGCGGCGAGGCGCGCGAGGGCGGGAATGATCTCTCCCATCGGCAGCACTGCGTCCACCACGGGCTTGAGCGCGCCGCTCGCGAAGTGCGGCACCAGCTTGTCTTCGAAGGCGCGGGCCACGACGATCTTCTCTTCGAGCGCGCGCGCCCGCATCGTGGTGCCGATGACGCGCAGGCGCTTGCCGAGCACCTTGCGCAGCGGGACTTCAGCCGACGCTCCAGCGACGAGGCCGACGAGCATCAACGTGCCGCGCGGCGCGAGCGCTTCGATGGTCTCCGGCACCCAGTTGCCGCCGACGAGATCCAACGCGATGTCGACCGCAGGCTTCACCTTCGCCGCGAACTTGCCTTCTTCGACCAGCACCGCGTGCGCGAGGCCCAGCGCCTTCGCGCGGTCCAACTTCGCTTGATTGCGGCCGGTGCCGATCACCGTCGCGCCGTAGAGCTTGCAGATTTGCAACGCAGCCGTGCCAACGCCGCTCGCGATTGCATGAATGAGCACGCGTGAGCCGTTCGACATGCCCGCCTGCAGCACCAACGCGTCGAAGGCCGTCGCGAACGCTTCGGGCAACGCCGCCGCGTCGGTGAAAGACATGCCACCGGGCACCGCGATGGCTTCACGCTCATGCGTGACGAGCTGCTGCGCCCACGCGCCGCCAGCGACCAGCCCCATCACGCGATCGCCGAGCTTCCAACGCGTCACGCGCGCTCCGACGGCGCACACCTCACCCGCGTACTCGAGGCCCGGCACGTCGGCGACGGCTCCCGGAGGCGCGGGGTAGAGCCCCATCGTCTGCAGGAGATCAGCGCGGTTGAGCGCAGTGGCGTGAACCCGAACCGCGATCTCGTCGGGCCCGGGTGACGGCTCGGGGCGCTCGACGAACTTCACGTGCTCTGGCCCTTCGAAGTCGGTGACGACAGCCTTCATGTGAATGGAGGTAACACAGCGGTATGAGTCAGCACATGAACTACGCGGATCGGCGGAAGCGGTTCCTCGCGGGCCTCGATGGGCCGGTGCTGCTGATGGCGGGTGGCGTGCTCTCGCGCAACTACCCGGCGAACGGTTTCCCGTTTCGTGCCGACAGCACGTTCCTCTATTTCTTCGAGCGCCCTGAAGCAGGCAGCGCGGCGTTCTTCGATCCGGCCGAGGGCGCGGTGACGTTGTTTCTGCCCGAGCGCACGGTGGCCGACGCGTTGTGGCACGGCGCGCTCGAGTCCTTCGCCGACGTGAAGGCTCGGCAGCGCGTGACGGCGGTGCTGGCCGTTGAACAACTCGAAGGCGAAGTGAAGAGGCTGGCGAAGGGTCGCGCGGTGCGTTCGCTCGCCGTGGCTGATTGGAAGGCGACGACGCGCGCGAAGGCCATCACCGGCGAAGACCTCGACTTCGATGACGCGAAGCGCGTGGGGCAGGGCGCGCTGCTCGAGCTGATCGCGAAGTTGCGACTTCACAAAAGCGAAGATGAGCTCGCGGAGATTCGCAGGCTCGTTCCCGTCACCGGAGAAGCGCACGTCGCGGCGATGGCGCATTCGAAGCCCGGCGTGACGGAGCAGTTCCTCGCCGGTCAGGTCGAAGGCGCCTTCGTGCGCGGCGGTTGTACGGCGGCGTACCAGTCGATCCTCTCGGTGCGCGGCGAGGTCTTGCACAACCACGATCATCGCAACGTGCTGGCGAAGGGCGACATCGTGCTGCTCGACGCGGGCGCCGAGAGCCTGACGACCGGCTACTGCAACGACGTCACGCGCGACTGGCCGGTGGGGGGCGCGTTTTCGCCGGAAGGTCGCGACGTCTACGAGCTCGTGCTTTCGGCGGAGCTCGACGCCATCGCCGCCGTGAAGCCTGGCGTTCGCTACCGAGAGCTGCACCTGCGCGCGTCGCGCGTGTTGGCTGAAGGGCTGGTGCGCATGGGGCTGCTCATTGGCGACGTCGACGGGCTTGTCGAGTCTGGCGCGCACGCGGTGTTCTTTCCGCATGGGCTCGGGCACCAGCTCGGGCTCGACGTGCACGATCTCGAAGCGTTCGGAGATCGCATTCACTACCCGGCTGGCCGCACGCGCAGCGCGCAGTTCGGCACGCAGTACCTCCGCATGGACATGGATCTCGCGGAAGGCATGGTCTTCACCATTGAGCCGGGGCTGTATTTTGTGCCCGCGATTCTCCACAGCGCGGAGCTGCGTGAGCGCTTCAAGACACAGGTGAACTGGGCGAACGCCGAGAAGTTCCTCGCGATGAATGACGGCCGCGGCTTCGGCGGCATTCGAGTGGAAGACGACGTGGTGTGTACGCGCGACGGCGTCGAGGTGCTGACCGCAGCGATCCCCAAAGGTCTCAAAGAGATCGAGCTGCTCGCCGGCTCTGCATGAGCACGCTCGCGCTGGTGCTGCTCGGCTGTGTGATTCGTGGCGACGGCGCGCTGCATCTCAATCGCGAAGAATGGACGTACGCATACGTCTGGGAACGGCGCGAACGGTCGATGGAAGATCCGCGCGTCGACACGTTCTTCGAAGAATCGCTCGCCGCTTCGCCTGACGACGTCGAGGTCCTGTGGCGCTACGCGAGCTGGCGTTGGTGGCAGGCCGAAGCCGAGGTCGACCCGACGTTGCGTCACGCTCGGTTGTCAGATGCGCGTTCGAGATTGCTGTACGCGCTCGTGCTCCAGCCTGATTCGTTGCACGTGCGCTACCAGCTGGGGCTCGTGGAGTTCGAGCTCGGTCACCTCGACGCCGCCGAGCTGTTGCTCCAGCGGGTGCCGCCCATGTTCATGCACGGCGGAGGCGTGGTGGCGTTGATTCGGGTGTGGCTCGAACGTGGTGACGCGAAGGCGCTGGCACGTGCGCGGAGTGCGGTCGACGCGCTGGAGCTGCGACGGACGCAGGGGAACGTCGTGACGCCTCGTTACTGGTTCGCGCGCACGAAGTTGTTCTACCTGCTGCGAGATCGAGCGCGTGTCGAGGCGGCCCGCACCATCGTGCTGCAACTCGGCGCGTGCATGGAGCCCGAGGCGTCGCGGCGTGACGTGTGGCTCGGTCGTGAGGTGGCGTACGCGATCACCCGAGACCCGTTGCCGCTCAGGGCTCGTTGAACGCGTCGTCAGCAGGGTTGGGCGGTGGTTGTCGCGTCTCTCCGCTCTGCAACGACGCGCGGAAGTAGTCCTGCCAGCGCTTGAGTCCGAGATGGCTGAAGAGGCCGGCGATGATCTCTGACTCCTTCATGCCACGCACGTCGACGCGGCCACGGCGGCGCACGGCATCGGCGAAGTCTTCAGCCGACACGGCTTGCGCAGGCGCACATTCGCGCCACGTCAACGCCTGGTGTGGGCAGGCCGTGAGGCCGTCGACGACGGGGAGCCCGAGGGCTTGAATGCTGGCGCCGCGAGGCGTCGGTGCGAGCTCGACGTAATAGAGGCCGCCGTACGACACGTAGTCAGCGTAGGTCTGTCGTCGACCGCTGAACGTGCCGACTGGAAACCATCGCGCCGGCCCGACGTAGGTGCCGCTCGAGACCGTCGTCGTCGACGCGAGGCGTACCGCGGCGATTCGAAACGACAACACCGTCATCCCCGGAGAGCGTTCGCGTCGCTTCACCAACATCGCGCCACGCGACTCCATGATCGACACGATTGCGTCGACGATCGTCTCGTACTCTCCGACCGTCTCCATGCGCTGCACTCGACGGCCATTGAAGTCGACGGAGCTGTTGTCGAACGGGCGACCCCGCTGCGTCGCGCACGCGGACGAGAAGAGCAGGGCGATGATCGTCAGACGTTTCACGGTTGTTCCCCGGGGCGCGGGCCGCAGGTGGGCGTCGACTTCTTCCCGTCGGCGACTTCAACGAGCTCGTTCACCGGGCAGCCGACGAGCTGCAGCGCAAACGGCATCAGATCGCGCTCGATGGCTGGCGTGCCCGACGTCACGGGCGCCTTCATGCCTTTGACCACCGCCGCGAAGCGCTGCGTTTCACCGAGCGTCAGCAGCGCGGCGTCGATCACCACGCCGTCATTCTTCGCCAGCACTTCGCGCGCCAGCTTCGTCCTCGTCTTCGAGTCGGGTGCGCGAGCCGCGTTGTCGAACAACCTCAGAATCTGCGCGCGTGGATGGGTGCTGAAGAAGCCCTTTGGCTTCACGTAGACCTCCGCGAGTGACGCGAGCAGCTCGGGTTCGAGCACCGTCTTGTCGGAGGTGAGCCGCGACAACAGCAGCTGTGTGCTTCGACCGTCGCGCACCAGCTTCACCATCGCCGCGCGATGCGAAGGCTCGCGGGTCATCAAGTGTCGGTGCGCGCGTTCACCATCGGCAGAAGTCAGCAGCTGCTCGACTTCATTCACGTCGGCGGGCTGGCCCAGCCACAACGCGAGCAGCGCACGTCGCGGTCCGGCGGGGCACTTCGGCAGCTCGTTGACCAACTCCGGGTGATCCTTCGAGAGCATCGGCTCGAGCGCGTCGAGCAGCTTTGCGTCGGTCGAAGGCGCGCACGCAAGCTGCGCCAGCTCCCGGTAAGCCGCGTCGGCCTTCGGGCCCGGCTCGTAGCACTTCGCGAGCGCACGCCTCGTCCACGGGCCGGGCGCGACTTCGGCCGCCGCGACGAGCGGCTCGTTGCAGTTGTCGTCGATGGCGTGACCCTTGGTCTGATCGTCTTCTTTCGGGTCGCGCAGCCGCTCGATGGCGAACGCGAGGCCTTCGTCTTCGAGCTGAACGCTCGCCTCGATGATCGCCGCAGCGCGACGTGCCGGATCTTTCTCTTTCGCCAGCAGCGCACGTTCTTCAGCGATGAAGTCGTGCTGGCTGATGAGCGGCAGCACCACGCGCTCCGTTCCGCCGTCGGGCAACGGCACCAGCTTCGCCGAGTCGACGTAGACCTTCTTTCCCAACGAGCGCAGCTCGAGCTTCCGCGTCTCGAGCATCTGCCCGTCGACCAGATGTTGTGCGTGGATCAACGCGCCGCCGGTCTCGTACTCGGCGACCATCGTCACTTCGTCGGCTTTTCTGACGACCACCTGATCCCACTGCTTCGGAAACAGGGCGCCGTAGAGAACGATCGGCAAGACGATCACGCACAGCGCCGAATGCCCACAAGCGAAGCCGCCTGAAGCGCTCTGCGTCTGTCGCTCCACGGTGACGGTGAAGCCGTCTTTTTCGAGGTTTTTCGCCTCACTCAACGTGAGCGGAACCTGCGCGTACGACTCATTCTTCATGGGGCGGCAACAGCAACTGCTCATCGCCAGCACGAGAACCAGCGCGATCGCCTGACGCATCAGGTCAGCGTGCCAGACTTGAGGTGCCGCGAGTGAGCCGATAGGAGCCCCAGCCATGTCAGGACAGGCTTGGTTCCAGAAGAAGCCGAAAATCGCCGCCCCCGATCCCGCCGAGCCGTCTGCGGTCTCGACCTCCCGAATGGAGGGCATCTGGGAGAAGTGCGACGAGTGTGGCGACATCATGTTGGCCGAGGAGCTCATCAAGGCGCTCAACGTGTGCCCCAGCTGTGGTCATCACATGGCGCTGCCGGCGCGCACGCGGCTCGCTTCGCTCTGCGACCCCGATTCGTTCGAGGAGTTCGACACCGCGCTCGCCCCGATGGACCCGCTCGGGTTCTCCGACTCGAAGAAGTACAAAGATCGCATCAAGTCGACGACGAAGGCGCTCGGCGAGAACGACGCCTTCATCAGCGGCGTGGGCACCATCGAAGGTCGCCGCGTCAGCATGGGCACCTTCAACTTCGACTACATGGGCGGGTCGATGGGCAGCGTGGTGGGTGAAAAAGTCACCCGCGTCTTCGAGCGCGCGTTTGAGCTCAAGTGCCCGGCGATCGTCTTCTCGTCGTCAGGCGGCGCGCGCATGCAGGAGGGCATCTTCTCGCTCATGCAGATGGCGAAGACGTCGGCCGCCATCAGCCGCTTCCGCGAGATTCGTCAGCCGTACATTTCGGTGTTGCTGCACCCGACGACCGGTGGCGTGGCCGCGTCGTTCTCGTGGTTGGGCGACGTCATTCTCGCCGAGCCCCGCGCGCTCATCGGCTTCGCCGGCCCGCGCGTCATCGAGCAGACCATTCGTCAGAAGTTGCCCGAAGGCTTTCAGCGCAGCGAGTTCCTGCTCGAGCACGGCATGATCGACGCGATCGTTCAGCGCAAAGATCTGCGCGGCAAGGTGGCGCAGGTGCTGGGGTTGATGGCGTCGTGACACCGCAGGAGGGCCTCGCGCACTTCGCGGGCCTCTCACCGTCGAGCATCAAAATGGGCCTCACGCGGGTGCGCAGCGCGCTCGCGATGCTCGGTGATCCGCAGACGAAGTTTCCGTCGCTTCATGTCGCCGGTACCAACGGCAAAGGCTCGACCTGTGCCATCGCCGCGTCGTGTCTGCGGCAGCGGTACAAGACGGGGCTCTACACTTCGCCGCACCTGGTCAGACCCAACGAGCGCATTCAAGTCGACGGTGTCGAGATCGACGACGAGACGTTCGGGTGTCGCATCGCAGAAGTGCTGGCGGTGCTCGGGGTCGATCACGAGCTGACGTACTTCGAGTTCGGCACCCTCGTGGCGTTCTGGCACTTCGCTCAAGAGCAGGTCGACATCGCGGTGGTGGAGACTGGGCTCGGCGGGCGGCTCGACGCGACGACGGCGTGTGTACCGCTGGTCACGTGCGTGACGCCGGTCGACTTCGATCACATGGACTACCTGGGCCACACGCTGGCGCTGATCGCCGGTGAGAAGGCCGGCATCTACAAGGTCGGCGTGCCCATCGTGCTCGCGGCGCAGAAGCCCGAGGCGCTCGCGGTGCTCGACCGACCCGGCGCAAAGCTGGAGGGCCGAGACTTTCAGCGGGTGACGTCGCATGAGCTGCAGCTCCAGGGCGCGCATCAGCAGCAGAACCTGAGCGTCGCGCTCGCGTGTCTGGCGGCCCTCAAGACTTTCCCGTTGAGCGAAGACGAAGTGCAGCGCGGCATTTCTCAGGCGCGGTGGCCCGGGCGGCTCGAGGCGTTTCCCGGCGCTCCGGCTGTCGTGCTCGACGGCGCGCACAACCCGGCCGGGGTCGACGTGTTGTTGCGCGCGCTCGACGACGTGTACCCGGGTCGGCCGGTGCACCTCGTGTTCGGCGTCTTCGCCGACAAGGA
Source organism: Archangium sp. (assembly GCA_035910535.1). Taxonomy (GTDB): domain Bacteria; phylum Myxococcota; class Myxococcia; order Myxococcales; family Myxococcaceae; genus Archangium_A. Next base: position 6,032 of record JAMHXF010000043.1, on the reverse strand, counting down.
CTCCGAGCCGATGATGCGGGCGCTGTTTCCACGCGCGGCGGCGCTGTACCTCACGCCCGTCGGCAACCCGCGCACGAGAGCCCCGGCGACGTATGTCGAGCTCGCGCGTTCGCTCAACGCGCAGGTCTCGGTGCATGCCGACGCGTTGACGGCACTTCACGCGGCTCGCGCGCAGGCTCCGGCCCATGGAATCGTCGTGGTTGCGGGCTCGTTGTTCCTCGTCGGGCAGCTGCGCGCCGCGTTGACTTGAAGATCTCGTTGGTTACTTTGGAATCGCCATGAATCGTGACTCCCAGACCGAGGGCCAGGAGCCCGTCTCTGAAGTTCTTCCTCCCGAGCTTGATTCGGAGGTCGAGCGACTGCGCGCCGAGCTCGATGCCGCGCACCACCGCATCAACGAGCTGGCGCGTGGCATTCAAGCCGGTGAGCGCGATCGCGAAGAGTTCAAGCAGCGTCAGGCGCGCGAGCGCGAGCGCATGATCGACGTCGAGAAGGGCAACGTCGCGGTGACGTTGTTGGAGGCTGTCGACGAGCTCGATCTCGCGCTGCGCACGGCCGACGGTTCGCCCTTCGCGCAGGGCGTGAAGTTCATTCGCGAGAGTGTCTTGAAGCGCGCCGAGGCCATCGGCATCGAGCGCGTGGAGCTCGTGGGCCGGCGGTACGACCCGAACCTCGCTGAAGCGACCGACATGGAAATGACCACCGTCGAAGCCGATGACGGCCTGGTCACGGCGGTGTTGAAGGCCTGCTACCAGTTGAAGGGCCGCACCATTCGCCCCGGCTCGGTTCGCGTCGCGAAGTACGTGAAGCCCGCGCAGGCGTGATCATGCGTGCGTTGATCGTCGTCGCGGTGCTGTCGAGTTCGGCCTTCGCGCAGAGCGTCGATGAGTGGGTGAAGGCCAGGGTCGCGGCGCAGCGCGCGGTGACGCCGCCGCTCGCGCCGATCTCGGTGCCTTCGGGGCAGCTGTGGCGGCAGCGCCCGGCGAACGCGGCGCCGTTGCCGAACTTCGTGCCGCCCACGTCGTTGGCGCCGCTGGTGAAAGCTGTGCGGCCCGGCGTGGTGAACATTTCGGCGCGCAACGAAGGCAGCACCAGATCGCTTGGCTCGGGGTTCGTCATCAACCCCGAGGGGTTGATCGTCACCAACAACCATGTCGTCGAGCGCGCGCAGAGCATCGAGGTGCGGCTCGCTGATGGTCGGAAGCTCGTGGCGACGGTGGTGGGCCGCGACCCGTCGACCGATCTCGCGTTGCTGCGCGTGGCCGACGTGAAAGATCTCCCGACCGTCACGCTCGGCGACTCCGACGAACTGGAGATTGGTGACTGGGTCGTCGCCATCGGCAACCCGTTCGGGCTCGATACGTCGGTGACGCACGGCCTCATTTCGGCGCGTGAGCGGGTCATCGGCGTCGGGCCCTTCGATGACTTCATTCAGACCAACGCGCTCATCAACCCGGGCAACTCGGGCGGGCCGCTGTTCGACATGAATGGCGACGTCGTCGGCGTGACGACGGCCATCAGCAGCCAGGGGCAGGGCATCGGCTTCGCGGTGCCGATCAACCTCGTCAAAGATCTGCTCCCCAACCTGCTCGACAACGGGCGGCCTGAGCGCGGTTGGCTCGGCTTGAACGTTCAAGAGGTCGGCGAGGGCGACGCGCGCGGCCCGGTGGTGGTGGACGTGTTCGCGGGCAGCCCGGCGGAAAAAGCGGGTCTCAAGCCCGGAGATCGCGTGGTGGGTATCGGCGGCAAGGCCGTGCAGCGCTACGCGCAGATCCTCCGTCGCATCGCGCTGTTGCAGCCCGGCAGCGTCATCAAGATCGACGTGGTGCGCGGTGGGCGCAGCTTCGACTTTTCAGCGACGTTGGCGCAGCGGCCGTCGCTCGAAGCGCTGCGCGCCATGAATTCGGGCGGCCGCATCGACGCGCTCGGGTTCGCCGTGCGCGTGCTGGACCCGAACGCGGCCGCGTCGCTCGGCGTCGAACCGGGCCTGCGCATCGAGGCCGTCGTCCCCGGTGGGGCGGCTGAGCGCGCTGGCCTGGCGACGGGCGACGTCATCACCGAGCTCAACCGCGCCAGCGTGCTGAACTTGAAGGATCTCGACGCCGCCCTCGCAGAGTCGGAGCCCGGCGAGCCGGTGCTCCTCAAGCTGCGGCGCGGCTCGTCGTCGCGTTACGTGGCCGTGAAGCCGTAGCTCAGCGGAACCACGGCCGCTCGAAGGCGAAGAGCAGCGTCTTCGCTTCGCGGCGCCAGTGCGCGGGTGCGGCATCTCCGAGCGCGATGGCGCCAGCGGCGTACAGCAGGCCGCGCTCCCGGGTGTGGAGCTGCGCGGCCAGCACGTCGAGCTGTTGCGGATCGCCGCCCAGCGCCGTCGAGAGTGTCGCGAGCAGCTCTGGGCGTTGGCCGCTCTGCAGCCATGGCGTGGCGTCTCGCCCGGCGCGCACCGCGAGCGCGGCCAGTATCCAATGGTAGTCGTCGTTCAACGCGCTCGGCTGCACGCGGAGCGCTGCTTCGCGTTGCGCTTCGGTGGCCCCGTCAGCGCAGCCGATCAAGACGTCGAGCAGCGTCAAGAACGCCGGCGCCATGTGCTGCTGCCGGGCGATGCGCGTCGCGGCGGAGGTGTCTCCCTTGTTCAGCGCCCGGTAGACCTTGATGGGCGGGTCGTCTGAGGCCAACTCGGTGCCGTCGGCCGCGAGCGCCAGCGTCACGGCGCGCGTCGGCGGCGTGGTGACCCAGGACGGCACCGACTTCTTGAGGCCGGCGGCGTTGGCGGCGCGAATGGTGCGCAGCGCTTCGATGGCCCCCGCGACGTGAATGGGCCGAAGCGCCTTGTCGGTCAGCGCTCGCTCCCACGCACGGAGCGAGTCATTCCAGCGGCGCTCCGTGGCGAGATCGTCAGCGGCGGCCCAGCTCAACCAGGCGTTGCCCTCATTCTTCGCCCACGCGCTCCGGTACGCCGCAGCGCGCTGCGTGTCGGGCAGACACCGAATCGACAGGTACGCGAGGTCGCCGTCATTCGGAGCGGCCGCTGCTTCACGGCTGAGTTCGTCACAGCGCTCCGCGCGCGCCTCGGGAGACAGCATGTCCTGCAACGCGCGCTCGACGACGACGACGCGCGGCGTTCGGGCCCGCGAGAGCAACGTGTCCGTCGCCGCCGGGTAGGCCTGCGCCGCCGCGAGCCACACGCCGAACGCAGCGTCATCGAGCGGATCGAAGCGGACGTGCGCCAACGTCATCGCCTCTTGTTCTTTCGGCTCCGTCACGTAGCCCGGGCCGCTGTTGACCTCGAAGACGGCCTCGAGCACGGATCTGGTGCCACCTCCGTTGCTGGAGATGCTGCGTGGCGGCTGCTCGAAGATGTGGTTCTGCCGCGCGTTCAACCAGCGCGGCGCGCCGACGGGGCGATCGGACACGGGTGAGTGGCTCCCGTAGACGGCGGTCCACTCCACCAGCGGCGTCGCCTGCGCGACGTCGTAGACCACGTCGACAAAGGCGCCACCGACGTCGGCTTCGAAGGCTTCGACGAGCTCACCGGTGCTCGTCTCGGCGCGCACCTGCACTGCGCCCGTCTCGTCGAGCTCGAGCTTCGCGACCTGTCTTGCGCCCACGCTGCGACGCTGCGTGCCGACCGTCACCGTCACCGGCTGGCCGAGCCCGTTGACGACGTGCAACGTCGTCGAGCCGACACTGCCGCTCGCGCTCAGCGTAGGAATCAACACCGCCGCCGCGACTGCCGCGCGCAACGTGCCTGGAATGAAGCCGTCGGCCGTCTGGAACCGGTCCCACCAACCGAGCTTCTTCTGACGAGGCCTTTCACTGCCGACGACGCACGTGAGGTAGCCCGAAGGCACGACGGCTGCGGTCGGCGCGGGCTCGGCGGGTTCTCCGCTGCGCAGCCAGCCGGCCACCTTCTCTTCGGCCTCCAGCAACGCGCTCAACGTCGCCGTGGAGAGCGCGATGAGATCGTTGGTGGCGCCGTACGCCCAGCCGTCACTCGCGTTGAGCCAGTCACCGAGCTGCTGCTGATTGGGCGCCGGCAACCCGAGCTTCTGGTCGAGCGTCTCCCATGCGCCGTCGACCTCGAAGTGCTTCAACACGTCGCTCGGCAACGTGAGCCCTTCTTTCGCCTCCCACGCGCTGACCAACGCCTGATGCAGAAATAGCGACGCGCTCAACACCCGAGAGCGCTCACTCGACGAGACGGATTGATCGGCGAGGACGATCGCCAACACGTGGTGCAGGTGCGAGTGCTCGTCTTGAATCGTGCGCTGCGCGTGGGTCGCCAGGTGCAGCAGCGCGACGAGCTGTTGAAGGTGCTCCGCCCAGCCGTTGCCGACGAGCTGCGCGGCGCCGAGGTGCGCGGTGCGCACGTCGCGATCGTGTCGGCGCAGCTCGGCTTCCAGGCGCTTCCTTTCGCCGCGGACCCGTTCGAGCACGTCGGGCAGCTCTTTGCGGCGCAGCTCGCGGCCCTGGTAGCGAATGCTGCCGCCCGGCGCGCTCAACACGCCTTCAGCCAGCCCTTCGAGTTGCTCTTCTTCGCCGTAGCGTTCGCGGTACTGCTTGAGCGTGGCGCGCAGCGACGTGGGGTACAGCCTGTCGAGCGCGGCGATGACGCCGTCGCGGCCTCCGAGCGGCGTGGGCCCGAGCAGCGCTTCGTACGTCGTGTCCCACGCGGCGACGGCGCGGCCCATGTACGCGCCCCGGTACGTGGGCTTCATGCCGATGTGGCTGTAGCGGCGGGCGAAACGTTCCTGGGCGGTGCCGTTGACCGGCGGGCTGTTGGCGGCGCGCTCAAGCTTCGCGAACAACGCGTCGGTGACGCGCGCGCGCAGCGCTTCGGGGTCACGAAAGAGCACCCACGCCGAGCGCTCGTCGAGCGGGGAGGGCACGTAGTGCGCCTTCGCGCTCTCTTCACGTTCGCGGTTGGGCGGGTGCGTGAGCCACATGCGCGGCGGCTGCGCGAGCGCTTGATCGAACACGCGGTGCGCGGCGCCCGAGCCTCTGGCCGGCGTGCGACCGAACTCCGGTTCACCCAACACCGTGCGCAGCGCCTCGAGCGCCTGGGTCTGCAGCTCGAAGAGATCGGCGGCGGAGCGGCCGGCGCGTCGTTCATCTGCGGCGAAGTTGGCAGCGTCCGTCCACGAGTCGTCGGCGGCGCCGAGGCGGTGCAGGGCGTGAATGAGGCTGTCGCTGCCCGTCACCGAGACCGCCACGCGGTCGGCCTGAAACTCCATTTCGCGACCGAGCGCGCGGTGCGCCATCACCACCAGCTTGAACGCGGTGTCGAGCACGGCGCGCACCGACCAGACGATCACCCGCAGCACCCAACCGATCCACGCGATGCGAATGTCCTGCACCGACAAGCCCGCCAGAAACCCGTCGAGCTTTCCGCGCGAGATGACGATGTGACTGGCGATCTGCTGCGCGAGGTAGGCCCAGCGCCCGACGGCCATGGTGCGCTGCGCGAAGTGCCCATACTCGTGCGCGATGACGGCCTTGAGCTCGTCGAGGCTCAGCACGTTCACCAGCCCGAGCCCCAGCTCGAGGTTCTTCTTGGTGGGGAAGACGAGGTTCCAGAACGAGAGCTCGTAGAACACCGCCGCGTTGACCCGCGCCGAGAGGTACACGCGGTGCGGCCTGGGCGCGTGCGTCTCGTCGGCCAGCCGGTCGAGGAACGCGAACAACGTCGGTTGTTCGTCGCGTTTGAGCTCCACCAGCGACTCGTCCTTCGAGTGCTTGATGACGAAGAGCCCGCGCACCAGAAAGAACAGGAGCAGCAGCGCCGGCACCGACGCGAGGCCCGCGCCGATGGGGTTGCTCCCGTGCATCACGCCGCGCAGCAGCCGCCACACCGTCCACCCGAGGTAGCTGGTCAGCCCGAGGTACACCCCGACGAACACCAGCAGGCCCGCGAGCGCCAGCCAGGCATGTCGTTTGTAGGCCGCGCTCGGCTCCGTGAGCCCGGGCGGCACGGTCGGCGACGGCGGGAAGTACTTCTCGAGATCGACTCCGCTCATGCGACGACTCGCTTTTAC
>JAMHXF010000042.1:0-241445 GCA_035910535.1 Archangium sp. | reverse complement strand
GACGGTGATCTTGCGCGAGAGATCTCCAAGGGCGACGGCGGTGGTCACGTCGGCGATGTTTCGAACCTGCGAGGTCAGGTTCGCAGCCATGGAGTTCACGTTGTCGGTGAAATCCTTCCACGTGCCGGCGGCGCCGCGCACCAGGGCCTGACCGCCCAGCTTGCCTTCGGTGCCGACCTCACGGGCGACGCGCGTCACTTCAGGGGCGAAGGACGAGAGCTGATCGACCATGGGGTTGATGGTGATCTTCAGCTCGAGGATTTCTCCGCGCACGTCGACGGTGATCTTCTTGCTGAGGTCTCCCTTGGCGACGGCGGTGGTGACCTCGGCGATGTTGCGAACCTGGGTCGTCAGGTTCGAGGCCATGGAGTTCACGTTGTCGGTGAGATCCTTCCACGTGCCGCCGACGCCCTTCACCACTGCCTGACCGCCCAGCTTGCCTTCGGTGCCGACCTCGCGGGCGACGCGCGTCACCTCGGAGGCGAACGACGAGAGCTGATCGACCATGCCGTTGACGAGGCGGGCGGTGCGCAGGAAGTCGCCGCGCAGCTCGCGATCTCCCACGGTCAACGCGAGCTTCTTGCTCAGGTCGCCCTTGGCCACGGCGCCGATGACGCGACCCATTTCGTCGCTCTGCTGGGCCAGGGCGCCGACGAGCGCATTCACCGAACGCACCTTGGCGGCCCACTGGCCTTGCGAGCGCGCCACCTTGGCGCGCTCTTCGACACGACCTTCTTGCGACACGGCAGTGGCGACGCGCTCGAACTCGCTCGCTGTCTGGTTGTTCAGCGCGATGATGTCGTTGAGCGCCTCCGCCACCAGCTTGTTCGACGTGTTGCCGCGCACCCGCATGCGCACCGAGAAGTCGCCTTGCTTCACCGCAGACAACACGCGGAGCAGCTCGACGTGATCGACACCGCTCTCACGCGCAGCTGCGGCTGGCATCAGCGATCGCCCGCTTTGCTCGCGCGCGACGGAATGCCGAGCTCCTCTTCGGTGATGGCGTAGCCCTTCAACTTCTCCCACAGGTTCTTGCGGGAGATGCCGAGCTGCTGCGCCGCCAGCGCCTTGCGACCTTCGGTGCGTTGCAGCGCGCGCTTGAGGTACTCGCGCTCGAACGCGCGCACGGCTTCAGGCAACGGCCGCGTCTCGTTCGGCTCGTGCGCCACCGGGCCGTCGTGACCGACGATTTCGGGCGGCAGGTGCGAGAGCTCCACGCGACGACCGCCCGACACCACCACCGCGCGGCGAATGACCTGCGTGAGCTCCTGCACGTTGCCGGGGAACGGGTAGGCGGAGATCGCCGCCAGCGCGCCCACCGACAGCTCCGGCGGAGACGACGGCGCGCAGAAGCGCCGCAGCAGGTGCTCCGTCAGCATCATCAGGTCGCCGCCGCGTTCACGCAGCGCCGGCACGCGCAGCTCGAGCGCCGAGAGCCGACGCGCGAGCGGTTCGATCATGCGGTACGTCGCCGTCGCGTCGGTCAACGGCCGGTGCGTCGCGGTGATGATGCGCGCGTCGTAGCCCGCCTCGAGCAGCTTCAGCAGCCGCGCCTGCGCGCCAATCGACAGCTCGCTGACGTCGTCGATGAAGAGCGTGCCGTGCTCCGCGCTCAACATGCGTGGCGGCGTGCGCTGCAGCACCCCCTCGAGGCCGAACAGCTCGAGCTCGTGCTGCGCTTCGGGGATCGCCGAGCAGCTCACGGTGACGAAGGGCCCGCCGGCGCGCGAGCTCGCCTGGTGCAGGGCCTGCGCGACGAGCTCTTTGCCCGTGCCTCGCTCACCGGTGATCAACACCGGCTCGTCGCTCTTGGCCATTTGCGAGACCAGCCCGCGCAGGTGTTCCATGGGCGGCGAGCGGCCGACCAGCGCGTCGTCGGCTTCGCTCGGCGTGGGCGCCAGGCGCTGCGTCTTGAACTGCGTCGAGAGCTGCTGCTCCCGCGAGATGCGCTCGAGCAACTTGAGCAACGTGTCGAGCTCGAAGGGCTTGGGCAGGTAGTCGACCGCGCCCTGCTTCAGCGCACCGACGGCATCGGAGACGGTCGAGTACGCCGTCATCATGATGACGCGCGTGCGCGGCGACTCGTGGCGCACCTTCTTGAACAGCGTGAAGCCGTCGACCTTCGGCAACTTCACGTCACTGATCATGACGTCGAAGACCTTGGTGCTCAGGGCCGCCTGCGCTGAGAGCCCATCGAGGGCTGTGGTGACGGTGTAGCCCTCAGCACGCAGGGCTTCTTCCACCGGGAGGAGAATCGAGGGCTCGTCGTCGACAAGGAGGATGTCCAGCATGGCCACAAGAATGTGGACACACGGTCACTGCGGCAAGGTGGCAACGCCGATGGTTACGTCACGGTAACGACTGGGTAGGCTCAGGTGGGCGCAGGTGCGAGCTGAGGTAGCGGCGCCATGACGCGCGAGATGACTTGAAGGTCCCACGCCAACGCGGTGCGGCCGAGGTCGACGGCGCTGAGCAGTTGTTCGACGGTGGGTACGATGGTCAACGCGCCGAGCGTCTTCTTGAAGTCGTGCGTGTGGTGGGCCCACGGCCGGTTCTTCGTGACGTTCAACTCGGCGAGGCGCTGCAACGGTAACCACAGCGGCGTCGTCAGCTTCATGGCGAAGCCGTTGAGCGCGAGAATGAACGCGTTGCGGGTGCCGATTTCGCCTTTGTGCACCGCGCGCCACGCGGCCTTCGACGGCACGTTGTCGACGAGGCCTCCGTCGATGAAGCGCGAGATGCCGTGATCGCCCATGTATTGGTTCAGTAACGCGTGCATGCGAGGGTCATCGCGGAAGACGTCGTAGTGAATGATGCCGGGGAGGGCGCTCGAGAAGCCGGCGGCGTCGAGGGCGTCGAAGTCGCGCGTGCCTTCATCGGCGCCGAGGTGCACGCGCGTGAGAATGTCGGGCCGCGACGTGAACTCGGCGATGGCCTGGAACCAGCGCGGCAGAATCATGGGGTTGAGCAGCGACTTCGGCGAGCTGGCGATCAGCTTCTCGTAGAACTCCAGCGGGTGCGGCAGCTTGCCTTTGCGAATGCCGCTCACCGCGATGATGGTCTTCACCGGGAGCTCCGAGAGCCTGGGCCCGTCGTTGCCGCGACTGTCGACTCCGAAGTACCGCCCGATGCCGCTGCGCAGGAACAGCCTCAGCGCGGCCGGCACGCCGTAGCGGTTCTCGGTCGACAGCGTGCGGAACAACTTTCGCCACGACAGCGAGCGCACGATGCCCACCACTTCTTCTTGCTCGTAGCGCGCCATGCGGCTGCGGAAGAGCGCGAGAATCGCGCCCATCGACGTGCCGACGAGCAGCCTGGGCATCAGCCCATATTCGTCGAGCAACGACATGACGCCGAGGTACGGGTACGCCGTGCCGCCGCCGCCGCCGAGCACCAGCACCAGTGACTTCTGGCGAATCTCGCGATCGATGGCGTCGAACGGCAGCTTGTGGGCCACTCGGCGCACGAGCTGATCGCGCGTGTTGACGGTGCGCTCCTTGAGATCGCGGAGGTGCGGCAGCAGGTGCGCGCGTTCGATTTTTCCGCGCTCGGGCAGCAGCACCGGGGCCAGGCGCCGGGAAAGCTCTTCACGAAACGGGTCGAGGTACGCGCCGACGCCGATGTCGCGGCGATCATGGTGAACCTTGTAGAGCCGAGCCAGCGAGAGCGCCGTTCGCAGCACCGCTTCTTCATGCGCGTTGACGAGGCCCGGCTGGGAGATCGCCGCGCGCACGAGGCGCAGCTCCATTTCTTCCAGCGGGCGGGTGATTTCGAACCGCTCTTGCAGCCGCACGCGTGGGTTACCGCTTCTGCTTACCCAGCAAACGCAGCTCTCGGAGCGCTTCGGTGCAGTCGGGGTTGCACTGAATGGCCTTCTCGAACTGGCGCTCGGCGCGATCGGGGCGGCCGCTGGCTTTGTAGATGTAGCCGAGGAACAGGTAGCTCTTGTCGAGGCGCGGGTTGAGGCTGATGGCGTGCTCGATCGAGCGCAGCGCGTCTTCGCTGGCCGAAGGTTCGGCCTGAAAGTGCGCCCAGCCTTCCCACGCGTGGAACTCGCCTTCTTCGCTGTAGAGCGAGATCGCCTCGCGGAAGAGCTTGTGCGCGTCGGCGTAGTGGCGCTGCCGCATGAGCTCTTCGCCGCGCTGGAACTTGCCCTCGGCCGCGAGAATGCGCCCCACGTCGGCGTCGTCGGGGCGCTTTTCACCGGCCTTGAGCTCTTCGACGTAGCGCTTGCGCTCGTTCATGTCGGTGAGCGTGTCGTGCGCGGTGGAGATGAGATCATAGACCTGCTGCGCGAGGGCCCGGGTCTCGGCGCTGGCTGACGAGAAGTGCTTGTCGGGGTGGTATTCCTTGGCGAGCGCGAAGTACGCGCGCTTGATGTCTTCCCGCGTGGCGCTCTGCTTCACGCCGAGAATCTCGAAGTAGTCGAGCTTGCGCATGGCCGAGAACTTCGAGGCCAGCTTCTCGCGCTGCACCCCTTCCTGGCCCGAGAGGCGCGGCAGGCTGACGACCTCAGAGAGCTCGGGCAGCAGCGAGCCTGCTGACTTCGCGAGCACCGGCTCGGGCACCTTCACCGGTTTCGGCGGTGGCGGTGGCGGAGGCGCTGCGACGGCGACCTGCGCCATCGGCTGCGAGAGGCGCGCGTCGCTCCACGGCAGCTCGAGCGCGGGCTCGGCCTGCGGGCGTTTGTTCGCCGGCAGCGGAGGCGGCAGGGGCGGCGGCATCGCGGGCAGCGGCGGCGGGCGTTCGGCCTTGTGTGACTCGGCGAACGAAGGGCGCGGCTTGCCGTCGGCGTGCGCGGCCTTGAAGGTGATCATCTGTGCGCACTTCATGGCGAAGAAGAAGCGATCGGTCTCGAAGGCCGGCAGCAGCTCGAGCGCGCGCAACGTGGCGAGCGTCTTGTGCCCGTCGGTCAGCTGCAGCAGCTCCTGCTCTTCAGGCCCCAGCCCGGCGTCTTGCAGCGCGTAGAGCGGATCTTCGGCAGGGTGCGCATACTGGCCGTCGAAGCCAGCGAAGGCCTTGAAGAGGCGGCGCTCATCGTAGGTGCGCTTGACGCCTTCGTGAATCAACTGCGCGGCGGTCATGCCGATGGACAGCGGTTCGGCCGGCAGCGGCGCGTCGGAGATGAACTGGTACTCGCCTTCGTCCCAGCTGAAGGCGTCGTAGATCTTGTGCTGGAGCTGCAGCACCAGCGCGTGTTGAAGGTTGTGCGGGCTGATGCAGCCCATTTCGATCAGCACGGTGCCCTGCATGCGCTTGCTCTGCTTCATGCGGCGCAGCGACTCTTCGCATTCGGCTTCGCTGATGAGCTTCTCTTTGACCAGCACGCGGCCGAGGCACTCCACGAGCAGGTTCGACTTCACCAGCTCGGGCGTGCCGTCGCGGAAATAGACGATCTTCTTCACCGTGCCGCGGCGCAGGCGAACGGCGCCCTGAAAGCGCGTGCGGTAGGCGTCGGCCAGGAGCTGCGCGAAGGGCTTGTCGTGCAGGCTGGCCCACGGCGCTTCGGCCTTCGCGGACGCGATCGACTCAGCGCCCGAAGGCGTCGCGTCGTCGTCGACCGGCGGCGGAGGAGGAACGGCTTTGATCTTCGGGCGCGCGGCGAGCGGCGGTTTCTTCTTGAGCGCCGGGGCAGGCGCGGCGCGCACCGGCGTCGGCGCGGTGACGGGTGAAGGCGGCGGCGGAGGCGGCGGGGCGGGGATGTGGCGCTCGACCTCGGCGGCCTCTTCGCGTTGCGCGTCGTCGGCGTAGTACTCGCCGGTCTTCTCGTCGTCTTCTTCGGGCGGCGGCGGCGGCTTCGGCGCCGCAGGTCGGGGGAACCGATCGCCCAGCGCGTCGCGCAGCGTGCTGACCAGCGTCTTGAGATCGAGCGGCTTCTCGAGCAGCGCGAATGCGCCGTGCTTGTCGACCGCTTCGCGTTGATGCACCGGGTTCTTGTAGACGCCGGAGATCATGATGATGGGAACGCGGCGGCCCTTCGGCGTTTCACGGAGCCGCTTCGCGACCTCGTACCCGCTGAGCGCAGGCAGCAGGAGATCGAGCAGCACCGCGTCGAAGTTCTTCTTCTCGAACGTCTGCACGGCCCACTCGCCATCGCGTTCGACCGTCACCACGAAGCCCTGCTTGGTCAACGCGTCGGCGAGCACGCGCTGCACGCTGCGGTCATCGTCGACGATCAGCACATTCACGTTCGGAGGCGCCAAAGTCGCGACAATCTAGGCGACCTTTCGAATAGGTGGGTACATGGTAAGTCGAAGGCACGTCACCCGCTTTTTCCCTTCGGAGTTGCCCATGTTTCGTCGTCTTTTCTTTTCGTGCTTCGTCATCTCCTCGCTGGCGTTCGCGCAAGGCACCGAAGGGCCGGCCGCCGAGCCCGCAGCGGCGGCCTCCGTCGACTCCGACACGCCTGATGCGAAGGCCGCCAAGGAGCTGGTGCAGAAGTACCTGACCGCGGTGAAGGCCAAGAAGTGGGCCGACGCGAAGAAGCTGCTGCACCCCAAGACGCTGGAGGCCATCGCCGAGCGCAAGAAGCGCCTGGGCAAGGAAGACCACCCGATGGCGCCGTGGTTCCACGAGAAGGTCGACTACTGGATGAAGGACTTCAAGGTCGGCGCCGCGTCGGCCGCTCCGCTGGCCACCATTGTCGTCGAGACCACCGAAGACAATTTTCAGATCGAAGACAAGGGCGTCGCCGAGGGCGAGCGCGCGGCGTACCTGGTCGGCAAGAAAGACGGCAAGTGGTTCGTCGTCGACAAGAAGCGCGGCGAGACCTTCACCAAAGACTCGGTGAAGCTCGGCTACAAAGGCTGGTTCGACAAGGTCGAGAAAGCGCCCGAAGCCGCTGAGTAAGCAGCAGCTGGGTTGACGTCTCTCAGGCCGGTGCTGCCAGCGCGTGCAGCACCGGCTTTGCTTTTTCCACGTCGGTCTCGTGCTTGAGCACCAGGCTGAGCGTCTGCGCCACCAGCTCGGCCGAGAGCGTGTCGGCGTTGAGCAACACCAGCGCCTGCGCCCAGTCGAGCGTCTCGGCGATCGACGGCGACTTCTTGAGCTCCATGCGGCGCAGCTTGCCGACGGCCGTCACGACCTGCTCGCCGAGCTTCTCGGGCACGCCGGGGAGCCGCGCGCGCACGATGGCCAACTCGCGCTCGCGCGTGGGGTAGTCGATGAAGAGGTGCAGGCAACGCCGCTTGAGCGCGTCTGACAGCTCGCGGGCGTTGTTCGAGGTCAACACCACGCGCGGCGGGTGCTTCGCTTTGATGGTGCCGAGCTCAGGCACGGTCACCGCGTTTTCGGCCAGCACCTCGAGCAGAAAGGCCTCGAACTCGGGGTCGGCCTTGTCGATCTCGTCAATCAGCAGCACCGAGGGCGCGTCGGCCACCAGCGCTTTGAGAATGGGGCGCGGCAAGAGGAAGCGTTCAGAGAAGAAGACGGCGTCACTCGCGGCGACGCGATCGGCGGCTTCTTTGATCGAGCCTGCGCCCACCATCAGCTCGCCGATCTTGTCTTTGAGCAGCTGGGTGTAGAGCAGCTGCTTGGCGTACTCCCACTCGTAGAGCGCCTTTGATTCGTCGAGGCCCTCGTAGCACTGCAGGCGAATCAGCTCGCGCCCCAGGGCGCTGGCCAACGCGCGCGCGAACTCGGTCTTGCCGACGCCCGCCGGGCCTTCGATGAGCACCGGTTTGCCGAGGCGATCCATCAGGAAGGCGGCGGTGGCGATGTCACGTGACGGCAGGTAGCCGACCCCACCCAAGCGCTGCGATGCGTCGTCGATGCTGGCGAAGCCGCTCATGGTCTTCCACATACCCGGACATGCTCGCCATGGCACGCATGCCGCGTTCGTCGTCTGCTGACCACGCAACACGGGGAAATGACGGGAGCCCGACGTCAGGAACGTCTGGGCACGGCGACTGCAATTTCACTTTCGCCGAGGAAGCAGGGTTCTGACGTGACGACGCCCATGATGCGACTGGTGACGCTGGCGATGATGGTGGTGCTGCCTGGAGGGCTGTTGGCCCTGGCGGCGTACCTCTTCGCGCGCGCCGTCGTCATGCACCTCCAGCACGAGCAGGGCCCGCATGGCCGCCGGCTGGTTCGCGCTGTCAGCGCCGTTCGTCTGCGCGATGTGTGGCGTGACGCCCGGTCGACGCTCGCGCGCCGCTGAACCCGAGCGTCGGCGCTTCGGTTATGGCCAGTGGAAGAAGCGCGCCGCGCCGTCGACGTCGCCGCTGACGCCGGTGCCGGGCGTGAACACGCCGTAGACGCTCAGCTGGCCGTCGGTGGCGATGCTGCTCACTGGCGGCTGCGGACCGTTGAGTGAGCCGCGCGGGTCGACCACGCGCTCGCTCGACATCTGCGCGACCGAGCCGACGAACCAACCGCGGCCGTTGCCCACCGGCGGCGCGCGCTCGAGATCGAACGGCGCCATGTAGATGCGGTAGTCACCGGCCTGGCCGATGCGGGGGCCCGCCACGAAGCTGAAGGCGAACGTGCCGTCGGGCAGCGGCGCCATGCTCGGAGAGAACGCGAACCACGTCTCGTTCGCCGGCTTGTTCGGCAGCCAGAGTGACGTGTTCTGATCAGTCGCGAAGACGTTGAGGTGACCGCCCGTGCCCCATGCTCGCGCCTGCGCGTTATGCAGCGACACGTACACGGTGCTGTTCTGCGCGCCGACGTTGACCGTCGTGTACGCGCCCACCGCGCGGCCGGTGACGGGGTGCACGGCGACCGTCGTGTAGTCCTCCGGCAGTGCGCTGCCGAGCGTGGTCGTCATGCTGTCGGGCGGCGAGAACGCGCCGGTGCCCTCACGCATGATGCCGTAGGGCTCGGTGTCTGACGCTCCGCCGGTGAGCTCACGCGTTCCGGTGAAGGTGATGTGCACGAGGCTCAGCGCAGGCGCCGTGGCGATGGCAGGTCGCGACGGCAGCGACAGCGTGCTGGTGCCTGCGTCCATCACAGAGGTGAAGGCCGCCGTGCGCATGTTGGTCGAGAGATCTTCGGCGAGATCGTAGACCATGAGCGCTTCAGGTTCGGCCGTCACCATGAGCGCGCCACCGTTCTTCCACGCCGCGATGTCACAGTCGCGGAAGGCCACGTCGACGCCACCGTCTTCGAGGGCCGGCGGCTCGAACGTGCGCGCCACACGACCCCAGGTGCGGCCCATGTTGGCGCTGACCTGCACGCGAATGCCTCGGCCCACGACGTAGCAGGCATAGAGCAGCTTGCTGTCGGGGTTCCACGCGAGGTGCACGCGCCCGCCGAGCGTGTCGATGCCGCTCGCCGTGAGCGCGTCGTCGATGAGGTCGGCGCCACGCGCCTCGCTGACGTGCGCGACGACCTGACCTTCCTGCTCGAGCGCGACGGCGACGCGCGCGGTGTCGATGCCTACGACCGCCGGGCGCCGACCGGCGACGGCGCCGACCTGAATCACCGGCTGCACCGTCGGCGGGCGCGGGGTGAGCTGCACCTGATTGGTGATGAAGGGCAGGGGCGCGGCGCCGGCATCGCGGCCGCCGTTGCCGATGATGAAGCCGCCGTCGTCACCGGTGCGGTAGCACTGGCCGCTCGCCGGGCACGCGTAGTTCGCGGGGCAGGTGTTCGTCATGCCAGCCACACAGCTCTGTACGCGGCACTGGCCGAGGTCGCACACTTCACTCACCGGGCAGTCTTGCGGGCCGCTGCACATGGGGCCGGCGTCGGCTGCGGTATTCGTGAACGGCGCGCCCTGCACAATGGCGCCGGTCTGATCGACGCCAATGAGGAAATACCGACGACCCGTCATGCCGGCGTCGTCGATGGTGAGGTGCACGGCGGTGCCGTCAGTCACCTCGGTCTCGACGCGGTTGTCGCCCAGCGCGTCAGTCTCGACGAGCACCCACTTCGCGACGTCGCCCTGCTGGCGCGGCACCCACGCGAGCGCGACGGTGTTGGCGTTGGCGGCCGCGAAGAGATCGACGCCCTGGCCACCGTCAGTCATCGGCGGGAGCCCCGCGTCGGGAATGCCGGCGTCGACCCCGGGCACCGCGCCCATGAAGAACGCCTGCAGGCACGGCTGCGAGAGCGCCGCGAATTGTACGGTGCAGGTCTGGTACTGGAGCTGCCACGCATCTTTCGCGATGGGGCCGCACAGCGGCAGGCCCTCGACGCAGGTGATGACGTCGCCGATGACCTTCAGGTCGGCCTCGGAGCAGCTCTTGATGTTGTCGGTACACGCGCCGCCGAGCAGGGGCGCGACGTCACACTCTGCTGACTTCTTTGAATCAGCCGTCGCGGAGCGCTCGCACACCGTCGGCTGGCAGCCCATGAATGAGAGGGCCAGCACGCCGCCGAAGAGAGTCGTCTGAAGTGCCTTCATGAGACAGGCCCTGTACTGCGTCAGGGCCTCCGATGAAACCGCACATCACCCGCCAGGGTTCACTCCGGTGACGATGGTCGTGAGATCGAGCCCGCCGGTGTAGCCGTAGCTCACGTACGAATCGAAGCCGTAGACGGTAACGCCCGCGCCTGGCACCTCGAGCTGACCGGGGCGCGCCACCACCTGAATGGTGTGGCTGCCTGTCTGCACCGGCATGTTCGTCACGCGGAACGTGGAGTTGGTCAACGTGGTCCACGCGGAGGTGACAGGTGCGCCGTCGACGCGGACCTCCTGCACGCGCGCGTCGTCAACCACGATGCCCAGGTAGTTGTCTTGCGTGCCCGGCGCGGTGAGCACCGTGTAGCTGGCGCGCCACTGCTCCACCGGCGGCAGCAACACCTGCGAGGGGTCTCCCTGCACGGGGCGAACGGTGCCGAGCGTCGCTTCCTGACCTGCGAAGGTCTGCGAGACCTGAATCGGTTGATCGCCGGTGATCTTCAGCGAGGTCTTGCTGCGGAACTCGATGAAGCGACCACCGCGCAGGCGGCACGGGGCGGCGGCCGTCGTCAGCGCCGTGCCCGGCTCGCAACCGCCACCGCTGAGCACGTCGGCCGCGGCGGGAATGCTCGAGAGCGTGATGGTCGTTCCGTTCGGGCACGCGCTGTCGGGGCAGCCGGCGACGATCTTGTAGTAGTCGGGGCCCGCGTTGGCAGCGCTCGCGAAGGTGTTGTTGGTGAGGCGCAGCGGCGCGGTGCGCGCGCCGATGAAGTTCTTGCCCCACGTCACGAAGGGAAAGAGCTGCTCTTCGACGTGATCGCACGCGGCGTCTGAATAGCCGCGCAACGTGCACGCGCTGCCACCGAACATGGCGATGGGCTTGTCAGACGTGACGATGGTGCCGGTGAGGTCGCCGGCCGCGACGCGGCACAGGCGGTCGCAGTTGCCGAGAATCGAGCAGTCGAGGCTCGAGTCGTACGGGTCGACGGTGCACTGCAGGTTGCCCGTGGCCGAACCCGACACCACGCCAGCGGGAATGTCGCTCGAGAGCTGCAGAATTTCGTACGAGGCGAGCGTGAACACGCGCGTCTCGCCTGCGGCCATGGCGGTGACACCACCGACGCCGGCGACAGTGCGGGTCGTCGCGCGCACGGTGACCTGCGTGGCGTCTTGCGGCGAGACGATGACGATCGACCCGTTGAACGAGCCGCTCGGGGCGCCCGTGGCCGAGTTGTCGCGACGGATCACCGTCTCCGGCGTGAGGCCCACGTAGCTGGTGCCCAGAATGTGTGCGGGCAGCAGCAGCGAGGCGTCGTTCGAGTAGCCGAAGTACGTGCAGCTGCCTCCGGTGCAGGTCTGGCCGTAGCCCGAGGGCATCAAGGTGCACTGGCTGACGGTGTTGCAGGTGCCCGCGCGCGCCGAAGCTCCGAGCGGGTTGAACTGGTACACGGTGACCGGGCGGTTGGTGGCCAGCTTGTACGCGTAGCGCGCACGGCCGCTGCCGCCGAGGCTGCCGACGGTGGGCGTCAACACGTGCCACGGCACCTTCACCTGCGCGATGCCGCGCGTGGCCGGGTCGCTGCGGCTGGGCACGGTGACGGTCTTGACGACCTGCACGGCGGAGCCGACGTAACGGCTGACCGTCAACGTGGTGGGCAGCACCGAGTTGTTGGCGACGACGAAGGCGAACTCGCTGTCGACGTTGCCCTGGCCTGCAGCCGTCTGGTTGCCCTTGAACGCGCCGGGCGTCACCACGTTGTCCATCACGGCCGTCCAGTATTCACAGCCGAAGTAGCTCTTGGCGCGCGCTGCGTCGCCGCACTCGTCGATGCAGGCGCCGCTGATGCACTCGGCGGTGGGGCCCATGTCGGGCAGCGTGGCGCACGTGGTGTCGACCCACGCTCCGACGTTCGAGCACGCCTGCTGCACCGCAGGAGAACCGCAGCGCGTCGAGCCCGGGAGGCACGCGGGCACCTGACACTGCGCGCCGTTCGGGCCCGCTGCGCACACCTGCGTCACGCAGGTGCCGTCGAAGTTGTCGCCCGCTGGCACGTAGCCCGCCGAGAGATCTTCGCGGGGCAGGCGCTGGCACTCCTCGAGCGTGGTGCCCGAAGCGCTGCAGCGACGCTGGCCGACGGTGCACTCCACGCACTCGCCGCTGACGCAGGTCGCGCTCGCCGCGCAGGTGACGGGGCGCCAGGCGCTGCCGTCGTCGGTGCAGATCTCGGCGCCGCCGGTCGCGCAGCGTCGGGCGCCCGGGCGGCACGCAAGGCAGCGCTCGTTTTCACAGAAGCCGTCGGGCGTGGGGCAGGTCTCCGAGGTCTCGAAGAGGCCGGTCGCCGAGCACTTCTGCACGGCGGTGTTGTCTGCCGAGCAGCGCACCGCGCCACGCGTGCATGGAATCTCGACGACGCCTGAGTCGACAGGCGCCGGGCGCATTTCACAGCTGCCGAGCAACAGGTTGCAGCGCTCACCCGACGGGCAATCGCCATCGCGGTTGCACACCGGGCGGCACGTGCCGTTGACGAGGCTCTCACCGTCGAGGCACGGCGGCCCGGCGTCGACGACGGGCTTGACGACGACGCGCTCACAAGCCGCGAACGCGCAGAAGATCAGCACCAGAGAGAGGACGCGCATGCAGGCAACTCCAACAGCTTGAAAAAAGGAGCTGCCCCTATACCGAAAAGTACGACGCGGGGGCAGGGGCCCTTACGACTCGCCGAGGTTGTCGACGATCGACGTGAAGTCGACGTCGTCGTCACCCTGTGACGGCGGCAACGTGGAGTTGGCTGGCATCACCACGGTGCGGTCCTCTCGCTCCTGCCGTTTCTGGGGCGCAGCGGCGGTGATGGAGACGGGCGCCTTCGCAGGCGGGGCGGCAGGCTTCGTGGCCACGGGCGGCGCGGGCTTCTTCGCCGCTTCAGCGGGAATGGTGTTCACGCTGGTGGCCGACTCTTCGTCTTCCCCGAGGAACGAGTTGGCGAGGCTCGACGCCGCGGGGCGCAGCGCCGGGTTGGCTGCCGTCGCCGCAGTGGCCGACGGGCGGGGCGCCGCCGTGGCTCCGGCAGGCTTGTTCTTGTAGCGCGCCAGCTCGAGCTCCACGACCTTGAGCTGCTTGCTCTTTTCCTGCACGGCTTCCTGCAGACGCTTCACTTCCTGCGCTTTGACCTGCTCGCGACGCTCGGCTTCGGCCTTCTGCTTGAGGTTGAGATCCTCGATGTCCTTGAGGTGCTTGGCCTCGAGCGTCTTGCGCTCCTGGGCGTTGGCCGCCAGCCGCGTGGCCGTCTCGTTGCTCTTGGCTTCGGCAGCGGCGACCTTCGCCTGCAGTTCTTTTTCACCACGCACGCGCGCCGCGTTGGCGCCCTCGGTGGCCTGCTGGAGCTCCTGCACCTGCCGCTGGCGCTGCGCGAGCTGGGTCTGCGCTTCTTTGAGGCGCGTCTCCATTTCGCCGGTCTTCGAGGTCAGCTCCTGTTGAATCTGCGCGATGCGGGCCTCGGCGCGCTGGGCCTTGGCGACCAGCTCGTCGTTGGTCTTCTTCGCAGCGGCTTTTTCCTGCGCGATGGCGGAGTTGGCCTCTTGAATGCGTGCGTTGGCCTGCTGCACGGTGGTCTGCATCTGCGTACGAACCTGATCGCGCTCCTGCACTGACTGCTGCGCGGCTTCCTGTGCCTTCTGCAGCTCTGCGCTGCGCAGCGCGAGGTGCTTGTTGGCGCCGTCGAGATCGTGCTGCGTGGCCTGCACGCGGTGCGTGAGCTCGTCGGTCTTCTTCTTCGACTCGTCGAAGAGCGCCTTGAGCTTGGCCTCGAGCTGCTTGCCTGCCTCGGTGCGCGCGGTGACGTCGCGGGTGAGCGCGTCGACCTGGCGCGTCTTTTCCTGCTGCAGCGTGGTGAGCTTACGCAGCGTGTCGGCGAGCTCCTTCGACTTCGAGGCGAGGTCGTTCTGCAGCAGCTCTTCGCGGCGGCCCGACTCGTCGGTCGACGTGGCGATGCGATCTTCGAGGTGTTGCCGCGTGTCTTCGGCGTGGGCCAGCTTGGCGTTGAGCTGCGTGAGCTCCGAGACGCGGGCGCCGAGCTCTTGCTTGGTGGCCTGCAGCTGGTCGGCGAGATCTTGCGACTGTTCACGGCTCTGCGCGAGCTCGGCGTCGAGCGCGGTGACGCGGGCTTCGTAGTGCTGTGTGGTGTCGGCGTGGGCCCGCTTCTCGATGTCGAGCGACTTGGCGGTGTCGTCGAGGTTGGCGCTGGTTGCCGCGAGGTCGACCTGCGTGGCCTGCAGCGTGGCGGTGAGCTGCTGCCCCTGCTGCGTGAGCTGCGCGATCTGCGCGCTGGTCTGTTGCTGCAACTGCCCGTGGGCCTGCGCTTCGGCTTCGTAGTTGCCCTGCGCTTCAGACAGCGAGGTCTTCAGCTCGCCGATTTCACCTGAGAGCTGCTCTTCGAGGTGCGCCTTGGCGGCCTCTGTCTGGCGGAAGAGGCCGGTGACCCGGTCGATCTCATTGCGAGCGGCGCTGACTTCACCGTTGCGTTGATCCCGTTCACCACGAACCTGCACGAGCTCCTGCTGCGTGCGCGCGAGCACCTCGGAGACCGACGCGTGCTCCTGCGTCTTGGTCTCGAGATCGTCTTGGGTGCCGTTGAGCTGGTCCTGCGTCTGGAGCAGCGCCTTCTGCGTCTCCTCGAGGCTCATGGTCAGCCGCGAGATGTTGTCGTCGCGCTGCGCGACGTGCTGCTGCAGCCCGGAGATCTCGGTGTCGCGCTCGTCGACGGTCTGCCTGAGCGCGCCGATTTCTCCATCGCGCTCGGCGATGGTCTCTTGCGCGGTCGACAGGCGGGCCTCGAAGTCGCTGATGCGCGCCGACTTGTCGCTGACGTCGGCGTTGAGCGCGTCGATCTGACCCTGTCGATCGGCGAGCGTCGCCTCGTGGTCGGCGATGGTCTGCGCCTGCGTCTGGCTCAGCTGCGTCAGCTCGTTGACCTGCGCGCCGAGTTCGCCGACCTCACCGGTGAGCTCTGCTTCGCGATCAGCCAGCGCCGCCTTGATGGCCTCGACTTCACCCTCGAGCTCGCCGATGCGCTCGAGCTTGGCCTGAATGTCGGCCTGCAGTTCGGCTTCGCTGCGATCCTTGCGCTCGACGGTGTCGGCCAGCTCTCGCTCGAGCTGCTCGATGCGGCCTTCTCGCGCGGTGACCTGCTCGCGCAGCCCCTGCTCAGACTCGGCCTTCTCGTTGGCGAGCGCCTCGAGGTCGTTGCGGAGCCCAGCGAGCTCACCTTCGAGCTCACCGATTTTTTCAGCGGCGCGGGCGCGGGCGTCGGCCAGCTCGGCCTGCAGGCGATCGCCTTCGGTGTCGCTGCGCTGCGCGTGCTCTTCCGACAGGCGGAGCTTGCTCTCGAGCTCCATCACCGTCGTGTCGCGCTCGACCTGGTTCTTCTGGAGCGTCTCGGTCAGCGCGCCGACCTGACCCTCATAGTCGGCGTACTTCGCGTCGCGTTCGCCGACGGTCGCCTCGAGCTGCTGGCGCTGCTCGTCGAACTCCTGGTTGAGCTGTGAAAGCGAGCCTTCGCGAGCCTGCACGGTCTCGGCGAGCTGCTTTTCTTTGACCTCGAACTCGAGCGTCGCGAGCTGGTATTCCTTCTCGAGCTGCTCGTATTCCTTGCGCTGCTGCTCGAGGTCTTGCTGCTTGCGCGCGATCTCGTCTTCCAGCGAGCTCTTCTCGCGACGGAGGACGTTGACCTCTTTTTCCTTCGCCGAGACGACCTCGATGACTTCCTTTTCACCGATGAACTTCTGCAGCAGGAGGTCTTCGACCTGACGGCCGTGCTCGCGCTCTTTTTCGACGAGCGTGTTCTGCGACTCGTTCAGGCGGCGGGTGAGATCGTCACCCTGCATCTTGAGGCCCTGAATCTCGACGTCTTTCTCGTTGAGCCGATCTTCGACCGAGAGCAGCTCGCGCTCCCTCACGCTCCAGATTTCGGAGATGCGCGCGATCTGCGCTTCGCGTGACTTGAGCTCGTCCCGGAGGATCTGGATCTTCGCCTCGGGCGTGCCCATGGCGTCGCGGCGCGGCGGGCGACGGACTTCACGTGATTCAGCGAGCAGCTCGGTTTTGCGGTCGGCGATGGAGCCGAACGCGCGATCGAGGAACGACTTGTCTTCGTCGGTCAGCGCGCTGCGGCGCTCGCGGCGCGGCAGGCGCGGCGGGCCACCGGTCTTCAGCGGCGGCGGGCCGGCGGGCGACGATTCGGGGGCGGGGCCACCGCTGAGCGCGGCGTCGAGTTCGCCGTCCATCTCGTCGAGGGAAGCGCTGGGTGAACCGGGCGGAACGATTTGCTGAGCCAAGAGGGCGAACTCCCCCATGTCCAATGGGAAGGCGAGGTAACCGTGAGCGGCGTTGGGCCCCGAAGCGTGCTGCTGCAGCGCCTCAGAACCAGAATCAGAAGAGAGGAGAATGACGGCCACGTTGGGGCCGAAGCGACCTTTACGAATCGTGCCGCAGAGCACGAAGCCGCTCTGGTCCGGGAGCTCCGCGCGCAAGACCACGAGGTCAGGTCTGCGTTTTTCAAGCTCGCGCTGCGCGTCACCCGCGCTGGCTGCGAGGCTTGTCTGAAAGCCCGCCCCCTTCAAAACGGAGGCGAGGGTCAGGGCAAAGTCATTCTGGCTTTCGACGATGAGGGCGCGGCGCTCCACGTCGGCCACTCTGCTACGGCTGCGGAGGCCGGTAAACCGCGATGATCGCGAGTTTCAGGCCGTCACGTATCGCGCCCAGGCATCGTCGTGGGCGGCGTGTGGCGCTCGAAGAGACCAGATTCTGGCGGGCAGTAGCCGTGCACGAGCTGCGCGAGCCACGGGTCGATGGCCGAGGGCGGCGGCGCCGAGTCGGTGTCGACAGTCATCACCGCTTCTTCAGCGGCCATGGCGAGCGGCTCTTCGGGCGCGTTGGTGACTTCGTCGGGCACCGGCGGCGGCAACGGCTCGGGCTTCGCCCTGGGGATCTTCGGCGGCTCAGGAAAGAGCCCCGAAGCCGACGGCGTGGAGCCCAGCAACGAGAAGACGCCTGAAGTCGTGCGCGGCAACGGCGGCGGCGCCGTGCGCGGAGGTGGCAGCGCGCCTGGCGGGGTCAGCAGCGGCACGAAGCCGTCAGCGCGAGACGGCGCGGCGGGCGCGGTGGCGAGCTGCGCGAAGACTCCGGAGGTGGTGCGCAGCGGCGGAGGGCCGTGGTCGACGGGAGGAATCACCAACGGAGGCGGGCGTGGCGGGATCGCCGCGACGCCGAGCGCGGGCGTGAGGCCGGTGACTGGCGCGAGATCCGCGTCGTCGACGAAGGGGGCGTCTTCATCGGCGTCGTCGGCCGGCCACGGCACCGCGGCGCTCAGGCCCTTCGCCGGCGTCCCACCACGCACCGTCGCGAGGTCGGCGTCGTCAGCGAACGGCGCGTCGTCGTCGACGCTCTCGGCGACGGGCACCCCGAGCGGCACGAAGTCGAGCGTGGGCGGCGCGACGACTGAAGGTTCTTGCGCGACGTCGACGGGCGTGGGCACGCGCTCGAGCACTGGTGGCGCGAAGACCGCGACGCCCACGACGACAGAGGGTTCCTGCGCGACGTCGATGGGCGTGGGGACGCGGTCGAGAATGGGCGCTGCGTGCGCGGCCGTCTCGAGCGGCGTGAGGGCACGTTCGGGAAGCGGCGAAAACTGCGCGCCCTTCGTCGTGTGCTCGACGTGCAGCGGCTCGTCGTCGAAGGGTGTGCTCGCGCGCACGGGAGCTTCGAGCGGCGCCGGCGTGGGCGTGCTCGCGATGTCTCCGAGCGCTTCAGCGACGTCGGCGTGCGTCGGCGCGAGCGGGTTTGCCCTGGTGGCGACGGCCAATGGCATGCCCATCACCACGGGGGGCTCGGTGACGCGATGCGCGTTGGGCTCCGTCGTCACGTGGCCCAGCTCGGCGGCGAGCGCGTGCACCTCTTCGCCGACGACGACAGGTGGCTCGTCATCGCGCAGCGGCGTGCCCATGACGGCGGGTCGTGAGCCCATCGCGGCTTCGGGCGAGGTCTCGTCGGCGGCGATGTTCGGGTCGGTGCGGACCTTGTTGGTCCCGGAGGGTGACTCGCGCTGTGCGGCTTTCTTGCGTTGGGTGTCTTCGTCGTTGAGCGAGCGACCGAGCTGCGTGACCTCGTCGGGGTTCGCCGCGTCGGCGTCACCGACCTCACGCACGCCGGTGCCGCTCAACCCGACGTAGATGGCGACGAGATCGGCGCGAACCTTCGCCGCGTCACGATCGAGGCTGGCGGCGCGCGCGGCGAGGCCGAGCTTCACGCGGCGCGTGGGCTCCGTGGCCAACGAGACGATCGCGTCGGCGAGAGAGACGGGGTCTTGCGGGCGGTACAGCACCACGCCGTCATCGGGCAGCAGCGCGCGCGCGGCGGGGACGTCGGCCGCGATCACCGGGCGCCCGGCGGCGAGGTATTCGCCCAGGCGCGCCAATGGGGAGCCCACGCGGCTGTTCCGCTCGACGTCAGAGAGCGTCAACAGCCCGACGTCGGCCGTCGCCAGCACCTTGTGGAGATCGTCGTGGACCACCGGCGGCTGAAACTCGACCTTGCCGGTGAGCTTGAGCGCGGCCACCTGTTCTTCGAGCCGCGCCTGATGCGCTTCGTGCTTCGGCCCGACGATGGCGAGCCGCACGTCGACGGTCTGCAACGCGAGCTGCATCGCCTCCATCAACGTCGGGAGATCCTGGGCGTCGCCCTGGTGGCCGAGGTGCAGCAGCTTCATCGGCGTGGCGTCGGGCACGCCCATCACCTCAGGCGCGTACGGCGCGAGATCGACCGGCGCCGGCAGCACCTGCACCTGCTCGCGCGCGACGCCGAGGCCGGTGACGAACTCGCGCGTCAATTCGTTGGCGACGATCACCATGTCGGCGTTCATCAGGCAGAACAGCTCCTGACGGCGCACGCGGGCGATGAAGCGGCGGTTGGCTTCTTCTTCTGAATAGAGAAACGGGAGGTCGACCGAGGGCAGCGAGCACGCGTCGTAGATGACCTTGTAGGCGAGCTCCGAGCGCTGCTCGCACAGCGCGTAGCCGCCGAACGGATCGAAGCTGTGCACCATCACGTACTCTTCGCTCTCGAGCTGGCGACGCACGGCGCGATCGAACGACTGCACGCGCGCGGCGAGGTCTCCGGAGCCGACGGGCACGCGCAGCAACCGCGCGCCGTGGTACCGCTCGATGTGGGTGTGATCTGGCGTCTTCACCGACAGCACGACGACCTGGTACCGCTCGGAGAGGCCCTTCAGGTACTCGGTCAAGCGACGTGAGATCGCCGTGGGTGAAGGCACCACGTCGAACACACACAGCAACAGTCGCGGCAGGTCGCTCACGGCTCGTTGCATGTTGGCACGTTGACCGGGCTGGCACTCAGTGAGAAGTGCGGCGCTCGTGGAAGACTTCGCCCAGCGCACATTGAGGGAGCTGTTGACGCTCGCGCGCGAACGCCTGGGCTCGGCAGCGTCGAAGCTCAAGACGCGCGACGAATTGATCGCCGCGTTGACGGGCGCGCCGCTGCCTGTTGCGTCGGAGCCGGTCGCCGCGAAGGCGCCGCCGGACATCGTCACCCGCGACTTCTTTCGTCGCCGGACTTAGGGTGCACGCGTGGCCGGGCTGAACAAGCGGCGGGCGATCGCTCAGTTGGAACAGGCACGGCTGCACCTCGAACGCTCCGAGTGGGCAGACGTGGTGGCGCTCGTGCGTCCCGTGCTCGAGGCGGGCTTCGACGAACCGGCTGCGTATTCGATGCTGGGTGAAGCGCAGCGTCAGCACGGCCAGAGCGACGAGGCCCTGGCGACGCTCGAGAAGGGCCTCGCGCTGCACCCGGGTGACGCGGCGCTCGAAGGTCGCCTCGGCTCGGTTTTTCTCGATCGCGATCAACCGGCGCGCGCGCTCGAGCATCTCGGTCGCGCGCGGCAGAAGCTCCCCCGCGACGCGCAGGCGCTCACGGCGTACGCGGCGGCGCTGCTGGCCGTCGGCCGCGCCGAAGACGCCGACGCGCAGCTCACCCGCGCGCTGTTGGTCGGCGGCGGAGACGACACGCGCCTGGTGCTGGCCATGGCGAAGCTGCGCCGAGGTCAACACGCCGAGGCCGAGCGGCTGGCCGCGCAGGTCGAGAACGCCGCGAGCAGCGTGCCGATGTTGTTGTTCGCCGCGCGCGCGCTGCGAGCCGATCTCGCGGTGCTCCGTGGTGACGCGAAGAGCGCGTGGTCGACGTGGCAGCAGCTCGACGCCGCCGGCAACGTGGGGCCGCATCAGCTCTCGCGCATGGCCTACGCCGCGGAGCTCGCCGGAGATCGCGCGGCCGCCGACGCGGTGATGACGCGGCGTGAAGCGCAGGGCGCGTCGGGTGAAGATCTGCTGCTCTTCGCGCAGCTTCACAACCTCCGTGGTGCGCCGCAGACCGCGCTCGAGTTGTTGGCGCGCGCCGAAGCCACGCCGCCGCCCACCGACGCTTCAGCGTGGCGCTTCGAGTTGCTGTCGACGCGAGGGCGCGCGCTGCGCCTGACGGGCGATCGTGCGCAGGCGCTCGAGGTGCTCGGCGCGGCGTTGGCGCTGCCTGAAGCCTCGCTGCCGCACATCGGCTCCGGGCCGAACGTCGATCTCGGCCACCTCGCGGCGGAGCAGGGCGACTTCGAGACGGCGCAGCTCCGCTTCAACGCGGCGTTGGCGTTGGACCCCGACGAGCCCGAAGCGAAGCGCGCGCTGGAGCTCACGGCGCGGCGGCTCAATTGGAGACAGGCCGTCGAGTCGTCGGCAGCTGAGCGGGTCGCTGCGGCGCACTCGCAGGCCGACGCCATGCGCCGCCGCTACCTCATGCGTGAGAACGAGGTGGAGCGCCTCAAGCGTGAGGTGAAGCGCCTCGAAGCCGAGCGCGCCAACGCGCAGGCCGTGACCGAGCAGGTTCAGCGTGAAGCGCCGGCGCGGGTGCGCGCGGAGCTCGAAGAGCGTGAACGCGACATCGACGGCAAGTCACAAGACAACCTGCGCGAGGCCTTCGGCAAGACCGAGTGCCCGGAGCGCTTGTGGAGCATGCTCCGCGTCGCCGAGCGCACGTATCAACTCGCGCTCTACACGGAGCTCCCGGCGGCGGCGGTCTCGGTGCTCTTCTCGGGTGCGTTCGAGCGCAGCCTCGTGGAGCTGTTGGTGCAGCCGTTCGGCGCGTGGCTCGACGCGCGTGGGCTGCGCGCGAAGTTCCTCGAAGACGGCGTGCGCGAGCGGCGCGGCTCCCGGGTGGAGTACTTCGACCACTTCTTCGAGACGTTCGATCAGGAGCTCGACGCGCGGCCACCGTCGATGGGTGAGGTCGCCCGCGTGCTCGACCGGCGCGCCGAGCGGTACCTGGCGATCTTCTCGCAGTTCCTCGCGGAGCGGTTCGACGTGCCCGACCCATTCTGGGACTCGTTCACGCGCTTCGTGACGTGGGGCAAAGAGACGCTGCGAGATCCCGTCGCGCACGGGCACCTGGAGCTCGACTGGGACGGCCTCAAGCAGTTCCGCGAGCGGCTGCTCTTCGAGTTCGAAGGCGCGAAGCCGGGTGCCTTGCCGAGGTTGTTGCAGGCGCGTCGCTCGTGAGTCGGGCGAAGATCGTCTTGCTGCCCGGGTTCAACGGCAGCGCAGAGCAGCCGATTCTCGTGAAGTTGTCGGCGCGCCTCGAGGCGCTGGAGTTCGAGTGTCTGCGCCTCGCGCCTCCGCGGCTCAAGCTGGTCGAAGATCTCGATCACCACGTGGCGTGGCTCCGCGACGAATTGAAGAACGTGCGTGGCCCGCTGGCGCTCGTCGGCCGTTCATTCGGAGGTCGGTTGTCGATTCGGCTCGCGGCGCAGCGCACGTTAGAGGCGGTCGTGTTGCTCGGCTTTCCGCTTCGGCCACCTTCGAAGCCGCGACCGCGCGATGAGCTCGCGTTGAAGTCGCTCACGGTGCCCACGTTGATCATTCAGGGCGCTCGCGATGAACTCGGGCCGTTGCCTGTCTTCAAGCCGCTCATCGCGAGCAACCCGAAGCTCTCGCTGCACGTCGTTCAGAATGCCGGCCACAGTTTTGGTTCGAAAGAAGCTGGCGCGCTCGACGAAGCGGCCAGGTGGCTCTCGGAGGTCTGCCCGTGAAGATCGTGCTCGTGTTGCTCTTCGCCGTGAGCGGTTGTCAGTGCCTTGAGCCGGTGTCGGAGGGTGTCGATGCCGGAGTTTCGTCGACGCCCGACTCGGGTGAGCGCTGCAAGAGCGACCGAGACTGCACCGTCAGGGCCGCGCCCAGAGCGTGCGGTGGCGAGAGCGCCGCCCCGGTGCGATCGTGCTTCAACGAGCGCTGCGTCTTCGACTGCGAAGGGCCGCGTACGTGCTCGACCGTCGATGGCTGCACGAGCTGCGTCGAGCGCCCGTCGAGCTGCAGCATGGACGGCTGCAACCTCTTCGATGAGACCGCCGCAGGCCGCATCACGAGGAGCTGCGCTGCCGGTTCGACGGAGTCGCTCGGCAACTTCGTGGCGCGCTTTCACGACCCGAGCGCCTGCGGCTACGACGTGTCCTTCGCTGACGGGCGCGCCTTCGGGTACCTCGCCATGGGCGACGAGTTCGACGAGACCGTCGCGCGTGTGAATGCAGAGCCCGACGTGACGTGCACGGTTCGAGGCCTGCCGACGGCGATCAACCGACTCGAGCTCGGCTGCGCAGACTGCCTCTACGTTCTCGAGTGGCCGTGACCTGGGTGTAGAAGCACAGGCGCATGTTCGCCTCCGTACTTCTGCTCGCGCTGAACGCAGCACCTCCGTTGCCTGCTGAAATCTCCGCGCCGTTCGGCCACTTCGGCGCAGTGGTCGTGCCCGAACCCGCCGGCGGGTTGCCCGGCAACGACAAGGTGCTGCTGCCGAAGTGGGAGACGTGTGAAGCGCAGGCCGTCTATTTGATGCGCTTCGTGAGCGGCAGCGCGCGCGCGTTGGAGCAACTGCAGCAGTCGCTCGATCGCGCGCCCGGCACCGAGAAGAAGGTGTTCGGCCGCAAAGACGTCATCGGCGAGTTGGTGAGTCAGTTGAGCAGCTCGATGTTCGAAGCGAAGCGCGACTGCAGGGCTCCGAAGCTGGGTGAGGGCTTCAAGCTCGAGCTCGCGACGGCGCCGAAGAAGTGGTGCGACGCACCGGAGGGCGCGCAAGACGGTGCGTTCTGGTTCTTCTCGGCGAAGAAGCCCTCGGTGGTGATTCAGGTGACGAAGGGCGCAGAGCAAGTGTGCCGAGCGCGCATCTCTGCGGTGCTCTTCGACAACAAGGGCGTCGCGCGCGTGCGAATTCACGCCGACTGGGCAGGCGAGGTCTCGGCGACCCTCGTCGGAGAGCGTTGTCAGAACCTCGAATACACGTTCTCGCGCGACCGGCAGGTCTTCGTGCCTGCGTGGAAGACCTGCAAACGCTGAAGAGTTCGGCTACAGCCGTTCGTCATGCCGTCAGCGCCCATTCTCGAGGTCGACCCCGTTCACCCGCAGCCGCGCACCGTGGATCGTGCCGCGAAGGTGCTCGAAGACGGTGGCCTCATCGCGTACCCGACCGACACGTATTACGGCATCGGCTGCGATCTGCTGTCCAAGAAGGCCATCGATCGCCTCTACGGTTTGAAGAACCGCGACCGAAAGAAGCCGCTCGCGTTTCTGTGCCCCGATCTCTCCGACGTGGCGAAGTACGCGAAGGTCTCGAACTTTGCGTACCGCACCATGCGGCAGCTCACGCCGGGCCCGTTCACGTTCGTGCTCGAGGCCACCAGGCTCGTGCCCGACATGATGCAGACCAAGCAGAAGCAGGTCGGTATTCGTGTGCCGCAAGCGCCGTTGATGCTCGCCATTGCCGCGAAGCTGGGTCGCCCCATCGTCACCACGTCGGCCACCGACATGGACGGGCAGGTGCTCATCGACGCGCGCGCGATCAAAGAAGGTCTGGGCGGTCGGCTCGACTTGATCCTCGACGGCGGTACGCAACATGAAGAGCCGTCGACGGTGGTCTCGTTGATCGACGATCAGCTTGAAGTGCTGCGACAGGGTAAGGGCATCCTCGTGATGGACGAGTGATGCAGTCGGCGCTCCTCGATCACTTCGTCACCTACCTGCGCGCCGAGCGCAACCTCGCGCCGAAGACCGTCGACGCCTACGCGATCGACCTTCGTGGCTACCTCGAGAAGCTCGCCAAAGACGGCACGCTCGTCGAAGCGGTGACCCGCGAAGACGTGCTCGAGTACCTCGCGTTTCTCGGCAAGCGACTCTCGCCTCGCAGCCGTGCTCGGCACCTCGCGTCGCTTCGTGGTTTTCACCGGTTCCTCGAAGACGAGAAGTTGTGTGACAGCGATCCCACCGGAGATCTCGACACGCCGAAGCACAGCAAGAAGCTGCCGGTGTTTCTCACGCTCGATGAGGTCGAGCTGCTGCTCGAAGCTCCGAACCTCAAGACGATCGTCGGCGTTCGGGACCGCGCGATGATTGAAGTGCTCTACGCGACGGGCCTGCGCGTGAGCGAGCTCGTCGGCCTCAAGGTCAACGACATCAACCTGCTCGATGGCTTCGTCATCACCATGGGCAAGGGTCGCAAAGAGCGCATCATTCCCATTGGCTCTCGAGCGAAAGAGGCGACGCAGGCCTGGCTCGAAGTGCGGCCGGCCGTGTTGCATGGTCGTGAATCGCCGGCGCTCTTCGTCACACCGCGGGGCAAGGGCTTCTCGCGCATGGGCTTCTGGAAGCTGCTACGCCGGTACGCGCGCGGAGCGGGCATCGCCAAGGCGATCTCGCCGCACAAGCTCCGCCACTCGTTCGCGACGCACCTCGTGGAGCGCGGCGCCGACCTGCGCATCGTGCAGGCCATGCTGGGCCACGCCGATCTCGCGACCACGCAGATCTACACGCACGTCGACCAGACGCGGCTGCACCGCATGTACGCCGAGAAACACCCGCGCTCGAAGATCACGCGAAGGCGAAAGCTGAAGTAGACCGCGCGTCATGCGCATTCTTTCGGGCGTCCAGTCGTCGGGAAAGCTCCACATCGGCAACTATTACGGCGCGATTCGCGAGTTCGTGAACATGCAGGCCGAAGGCGAGGCGCTGTACTTCATCGCCAACCTGCACGCGCTCAACTCGGTTCGTGATGGCGCCCTGGCTCGCGAGCTCACGTACGAGACGGCCGCGGCGTTCATCGCGTTGGGCATCGACCCCGAGCGCGCGGCGCTGTTCCGTCAGAGCGACATTCCGGAGATCACCGAGCTGTATTGGATTCTCGGCACGGTGGTCCCCGTGGCCGACCTCGAGAACGCGCACAGCTACAAAGACAAGCTCGCCAACAAGGCCTCGCCCGACTTCGGGCTCTTCGCCTACCCGGTGTTGATGGCCGCCGACATTCTTCTCTACGACTCCGACGTGGTTCCCGTGGGGAAAGATCAGCGGCAGCACCTGGAGCTCACGCGCGACTGGGCCGCGAAGTTCAACCGCCAGTACTCGCCGAAGTGGGACTCGCAGAAGGGCACTGGCGGCATCTTCAAGTTGCCCGCGGGCCGCACGCGCGACGAGACGGCGGTGGTGCCGGGTCGCGACGGCCGGAAAATGTCGAAGAGCTACGCGAACACGATCGATCTCTTCGGCACCGACAAAGAAATCGAAAAGCAGATCAAGTCAGTGAAGACCGACTCCACGACGCCCGACGCTGCCAAGCCGCTTCACGATCAGCCGCTCTACGATCTGCTCAAGGTCTCGCTGCCCGCGACTGACTTCGCGCTCATCGACGCGAAGTGGCGTGAAGCGGGCGGGGCGCCTGAAACGCACGGCTACGGCGGCTTCAAGAAGGCGCTGCTCGACGCGTTTCACGGCACCTTCGACCCTGCCCGGAAGCGCTACGCGGAGCTGATGAATGACCGCGCCGAGCTCGATCGTCTGCTCAAACAGGGAGCGCAGAAGGCCCGCAGTTACGCCGCGCCGGTGATGGACCGCGTGCGTGTAGCAGTCGGGCTGTAGCTGTAGCGCCCCGTCGTCGGCCGGAAAATCGTCGCCGGCCGAATCACGTGGTACACCGTCCGAGGCCGATTTACCGGCCTTTGCGAGGGGTTCTCGTACCCGTGTCTGACGTGAAGGACGTGAGTCCTGCACACGACGAAGCACTGACGGAAGTGATCGCTCCACGCGACGCTTTCCGCATCGCGCTGCCCAATTTTGAGGGCCCGCTCGACCTGCTTCTGCACCTCATTCGCGAACACAAGCTCGACATTCTCGACATTCCCATCGCGCTGATCACCGAGAAGTACCTCGGGCACCTCGAGAAGATGCGCGAGATCGATCTCGACATCGCGGGCGAGTTTCTCGTGATGGCGTCGACGTTGTTGCACCTCAAGTCGCGCATGTTGTTGCCGCGTGAAGAGCTCCCCGCCGGGCAGGACGCACTCGAAGCGCCGCAAGAGTCGCTCGACCCGCGCGCTGAGCTCGTTCGACGCCTGCTCGAGTACCAGAAGTACCGCGCCGCGGCCGACCAGCTCGCCGGCAACGACATTCTCGATCGCGACGTCTTCCCGCGACGGGTGGCGGTCGAAGAAGTGCCGCTCGACGACGACGAGGTCGGCCTGCGGGAGATCAGCGTCTACAAGTTGATCGAAGCGCTCGATCGCGTGCTCAAAGAGCTCGAGCCCAAGAAGCAGCACGAGGTCACGCGCGAACATCTCTCGTTGTCGGTGGCGATGTACCGAATCGCCGACAAGGTGCGCGCGGAGGGCAAGGGCCACGCGGTGAACTTCTTCGCGCTCTTCGACGGCGCGCGGGTGCGCAGCGACGTGGTGATCACGTTCCTGGCGCTGCTCGAGATGTGCAAGCTCAAGCTGCTCCGCGTCTCTCAGGCGGAAGACAGCGACGACATTCTGATCAGCGAGAAGGGTGACGCGCTCGCCGACTTCGGCACTGAAGGCGGCGTCGCCCCATCGGAGGAACTCGACCGTGAGTACGAATAAGCGCCCACCGAAAGATGACGCAGAAGCAAGCACCGGCGGGCCGTCTCCGTTCTCTGAAGAAGAGGTCGCGGCGGTCACCGCTGGCCCCGCCGGAGATCCGGAGCTCGAAGATCTCGACGCGGCCGACATCGACGCCACCGAGAGCGAGACGTCGTTCGAGAAGATCGTCGCGAAGTCTCGCAAGCTCTCCGAGAACCAGATCCGCAACGTGATCGAGAGCGTGCTCTTCGTCACGCCGCAGCCGCTGAGCGTCGATCAGCTCTTCGATGCCACCGGCGTCGACCGCGAGAA
This sequence comes from Archangium sp., assembly GCA_035910535.1. Lineage (GTDB taxonomy): Bacteria > Myxococcota > Myxococcia > Myxococcales > Myxococcaceae > Archangium_A. The sequence continues at coordinate 213,824 of JAMHXF010000042.1, read as the reverse complement.
GATCGTGCCCGCGCTGCTGTCGCTGCAGGGCGATCGTCGGGAAGGCATTTCGGGCATCGTGCTGCACGAGGTCGCGGGCGCGTGGCAGCTGCGCACGGCGCCTGAGTCGGCCGAGTACGTGCGGCGCTTCTTGAAGGTGAAGCCGCAGCGCCTGACCCGCGCCGCCGTCGAGACGCTGGCGCTCATCGCGTACCGCCAGCCGGTGACGCGCCCCGAAATCGAAGACGTGCGTGGCGTCGATTCAGGCGCGGTGCTCAAGGCGCTGCTCGACCGTCGCCTCATCAAGATCGTCGGCAAGAAAGAAGAAGTGGGCCGGCCGATTCTGTACGGCACCACGCGTGAGTTCCTCGAGTTCTTCGCGTTGAAAGATCTCAGCGCGCTGCCGACGCTGCGCGAATTCCAGGAGCTGACCGAAGAGAGTCAGGAGATCGTCGAACGCGAAGCGCCCAAGCCGGTCGCTGGCATCGTCGAAGAGCTCTCCGACAAGGGCTTCGAAGAGAAGCTCGCGCAACAAAACGAGGCGTCCGAGGCGGCGCTCGCCGAGCTTGAAACGGCGATCGATCAGGCAGATGAGACCTCGAAGACCGCCGCGCAGATTCTGAACCCGCCGCAGCCAGCCCCGGAGCAACCCGCTACCGGTGAGCAACCTGAGACGGCCCCCGTTGAGCCCCCACAGGGCACTGAGAACTGATCATGGAGCGCTTGCAGAAGTACCTCTCTCGGGCCGGAGTGGCCTCGCGTCGTCACGCCGAAGAGTTGATCGTCGATGGTCGCGTGAAGGTGAACGGCAAGGTCGTCACCGAGCTGGGGTCGCGCGTCGACGCGGCGAAAGATCTCGTCTTGCTCGACGGCAAGCTCGTCTCGCCGAACGCCGAGCGGAAGTACTTCCTCTTCTACAAACCGCCCGGCGTGGTCACGACGTTGTCCGACCCCGAGGGCCGGCCGACGGTCGGTGACTACGCGCAAGACACCGGTGGTCGCGTGTTCCCCGTGGGGCGCCTCGACTACGACGCTGAAGGCGCGTTGATTCTCACCGACGACGGCGAGCTCGCGAACAAGCTGATGCACCCCAGTCATCAGGTGCCGCGCGTGTATCTGGCCAAGGTGAAGGGCGTGCCCGACGGCGAGTCGCTGCAGAAGCTGGTCGGCGGTGTGCGGCTTGAAGACGGCATGGCGCACGCGATCGAGGCGCGCATCTTCCGTGAAGCTGATCGCAACACGTGGGTGAAGATCGTCGTGACGGAGGGCCGTCAGCACCTCGTCAAGCGCCTGTGCGCGGCGATTGGTCACCCCGTGGTTCGCTTGTATCGGCCGGCGCACGCGAGCATTTCAGTGGCGGGTCTGCGGCCGGGTGAATTGCGCGCGCTGACCAACGACGAGATTCGTCGCGTGAAGGCTGCGGCTGATGGTGATGCGCAACCGGAGCCGCCGCTCAAGATGCCGGCGCGCCGTCACGGTCACGCGGCTCCCGGGTTCGAGCCAGTTGATGAAGACGACGGTGACGATCGCGATTCGAGAACTGCCGGCGCACGAGAAGACGCGCCGCCTGCAGACGACGCGTTCGCTCGCCCGCGTGGCGACCGCGCGAAGGGCCCCGAGTCGGAAGAGAAGCGTCGCGATGCAGCGCCTCCTGCCGCGCGGGCTCGCGCTGGTGGCGACGCCATCGTGAAGAAAGAGCGAGTGCCTGGGGCTTTTGGCCTCAAGCGCAAGACTGCGCCGCGTGATGGCGGGGCTCGCTCGCGCGGTACCTCGGGTGACGGTGGCGCGTCGCGCGGTGGCGGTTCTCGCTTCAGTCCCCGGCCTGCAGGTGGTTCTCGTGGTGGCTTCGGTCGCGACAGCGGCGAGTCGCGCGGTGGTGGTGAATCACGTGGCGGCACTCGTGGTGCCTTCGGCCGTGATGGCGGTGAAGCGCGCGGCGGCACTCGTGGTGCCTTCGGTCGTGACGGCGGCGAGTCACGCGGTGGTGAATCGCGCGGCGGTGCTCGTGGTGCCTTCGGCCGAGGCGGTAGTGAAGCGCGCGGCGGTGCTCGCGGTGCCTTCGCCCGCGACGGCGGGGGGGCACGTGGCGGTGAATCACGCGGCGGCTTCGGTCGTGACAGCGGCGGCGAGCGGAAGCCCCGTGGCGCTGGCTTCTCGCGCGACGGTGGCGGTGAAGCACGCGGTGGCCCACGCAAGCCGCGAAGTGGAGGTTTCGGTCGCGACGGCGAGTCGCGTGGTGCCGCCGGCAAGCCGCGCAGCTTCGGCGGAGAAAAGCCTCGCGGAGGCAGCTTCTCTCGCGACGGCGGCGCGCGCAAACCCCGCGGTGGTGGTTTCGGCGAATCGCGCGGCGGCGCTGGCAAGCCCCGCAGCTCCGGCGGCGCCAAACCGCGCGGCGGGCCCGGTGGTTTCAAGGGAGGTCGCTCCGGCGGCCGCAGTTCTCCGAGGAAGCCGCGAGGCTCGTGGTAAGAGATGCGCATGTGTCGTCGTGCGCTCGTCGCGCTCGTTGCGGTCTCCATCGCCGGCTGCTCCGGAGGTCGCGACAAGACGCTCGCGGATCTTCAGAGCCCGAGGCCCGAGGTCCGGGCGCTGGCGGTCAAACGCCTCGCTGATCGGTTCGAGGCTGATGACGTCAGCCTCTTCTCTCAAGCGGCTCGCGACCCTGCGTCGATCGTGCGCGCCGAGTCGATGACTGCGCTCGGCAAGACGCAAGACAGCCGGGTCGTCGATCTCCTCGGCGAAGCGCTCGCTGACGCTGACGAGCAGGTTCAGCAGCGCGCCGCAGCTGCGCTCGCCTCGTTCAAGACCGACAAGGCGCGCAGCTACCTTACGCTTCAGTATTCGCGGCGTGGGCGCAGCACGCGCATGGCCATCGTTCAGGGGCTCAAGGGCACCAACATTCCCGGCGCCATGGCGTCGGTGGTGGTCGCAGAAGCGAGCGCCATCTGGGACCGCAACATCAAGGTGCTCAACGACGGCACGTTGCCTGAGCGTGTCGGCGCGGCCGAGGAGCTCGGTCGCTCGGGTCGCGCTGACGCGGTCAATCGACTCGTGCCGCTGCTCAAAGACAAACACGTCGCGCTCGCTGCTGCGGCTGCGCGGGGGCTCGGTGCTGCTGCCGACGCACGCGCGGTGCCGGCGCTCACGGCGTTGCTCGACGAGAACTACCCCGAGCTCCGCGAGGCCGCCTGTGAAGCGCTCGGGCGTATCGGCGACCCGGCGCCGCTGGCGAAGCTCGTCACGCTCGCGCAAGAGCGCAGCCCCGTCAGCGTGTTCGCCACGCGCGCGATTCTCTCGTTTCCCCGTTCGCCCGAAGTCGACAAGGCGTTGTGCGAGCTCTTGCTGACCGCGAACGAAGCAGAGGTGCTCAACACCGGTCGCGAGCTGCGCAAGCGGGGCAGCTGCCCGGTCGAGCCGATTCTCGAGAAGCTCAAGAGCCCGGCGACTGCACCGCAGGCCTTGCTGGCCGTCGTCGCGCTCGCGCCACAGGGCGACGTCGCGGGCAAGGTGGCTCCGCTCGCAGCAGCAGGCGACGAGCTCACGCGCCGCCTGGCCATCGACGCGCTTGGTGAACTCGGCGACCCGGCGGGCGCAGCGGCCGTGCAGAAGGCATGGGACGCGGAGCTCAAGTCCCTCGAGCCGCGCCGCGCCGATTGGGTTCCCGCAGCGCTGCCGACGACCTACGAGGCGGGCTTCGACCCGTCGGGCAAGTTGCCTCCGAACGATCCGTTCGCGGTCGTGAAGTCGCGCACCACCGATCTCCTCGGGCGCGTGCAGGCGCTCGACGCGCAGCGCGCGAAAGAAGCAGGCAAGACGTTGCTCGAGGTGCGCGTGCCGCGCGAGGTGCTCGACGACGCCGCCGAAGACGAAGTGAAGACGCTGGCCTCGTTGTTGCGCGCCATGGGCCGTCTGAAAATCGAAGGTACGAAGGCGCATGCGCAGTCGTTCATTTCCGAGACGAGCCCCGTGTTGCGCGGCGCGGCGTTCGCGGCGCTCGCCTTCCTCGGTGAAGACGCGCGGGCCGGCCTCTTCGATGGTGAACGGCTGGTGCAGGGCACCACCGCGCAGGCGCTCGTCGATTCAGGTGCTGCCGGGCAGTTGGTGGTGCTCACGGCGATGACGGAGCTGGCCGGCGATCGCTCGCGGTTGCTCGAGCCGTTGCGCTCCATCGTGCCTCCGGCGGGTGGTGCGCCGCGCCTCGAGCAACTCGTGAAGGAGGGCGGGGTTGAAGCGGGCACCGCCGCTCGAATGCTCGGCGACATGGGCGCAAAGGAAGCCGTGCCGATGTTGTTGTCGCTGCTCGACGACCCCGAAGCGGTGGCGCGACGCGACGTGTTGCTGGCGCTGGGCAAGCTCGGTGATCAGCGCGCGTCAGAGGCGATCGCGCGCGATCTCTACAGCGACAGCGCCGAGGTTCGCAGCGCCGCGTGTCGAGCCCTCGCCGCCCTCAAGTCGCCTGCGCAGCTCGAGGCCATCGACGCCTTGAAGGGTGACTACGATCGTCGCGTGCGTGAGAGCGCCGAGGCCGCGCTCAACGCGCTGTCTCCTGCTGCGCCTGCCGAAGGTGCGCGCTGATGGACGTTCGGCAGCTCAAAGAGAAGGCGAGTCAGCTCTTCACCAAGGGCAAGTTCGCCAAGGCCGCCGAGGCGTACGAAGAGTTCTGCGCCGCCGACCGGAAAGATCACCAGTCGCGGCTGCGGTGCGGCGATGCGTGGTCGAAGGCTGGCAAGAAAGACAAGGCGATCATCGCGTACTCGATGGCCGCCGAAGGCTTCGCGCGCGACGGCTTTCTTCCGCGTGCGATCGCCGCCAGCAAGCTCGTGCTGGAGCTCGACCCGTCGCACAAGGGCGTGCAGAAGATGCTCGCCGATCTCTACGCGCAGAAGTCGGGCGGCGCGCGCAAACCGCTGAAGGAAGTGGCGCCCGCGGAGCTCGAGGTCTCCCGTAAGATCGAGACGCCGGTCACCTCGAGTTTCAGCAACCGCAAAGACGCGATCGATCTCGACGCGCCGCTGCCCACGAAGAAGCCGGCCGCGCCGACGCGTGGCCCGAGCGCTGCTCCGTCGCCGATGAACCGGGCCGACGCGCTCGAGCTCCCGGAGTACGAAATTCCGATGGACGACGGCCCCAGCTCCGTCGGCGGCATGAGCGCTCAGCGCGGCCCGAGCCCTCAGCGTCGTGAAGACGCGATCGAGATCGAGACCGTCGACGAAGGCGCCTCGGGCCCGAAAGAACTGTCGGCGACGACCATCGACATCGAGCTCGGTGGCCCCGTCACCGGCGAAATCGAAGTGGCGATTGAAGGTCAGTCGCTCCCCGACGCTGAAGCGTTGCCCGCGGCGCCGCTCGCACCTCCACCTTCTTTCGAGCTCCCCGATGCAGTCATGGCGCCGAAGCCGTCGGCTCCGATGTTCGAGCTCACGGAGGAAGTTGCCGACGCGCCTCCTCCTGAGCCGGTGTTGATGGGCGAAGCGCTGCCCGAAGCCGCACCCCAGGTCGTCACCACCTACGAGCTCGACGCGCCGATCGAGCGTGCCCCTGCAGTTGCTGAGAGCACGTTGCCGCCGGGCCTCAAGCCGCGTCGCGCCGAAGCGGCGCCCGTCAATGTTCCCGTGTCGTCGCCGTCGGGGAGTCGCATCTGGTTGCCGCCGACGTTCACGCCACCGCCCGTGCGCAGCGAGGTGACGTCTTCACCCAGTGGCGTGTCGGCCGCGCCGCCGTCGACGCCCACCGCCACCGACGTCACCAGCGATCTCGAGCGCAGCCTGCAGACCTTCATGGCCTTCGAGCCTGAAGCTGCGGTGCCTGCGCCTGTGCCCAGGGCGAGCTTCACGGAGCTCGATCTTGAAGGCGACACGCTGCTGCACGCGGTGGAAGCCGCAGCGAGCCCGGCCGCTCCGGAAGTCGTCGAAGAGCTCATGGAGGCGCCCGAAGAGGTGCGCCCCGACGCCGGAGGCCTGCCGAAGATCCCGCTCTTCTCGGATCTCCCTGAAGAGGCCTTCATCGCGCTCTTCGAGAAGTGCCCACTGCAGCGCTTCGACGAAGGTCAGCTCGTCTTCGAGCAGGGCGACAAGGCCGACGCGTTCTACGTCATCTGCGGTGGCTCGGCCCGGGTCTTCAAGACCGACGGCGAGCTGCGCCGCGAGCTGGCGACGCTCGAAGAGGGCAGCTTCTTCGGAGAAATGGCGCTGCTCTCAGACGCGCCGCGCAGCGCGTCGGTCGAAGCCGGCGCCGAAGACACCCAGGTGCTCGCGATCTCCGCAGAGATCCTCACTGAGCTTTCGGCGGCGCACCCAGCGGTGGCGACGGCGCTCAAGAAGTTCTGCCGTCAGCGCATGTTGTCGAACCTCATGAACCACGCGCCGTTGTTCGCGCCGTTCAACCGCAACGATCGCCGCGAGCTGGTGCAGAAGTTTCGCGCGCGCGACGTGAAGCGCGGCGACGTGCTGGTGCGCGAAGGCCAGACGAGCGACGGCCTCTACGTGGTGCTGTCAGGGGAAGTCGAAGTCGAAGTGAAAGGCACGCGCATCGCGGCGCTCAAAGAAGGCCAGCTCTTCGGCGAGATGTCGTTGCTCACGCGCACGCCGGCTTCAGCCACGGTTCGCGCGTCGCGGCACACGTCACTGCTGCGGCTCCCGAAGCAGGACTTCGACATGTTGATCTTGAGCCACCCACAGGTGCTCGAGCACGTCTCAGAGTTGATCGACGAGCGCAAGCGCGCCGACCAACGCCGTCAGTCGGCCGACGCAGAGCTGATCTGATCAGTCAGGCGTGTGGAGCTTCTCGAGATACTCGTCGCGCGTGACGAGCCCCGACTCGATGAGAATCTCCAGCAGCACCCGCAGGGCGCGCACCTGGCTGGTGTTGATCTCTTCGAGTGACTCGACCTTCTCGCGCAGCACCGACACTTCACGGCGCAGCTGCGCTTCCATCGTCGGCACCGGGGTCGGCGACGACATGATGATGGGAATCTCGAGGGTCTTGGGCGCGGCCTCAGCGCCGCCGAGCAACGTGTCGAGCTCGTAGGCCGTATCTCCACGCGGTGGAGTCGGCGGCTGCGCGGCCGGGGCGGGTGAGGGCTGCGTGGCGACGGGCGTGACCCCCGAGGTCTCGACCTGCTCTCCGAAGTAGTGCTTTCGAATCGCCCGCTCGATGGCCGACGCGGTGGCGACCACCGGCTGCACCTTCGAGTTGGTGGCGAACTGCACGGCGTTGAGATGCTCGACGTTGGTGGGGTCAGACGTCGCGACCGACACGGTGCGGTTCGCCCGATTCATCGCCACCGGGAAGACGCCATAGCGCTCGCAGATGTCGATGCGGAGCCACTTCGGCGCTTCATCAGAAATCTCTACCGTGTCGAGGTCGACGACCGGCAGCTCGAGCTGCTTCGCCAGCACCTCCGCCATGGCGGTTTCGGTGACGAAGCCCAGCTCGATGACAGTGCGGCCCAGACGACCGCCCCATTTGCGTTGCTCGTTGAGCGCCGCCTTCAACTGCTCGTCTTTGAGCAGACCCGCCTCGAGCAGCAGGTCTCCCAGACGACGGCGGCGTCCCCCGACGGCCATGTTCGAGGCTTACTCCGCCTTCTGATCGCGGGCCGGCGGGTCGAGCTTCTTGGCTTCGGCCTTCTCGGCGGCCGTCGGCGGCTTGAGGCGGAGCAGCTTGTACGAGCCCTCGCCGTCCTTCACGCGGAACACGGCGGCCAGACCGATGGCCGTGGTGCCGTCGTTGAGCTCCCAGCCCGTGGTGGTGTCGGCCGGGCCCGGGTTCACGAAGAGCGACTTGCTGCCTTCGCCTTCCTTCACGAGCGTGGTGCCGTCGGCGTCTTGCGTGGCGCGGCCACCGGCCTCCTTGATGTTCGAGAACAGGCCGAAGGCGATCTTCGCGTCGTTGATGGCGGTGGTGATCTGTTCGTCACCCACGTTGCCGCCAGCGCCCACGAAGTCGAGCGCCAGGCTGCCCTTGCCGCGCGGAGGGCCGTGGGCGATCAGCGCGACCGGGGTCTTCGCCTCTTTCGCTACCGTCACGACTTCGGTGACCGTCGACTTGAAGTACTGGCAGCCCGTTTTGCAGGTGATGTACTCGGGGTCGTGGTGGCCCGGGAGCGAGACGAGCGTGAGCTCGGGGAACTCGACGACGCGCACCTCATTCAGGTTCACGAGGTTGGGTGCCTTTGCCTTCGCGGCCGCGAAGCCGTCGGTGTACTCGGCGCGGCACTCACGGTTGCCGATGATGACGAACACCGGGAGCTTGCTGGTGGCGAGCTCTTCGAGCACGCGCGAGATGCCGCCGGCCACTTCAGCCACGTCACCGGTGACGATGATCGCGTCGGCCTTCTCGTCGGCGAAGAACTTCAGGTACTTCTTGATCGCCAGCATGTTGCTGCCCGAGTCTTCATTCACGGGGCCGAGCACGCCGAACGTCAGCACGCCGTCGGCGTCTTTCTCGGAGAACGTCATGCGCGCGCCGGTCTGCTTCGCGGCGCGCTCACCAAACTTCAGCTCGGCGACGGGGCCCGGGTCGATGGGCGCGGCGCACTCTTTGTCAGCGCGGGGCTCGGCAGCAGCCGGCGGTTGGGGCGGCGGAACCGGCTTCGTCTCGACCGGCTTGGGCGCGGGCGGCGGCTCGACCTTCTTCTCGGTGCAGGCGGTGAAACCAAGCACGGCAAGGGCGGCGATTCGAAGGCTCTTCATCGTGGGTATTCCCCTCGGGTAAGTCGTTGAAAGGTGTCGCCTCGTAGCGGAATCAAACTCGCTGGTCCAGAGAGTTCGGGGTAGACCCGACCCCATGCGCTGGACGTCTTGTGTCGTGTTGGCGGTGCTCGGAGCTGGGTGTGCGTATCGACCGCTCTCGGGCTCCGCGCTCGATGCGACGAAGGCGGTGGCGTTCATCGCGCGCATCGAAGACGGCGCCGGCCCGAAGTCGACCGTGTTCCGCGATGACAGCTCGTATCGCGATCGGCTCAAGCGCCTCGACGACAAAGAGGCTGACCGCCGTCTCGGCAACGCGTTGACGGTGGGCAGCGCGAACAAGAAGGGCGACATCGAGGCGCATACGATCTCGCGCTTCGAGCTCGCCGACTCGCTGCGCTCCGACACGTTGGCCGACCTGCCGCGACGTGAGCCGTGGAGCGACGTCGTTCACCCGGTGCAGGTCGCGCGGGTGCTCGAGAGCTTCCTGGTGCAGGAGGTGCCGGCGAACGCGCCTGACTACGAGCGGCTGGCGGCGCTGGGGGCCGACACGGTCGTCGAGCTGGTCGTCGAGGAATACGGAATGCGGAGCGAGGGCGGCGTGGCCGGCGTGTACGTCGTCGGGTTCGCGCGCATGTTCCGCATCGGTGGTGGCGAATTGTATCGCCGGAATTTTTTCTCTGACGACGTGCGCGCGGGCGTTCCGCACCTCGACCCGTTCGAAGTGCGAAAGAACGCGGGGCTCTTCGCGGCGCGCATCAAGCAGATGGTCTTGGCGATCGCCGCGCAGGTGGCGAAAGACCTGACGCCCGAAGAGCGCGCGCCAGTCGCTCCGAAGGCTGGAGACTCGACGACGCCGAAGCAGAACGATGCGCCGGTGCCGCAGTCCGACGACCCGCTGTGATGGTGGCTGGCAGGTAGGTTGACGCATGGCGCTCGGTCCGAGCGGGCTGGCGTGCCGAGGTGCTCCGATGAGCGAGCGCTGCTCATTTTGCACGGCGGCGTCTGCTCAGCGCGGAGAGTGCGCAGAACAACACCATTTCAAGTGGTGCCCCTGACGTGCCGCACGAACAGCCGCCGCCCACTGGTTCCTGAGCTCCGCCGCCAGTTGCTGTTCCGCCGTCAGTTGCAGGTCCGCCGCCAGTTGCGGTGCCGCCGCCAGTTGCAGTTCCGCCGCCAGTTGCAGTTCCGCCGCCAGTTGCAGTTCCGCCGCCAGTTGCGGTGCCGCCGCCAGTTGCAGTTCCGCCGCCGGTTGCAGTTCCGCCGCCGGTTGCAGTTCCGCCGCCGGTTGCAGTTCCGCCGCCAGTTGCGGTGCCGCCGCCAGTTGCGGTGCCTCCGCCAGTTGCGGTGCCTCCGCCGGTTTCGCTGCCGAACTCGTACGCGCCGATGTCGAGCGCACCGACCATCGGTCGCAACTCCGGCATCGACGGCATCAACACGCCCAGCGGTGGATGAGACGTCGGCAGCGCGAGCGGCGACGGAAACGCGATTCCTCCGGGCGAGGGGAACGTCATCGTCGCGGCGTCAATGATCGGACTTCCCGGCACGGGCCGCGGGTTCGTCGCGATCGCCACCACTTGCGGAGCCGTGCCCTGAAGCGTGCCTGTCCACTCCGTCGGCACGTTCGTCGCGCCCGTCGTCACCCAATTGTTTGCGCCCGAGATCCGCCGTGTACCGCCAACCCACTCGAACTCCGCCGCGTTCGCGCGCAGCACATTCGGAGCCCCAGAACCATTCACGGCGATCACGTTGTTGTGCATCTCGAGGCTCTCCACTTCATCGAAGAGCCGAAACACCGCGCCGCTTCCGGGCATGGTGATGATCGTGTTGTTCACGAAGCGATAGCGGCCCTTCGACCAGCCGGTGGCATCACCTCCGACGCGCGCGACGAAGCTGGAGCCGGTCTTCTTGAGCACGTTGCCGACGACGTCTGAATCTTCGCGCGCGGTGTCGATGGTCCACGTGCTCGCAGCGCCAGCGGGGTCGGGGCCGATGAGCTCGAGCTCGTGGTACTGCGCGCCCTCGATCCAGTTGAAATAGATCTCATTCCGCTCGGCGCGCGACTTCACGTTGTTGCCGCCCGCTGCGTCGTGGAGGTAGCAATACTGCATGCGGAACACCGAGCCCGGGTGCGCCACTTCGTCGGTCGCCATGTAGACCTGATGCTGCGAGGTGCCGTTGCCGGTGTGGTGCACCTCGACGAACTCCATCAACAGCGAACCTGAACCCTGATCAGCGCCGAGCACGCCGTGCGCAGCGCAGTGATGCACCTCGCTGTCGCGCAGGGTGATCCGATGGCCGTGATGAAAGAAGCAGCGAAACGAACCGCCCGTCAGCTCGAAGCCGTCGACGATGACGTCGTTGGCCTCCACCTCGAAGGTGTTGGTGCCGCCCATCAACCGCGGTCGGTTGCCGTTCACTCTCAGCCCGACGATCCGAATTGGTTGTTGCCGCGAGCCTGAGCGCGTCCACCGCACGGGCATGTAGGTCGAATCGCCGTCGACCTCGATGACGTCACCGGGGTTCACCGTCGCCTGATTGATCGCGCTCAGTTGCGTGATGCTGCGCGTGGGGCCGACTTGAATCGTCGCTGCCAGGATCATCGAGACCAGCGCGGGCTTCATCGCCCAAGTCTACACGTGTGCGTCGCGGCGCCTGGTGGTGCACCATGCCGCAGTGCCGCGCATCACGCATCGAACCCGAGACCGCGTGACCTTCGACGATGACGGGGTCGAGCTCGTCGTGTGTTTCGCGGGCTCACTCCGCATTCCATGGCGCGAGGTGAAGTTCGTGTGCCTCACGCCGATGCTCGAGCGCACCGAAGCAGGGTGGCGAGTGCCTCGAAGCACGCTGCCCGGCGCTGATGCGCTGCGGTTCTTCGAGAAGCGCCGCGTCATGCACGTCACCCTCGTCGTGCACGACCGCCGCCGGGTGCTCGCCGGTGAGCGCGGTTGGTGGTCGCAGCTGTATTGGCAAAGTGCGGTGCGGCCACTGCTCGACGCAGACGGTCGGCTCCAGGTCGACGAGTCGATGCTTCATATCGACGTCTTCGACCGTCACCTCGACGCGCCCAGAGACGCGCTGCTCGATTTGATCAGCGCGCACGCCCGGTTCGACCTCGTCGTCTTCAACGACTGACGCGACGACGGCGCAGCAGCGCGATGGCGCCGAACAGCAGCGCCCCGACTGGACCACCCGACGCGCCGCAGCCACAGCCGAGATCCGTCGTGCCTCCGCCGCCAGCGCCGCCACCCGCCGCAGAGCCACCGCCCGCGCGACCGCCGCCAGCGCTCGACGTGCCGCCGCCACCCGCGCCTCCACCGCCGCCCGAGGCGGCCACGCGCACGCAGTAGAACGTGCCATTGCCGATGTCGGAGCACAGCTCGTCGGAGTTGCAGAACGGCACCTGCGGGTTGCACGTGTCTTTGCACTGACCGCTCACGCACCTGAGCCCGTTCTGGCACGTGCGCACGTCGGGGTTGGTGCCGCACGTGCCGCCTTCGGGGCTGATCTGATCGGGGCAGCCGCACACGCCCTTGCCGTCAGACTGTGTCTGCACGCAGGTCCCGCACGTCTGTGAGAGGTTGATGTTGCACGACTCGTAGCAACGGCCCAGGTAGCAGACGAGGTTGTTGTTGCACGCGCTCGACGTGGTGCACGCCGCGCAGGTGCTGCCTTCGCTGCCCGGTACACACACGCCGACGCCGGTGACGATCTGGCATGAGAAGCCGGTGCCGCACGAACTCGGCACCGCTGCGTCGCACCGCGAGCGGCACACGCCGTTGGTGCCATTGCCGGCGACGCACGCGAGCCCCGCAGCACACGCGGCGACCGTGTTGGCGCCGATCTGCCCGCAGACCTCGCCTTCGTTGTTCACCTCGTCGCCGCAGGCGCAGGCGCCGTCGCCGTTGGGCAACGTGAAGCACGCCTGACATGCACCGGGAGACGCCGGGTTGCACGCCGTGCGGCAGCGGCCCTGAACGCACGACAGCCCCTGCGCACAGACGCCGGTGGGGCACGCCTCACAGGTCGCGGCCTGTGTGACGCCGGGGCTGCAGATGCTCGACGAACCATCGGTCAGCGCCACGCATGACGCGCCTGTCGGGCAGCTGTTGTTGGGGCACGCGTTGCAGAAGCCGCCCTGACCCATGCCGGAGCAGCAGCTGCGGCAATAGAGCTGGTCACTCGTGGCTGACTCTCGCGTGCATACGTTGCATGCGGCACAGACCACCGACACGGTGCAGTCGTCGCCCACAGCGCCGCGCGGTCGACACGTGTTGCCGGTGCAGGTGTAGTTGCTCGGGCACTGGCTGCCGGTGGTGCACTGGTTGGTGCAGGCGAGCGACGTCGGCACGCAGTAGCCGCCCTGGCAGGTGTTGCCGGTGCTGCATTGATCGTTGTTCGAGCAGCTCGAGCTGCAGAACGTCACGCCGTCGTTGAAGCGCAGACAGAGGCCGCTCGAGCACTGGCCAGCGCTCTGGCAGAACTTGCATTGGTCGGCCACGCCGACTTGCGGCAGGCAGGCCATGCCCGTGTTCGCGGCCTGGCAGGTGTAGCCGGTGGGGCAGGTGCTGGTGCAAGTCGCGGTGCAGATCTTCGTCGTCGCGCCCGGCCGGCCGCGGCAGACGAGGCCACCGGTGCATTCGGAGTCAGCCGCGCACGAGGTGCCCTGGCCGCCCGTCGCGCCGGGGTACACGTTGCAGATGTCGTTCTGGTCGTACTGCGTCAGCACGCGCTTGTTGGTCGCCGGGTTCACGATGGCGAACATGACGGCGGAGCCACCGGGGCTGTGCGCGAGCCCCGCGAAGTGACCGGCCTCGTGGAGGATCACCGACTCGGGATCGAACGTGTTCGCGGCCTGGGCGTCGGACCAGGTGATGTTGTTGTTGAGCTCCATGTCGGCGTCGACGATGAGGTTGTCGGCGGTGGTGTACGAGGTGATCGTCAACGCGAGCTCGTTGGGGAGGTGTGTCCACGACGCGCCGCTCAGCCAGATGACGCTGTTGCGGTTGTCGGAGCCGGAGATCGCCGCGAAGCCGCTGGGGCTGGCGAACGTGCTGCCCTGCGAGACGCTGTAGCTGGTGTTGCAGCTCACGCGGCCTGTGGTCCACGCGGTGAACGCGGCGGTCGTGCGCGAGACGATCGTCGCGTAGGGAATACCTCCGTTGATCGTGGTGACGCCGGACACGTTGTCGACCGTCGCCGCCTGCCGAAAGACGGGAACGCAGCGATTGTTGACGCACGTGGTGGTGGTCGAGCAGCCCGTGCCGCAGGGCGCGATTGACCAGCGTCGGCCGCTGGAGTCAGCGTGCGCGGCGACCCCGACGAGCAACGAAAGACCGAGCAGCAGTCGCGCGCTCATCGCTTGCCGCCTTCCACGAAGCGACGGAGCTCGGCGAGGAACGCGTCGGTGGTGCCGAGCACTTCGATGGCGCCGACCGGCGCGATGACTCCACCTCCTGGTGACGCGAAGGCCAGCCCCGTGGTGTCTCGCTGCGCGAGCGACTTTCCACCGACGGAGGTGATGGAGATTTTTCCCGCCGACATTCCGTAAACACGCCACGTGCCGCGCTCATCGGGAGGCGCGCGGTCGAGGAAGACCACCACGTCTTCTCCTTCGCTGAACTGCGCGGTGCCCGAGATGGCTTGACCGAAGCCCTCGACTTCACCGCCGGGCTGCTTGATCAACACCACGCCCGCCGACGCGCCCTTCACGCGCTCCGAGACGACGAGCTCGGTCCACGTCCAGATGCGGCGCTTCTCGTCGTCCCAGCCGGAGACAGAACGCGCGACCTTGCCGCGCACGATGACGGGCACGCGTTGCGCCATCTGCTCGAGCGTCTCGTGAACGATGACCGTCGCCGAGACGGCGAGCGAGAACAGCGCTGCAGCGAGCGCCAGGGAGCGGTGAGGGGAGCGGAGCATCGACTTCTCCAAAAATGACTGGTCGGCCGTGAGGAGACGGAAGCGTAGCCCAGCGCGACGCTGCTACAGTGCGAGAACCGTGTCGGGTCGCGTCGTCTTCTTCGTGAACAGCGCTGGGTATGAAGCCGCGTGGCAGACCGCGTCGATGGGCATCACCGCTGCGGCCATGGGCGATGAAGTCGTCTTCGTCTTTGCGTTCGAGGCGCTGCGTGCGCTGGCCAATGGCACGTTCGGCAAGCCGTTGTCTGAACGTGAGCGGGCCGAAGCGACGCGCGGCGCCGGCATCGGAGCGCCGACTCCGTCAGCGATGATCCACGACGCTCGTGGCATGGGGGCGCGCGCGATGGCGTGCGACACCACGGTGAAGCTCTGCGGCCTTTCGGGGCAGACGCTCACGTCGGGTGGGGTGCTCGACGAGGTAGTCGGTCTGCCGCAGATCTGGCGGTTGACCGACGGCGCCCGCGTCGTGACGTTTTAGAACTTGGTGACGATGCGGAACTCGACGTTGACCGGGTTCTGCACGGTCGAGCGCTTGATCTTGTCGCACGTCGCGCCGACGAAGTTCACCTTGCTGGTCGCGAAGTCGTACGAGTAGGTGTCGCTGCCTTCGATGATGGTGTTGTTGTCGACGACCACCGCGAGGAAGCGCTTGTCCGACGGCTGCTCCGAGAGCGTGTACGTGCACGCGTCGACGCCGAGCAGGTTGCTGATGTTGTTGAGCGCCGTCGCCAGCTCGTTTCCGTTGGCCGCCTGGTAGAACGCAGACGTACACACCTTGTCGGCCGTGATGCAGGTGTTGCCCGAGCCACATTCCGCGTCGGTGCCGTTGGGGCAGGTGCGCGCGAAGCCGCCTTCTTTGGCCAGCGCGTTGAGCACCACCGGTCCGTCACCGGAGGCAAGATCGGCGCCGAACCCGACGACGATCGTCTTGATGCCCTTCATTCGAAGCGCGCGAACTGCGTCGACTGAACCATCCTGGTCGAGGCAGCTGAACGAGCAGTTGGTCGCGTTCAAGCAACTGGTTTGTGGCCCGGTGCACGCGCAGGCCGTGAGCTGTGCTGCATCGCAGCCACCTGCCTGGCAGGCACAAAGGTTCTTCGGGTTCTGCGCGTTGCAGTTCGGGAGCCCGTCGGTCAGCAGCAGCACGAAGTCGTCGCGAAAGTCGTTCGCGTCGTTCAGCCCGGCGTACTCGCCAACGAAACGCAGCGAAGACCCCGTCGGCGTACCACCAGCCGGATTGAGCGACTGAATACGCGTGTTGATCGCGAGCGCCTGACTCGCCAACGCCATGTCGGTGCCATCGTCCGTCGCGCTCGGCGCAGGAAATTGCTGATCGATGGCGCTCGCGGCGTTGCACGATTGCCCGATTTGATACACGGGGTAGATGGTGAGGCCGAGGCGCCCGACCGCACCCGAGTTAGTCAAGAACGTATTCATCGCGTTCTTCATGTCGCCGATTCGCGTCGGACAGTTCGCTGGGCAGGACGGGGCCGTACACGTGCCGCAGTTCGGGTTCGACTTGTCGGTCGGGTCGTTCATCGAGGTCGAATTGTCGACCAGCATCATGATGTTCGGCTTGAGCGCCTTGCTCTTGATGACCTTCTTGTCGGTGGTCTGTGCCACGGCCAGCGGCACGACGCGCTCGAAGTCATAGGTCTGGCACGAGGCCACGCACAGCGAGATTCCGAGCACCAGAGCGACGCGTTTCATTCTGCGGACCCTAGCATCAAAATTCTGGCCCGCTCACCACCTCGATTTTCAGAGTTTCCGCGCGGAGCGGATCTCCAATTTCACCGGGTTCTGCGTCGTCGAGTTCTCGACCTGTGCGCACGTGGCGCCCAGCAACCTCACGCGCCCGACGCCTGCGTCGTATTCCCAGGCATCGCTGCCTGACGGCACGTCGACATCGTTGACCAACACGGAAATGAACCTCGCCTCAGACGGAGGCGTTCGCAGCGGCCAATCACACAGGCCGTCGGGGAACGTGTCCCAGATCTTTCGCAGCGCGGCAGCCAATTCGTCGCCGGTGCGCGCCTGGTAGAACGCGGTCTGGCAGCGCTTGCGGCTCACCTCGCAGCGATCTCCGGCTCCACAGTCGGCGTCGTCGTCACAGGTGCGCGCGAAGCCTCCGGCGTTGGCCATCGCGTTGAGCACCGCTGGTGCATCACCTCGTGCGAGGTCGGCGCCGAAGCCCACCACGATGGTGCGAATGTTTCGCGCGTGCAGCGCCTCGACCGCGGCCACCGCGCCGTCTTGATCGAGGCACCCCTGACTGCACTGCACCGAGTTGAGACACGAGTTGGTCGTGCACCGGCACGCAGCGATCGCCGTCGACGAACACCCGCTCGACTGGCAGCCGCACACGTTGTTGGTGTTGGCGTCGCTGCAGTTCGGCAGCCCGTCAGTCAGCAGCAGCACGAAGTCGTCGCGGCCGTCGTCCTCGTTGAGCCCCGCGTAGTCACCCACGAACGAAAGTGATCGCCCGGTCGGCGTGCCTCCAATCGGAGAAAGCCGCTGAATGCGCGCGGAGACGGCCGTGGCTTGCGCGATGAGCGCGTCATCGGTCCGCTGATCGTCGATCGTCGGCGCGGGGAGTTGTTGATCGATGGCCCTCGCCGGCTCGCACGCGGCCTGCGGGTAGTAGGTCAACCCCAGCCTCGCCACGGTGCCCGACGTCGAGAGCAGTGACGTCATCGCGCGCTTCATTTCCTGTACGCGCGTCGGGCAGGTCGTCGGGCACGGGTAGTTGGTGCTGCCGCACAGCCCGCGCCCGTCGGTGCACGCGGGCACGCTCTCGTCGGCCGGGTCGTGCATCGACCCCGAGTTGTCGACGAGCAACATGACGTTCGGCTTGAGCGCCCGCCGCGAGAGATCTCGCGCTTCGTTGTCGACCGCCACCGTCAACGGCACCACCCGCTCGAAGTCGTACGTCTGGCACGCACCTGCACACGTCATCACCCCGAGCAAGCTCAGCGTCGTTGGTCGCATGAAAGTGTGAGTGGCGCGGAACGCTGGAATCCGTGGCGGCTTTTCGCCATACCGCCGGGCACCTCATGAAGCTCGTGGTGCTCAGTCGCTCGCGCAGCATTCCGTCCACCAGGCGGCTCGTCGAGGAGGCGCAGGCGCGCGGTCATTCCGTTCGTGTGCTGAACCCCACGGGCGTCTCGGTGTTTCTCGGGCAGAAGCCGGGGCTGCTCTACAAGGGCAAGAAGCTGCGCATGCCCGACCTCGTGTTGCCGCGCATCGCGTCGTCCATCGCCAGCTACGGGCTCGCGGTCGTCGATCAGTTCGCGACCAACGGCGTGCCGGTGCTCAACAGCGCGCGCGCCATCGGCTTGTCGAGAAACCCTGCGCGGTGTCTGCAGCGCCTCGCGGCGGCGGGCCTGCGAATTCCGGCCACGGTGATGTCGCGCGAAGTGGGCCACCTGCAGTCGATGGTCGACCAGCTCGGTGGCATGCCGGTGCTGGTGAAGCTGCTGGCAGGCTCCGAGCGGCGCGGCGTGATGGTGTGTGAGTCTCGGCAGTCCCTCGAGGCGGCGCTCGAGGCAGTGCTGGGCCTGGGTCACAACATCGTTATGCAGGAATACGTGCGTAAAGCGCAGCGCGACGTGCGTGTCTTCGTGGTCGGAGGCCAGGCCATCGCCGCCGTGGCGCGGAGGCCGAGGGTAGGGCGCTTGTCCCGAACGTTGTTCCGCTCGGCGCACCTCGAGGCGTGCGACCTGAATGCGTCGCTGCGTTACGCCGCCGAAACCGCCGCGCGGTTGACGGAGCTCGAGGTGTGCGCCGTCGACCTGCTCGAGCTGGCGAAGACGGGTGAGGCGAGGCCGTTCGAGATCAATGCGTCTCCGGCGCTGCCTGAAATGGAGGCCGCCACGGGGGTCAACCTGGCCCGGGCGATCGTGCTGCGTGCGGAGGCGCTCTTGAAACCGGAGGCCGTCCGTGGCCATAGAGATGGTTCATGATGAAGAAGCTGTCGTTGCTACTGGTTCTCGCGTCTTCGTTGAGCGCGTTCGCCGCTGACGTCGAGTTCTTCGAAGTCAGCACTGCGGGCTCGACCACGAAATTGAAGGCCGGAGAGAGCGGCAAGCTCGTCATTTCGATCAGCACCAAGAACGGTGGTCACGTCTCCGACGAGGCGCCGCTCAAGATCGAGCTGTCCAGTAAGGAGTCGAAGCTCGCGAAGGACAAGTTGTCGCTCGCCGACTCGGTTTCTCCTTCGAAGTCTGATCCTCG
Organism: Archangium sp.; assembly: GCA_035910535.1. Classification (GTDB taxonomy): domain Bacteria; phylum Myxococcota; class Myxococcia; order Myxococcales; family Myxococcaceae; genus Archangium_A. The sequence continues at coordinate 195,000 of JAMHXF010000042.1, read as the reverse complement.
TTTTGAAGTTCCGTTCACGCCGACTGCGCAGGGCCCCACGACCGTGGAAGCGAAGATGACGTTCTTCATCTGCAGCGAAAAACAGTGCGCGCGACAGACGAAGACCCTGTCATTCCCCGTTGAGGTCATGTGAGTACGATTATTTTTGGAATGAACCCGGTGCTGGAGCTTCTCCGCGCCTCCCCGCAGACCGTCGAGCGCCTCGTGATCGCCGACGGCATGAACCAGCGTGTCGCTGGTGAATTGCTCGATCTCGCGCGCGACGCGAAGGTGCCCGTCGACCGCGCCGACCGTGAGCGCCTCAATCGCCTGAGCGAAAACGGCGTGCACCAGGGCGTCCTGGCCGAGGTGCGTGACTTCGAATACATCGGCCTCGCCGAGCTGATTCAGAAGGCGAAGAACTCCTGGCGTCAGCCGCTGGTGGTGCTGCTCGACGGCATTCAAGACCCGCACAACCTCGGCGCCATTGTGCGCTCGGCGCACGCGTTCGGAGCGCAGGGCGTGGTGATCATGAAGGATCGCGCGGTCGGTGTGACGGCGGTCGCGGTGAAGTCGTCGGCTGGCGCGACGGCTCATTGCAACGTGGCGCGGGTGACGAACCTCTCGCGCGCCATCGACGAGCTCAAAGAAGCCGGCTTCTGGACGGTGGCCGCCGACCCCGACGGCAATCAGGTGTCGTGGGGCGCCAAGCTGACCGGCCCCCTGGCGGTCATTGTGGGCGCAGAAGGTGCGGGCGTACGCAAGGGCGTGCTCGGTCACGCCGACTTCAAGGTGCGCATTCCCATGGTGGGTCAGGTCGCCAGCTTGAACGCGTCGGTGTCGGCTGGCGTGCTGCTCTACGAAATCGCGCGCCAGCGCGGCTGATCTCAATTGACTTGCCACTTGCTGGGTGGATAGAGAGCGCCGCCCTCGACGGGGCGGCGGGTTTCATGCAGCACGAAACCTTGCCGGTGTAGCTCAGTTGGTAGAGCACCTGATTTGTAATCAGTAGGTCGCGGGTTCGAATCCCGCCGCCGGCCACGAAGTCGAGGCGAAGAAAAACTGAATACGCAGTGCCCTTTCATGGAGGGGTAGCCAAGTGGCCAACGGCAACAGACTGTAAATCTGTCGGTCCTCGACCTTCGGTGGTTCGAATCCACCCCCCTCCACACAGTCCGTACGAAAAGGGCTCCGGTGCGGGGATAGCTCAGCTGGTAGAGCGTCAGCCTTCCAAGCTGAATGTCGCGGGTTCGAATCCCGTTCCCCGCTCCAATTTTGCAGTCGCAGGTGAAGTCGCAGTCGAAGATGAAGCAGCAGTGCCCTGATAGCTCAGTTGGCAGAGCGCGTCCTTGGTAAGGACGAGGTCACCAGTTCAATCCTGGTTCAGGGCTCCATTTCGAAGTTCAACTCCCAAGAAGGAAGACCGACATGTCGAAGGAAAAGTTCGAGAGAAACAAGCCGCACGTCAACATCGGCACGATCGGCCACGTTGACCACGGCAAGACCACCCTGACGGCGGCGATCACCAAGGTGCTCGCCAAGGCCGGCGGCGCGACGTTCCTCGCGTACGACCAGATCGACAAGGCGCCCGAAGAGCGCGCCCGCGGCATCACGATCTCGACGGCGCACGTCGAGTACCAGACGGCGAACCGCCACTACGCGCACGTCGACTGCCCCGGCCACGCCGACTACGTGAAGAACATGATCACTGGCGCCGCGCAGATGGACGGCGCGATCCTCGTCGTCAGCGCGCCGGACGGCCCGATGCCGCAGACGCGTGAACACATCCTCCTGGCCCGCCAGGTCGGTGTTCCCTACATCGTCGTCTTCCTGAACAAGGTCGACATGCTCGACGACGCGGAACTCCGTCAGCTCGTCGAAGAAGAGGTCCGCGACCTCCTCAAGAAGTACGAGTTCCCGGGCGACAAGATCCCCGTGATCCCCGGCTCGGCGCTCAAGGCGCTCGAAGGCGACACCTCGGACATCGGCGAGCCCGCGATCCACAAGCTGATGGAGGCGGTCGACGCGTACATCCCGACCCCGACGCGCGCGATCGACAAGCCCTTCCTCATGCCCGTCGAAGACGTGTTCTCGATCGAAGGCCGCGGCACCGTCGCGACCGGCCGCGTTGAGCGTGGCATCGTGAAGGTTGGCGACGAAGTTGAAGTCGTCGGTCTCCGCGCGACCCAGAAGACCACGGTCACCGGCGTCGAAATGTTCAAGAAGCTCCTCGACTCCGGTATGGCCGGCGACAACATCGGCGCGCTGGTTCGTGGTCTGAAGCGTGAAGACATCGAGCGTGGCCAGGTCTTCTCGAAGCCGGGCTCGGTGCTCCCGCACACGAAGTTCAAGGCGCAGATCTACGTGCTGACCAAGGAAGAGGGTGGTCGTCACACGCCGTTCTTCAAGGGTTACCGTCCGCAGTTCTACTTCCGCACCACCGACGTGACGGGCAGCGTGTTCCTCAACCCGGGCGTCGAGATGATCATGCCCGGCGACAACACGAACATCGAAGTCGAGCTGATCACGCCCGTCGCGATGGAGAAGGAACTGCGTTTCGCCATCCGTGAAGGTGGTCGTACCGTCGGCTCCGGCGTCGTTGCCGAAGTCATCGCCTGAGTTGATTGGGGTTTTCCCCAGTCGCTCTTGACACGAGGGGACTGCTCTGTCAGGGAGCCGTCCCCTCTGTCGTCATTTCTTGTAGGAGTTCGCCATGCCCAAGGGCAACCGCAGCCTCATTTCTCTCGAGTGCACCGTCTGTAAAGACCGCAACTATGTGACGACCAAGAATCGTCGCAAGCAGCAGGACAAGCTCGAGATGTCGAAGTTCTGTCGTAAGTGCCGCAAGCACACCGACCACAAAGAAGGCAAGGTCGGCTGAGTCCCGCTCTCGGACGCCAGTAGCTCCAACGGTAGAGCAGCGGTCTCCAAAACCGCGTGTTGCAGGTTCGAATCCTGCCTGGCGTGCCAGTTTTGTAAGGAAATCGCTCGGACGCCGGTCGGAAAGTGGTCCGGCCGGCGTTCGGGTTTGTCTGTTTCACGGAGTCTTCAATGTCGGCCAGTGAAGCGAGCCAGCAAGCCAATCGTGCGGAAATGGACCCGCGACGGCTCGTCGTTGTCAGCTATCTGGTGTTCGGGCTGGTGCTCACGCTCTTCCTCGGGAAGATGGTCGAGTTGCTGTTCGGCCAGCTCAGCATCAACAACGGTGAACTGTTGAGCGGTACGGGCATCAAGACGGGGAACGTGATCGGCTTCGTGCTGACTGCGGGCCTCGCCACTTTCGCCTGGACCAACCCGCGCATCAAAACGTTGAGCCTTGAAGTCGCGACCGAGCTGATGCGCGTCACGTGGCCGTCGTTCGACGACGTTCGCGTCTCGACGTTGGCGGTGGTGGTCGCGTCATTGATTGCGGCTGTCATCCTCTTCGGCATGGACACGCTCAGCTACAAGCTGATGGTCGAGTGGCTGCCGAAGGTCTGGGGAGCCTTCTGATGACCACCGAGAACGCAGACAAGAAGTGGTTCGTCGTTCACACGTACTCGAACTTCGAAGGCAAGGCGAAGAAGAGCCTCGAAGACAAGATCAAGGTCGAAGGCCTGCAGGAGTTCTTCGGCGAGATCCTCGTGCCCACCGAGCAGGTGGTCGAGATGCGTGACGGCCAGAAGCGCACCACCAAGCGCAAGACGATGCCGGGCTACATCCTCGTCAACATGGCGATGAATACCCGCACCAAATCGCTGGTGAAGAACACGCCGAAGGTGACGGGCTTCCTTGGCCAGATCGGTCAAGAAGATCCACCGCCGCTCCGCGAGCACGAGGTGCAGCGCCTCACGACGCAGCTGTCTGAAGGCACCATGCGCCCCAAGCCCAAGGTTCAGTACGACGACGGCGATACCGTGCGGGTGATCGACGGCCCGTTCGCGAACTTCAACGGCACCATCGAAGAAGTGAACCCCGAGAAGGGCCGCGTGAAGGTGCTCGTCAGCATCTTCGGCCGCTCGACGCCGGTGGAGCTCGATTTCATGCAGGTGGAGAAGACCACCGCCTGAAGCAGTACTGCAGTTCAAACAACGTGGGAGGCCGAGAGGCCGCTTGAACCACAGGAGAAGTAGAAATGAAGAAGGTCACAGGTCAGGTCAAGTTGCAGATTCCTGCCGGTAAGGCGAACCCGGCTCCTCCGATTGGTCCCGCGCTCGGTCAGCAGGGCGTGAACATCATGGAGTTCTGCAAGCAGTTCAACGCCAAGACTCAGGCGGCGATGAAGGAAGCCCTGATCATTCCCGTGATCATCACGGTGTATCAGGATCGCTCGTTCACCTTCGAGCTCAAGACGCCTCCCGCGTCGGTGTTGCTGAAGAAGGCGGCGGGTCTGCACACTGAAAAGAAGAAGGGCTCTGGCGCCAAGAAGTCCGGCAAGGAAATCGTCGGCAAGGTGACCCAGAAGCAGGTCGAGGAAATCGCGAAGCAGAAGATCCAGGACACCACCGCAGGCAGCCTCGAGGCGTGCGCGCGCACCATCGCGGGCACCGCTCGTTCGATGGGCATCCAGGTCGTCTGAACCCGTTCCTCCACCAACCACTTCTTTTAGAAAGCGACAGCACCCATGTCTGGAAAAAAATTCAAAGCGGCGTCGGCCACGGTCGACCGCAACAAGCGCTACACCATCGCCGAGGGTTTCTCGGTTCTGAAGCAGACCGCCGACCTCGTGAAGGGCAAGTTCGACCAGACGGTCGACGTGGCCATCAACCTGGGCGTCGACCCCAAGCACGCTGACCAGATGGTCCGTGGCGCCGTGGTGCTGCCCAACGGCACCGGCAAGACCGCCCGCGTCGCGGTCTTCGCCAAGGGTGAGAAGATCACCGAGGCCACGAACGCTGGCGCCGACTTCGTCGGTGAAGGCGACCTGGCCAAGAAGATCGAAGAAGGCTTCATGGACTTCGACACCGTCATCGCGACCCCCGACATGATGGGTGTCGTCGGCCGCCTCGGCAAGGTGCTCGGCCCCCGCGGCCTGATGCCGAACCCCAAGGTCGGCACCGTCACCATGGACCTCGCCCGCGCCATCAAGGAAGCCAAGGGCGGCAAGATCGAGTTCCGCGCTGAAAAGGCGGGCATCGTGCACGCGCCCGTCGGCAAGGCCTCGTTCCCGGCCGAGAAGCTGGCCGAGAACTTCAACGTGCTCATCGAGCTCGTCATGAAGATGAAGCCGGCGACCGCGAAGGGCGTCTACCTCAAGGGCATCACCGTCAGCTCGACGATGGGTCCCGGCATCAAGATCGACACTCAGGAGATCACGGCTCGCTTCAAGTGAGCCGTTGATCCAGCCCGCTCGGCTAACTGACCGCCGAGCTTGGGTTTTGTGGGTGTTGACACGGCACGCTTACATCGTGTAAGCGCGCCGAGCTTTGCAATCACGACGCCAATTCTCCGGCGTCAAACATCAACAGAATAGACCCTGGACGAAGACAGCAGGGGTCTCCCGCGTAGACGGCGCACCACCTTGGCACCTCGAAAGAGGGTGTGGGGCGCACGAAGGGCGGGGGGCTTAAACGGTGGCCTCTCTGGGCCGCCCTGCCGAGACGGGGAGCGGTGAGAAATGACACGGGCGTGAGCTCGGGTTTCGCCTCACGAATTCTCGCTCCTGCATCACGCTTTGCCGGGATGTCAAAAACGGAAGGAGGTGTACAGATGCTCAAGAGCGAGAAGGAAGAACTGATCAAGGAGCTCAGCGACAAGTTCACCCGTGCGAAGGGTGTCATCGTTGCCGAGTTCAACAAGCTCGACGTGGACACCGTCAATCGGCTTCGTAAGAAGCTGCGTGACGGCAACGTCGAGTGGAAGGTGCTGAAGAATACGCTGGCGCGTCGCGCCGCGAAGGGCACCTCGGTCGAGAAGGTCTCCGACGACTTCGTGGGTCCGGTGGCTGTTGCCATCTCCTACGACGACGTCGTGGCTCCGGCGAAGATTTTGGCGGAGTTCGTGAAGGACCTCGAGGCCGTCAAGATCAAGTCGGGCGTTGTTCAAGGCCAGAAGATCGACAAGGCGGGCGTGCAGGCACTGGCGAAGTTGCCGGGTCTGAACGAGCTGCGCGCGACGATCCTCAGCATGATCAACCAGCCGGCGACGAAGCTTGTCCGCACCATCAACGAGCCCGGCGGAAGCCTGGCGCGTGTGATCAAGGCGAAGGCCGACAAGGCCGCGTAAACCCGTTTCATAACTCTCAACCGCAGTTCAATTTTCGAAGGATACAAAGTCATGGCAGACATCAATGCGATCGTCGACTCGCTCTCCAGCCTCACGGTTCTGGAAGCGGCCGACCTGGTGAAGCAGCTCGAGACCAAGTGGGGCGTTTCTGCGGCGGCGGCTGTTGCCGTTGCCGGTCCGGCGGCGGGTCCCGCGGCGGCCGTCGAAGCGCAGACGGAGTTCACGGTTGTTCTCGCGAAGGCTGGCGACAAGAAGATCGACGTCATCAAGGTCGTGCGCGAGCTGACCGGCCTGGGCCTCAAGGAGGCCAAGGACCTCGTCGAAGGCGCGCCGAAGAACGTGAAGGAAGGCGTCAGCAAGGACGACGCCGCCAAGATGAAGGAGAAGCTGGCCGCCGCAGGCGCGACGGTCGAGCTCAAGTAATCATTTCGGTTTAGTTCGGTTCGTTGGGCGAGCCGGTGACTCACACAAGGGTCACCGGCTTTGCCCGTATTTTTGGTTCTGTTTTCTGGAGATGCGAATGCCGACCCTGCAGAACAACTTCCGCGCCCGGAAGAGCTTCGCGAAGATCAACAAGGTCATTGAGATCCCCAACCTCATCAACATCCAGAAGCAGAGCTACGAGAAGTTCCTGCAAGCTGATGTTCTGCCGGAAAAGCGCGAGGACGTCGGCCTTCAGGCCGTGTTCAAGTCGGTGTTCCCGATTCGCGACTTCAACGAGACGAGCTCGCTCGAGTTCGTCAGCTACAACCTCGAGAAGCCCAAGTACGACGTCGATGAGTGCCGCCAGCGCGGCATGACGTTCGCGGCGCCCATCAAGGTCGTCGTGCGACTCGTCGTCTGGGACAAGGACGAAGAGACCGGCGCGCAGTCGATTCGCGACGTGAAGGAGCAGGAGGTCTACTTCGGTGAGATCCCGCTCATGACCGAGAACGGCACGTTCATCATCAACGGCACCGAGCGTGTCGTGGTGAGCCAGCTGCACCGTTCGCCGGGCGCTTTCTTCGACCACGACAAGGGTAAGAGCCACTCGTCTGGCAAGCTGCTCTACAACGCGCGCGTCATCCCTTCGCGCGGTTCGTGGCTCGACTTCGAGTTCGACCACAAAGACCTGTTGTACGTTCGCATCGACCGTCGTCGCAAGCTGCCCGTGACGGTGCTGATCCGTTCGCTCGGCGCGGTGAAGGACACTGCGAAGAAGTCACCGCTCGAGTTCCGGGGCTCGACCGAGGAGATCCTCAACTACTTCTACGCGACCGAGACGATCTTCCTCCACACGGAGTCGGAGTTCGAGAAGTCTGTCGACTTCGAGCTGCTCTACAACCAGCGCGCGACGCGCGACGTGAAGACCAAGAGCGGCGAAGTCATCGTCAAGAAGAACCGCAAGTTCACGCGCGCCAGCCTCAAGAAGCTCGAGGCCTCGAAGATCACGCGCCTGCCGCTCGACGCGGACGAACTCTTCACCAAGGTTTCGGCGTACGACGTCGTCGACGAGAGCACCGGCGAAGTGATCGTCGAGTGCAACGAGGAGCTGACGCAGGGCACGATCGACGAACTGATCAAGCGCGGCAACAAGGAGCTCAAGGTCCTCTTCATCGACAACCTGAACGTGGGGCCGTACCTCCGCGACACGTTGCTGATGGACAAGATCGAGACGCCTGAAGAGGCCGTCATGGAGATCTACCGCCGCGTTCGCCCGGGTGACCCGCCGACGCCGGAGACCGCCGTCAACCTGTTCAACAACGTGCTGTTCTTCAACCCTGAGCGCTACGATCTGTCGAAGGTCGGCCGCCTCAAGTTGAACAGCAAGTTCTCGCTTGAAGAGCCCCTCGACAACCAGGTGCTGACCAAGCGCGACATCCTCGAGACGATTCGCTACCTGATCGATCTCAAGAACGGCAAGGGTCAGATCGACGACATCGACCACCTCGGCAACCGTCGCGTTCGCGCGGTAGGCGAGTTGCTCGAGAACCAGTACCGCATCGGTCTGGTTCGCATGGAGCGCGCGATCAAGGAGCGCATGAGCCTCCAGGAGATCGAGACGCTCATGCCGCACGACCTGATCAACGCCAAGCCTGTCACGGCGGTGATCAAGGAGTTCTTCGGTTCGAGCCAGCTCTCGCAGTTCATGGACCAGACGAACCCGTTGTCGGAAGTGACGCACAAGCGTCGCCTTTCGGCCCTTGGGCCCGGTGGTCTGACCCGCGAGCGCGCCGGCTTCGAAGTGCGCGACGTTCACCCCACGCATTACGGCCGTATCTGCCCGATCGAGACGCCTGAAGGTCCGAACATCGGCCTCATCTCGTCGCTCTCGTCGTACGCGCGCGTCAACGAGTTCGGCTTCATCGAGACGCCGTACCGCAAGGTCGAAGAGGGCGGCTTGACGCCCGACGTCGCCTTCTATTCGGCGCTCGAAGAAGAGAAGCACACCATCGCTCAGGCCCGTGTCGTCACTGACAAGAAGGGCAAGATGACGGACGAGCACGTGCTCACCCGCCGCGGCGGCGAGTTCGTGATGGCCAAGCCTGAAGACGTGAACCTGATGGACGTCTCACCGAACCAGCTGGTCTCGGTGGCCGCCTCGCTCGTTCCGTTCCTCGAGAACGACGACGCCAACCGCGCCCTCATGGGTTCGAACATGCAGCGCCAGGCGGTTCCGCTGGTGCGCACGGCGTCACCGCTCGTCGGTACGGGTATTGAAGCCATCGTGGCCCGCGACTCCGGCGTGTGCGTGGTCGCCAAGCGTGACGGCGTGGTCGAGTCAGTCGACGCGTCGCGTATCGTGGTGCGCGCCGAAGTGCAGGCCGCGTTCTCCGACGTGGCCAGCGAGGTCGACATCTACAACCTCGTTAAGGACCAGCGCTCGAACCAGAGCACCTGCTTGAACCAGCAGCCCATCGTGAAGAAGGGCGACAAGGTCAAGAAGAACGACGTGCTTGGCGACGGCCCTGCGTGTGAAACGGGCGAGCTTGCGCTCGGTCAGAACGTTGTCATCGCGTTCATGCCGTGGCAGGGCTACAACTACGAAGACTCGATTCTGATGAGCGAGAACATCGTGAAGAACGATGTGTTCACGTCCATCCACATCGAGGAGTTCGAGTGCATCGCTCGCGACACCAAGCTCGGTAAGGAAGAGATCACGCGCGACATCCCGAACGTCGGCGAGGAGGCCCTCAAGGACCTCGACGAGTCGGGCATCATCCGCATCGGCGCTGAGACGAAGCCCGGCGACATTCTCGTGGGCAAGATCACGCCGAAGGGTGAGACGCAGCTCTCGCCTGAAGAGAAGCTGCTGCGCGCGATCTTCGGCGAAAAGGCCGGCGACGTGCGCGACACCTCGCTCCGCGTGCCGCCTGGTGTGACGGGTACGGTCATCGGCGCCAAGGTCTTCTCGCGCAAGGGCGTCGAGAAGGACGAGCGCGCGAAGCAGATCGAGTCGATGGACGAGGCTCGCCTGCTCAAAGACCAGAACGACGAGATCAAGATCCTCCAGGACTCGGCCTTCAGCCGCATCAAGAAGATGTTCCTGAAGCAGGAAGCCAACGGGAAGCTGATCGACGACAAGGGCAAGCAGCTGCTCAAGAAGGGCGACGTCTTCAACGACGAGCTGCTCGCTCAGATCCCCTACAAGTACTGGGGTGAGATCTCGGTCAACGACCAGATCGACGGCAAGGTGCGCGACATCCTCAAGAACCTCGAGGAGAACAAGGAGGCCGTGAAGCTGGCCTTCGGCGAGAAGATCGCCCGCATCAAGAAGGGCGACGAGCTGCCCCCTGGCGTCATCAAGATGGTGAAGGTGTACGTCGCCATCAAGCGCAAGCTGCAGGTCGGCGACAAGATGGCAGGCCGCCACGGCAACAAGGGCGTCGTCTCGCGCATCCTCCCGATCGAAGACATGCCGTACCTGGAAGATGGTCGTCCGGTCGACATCGTGCTCAACCCGCTCGGCGTGCCTTCGCGCATGAACATCGGCCAGATTCTCGAGGTTCACCTCGGCTGGGCGGCGCGTGGCATGGGCGAGAAGCTGCAGCAGTTCGTCGAGAAGGGCTCGGCTGACGCGTGCCGCAAGCAGCTCAAGGGCGTCTACGACGACGAGAAGTTCGCGGAGTTCGTCGAGAAGCTCAACGACAAGGAAGTGGTCGAACTCGCCCGCCGCCTGCACAAGGGCATTCACGTCGCGAGCCCGGTGTTCGAGGGCGCGCACGAGAGCGAGATCCACAACCTCCTCGAAGGCGCCGACCTGCCGAAGACCGGCCAGATGGTGCTCTTCGACGGCCGCACCGGCGAGGCGTTCGACCAGAACGTCACCGTGGGCGTGATGTACATGCTCAAGCTGCACCACCTCGTCGACGAGAAGATTCACGCTCGTTCGATCGGGCCTTACTCGCTCGTCACCCAGCAGCCGCTGGGCGGCAAGGCGCAGTTCGGCGGTCAGCGCCTCGGAGAGATGGAAGTCTGGGCGATGGAAGCCTACGGCGCAGCCTTCTCCCTGCAGGAGTTCCTGACCGTGAAGTCCGACGACGTCGTCGGCCGCACGCGCATGTACGAGTCGATCGTCAAGGGCGACTACACGCTCGAGAGCGGTCTGCCGGAGTCCTTCAACGTGTTGCTCAAGGAGCTCCAGGCACTGGCGCTCGACGTGGAGCTGCTCGAGAAGGCTCCGCCGGAGCGTCGCCGCACGTCGGTGATGGTCTCGGACGAGCCCGCCAAGTCGGGGACCGACGCCTGACCAGTGAGTCAGTGCGCCAAATTGAAATTCGAACCTTTCGCACCAGGGTGAATCTGTGAAGGACATCTTCAATTTCTTCGAGAAGCCGAAGGACCCCCTCTCTTTCCAGGCGATTCGCATCGCCCTGGCGTCGCCTGACAAGATCCGTCAGTGGTCGCACGGTGAAGTAAAGAAGCCGGAGACCATCAACTACCGCACGTTCAAGCCTGAACGTGACGGCCTGTTCTGCGCTCGCATCTTCGGGCCCGTGAAGGACTACGAGTGCAACTGCGGCAAGTACAAGCGCATGAAGCACCGCGGTGTGGTGTGCGAGAAGTGTGGCGTCGAGGTGATTCAGTCAAAGGTGCGTCGTGAGCGCCTTGGCCACATCACGCTCGCCACGCCGGTCGCGCACATCTGGTTCCTGAAGAGCCTGCCGTCGCGTATCGGCGCGCTGCTCGACATGACCCTGAAGGACCTCGAGAAGGTCCTGTACTGCGAGTCGTACATCGTGCTCGACCCCAAGAGCACCGACCTGACCAAGGGCGAGCTCATCACCGAAGAGCGCTTCCAGAAGCTGCTTCAGGAGCACGGTGACGAGAGCTTCACCGCGGCGATGGGTGGCGAAGCCGTTCGCGACATGCTCAAGGCGATTCACGTCGACGAGCTGGCCGAGCAGATGCGCCAGGAGATGAAGGTCACCACCTCGGAGGCCAAGCGCAAGAAGTACGCGAAGCGCCTCAAGGTGCTCGAGTCGTTCCGTTCGTCGGGCCCTGCTGGGCAGCGCAATCTGCCTGAGTGGCTGATGCTCGACGTCATCCCGGTGCTGCCGCCCGATCTCCGTCCGCTCGTCCCCCTGGACGGTGGCCGCTTCGCGACGTCAGACCTGAACGACCTCTACCGTCGCGTCATCAACCGCAACAACCGTCTCAAGCGCCTGCAGGAGCTCAACGCTCCTGACATCATCATTCGCAACGAGAAGCGCATGCTGCAGGAGGCCGTCGACGCGCTGTTCGACAACGGCCGCCGTGGCAAGACGATCACGGGTCCCAACAAGCGTCCGCTCAAGTCGTTGTCGGACATGCTCAAGGGCAAGCAGGGCCGCTTCCGCCAGAACTTGCTCGGCAAGCGCGTCGACTACTCGGGTCGTTCGGTCATCGTCGTTGGCCCCGAGCTTCGTCTGCACCAGTGCGGTCTGCCGAAGATCATGGCGCTCGAGCTCTTCAAGCCGTTCATCTACAACAAGCTCGAAGAGAAGGGTTACGTCACCACCATCAAGTCGGCCAAGAAGATGGTCGAGAAGGAGCGTCCTGAGGTCTGGGACATCCTCGATGAGGTGATCCGCGAGCACCCGGTGCTCCTGAACCGCGCTCCGACGCTCCACCGCCTCGGTATGCAGGCGTTCGAGCCGGTGCTCATCGAAGGCAAGGCCATTCAGCTGCACCCGTTGGTCTGCACGGCGTTCAACGCCGACTTCGACGGTGACCAGATGGCCGTGCACGTGCCGTTGTCCATCGAAGCGCAGATGGAAGCGCGCACGCTGATGATGTCGACGAACAACATCCTCAGCCCGGCGAGTGGCAAGCCCATCATCGTGCCCACGCAGGACATGGTGCTCGGCATCTATTACATGACCCGCCCGCGCGAGTTCGCGATCGGCGAGGGCATGACGTTCGCGTCGGCCGCCGAAGCCCGCGCGGCGTACGATCAGGGCGCGGTGCACCTGCAGGCCAAGGTGAAGTGCCGCCTCAACGGCAAGATGTACGAGACCACCATCGGTCGCGTGCTCCTGTCGGACATCGTTCCCGAGAAGGTCAGCTTCGACGAGGTCAACAAGGTCCTCGACAAGAAGCAGCTCGGTAACCTGATCGACATCTGCTACCGCCTGACGGGCGAGAAGGAGACCGTTCTCCTCGCCGACCGCATTCGTTCGTACGGCTACACGAACGCGACGCGCGCCGGCATCAGCATCGCCCTGAAGGACATGATCATTCCGCCTGCGAAGTACACGCTCATCGAAGCGGCGCAGAAGGAAGTCACCGAGGTCGAGAACCAGTACCTCGAGGGTCTCATCACGGTTGGTGAGCGCTCGAACAAGGTCATCGACATCTGGGCGCAGACGACGGAAGTCATCACCAAGAAGATGATGGAGCAGGTCTCGGAAGAGACTGTGACGGGCCTGAACAAGGACGGGAAGAAGGAGACCCGTACCCAGAAGTCGTTCAACCCGATCTTCATCATGGCCGACTCTGGTGCGCGCGGTTCGACGCAGCAGATTCGTCAGCTCGCCGGCATGCGTGGCCTCATGGCCAAGCCGTCAGGTGAAATCATCGAAAACCCGATCACCGCGAACTTCCGCGAGGGTCTGACGGTTCTTCAGTATTTCATCTCGACGCACGGTGCGCGTAAGGGCCTCGCCGACACCGCGCTGAAGACCGCGAACTCGGGTTACCTGACCCGTCGTCTGGTCGACGTCGCGCAGGACGCGATCGTCAACGAGTACGACTGCGGCACGCTCGACGGCATCGTCATCTCCGCCCTCGTTGAAGGTGGCGATGAGATCGAGCCGCTCCACGAGCGCATCCTGGGCCGCGTGGCCCTCGACGACATCCACGACCCGGTGACGGGCGAGGTGCTCGTGCGCGCCAACGAAGAAATCGACGAAGCGCGCGTGCAGAAGGTCGTCAACGCTGGTCTCGACCGCGTGAAGATCCGCTCGGGTCTGACCTGCCAGACCAAGCGCGGCATCTGCGTCGAGTGCTACGGCCGTGACCTGGCCCGTGGTCGCAAGGTGTCGGTCGGTGAGGCTGTCGGCGTCATCGCCGCGCAGTCCATCGGTGAGCCTGGCACGCAGCTGACGATGCGTACGTTCCACGTCGGCGGTACGGCGACGGGTCGTTCGCAGCAGTCGGAGCTCACTGCGCGCTTCGCCGGTACGGTGAAGTTCTCGCTCCTCTCGACCGTGAAGCGCACGGGCGGCGAGGCGGTGGTGACCAACCGCAACGGTGAGATCATCATCGTCGACGACTCGGGCCGTGAGCGCGAGCGTCACCGCATGGTCTACGGCGCCCGAATGATCGTGAAGGAAGGCGAGAAGGTCGAAGCCAACGCCAAGCTGGCCGAATGGGAGCCGTTCGCCATGCCGTTGCTGTCGGAAGTCGGCGGCGCGGTGAAGTTCGAGGACATCATCGAAGGTGTCACGATGAACGAGTCGACGGACGAGGTCACTGGCCTCTCCCGCCGCACCATCATCGAGTCGCGCGACCCTGAAGCACGCCCCCGCATCACGATTCGTGACGGCAAGGGTGAGGTCAAGGCGCTCCCGAACGGTCAGCCGGCCAGCTATTTCCTCCCGCAGGGCGCCGCCCTCGCCGTCGACGACGGCGCGGAAATCACCCCTGGTGAGGTGGTTGCCCGCGTGCCTCGCGAGACCACGAAGACCAAGGACATCACCGGTGGTTTGCCGCGTGTTGCCGAGCTCTTCGAGGCCCGCAAGCCGAAGGATCACGCGATCATCGCGGAGATCGACGGCGTGGTGTCGTTCGGCAAAGACACCAAGGGCAAGCGCAAGTTGATCATCACTCCGGAAGTGAACGGCGAGGCCCGTGCGGACCTCTCGAAGGAGTACTTGATCAGCAAGGCCAAGCACATCACGGTGCATTCGGGTGACCGCGTGCGTGCCGGTGAGGCGCTGATGGACGGCGCGGCCAACCCGCACGACATCCTCAAGGTGCTCGGCGAGAAAGAACTCGCGCGCTTCCTCGTCGACGAGACGCAGGAGGTCTACCGACTCCAGGGCGTGAAGATCAACGACAAGCACATCGAGATCATCGTTCGCCAGATGCTGCGTCGCGTGCGCGTCACCGACGTGGGCGACACCGAGTTCCTCATCGACGAGCAGGTCGAGAAGTGGGTCTTCGAAGAAGAGAACGAGAAGGCGCTCAACGCGGGCAAGCGCCCGGCCGTTGGCGAGCCGCTGCTCCTTGGCATCACCAAGGCGTCGCTCTCGACCGAGTCGTTCATCTCGGCGTCGTCGTTCCAGGAGACCACCAAGGTGCTCACCGAAGCCGCCATCAGCGGCAAGGTCGACTACCTCCGCGGCCTCAAAGAGAACGTCATCATGGGTCGCCTCATCCCCGCGGGTACGGGTCTGCCGAACTACAAGCACCTCGACATTCAGGTCGATTCGCCTGCGGACGAAGTGCAGAACATGGAAGACGCGCTCGCGGCGACCCACGCAGGCCCGGCGTCGCTCCAGAGCCCGGCCTCGCAGCGCGCTGAGTCGGGCGCCTAAGACGTCGGCGGTCTGAAGAACACGAAAGCGGTCTCCTTCACGGGAGGCCGCTTTTTGTGTTTCTGGGTTCCCTTGCGCCTGTTGCGCGCTGCGTTATATGCAGTGCGTCAAACGTCGTCCTCACATCTCAGGGAGAAGACCATGGCTCGCAAGCAGAACGTCGTGCAGTCGTCGGTGGCCGATGTGCAGTCGCTCGTGTTGGGGCAGTTGGAAGACGCGAAGAAGCGCGTCGCCGCAGTCGAGAAGGAGCTCGTGAAGCGCGGTCGCGCCCAGCAGAAGGATCTCGAGGCGCTGGTCCGCGGCGTGCGCACTGGCAAGCCTGTGAAGCAACTCGAGAAGCAGGCTGCTGCCGCTGGTAACGAGGTAAAGAAGCGCCTCGACGGGCTTCAGTCGCAGGTGTTGGGCGTGTTGGGCGTGGCCTCGCGCAACGAAATTGGTCAGTTGAATCGAGCACTTGCGAGATTGTCGAAGAAGGTCGACGCGCTCGCATCGAAGAAGGCCGCAGCCCCTTCGGCGTAGTTGCAAAGGGGGTTGTAGGTGGTGTGCAACATGTGGTTGGAGGTGGGTTATGGACTTTCAGCAGATCTGGAGTCAGGCGCTGACCACGGTGACTGGGGCTGAGGAGGAAGCGCAGAAGCTTCTGTCCCGGTTGCAGGGCGTCGGTCAGGACGAGGCGCGGAAGCTTGGCGAGCGCCTGGCTGGCCAGCGCAAAGACCTGGAGCGTCGGATGGAGGAGGTCGTGAAGACGTCGGTGGCTCGTATGAAGGTGCCGACGCGCGCCGAGATCACGCAGCTCAACGCACGCCTCGACAGCCTTGCGCGTCGTGCGGAGGCTCTCTCGAAGTGAAGTGGACCCTGCCAGTGGTGGCGGCGCTCAGCCTCGCCACCATCGGTTGGTGCCTCAGGCCTCTGCTGGAGGCTCCGGCCCCGACGCGCCTCGAGGTCGAAGGTGCGCGCCAGGTACGGCCGCCGGAGTTCGACAGGATTATGTCGGTGCTGAACGAGCGTGCGCCGGGCTGGGGTATGGAGCTCCGCGAGCACGTCGCGCAGGCCATCGCTGAAGAGTCCGATGCAGCCGGTCTCGACCCGATTTTGATCATGGCCGTCATCGACGTGGAGTCTGAGTTCCAGCAGCAGGCGACGTCGGTCGTTGGCGCGCGTGGCCTGATGCAGATTCGGTCGGCGACGTTGATGTGGGTCGCACAGCGCGAGGGCGTGAAGTTGTCGCGCGCGGAGCTCGAGTCAGACCCGGCGATCAACGTTCGCCTGGGGGTGCGGTACCTCAAGTACCTCAAGGAGTTGTTCCGTGGGCGGCTCGACCTGACCCTCATGGCCTACAACGCAGGCCCCAACCGTTTGAAGGCGGGCCTGAAAGAGAAGAACACCGACCAATGGGTCAACTATGTGCGCGCCGTGCGCCGCGAGTACGCAGTGTTGAAGCGCTCGCTCGGTGAGTCGGGTGACTGGGCGCTTGCGTCGCGCAACTGAAAAGCCCGCTAGAACCGCTCCATGAGCGACGGCAAGAGCCTCCAGGAAACGTACGCCCCGCACAACGCGTGCTTCGGCTGTGGCCCAAGCAACGAGAAGGGCCTGCGCGTGCGCTCGTTCGTGCAGGGCGATGCTGTCGTCGCCACGTGGACACCGCAACCGCATCACGAGGCGTTCCCGGGGGTGTTGAACGGCGGCATCATCGGGGCGCTGCTCGACTGCCACTGCAATTGGGCTGCGGCGCATCACTTGATGGTGAAGAGCGGCGCAGCGTCGCCTCCGTGCACGGTGACTGCCGACTACGCCATCGTCCTCAAGCGCCCATGTCCGACGGATTCGCCGCTCTCGCTCACCGCGCGAGTCGTCGAGTCGACCGACACCCGATGCGTCGTCGAAGGCGTGCTCGAGGCGCAGGGCAAGGTTCGCGGTACCTGTCGCGGTACCTTCGTCGCCGTTACCGAGGGTCACCCGGCGTATCACCGCTGGTGAGTTCCGGTACCTTGCGCCGACTCGGCGCATGCGCACCTGAGTCAACTACCGAGGTACCGAAGCCGTCGGCGCGCAGGCGTCGAGGTCGAAGGCGTGGTGCGGAGCCTTCGCGTGTACCACCCAGCCGGTACGTCGAGAACACGCGACGGCGGTTCCCTGTGCTCTACATGCAAGACGGCAAAGAACCTCTTCGTCCCCGAGGAGGCCTTCGCCGGCAATCGTCGTCGGCATTGCTCAAGCCGTTGATCGACGCGAGCGCACCAACGCCATGCGAGATCTTCTCGCGAGCCGGGGCTTCCGGCTGGGCGTCGACTTGCTGCCAGTTCAGCTTTCCAGAAGGGCTCCACGACGAGGCGTCATGGCGCCACCTGCACGTACCGTTTCAGTTCTTCTTCGGCCGTGCATGGCGCCACTCACGTGGCGAGCACTGACTACTTCGCGAGCAGATCGCGGTACGCCGGGCGCTCAGGCACCGGCTGTTTGTTGCCGAGGTAGTGACGTTCGCGGTGAATCTTGTCCTGCAGCAGCATGAGCCCATCGAGCACTTGCTCTGGGCGCGGAGGACAGCCGGGGATGTAGACGTCGACAGGAATGATGCGGTCGATGCCCTGGAGCACCGCGTAGTTGTCGTAGAAGCCGCCCGACGACGCGCACACGCCGAAGCTCACGACCCACTTGGGCTCGGTCATCTGCTCGTAGACGCGCTTGAGAATCGGCGCCTGCTTCAGGTTGATGGTGCCGACGACCATCAGGAGGTCGGCCTGGCGCGGCGAGAAGCGGGGGAACTCAGCGCCGAAGCGCGCGATGTCGTAGCGGCCAGCGGCCACCGACATGTATTCCATGCCGCAGCACGCGGTCGCGTACGGGTACGTGAAGAGCGAGTACTTCCGCGCCCAGCCCAGACCCTTCGAGATCATGTTCTGGAGAAAGCCCTGGGCCTCCTCTTTGCGCGTGGTGATGATCGGAGCGATGTCGTCGGACATGATTCAGCTCTCCCAGTCCAGCGCGCCCTTTTTCCAGACATACGCGAGGGCTGCGACGAGGGTTGATGCGAAGACGGCCATGGTCGCGTAACCGAACCAGCCGAGCGCCTTGAAGTTCACCGCCCACGGGTAGAGGAACACCGCTTCGACGTCGAACACGATGAAGAGCAGGGCGACGACGTAGAACTTCACGGCGAAGCGCTGGCGAGCGGAGCCCATCGGCGCGTTACCGCCTTCAAAGGCTTCCGACTTGACCGTCGACGAACTGCGGGGACCCAGGCGCGTCGACAGCGCAGGGATCACGGCGGCGAGCAGGCCAGAAAGGCCCAGCACGACAGCCACCGGAAGGTACGGCGTAAGCGGGTTCTCCATCGCGCGGGCACCATAAAGATCCGCGTATGCGCGGTCAAAGCGTTTCGCGCGCGACCTACTGAATCACCCTGGCCAGACGCAGCACCACCGTCTCGAAGCGGGCGCCGACGGCCTTCGACGACTTCTCGTTGATGAGGATCTGCGGCTTGTCACCCGACATGGTGACGCCGACGGGAAACGACGACTGCACGGTCTCTGCGTCGAGCGCGAGGGCGTAGAGCTGGTTGTCTTGCGCGACCTCCCACATCGACTTGATGGCGGCAGGTGCGGCGCCCGGCACGGCCAGCAGCGCAGAGGCCTTGTGTTTGTCGATCTCGCTCTGCAGCTGGGCTTCATCGCGGAGGTCGACGGCCACGTACTTGAGCGGCCGCTTCTTCACTTCGGTGACGGTGACCTCTTTCAAGGTGCCGAGCAGCGCGCTGCGTGCGGCCGACTGGCTGGGCTCGGAGATGACGAGCACGACGAAGGGGCCGCTGCCACGCGCGTCGAAGTTCACGTCGTAGGTGAGCACCCGCAGCAGCGCGGGGAGCGCGGCTTTGATGTCGACCTCCGTGCCCGCGGCCATCGCGGTCGTGGAGATCAGGAGCGCGCTGACCAGCCCCCGAAAACTCATGCGCGAGAGCGTAGCCCGGAAAGTCGTGGTGGCTAGACTTCCATCAGTGAATCCGAAGCAGCGGCTCCGACAGCTCGCACCCTGCGTGACGACGGGCATCGGCGGGGCGCCGTCGGCGGAGTTCGGGTGGCGTTGCGACGTGCCGTACCTCGTCGAGCTGGTGTCGCGAGGTGAGACCCTGGCCAGCGTGGACCTGCCGTCGACGTGGCCCGCGTTCGTCGAAGCGGTCGCTCACCGCAAGCCGCCGTTCGTGAAGGTTCAGGTGCCCGGCCCGCGATCGTCGGGGCGCGAGCTCACGGCGCGAGCGCTGCTGTTCGTGGCGCGGTTGCTCGAGCTCGGTGTCACGCCGATGGTGTTCATCGATGAGCCGATGTTGGTGACAGGCGGAGACTGGGCAGCGCTCCGTGCACTGCGTGATTCAATTCGCGATGCCGGGGCGATCGTCGGTTTGCATTGCTGTGGCAACGCCGAATGGGGGCGGGTGCTCGGGCTCGATTTCGACGTGATCAGCTTCGATGCGCGGCTCTCGCTCGAGGCAGTGGTCGAAGATCAACGCGCGTGGCGAACGTGGCTCGAGTCAGACGGATGGTTGGCGTTGGGCGTCATTCCTACGAATCCCGGTGCGCGCTACGACGTGCGCGAGCTGTGCGAGAGCGTCGAAGCCACGCTGAGCTCCATCTCTTCGTTTCCCGAAATTCTACGCCGCGTGATGTTGACGCCGGCGTGCGGTCTTGGGCTGCATTCGAACGAGGACGCTGATCGAATCGTTCGTGATCTGGTCCAGGCGCAGGCTCACTTGCGCGCGCTCCCGGTCGCACAAGATTGACGGCGCGTAGAATCGGCAGCGCGTCGCGAGTCATCGCGACTCGGGTGCTGACCTCGTCGTCTGCCGCAACACTTCGCTCATCGCTGAGCTCATTCCGAGCGCAGCGACTTCGTTCAGCGGCACCCAACGCCACTCGACGTAGCCCGTCGGCGGTTTGCCGAGCTTCAAGGGCATCGCGACGGCGTGAATGCGCAGCACGAGGTCTCGATGCGTCAACGTGCGCTCGACCACCATCAGCTCCGGGCCGACTTCAGCGCGTCGGCCGAGGGTTTTCGTCAGCAGCTCCGCTGACGGCAATTCCCACAGCCCACCGAAGAGGCCTCTCTCTTCACGACGCGCGAGCAGCACGTCTTTCCCACGTCGCGCCACGGCGACCTGCACCTCGAGGCGCTTTCGTTTCGTCGCCTTCTTCGGAGGCGGCAACGCCTCGACGCGATCGTGCGCGAACGCACCGCAAGCCGCGCGCACCGGACACAGCAAACACAACGGGTTCTGCGGCGTGCACACCGTGGCGCCCAGCTCCATCAACGACTGGTTCCAGTCACCGGGTCGTGCGCCCGTCACCAGCGTTTCCGCCGACGCCCAGAGCTCCTTTTCACGCGGGCGATCTCCAGGCGCGCCTTCAATCTCCAACAGGCGCGAGAACACGCGCGCCACGTTGCCATCGACCAGCGGCGCTTCGAGCTCGAACGCGATCGACGCCACCGCGCCCGCCGTGTACCTCCCGAACCCCGGCAGCTCGAGCAGCGCATCGACCGAGTCTGGCAACGAGCCCCCGTGCACTTCGACGATCGTCTGCGCCGCGCGATGCAGGTTGCGCGCACGAGAGTAGTACCCGAGCCCCGACCACAGCCCGAGCACCTCTTTCAGCTCCGCGGCCGCGAGTGACTCCACGTCGGGAAAGCGCGCGAGAAAACGGGTCCAGTAGTTCACGACGCGGTCGACCTGCGTCTGCTGCAGCATCACTTCGCTGACCCAGATGCCGTACGCGTCACGCGTCTTGCGCCACGGCAGGTCACGCTTCGTGCGATCGAACCAGCGCAGCAGCTGCGCACGCACCTCCGACTTCACAGCCTTCGCACGTTCCACGGCAGACACCGCGCGCACGCTATTCTCCTGCGTTCCATGACGCTCGCTCTCGTCGCTGCGCTCACGTTGACCGCCCAACCGCTCGACTTGAAGGAATGGAATCGCGACCGGCTCACCACCAGTCGCGTCGGCATGCTCGTGCTCGGCTCGTGGGCCGTCGTGAACATGGGCGTCGGAGCGGTGGGCTTCGGTCTCGAAACAGACGAGCGACTTCGCGCCCTGCACCTGAGCAACCTGGCGTGGAACTCGGTCAACCTCACGCTGGCGCTCATCTCGCTGATCCGTGAGTGGCACGACGACCCCGCGAGCTTCGACGCGAAGGCGAGCCTCGTGTCGTCGGAGGGCAGCGAGAAGGTCTTCTTCATCAACGCGGCGCTCGACCTCGGTTACCTCGCGGCCGCTGCGTTCTTCTGGCAGCGAGGCGAGGCCACCAACACGCCCTGGCTCGTCGGCGTCGGCCAGGCGCTCGTGATTCAAGGCGCGTTCCTCGTGCTCTTCGACGGCGTCATGGGGATTCTCAACGCGCGGCTGACGAACCGGCTGTTGGAGGGGGTCGACATTCAAGTCACTCCGCTCGGCGTCGCAGGTCGCTTCTGAAGCTGCTAGGCGCGCCGCGTGTCTGACCCGAAGCCGCTCGTCTATGCGCTGCACGACAGCCTGATGCTCCTGGCCCCGCGCGGGTGGACGAAGGTCGAGTTGGCCATCGCCGTCACGCCTGACGGGCTGCGCGTCACCGAGCTGCAGACGAAAGGTGAGGGCGGCACCAACCCCAAACCCAAGCCTCAGCTCCACGTCGACCCTCGTGAAGAGGCGCTGCGGCTTTCAGAGGCGTTGACCGATCTCTCGAAGCAGCTCGGCAATCGCTGGCGGCCGGGCAAGGTCGTCGTCGAGCGCCCTGGCACCGAGTTCGCCGACTGGAAGTTCGTGCGCAACGACGGATCGGTGGCGTGGTTCACGAGGCTCGATCGCACCGAAGTGCATTCGCTGCTGATCACCGACGCGCTCTTCGACGTCATCGAGGGCAGCGAGCGCGCGTTTCACGATCTTCAAGGCCAGCTGCAGCAGCGGCTCGGCCGCGTCGACGGGTTCGCGTTCGACGCAGACCACGGCGTCTTACGCCTCGATCGCCCCGGTGGCGCGCTCGAGGTTCCCGCGCAGGTCGTCGGCAGTTACCTCCCCGACGTCTTCACGTGGATGTGGAGCTGGAGTGATCCCGCTGCGAAGGCCGCGTCGACCGATCGGGTGCGCCGCGTATGCCAGCCCGAGCTGAAGCCCGACGGCATGGCCGCATTCTGGCGGCCGCACTTCCACTGCGACGAAGGCTTCGCATGGTCGCTCTCGGGCAACATTGCGGTGAGCATCGGTGCGCGCGGGCTCTTTCGTGCGCAGCCGCCTGAAGCCGATGACGCGCTGTTCTTCGCGCTCCTCGCGCTCCCCGTCACACCGCAGGCTTGAGCGGGTCGTGCTCCGCGATGATGCGATTGACGCGCGCCTCGTCGATGCGCTTCCGCAGCGATTCGGACTCGTGCTGATCGCGCACGGTCTTCGCCAATGAGAACGTGCTGCCGACGCTGAAGAGCAGGCCCATCGCCATGAACGCCTTCACCCAGATGTCGACGGGGAGGTGCCAGATGCCGATGCTCGTCACGCCCACCGCCAGCGCGAACGACAACCACGTCTGAATGACCCAGCCAGCGGAGTGCGAGTTGTTCTTTTCGTTCATGCACTGAACGAGACCACGCCACTTCGATTCGGTGGAGTCACGAGTCGAGAGCTCGTCAATCACCCGTAGTAATCAACGATGCAGACAAAGAAAAACCCCGGAGCTCCGTACTCTGGAACTCCGGGGTTTGACCCCAGCGGGATTCGAACCCGCGTAACAGCCTTGAAAGGGCCGTATCCTGGGCCACTAGATGATGGGGCCTTGCTACCTGGTCCTGCTCTGCAACTTCTGTGAGTCGAGAGGGATTTGAACCCTCGACCCTCGGCTTAAAAGGCCGGTGCTCTACCAACTGAGCTATCGACTCTCAACATCTCTCTTCAACAACTGACTTACTTCTTCGCTTTGTCCGGCTCCACTGTCACCTGCAACGACGCGCGAGCGCCGTCAACCTGAACATCAACCGTCGTACTTCCAGGATCGAGCGCCAGAATCGCGCCGTCGCCGACGATCTGCACGACGGTTTTGTCTTTCGCGGTCAGTGTCACCGACCTGTCGGTGATCGGCTTTCCGTTCTTTCGGAATGCCTTCACGGTGACCTTCACGGCCTCCGCGCCTTCTTTGATCGTCAGCTCTTTGGGCTCGACCTCGACGCGGTCGACGTAGATCACCGTCACGGGCACGCGGGCCTCGAGGTCGCCGACGCGGGCGATCACTTCGGTGTCACCGTCGCCGACTGGCGTGAGGTGGCCTTTGGCATCGACCTTCGCGACGTTGGCGTCACCGACCGACCACGAGACGCGGGCCTTCACGGCGCGAACGCCGTTGCGCGCCATCGCCTTGGCTTCCATCCACTGCTGGTTGTTCGGCTGCTTGAACACCACTTCAGACGGCGCGAGCTCGACGTAGTCGATCTTCTCGCAGGCCGAGCACAGCACGATGCTGACGATGGCGAGAGCGAGGGTTCGCATGCGGCGCGCCCCATAGCACGACTGTCGCTGCGTGCTAGAGCGAATGGCGATCATGACGACCGAAGAGGATGAAGACGACGACCTGCAGCCCCGGGGCCCGCTCTACATCACGCGTGAGGGCGCCGAGCGCCTGCGCGCCGAGCTCAAACACCTCCTCTATTCCGAGCGCCCGAAGGTCACCGCTGAGGTCAGCTTCGCGGCCTCGCTGGGCGACCGTTCAGAGAACGCCGAGTACATCTACGGGAAGAAGCGCCTGCGCGAGATCGATCGCCGGCTCCGGTTTCTGACGAAGCGCCTCGAGAAGCTGAACGTCGTCGAGCCCGGCGAGCAGAAGGATCGTTCGAAGGTCTTCTTCGGCGCGACGGTGACGCTGCTCAACGAAGAAGACGACTCGAAGGTCAGCTACCAACTCGTGGGCCCCGACGAGACCGATCTCAAAGCCGGGAAGATTTCTGTCGATTCACCGGTTGGGCGCGCGCTGCTCGGCAAGAAGCAGGGCGACGTGGTGACGGTTCGCCGCCCGCTGGGCGAAGTCGATTTCGAGATCAAACACATCAAGTACGTGTGACACTTCGAGCACTCGAGTCGGTCGCAGTTCACCTTTCCCTCAAGGGGTCCTTTTGGCGCGGAAGAATTTCGTCCTCGACACCAACGTGCTGCTGCACGACCCACGGTCCATCTACAGCTTTGGCGACAACACGGTCGTCATTCCCATCTACGTCATCGAAGAACTCGACATGTTCAAGAAGGACATGTCGGAGCTTGGTCGTAACGCGCGACAGGTGGCCCGGTACCTCGACGCGCACCGCGCTGAGGGTGGTCTGGCTGAAGGCGTGCCGTTGCCCAACGGCGGCATGCTGAAGGTCAGCTTCGTCGAACACGATCTGCCCAAGTCGATGGCCGACGGCCAGTTGATGGACAACCGCATTCTCGCGGTCGCCATCGAGACGCGGCTTCGTGACCCCGGCGCGCAGACGAACTTCATCACCAAAGACACCAACCTCCGCATTCGCGCCGACGCGTTGGGCCTGGCCGCGCAAGACTATGAGCCCGAGCGCGTGGAGATCAGCGATCTCTACTCGGGCATCACCGAGAAGTCGGTGAGCGCCGAGGTGATCAACCAGCTCTACAAGCCCGGCGCGCAGGTCAGCTTCCCCGACCTCGAGAAGCTCGAGCCCAACGAGTTTCTGCTCTTCAAAGACGAAGCGAACCCGTCGCACACCGCCATGGGCCGCTACGACGCCGACAAGAAGGCCGTGGTGCCGCTCACGCGTCAGGTCAAAGACGGCGTGTGGGGCGTTCGACCGCGCAACATGGAGCAGTCCTTCCTCATCGACCTGCTCCTCAACGACGACCTGAAGATCGTCACCATCGTGGGCAAGGCCGGCACCGGCAAGACGCTCATGGCGATCGCCGCGGGCCTGCAGAAGGTCACTGAAGAAGCGGCGTTTCAGAAGCTGCTCGTCAGCCGCCCGATCTTCCCGTTGGGTCGCGACATCGGTTACCTGCCGGGCTCGGTCGACGAGAAGCTCAACCCGTGGATGCAGCCGATCTTCGACAACGTCGAGTACCTGCTCAACCTCTCGCGCAACGACAAGAAGTCGGGCCGCGGGTACCACGAGCTGATGGACCTGGGGATCATCGAGATCGAGCCGCTCACGTACATTCGTGGTCGCTCGATTCCCAACCAGTACATCATCGTCGACGAAGCCCAGAACCTGACGCCGCACGAGGTGAAGACCATCGTGACCCGCGCCGGTGACAACACGAAGATCGTGCTCACCGGCGACCCCGCGCAGATCGACAACCCCTACGTCGACTCGACCAACAACGGGCTCGTGCACGTCGTGAACCGGTTCAAGAACCAGAAGATCGCCGGCCACGTCACCATGACCAAGGGCGAGCGCTCCGCGCTGGCCGAAATCGCCACCAACCTGCTGTAGCCATGACCGACGAAACCAAACCTCCCGAGACGACCGTCGAAGAGGTCAAGCCGCTCATCGAGTACCCCACTGTCTACGCCTTCAAGGTGATGGGGAAACGTGAACACGGCTTCTCGGAGTACGTGCGGCTCAAGTTCAGCCGCCTCATGGGCAGCGAGGTGAGCCGTGACTCGATCTCCGAGAACATCTCGAAAGAGGGCCGGTACACGTCGTTGACGGTTTCCGTGTACCTGCTGTCGGAAGAGCAGCGAAAAGCGATCTACGCCGACATTCACGGCGACAAACGCATCGTCTACTACTTGTAGGAGTTATGACCCCTGTGTAATGGGGGCCCCCGACATGGCCGACCCGTTTCCGCTGTATCTCCCGCCAGAAGCGCGCCGGCTCTTTCAATCAGAGTCGCTGTTGCGGCGTTTTGCTCAGGCGGCGCATTGGGACGAGGGGTCGAGCCTGCTCGAGCTGCACGGCAGCCTCGGCGCGCTGGCCGTGACCAAGGCGCTCGGCTGCCACCTCACCGTCATCGAACCTGAAGAGCGTCTGGCTGACGCGCTCAAGGAGCGGGCGCGGTTGGTCGGCGTAGGCGACAAGGTGGCCGTCAAGCACAGCGCGACGGGCGCGGTGACGTTCGCCGAGCGCGCGTTCGACGGCATCTTCAGCTTCGGGCGCGTCACGGGGCTGGCAGCGGCGGTCGCGAAGCAGTGGCGGCCCAACCTCGCGTTCAATGGGCGACTCGGGGTGACAGCGGTGGTGCGCGTTGGCCGTCAGGCGAACGACGCGGCGCTGGCGACGTGGGAAAAGCGCCTCGGAGCGCCGTTGCTGAACCCGCGCGAGACGTTGATGAGCGTCGAAATGGAGGGCTTCGAGCCCGAGCTCATCGAGACGCTCGGAGACCTCGAGCTCGACGAGTACTACCGCGAAGTTGAAATCGCGCTCAGCAAGTCGGCTGACACCAACGCCGCCGGCCAGCAGTCGCTTCGCGATGAAATTGCGCTGCACCGTTCGGGGAAAACGGGCGTGACGCTGGGCTTCATCGTGGCGCGGCGCAAAGAGCCCGGTGAGAAGCCGCCCGCGTCGCGCGACGGCGGCTGAACGCCCCGCCGTCGATCAGTGCAGCGCGCCGGTGAAGTCGACGAGGTCGATGGGCTCCGGCGCCATCTGGAACCGCACCTCGCTGCGGTAGCCCTCGGCGTCACCGGCCACCTGGAAGGGCATCTCGCGCGAGAAGCGGATCGTGGCGTCCTTCGTGAGGAAGTCGTGAATGCCTTCGGGGAACCACGTGCCGTTCCACAGCCTGGGCAGGTTCGCGAGGATCGACGTCGCTGCGGCGGAACCCACGCGCAGGTTCATCATGCCGCGGCGCTTGCCGGCGAAGGGGAACATGCACAGCTCGAAGCCGTAGAAGGGCACCGTGCCGGCGGCCGCCATCATCAGCGGGCCTTTGTAGAGCGTCGCGCCGGGGCCGAACGTCTCGGCGGGCGTGCCGTCGGGGCCCATGCGGTACGCCGCAGCGTTGCCGTTGACGACCTCGCACTCCACGGCGGCTGACTGCGTGAGGTAGTAGGGCACCGTCTTGAACGCGACCGACGCGATGTAGCCGCCGGGGCCGGTCATCAGCTTGCCCAACGCGCCCTGGCCGAAGTTTTGCTTCACCCAGTTGTAGTCGTTGAGAAGTTTGCCATCCATGCCGAGGCCGGCGAACGGCGCGCGCTTGCCGTCGATGAGCAGCATGTCGACGGTGCGGTAGCCCGGCACTTCGCCCGCGCGGGCGCGGAGCACGTCGTCGACGAAGCCATCGGCGCGCGTCCCCGAGGCCTTCACCAGCGACGCGACCGAGTTTCCCGTGCCCAGCTTCAACACGCCGAAGCGCGGCGTAGGCGTCGGGTGGTGCTGCCGCCGCAGCGCGACCTGCGTGAGGATCTCGTTGAGGAAGCAGGTGACGGTGCCATCTCCGCCGCCCATGAAGACGGTGGTGTAGCCGCGGTCGACGACCTGCTGCGCGATGCGGCGCGCGTCGAGCTCGGAGCGCGAGAAGTAGAGGTCTCCCTCGGGCACCACGTGCGAGAGCGCGCGCTGCACGCGCCGGGTCACCTTGCGCGCGTTGGCGTTCAACAACACCGCCACGCGCTCGGTCTCAGCGCGGGGAGAAACCTGCTCACCATCAGCTCGGAACGATTGAACCCACATGGCCCCCTGCGTCACAGCACAGACCACGCCAATTGACGGGATGCGTTAAGTCTCTGAAACGACTGTGAAACGTCGTCGCAAGATCGTCACAGTCGCCACCCACTGGTGGCGCTGGTGCGAATTTACCTTCGCACTGACAGGTGTTTGGGTGGGTTGACGTGCGGGGCTCGCTGGTTAGGTTGCTTTCGTTGGCGGTTCGAACGAAACCGCCCGTCAATTCAACGTCTTAGGAGGCAGCACACAATGGGCAAGATCATCGGTATCGACCTCGGCACCACCAACAGCTGCGTGGCCATCATGGAAGGCCGCGAGCCAAAGGTGATCGTCAATGAAGAAGGCAGCCGCATCACGCCTTCCGTCGTTGCGTACACGAAAGACGGCGAGCGCCTCGTCGGGCAGGTCGCCAAGCGTCAGGCGATCACGAACCCCGAGCGCACCATTTATTCCGTGAAGCGCTTCATGGGCCGCCGCTTCGGTGAGACCACTGAAGAAGCGAAGCTCGTGCCCTACAAGGTCGTGAAGGGCCCGTCTGACGACGCGCGCGTCGAGATCGACGGCAAGCAGATCTCCGCTCCCGAAATCTCGGCGCAGGTGCTCTTGAAGCTCAAGCGCGCCGCCGAGAACTACCTGGGCGAGAAGGTCACCGACGCGGTCATCACCGTGCCCGCGTACTTCAACGACGCGCAGCGCCAGGCGACCAAGGACGCCGGTGAAATCGCCGGCCTCAACGTGCGCCGCATCGTCAACGAGCCCACCGCGGCCGCGCTCGCGTACGGCCTCGACAAGAAGCAGGCCCAGAAGGTCGTGATCTACGACTTCGGCGGCGGCACCTTCGACATCTCGATTCTCGACATGGGCGACGGCGCGGTCGAAGTGCTCGCCACCAACGGCGACACGCACCTCGGCGGCGACAACATCGATCAGCGCGTCATGGAGTGGCTGATCGCCGAGTTCAAGAAAGACACGGGCCTCGACGTCTCAAAAGACAAGATGGTCATTCAGCGCCTGAAAGAAGCCGCTGAGAAGGCGAAGATCGAGCTCTCGTCTGCGAACGAGACCGAAGTGAACCTCCCGTTCCTCACGGCCGACGCGACGGGACCCAAGCACCTCAACGTGAAGCTCACGCGCGCCAAACTCGAGGCGATGGTCGACGATCTCATCGAGCGCTCGCTCGAGCCTGCGCGCAAGTGCCTGAAGGACTCAGGGCTCCAGGCCTCGCAGATCGACGAAGTCGTGCTCGTCGGTGGCAGCACGCGCATGCCCAAGGTGCAGGAAGCCGTGAAGAAGCTGTTCGGCAAAGAGCCGAACCGCACGGTGAACCCTGACGAAGTCGTGGCCGTCGGCGCGGCGGTGCAGGGCGCGGTGCTCTCGGGCGAAGTCAAAGACATCCTGCTCCTCGACGTGACGCCGCTGTCGCTGGGTGTCGAGACGCAGGGCGGCGTGATGACCAAGCTCATCGAGCGCAACAGCACCATTCCGACGCGCAAGCAGGAGACCTTCTCCACCGCGGCCGATGGTCAGACGCAGGTCGAGATTCACGTGCTGCAGGGCGAGCGCGAGATGGCCGGCGACAACAAGAGCCTCGGTCGCTTCCACCTCTCGGGGCTGCCGCCCGCGCCGCGTGGCGTTCCGCAGATTGAAGTCACCTTCGACATCGACGCCAACGGCATCTTGAAGGTCGCCGCGAAGGACAAGGCCACCGGCAAGGAAGCCAACGTCACCATCACGCAGAGCTCGGGCCTCGCGAAGGAAGAGGTCGAGAAGATGGTGAAAGACGCCGCCGCCAACGAGTCGGCCGACAAGGACCGTCGCGCGCTCGTCGACTCGAAGAACCAGGCCGAGAACATGGCCTACCAGCTCGAGAAGCTGGTGAAGGACAACGGCGAGAAGCTGTCTGCCGAGAGCAAGACCAAGCTCGAGGAAGCCAGCAAGGAGCTCCACAAGGTGCGCGAGGGCTCCGACAAGGCGGCCATCGACACCGCGCTCGAGGCGGCCAAGCAGGTCTCGTACAAGGTCGCTGAGGAGCTCTACAAAGCAGGCGCGCCGGCCGAAGGTGCTCCGGGTGCGGCCGCTCCTGACGCGGGTGCTCCGGGGGCAGCGCCGGGCGCGAAGAAAGACGACGTGGTCGACGCCGAGTTCCGCTCGAACTGAGCCGACTGACGTGAAGTGAAGGCGCGGGCCGGTTCCTCAATCGAGGAATCGGCTCGTGTCGTTTTCTGCCACACAACGACGCATAGCGTATGCGTGGGGCTGAAGTTCTACAGTGTCGCCACCATGAAAGATCTGAAGTTGCGGCGAAAGCTCGCCGCAGGTTCGGCGGTCGACGCGTACCTTGCTGATTCGGCGTCAGGCACGGTGCTGGTTCAGGTGACCCACGCTGAAGTCGTCGCTGACCCTGAACTGTACGGGCGCTTTCTCGACACCACGCGCGTGACTGCCACGCAGCATCGGCACCCGGCGTTGCTTTCGCCGGAGCACACGCGCTGCGAGGCCGACGGGCGCTTCGTGCTCATCACCGGCCCGGTGAGCGGGCGCACGGCCGTCGACCATCTCCGCGAGCGGGGCGCGCTGCCGACCGCCGAGGCGATTCGTTGGGGCCTGCGCGTGTGTGACGCGCTCGAGTTTCTGCACGCGCACGGCGTGGTGCATGGGCACCTCGCGCCGAAGAACCTGTTCCTCGACGGCGACCCGCATCAGCCCGACGTGCGGCTGCTCGACACCGTGCTGTTGCTGTACCGGGGCGTGCGCAGCGTTCCGAGCTCGCAGTTGCTCGTGGCGCCGGAGTACCTCTCTCCTGAGCGGTGCTCGGGCAAGCGCGCGACGGTGGCGTGCGACGTCTACGGCATGGGCGTGCTGCTGCACGAGCTGTTGACGGGCTCGCCTCCGTTTTCGGCGAAGACCCTGGCCGAGACGCGCGCGCTCCACGTGCAGGCGCCTTTGCCGCAGCTGCGCCCGGGCCTCGAGGAGTGGGGCTCGGTGCTGGCGCGGTGTCTCTCGAAGCGCGCGGCCGACAGGTTTCATTCCATGGCCGAGCTGCGCGACGTGCTGCGAACGCTCAAGCCGCTGGAGACCCCCGCCATCGACATCGAGCTGCGCTTCGACGAGCCGTCATCGCGCAAGGCCGGCGAACTGCAGCCCGGTGACGTCATCGGTCGCTACCGCATCGAAGGGCTGCTGGGCGAAGGCGGCATGGGTCGCGTGTACGAAGCCAGCCACCTGTCGATCGATCGCCGCGTGGCGCTCAAGGTGTTGCGGCCCGAGCTCGCGCGCGTCGAGTCACAGGTGCAGCGCTTCGTGGCTGAAGCGCAGGCCGTCAACCGCGTGCGGCACCCGCACATCATCGAAGTGCAGGATCTCGTGCAGGACGGCGAGCGCGTGTACTTCGTCATGGAGCTGCTGCGCGGGCAGACGCTCAAGGCGCTCGCGAAAGACGCCCCCATCGAGCTGACGCGCAGCGTGCGGTTGATGCGTCAGGCCGCGAGCGCGTTGGCGGCGGCGCACGGCGTGGGCGTGATTCATCGCGACCTCAAGCCCGACAACTTCGTGGTGGAGCGCGACCCCGACGGGCTCGAGCACTTGAAGGTGCTCGATTTCGGCGTGGCGCGCGTGCGCGGCCTCGACTTGAAGAACGCGTACAAGACGCAGGCAGGGCAGGTCGTCGGCACTCCGTTGTGGATGGCGCCCGAGCAGGTGCTGGGTCACGTGGTCGACCCGCGCGCCGACATCTATTCGCTGTCGATGGTGGCCTACGTGTTGTTGTCGCGCCGCTTCCCGTGGCACGGCGTCGACCTGTCGCAGGTGGTGATGCACCGCCTGCAGAAAGACGCAGAGCCGATCGGCCCGACCACCTTCCTGGGCGAGCTGATTCCGGCGCGGCTCCAGAAGCTGTTGGAGTCGGGGCTGTCGAGGGAGCTCTCGAAGCGGCCACAGTCCATGGCTGAGGTGGAGTCGGAGTTGATCGAGGTCGAAGCTGAGCTCTCGTCTCCGTCTGAAGCGCCGCCCGCACAGAAGTCATGGTGGATGCGGTTTCGTTCATGATGTCTGGGGTGAGGCGCAGCGCTCCGCGGTGATCTGCTCGAGCAGGCCGCGCACCGTCAGCGGGCTGCAGCCCTCTGCCTTGTTGCCGACGAGCACCCACAACGAGCGCTGCGTTCGCTGACACGTCTGCCACAGGGCGCTCACGGCGGCGCGCATCGCGTCGTCTCGCGCTTGAAGTCGATCGAACGGCTCGAACGCGTTGCGCGCGTCTTCGTAGCCGACGCCTTGCGGCAGCATGAGCCTCGTCACCACGTGCGGTGCGGTGAGCGCTCCGGGCAACGCGAGCTGCGCGTCGATGGGCGGCATGCGCTCCCAGTGATTGAAGAGGTGCGAGACGCCGTTGCGCTTGAGCGCCGTGAAGTACTGCGCGGTCAGCAGCTCGGCGTTCCGCACTTCAACCGCGCACTCGAGGCCAGGCGGCAGCTTCGAGAAGAAGCGATCGAGGCGCCACGCGAAGTCATTCGCGCCGGGGAGCTGCTGCGCGCTCAGCGGCGGCAGTTGAAAGAGCAACGGCCCGAGGTGCCCCGCGAAACCTTGATCTGCCGGAGCCAGCACCGCGTCTTTGAAGAACCCGACGTCGAGATACTGCGGGCTCGCCGGGTTGGTGATCGCGTTCCACACCTTCATCGCGCAGCGAAAGCCGCTCGGCAGCTGCTTCGCGTACGCGCGAAATTCGTCACTCGAGAGCGGCTGGTAGAACGAGCGATCGATGCTGACGGTGTTGAAGAGCGGGTGCCGCGCGTACTCCTCGAGGCCGTGATGCGTCAGGTGCTCCTGCGTCGGCGCGCCCCGGTACACGAGCCCCGACCAGCCGCGATACGTCCAGCTCGACGTGCCCAGGTACAGGCCCGGTGGTCGCTTTGCCGCGAGCGCTGCGTCAGCCGAGGTGTCGAGCGGCGGTGGTGGGAAGAGGTCGAACTGCACGCTCAGGCCGACCGCCGCGACGTGTTCACCAGCTCGTGCGTCAGGCTGCCGAGCGTTCGAATGGCTTTCGCGGTGCGCTCATTCCACGGGAAGCCGCACGACAACCGAATGCAGTTCGTGAAGCGCTCGCGCGGCGAAAACACGGGGCCCGGAGCGATGGAGATCTTCTCGGCGAGCCCCGCGGCCTGCAGCGCGTAGGCGTCGACGTTGGGCGGCAGCTCGACCCAGATGACGAACCCACCCGCGGGGTCGGCGATGCGCGTGCCCTCAGGGAACGCGTCGATGACGGCCTGCCGGGTGCGATCGACCTGCGCGTGAAGGTGGCTGCGCAGCTTGCGCACGTGGCGCTCGTAGCCACCGCTCCCGAGGAACTCGGCGACGGCCATTTGCAGCAACGGCGGCGTCGACACGGTGAGCGCGAACTTCAACCGCTCGATGCGCTCGTGGTAGCGGCCCGGCGCGATCCACCCGATGCGGTAGCCGGGCGCGAGCGTCTTCGAGACGGAGCCGACGAGCAGCACCCGGCCTTCACGGTCCCAATGGGCGGCGGGGCGAGGGCGGCTGTTGAACGCGAGATCTCCGTACACGTCGTCTTCAATGAGCGGCGCGTCGTAGCGGGCGCAGAGCTTGACCAGGCGCTCCTTGTTCTCATCGGGCATCACGCTGCCCAGCGGGTTCGAGACGTTGGGCGAGGCGAGCACCGCCTTGACCTGGCCCTGCCGTAGCACCTGCTCGAGCGCGTCGAGATCGAGGCCGGTGCGGACGTGCGCCGGCACTTCGACGGC
Source organism: Archangium sp. (assembly GCA_035910535.1). Lineage (GTDB taxonomy): Bacteria > Myxococcota > Myxococcia > Myxococcales > Myxococcaceae > Archangium_A. Next base: position 161,450 of record JAMHXF010000042.1, on the reverse strand, counting down.
GCGCATGCCGAGCAGTTCGATGGCCTGGAGAATGCCGAAGTACGTCGGCGTCTCGACCGCGATGGTGTCGCCCGCGCGCGCCACGGCGCGCAGCGCGAGGTGAATCGCCTCCATCGCGCCGATGGTCACCACGAATTCGCTCTCGTGCAGCGACATGCCCCAGCCCACGCTGAGCTTGCTGAGCTGTCGCCGCAGCGTCGGCAACCCGTTGGGGTCTCCATAGCTCGCGCCGGCGTCTTGAACCTCGCGCGCGATGGCCGAGAGCTTGCGGTTGAGCTGACGAATCGGGAGCAGCGCCGGTGAGACCTGGGCTGCGCCGAGCGGCACGACGTTGGGGTCGCGCATCGACTGCATCAACGCGCGTACACCGGAGGTCACGGAGACCGTCGCCGGCGCAGGGTTGAGCCGCGCAGTGCGGGGCTCTGCAGTCGGGCTCGCGCTGCGCTGCCGAACGAAGTGGCCAGAGCGGGGACGCACCTCGATGAGCCCGTCGTTCTCGAGGCGGACGTAGGCCTGAAGAATCGTCGCCACGCTCACGTGACGCTGGCGCGCGAGCCCTCGCACCGAAGGCATGCGATCGCCTCCACGCAGCGTGCCGGAGCGAATGGCACGCGTGAGATCGTCGGCGATCTGCTCGTAGAGGAGTGCGCTCATGCCCTCGACTGTATTGGTTGTTGCGGTATTCGACCGGTACAGGTTGTGCCGGTTCAGCAGCGGAACAGTCGAAGTGTACTGGTGCAGATCGTCAGAGCCCTGCATCTGTACCGGTGCACCGTTAGGAAGGACGTTCTCCGCATGAGCGCCACGCCGTCTCCGACCCGCTTCGTCGTTCCGTCGCTCGTCGCGGTCTATTTCATCTGGGGCTCGACCTACCTCGCGATGCGCGTCGCGGTCGAAGGGCTGCCTCCTTTCATGATGGCGGCCGCGCGCTTCATTCTCACCGGGACGATCCTGTTGCTGTTTCTTCGTGCGCGCGGCGCGCCGTGGCCGACGAGGCGCGAGTGGCTCTACGCGACGCCGGTCGGCGCGCTGATGTTCGTGCTCGGCAACGGCACGGTGGCGGTCGCCGAGCAGCACATCTCGTCGGGCATCGCGGCGGTGGTCTGCGGGACGATGCCGTTGTGCGTCGCCGCGCTCGGGCGGTTCTTCGGCGAGAAGGTCACGGGTCGCGAGTTGATCGCGATGGTGCTGGGCTTCGGTGGCGTCGCGGTGCTCAGCACCGGCGGCGAGCTGCGCGGCGACCCGGTGTCTGCGGCGCTGCTCTTCGTCGCGCCGTTGAGCTGGGCGCTGGGCTCGTTGCTGGCGCGCAAGTGGCCGTTGGCGAAGGGCCTCATGTCGGCCGCCACGCAGATGCTCACCGGCGGGCTGGTGATGAGCGTCGTCAGCCTGGTGATGCGCGAGCAGGTGCCGATGAGCCCACCGACTGAATCGGTGCTCGCGTGGGTGTACCTCGCGACGTTCGGTTCACTCGTGGCCTACAGCGCGTACACGTACCTGCTGGCGAATACGCGACCTGCCGTGGCCACGAGCTACTCGTACGTGAACCCCGTCATCGCCGTCGCGATGGGCGTGACGATGGGCGGCGAGAAGGCCGGCGCGGAGGTCATCGTCGCGGTCGGCCTCATCGTCGCGGCGACGGTGTTGGTGATGCTGAAGCCGAGAGCGGTGTCAGAACCGCCAGTTCGCCCGCAGACCACCGATGACGGTGTGGCGATCGGTGCCGACGAGCGGCAGCGTCGCGGCGAGCTCGAGGCCCACCGGCCCCACGCGGAAGCGCAGCGCGAACGTCGGCGCGAAGTACGAGAGCGCGCCGAGGCGGCCGGTGAGATCGATGACCAACGCGCCCCAGTCGAACGGTGACAGTTGCGCGCCCGCCAGCAGCACGCCGCCGCCGCGAATCAACGCAGGCCCGCGCCCGATGGCGCCCGACATGTCGCCACCGAAGTAGCCGTGCACCTCGAGCCAGTTCAGCGGGCGCCACGACGCCGAGCCTCCGAGCTCTCCGCCGAGCAGCCGCGCGCCGGGGATTTCGAACGACGTCGGCAGCAGCAGCCGCGCGCTCGCGGAGATCACCCACCGGTCACCCATGAAGAGCACTTGCGTGCCGCCGACGGTCAGGTTTCCGAGCGTCAGCTGCGTGGAGGTCAGCACCGCGTTCTGCGCGAACGTGAAGCTCACCGCCTCGAGCGTCGCGAACAGCTCGGTGGTGGAGCGCAGCGCGTACGAGCCGTACACGAGCGCGTTCACGTTCACCGCGCCGTAGAAGTCGGGCGTGTCGAGGATCAGCCCGAGCCGCGCGCCGATGCCGACCTCACTGCGTGGGCACGCGCGGCGACCTGTCGCCACGTCGGCCTCTGCGTACCCGAGCGCAATCGGCCCTTCATTCAACCCGCGCGCAGGCCACTGCTCACACGCTGCGGGCGTCACGGCTTCTTGCGCCACGGCGCTCGTCGACACCACCAGCACCAACGCGAGCGCGCGCATCAGTTGCCGCCTTTCACGCCCGGCGCGGTGAACTTGCCGTCGTTGTCGAGGTCGAGAACGAACGGGTTGGTGAAGGCCGACGGGTAGCCGCCGGTGATGACGGAGTATTCGTAGCCGACGGCTCCGCGTGCGGGTTTCGGCGGGTCGGCGAGCGGGCCAATCTTCGCGCCTTCTTTCACGTCGGCCATGTCGACGACTCCGTCTCCGTTGTTGTCGGTGGTGTCGACCATGCCGTCTTTTTCGCCGTCCAGCCCGCCGCCGAGATCTCCCGCGAGCATCAACGGGCGACCGGCTTCGACGACGATCCACGCGTCGCCGGTGACGCCGGCGATCAGCTCGCTGAGCGGAATTTCTCCGACGTACTCGGCGGCCTGCGGCAGCGTGTCGAAGGGATCGACGTCGACCGGGAGGTTGCCGATCACCTTCTTCACTTCGCCGTTCACGATGATTCGTACTTCTTGCACCGGCACCCACGGCGCCGACGTGACACGAATCGCGAGGCGCGCGTCACCAGCGGGACGCAGCAGTGCCATCGAGTACGGGTGCTCCGTCACGCCGTCGATCAACCGCGCGTCGATCACCGGGCCGTTGGTGCCGAACGAGCGACCGGCCTTGAGCGCACGGTTGAACGTGTCGATGTCGAACGTGGGGCCCGCAGACGTCGCCGCGAAGACCACGTTCTGCGGGAGGCCGACGGTGTTGTCGGTGAGCGAGTGTGAGTCGGAGTTCGCGGTGCCCGGCTTCAACAGGCCCTGATTGAGCGTGTAGTGCCAGAACGCGCGGTACTGCAGGAACAGCCCGTTGTCGGAGCCGTTCATGACTTCCTGCACGTGGTGATCGTCGTTCTTGAACGTGGTGCCCGCGGGCGTGTGGTTGAAGAACGCCTGTCGCGTGCCGTCGTCGGTCGCCGGCAGGTTCTTGCGCAGGTCCATGAAGATCGCGCGGGGGAAGCCGAGGTCGCGACCGAACTCCGCTTCGGCCCAGGGGTGGTTGAGCTCGATCATCGGCTCTCCGTCGAACGTGGGCTTCACGCGCTCGAAGAGCTGACCGGGCTCGACGCGTTCGTCGATGGGCGCGCCGTTGCGCGGCAGTGACGGGTCGTATTTCAGCGGCCAGAAGTTGTAGTGCCCGATGACGAGCGGGAAGCCGTAGCCCGGGACGAGCAAGAACGGAATGTGGCCCGTGGTCTCGAGGCCGACGACCACCGACATGCGATCTTGCAACCCGAGCTGCGCGACCATGCCGGAGTAATCGCCGATGACCTCGTGATCGGTGCCGATAACGACGTCGAGCGCCGACGCCGCAAACGAGAGCACGCGGTCGAAGTCGGGGATCGAGCTGTCGAAGCTGCGCGCGCCGTGCACGTGGAGATCGGAAGAGAGCGACGCCGACGGCTTCAACCCTGGGATGGGGACGAGCGTGAAGTGGAGCGTCTGCGCGCCTCCGGTGAGCTCGACGGACTGTTTGGCGATCGACCAGAACGGCCCGTGGAACGCGTAGATGTCGTACTTGCCGAGCGGGACTTCAGCGGTGGCGGTGCCGTTGTGCACGAGCACGCGATTGCACGCAGGTGACGCACCAGCAGGTGAGCCGAGCCAGGGCGCACAGGTGGTGAAGCGACCGTGCAGCGTGCCGACGACCTTCGCGGCTTCTTCTTCGTTCTGCGGTACGAGGAACAGCTCTGCGTCGAGGCCGATCAACGTCTGCCCGTGGTTCACTTGAAAGGTCACCACACCGACCGCCGGCAACTGGAACGTGCCCAGGTCGGTGCCGGTCGACAGTCGCTCGTATTGCCGCTCGATCTGTTTGTGGCCGAAGGCGTGAACCTCGACGAGGTAGTTCTTGCCCGCAGGCACGCGCACCGAGAACGAACCGTCGGCCTTCGGGACGACTTGACTCCACTGCACAGGCTTCGCGCCCGACTCGAGAATGAGGACGCTGGCTTCACGTTCAGCGTTGAACGCCGCGCCGCCCATGCGCTCGACCTTGCCAGTCAGCGTCACGTTGCTCTCGCCGTGCACCTGCTCACGAACGTTCATCGCGATGTCCGCACCGCCGCTGATGCCCTTCGAGTCAGCGACGCCGAGGAAGCGCTCGAAGATCAGCGAGCCGCGCGGCTTGACGATCTGTCGCTTCAACCCGGCCGCCGACAGCTGCTCGCTGTGAAAGCCCTCCATCATCTTGTCGGTGCAGCTCACCGCCGAGAAGGACGAGATCTGCTCGTCGCCCGAGTGGCCTGCCGCCGCGAACCACGGGAACTCGTGAAACGCGCCGTTGATGGTCGTCAGCCCGAACGACGTGTACTGAAAGCCTTCTGAAGGCCTGAACGGCAACGACTCGCGGCCCGACCAGTAATAGCCGTCGACCAGCGCCCACGTCTGCGTGTCGGTCGAGCCGTTGACGATCTCGGTGCGTACGCGAACGCCCGGATCACACGGCGTCAACTCGTAGCGCGTGACGATGGGCACCGAGCCGATGCCGTCGAGCGTGCCTTTGACCTGCACGGCCACGCGGGCAGGAGACTCGTCGATGATCTCCAGCGACGTGTAGAAAGCGGCGTCGCGCGGGAGCACGCCGACGACCTGGAAGATGCCGTTGATGGTGTCCTTCTGTTGACCGCGCGGCCCGAGATCGATGATCGAACCTCCGTTGGGGTCGAGGTAGTTCTGCGTGCCGAGGTTGGCGATCACCACCTCCACGAGGCCGTTGGTCAGCTTCACGTCGCCCACGGTGCCCAGGCCGTTCCACCCGCCGGGGCGCTCGAGCGGTGACTCGATGCGCTTGACCGCGAGCTCCGTCGACGCGCACTCGAACTTCACCTTGGGGCACGGCGGAGGCACGCGGCAGCCTTCTTCACCGCCCAGGCAGCCTTCTGGTTTGCAGCCCGACAACGCCACTGCCGCGAGGCACGAGACGACGAGCAGGTATTTCAAGGGAAGGCCTCCAGGCCGTGCGCGGCGTGACACGAGTCGCCGATGAGATCGAGGTACACCTGCGGCTGCGTCTTCTTGAGCTGCGGCATGCTCTCGAAGGCCTTCGCTTCTTCGAGCGCGCGCACGGCGACGTCGAGGTACGCCTTCGCGCGGTTGATGTCCTGCTTCTGCGCGGCGCTCGGCTTCCACCCGAAGTCGTCGCGGAAGTGGCCCGCCGTCTCGAGCCAGTGGCCGTAGAACTTCACCATCTGCACCAGAATCGGCAGCTTGAACTGCGGCATGCCCGCGAGCGCCTGTTGGTACGCGGCGTCGTACTGACGGCGCTCTGAGTCGAGGCGGTAGAAGTGAATGGCCACCTGCGCGTCGATGCGCTTGCCCCACTTCTTGCGCACCGCGGGGTGTTTGGCCCACGCGAGCACGCCTTGAACGAAGTGCAGCCCGCCGCACGAGTGCGCGTACACACCTTGTTTCCGCTTGGCGACCTCCGGCAGGTGCTGCTCGAGGCCCGCTTTGAGATCTGCGGTCTCTTTTTCGAGCTCCGCGAGCGCGTCGTCGAAGACCTGGTCGACGGAGATGACGGTGCCCTCGCTCGTCTTCCACGTCGCGCCCGGCTTCTGCGTCGCCGCGAAGATCGACAGCGTCCACCCGACGTCGCCCCAGTACTGCGGCACCTGCGGCGAGTGGCGAAAGCCGAGCTTCGTGGCCTCTGCCAGCTGCGCGAGCGTCACTTCACCCCAGCTCGTCTTGAAGCGCTGATTGGCGGGCACGCGCGCGTCGACGAGCAACGCCTTGGTGTTGAGGTTCGAGTGCGGCTCGATGGGCGTGCCGTCCACGTCGTAGCGACGAAACCCGACGGGAGCGCCCGGGCCCACGCCGCCGTCAGGCAGCTGATTGCGCAGCAGGAAATCGTGAATGATGACCTCGGCGGCGGTGCGCCCGTCAGACGCGAGGAACGACGCGCCGAAAGTCTTGGCGCCATGTGCCAGCGCCCACGGGTTCTTCGGGTCAGCGGCCCACACGAGGCACTGCGCGCGGAGCACTTGTTCTGCATGCGGCTTCGCGGGAGGCGCGGCCGTCAACCACAACGACATCAGGAGCTGGGACACCATGAGGTGACCTTGTAGCGCAGGCTGTCGGAGTCCGTCGCACCCGTGCCGTGGCTTGGGTATAAGCCGCCCGGCCTGTCTCAACCGTGGCCGTACGGACGAGCAGGGTGGAACGGAACGAATGAAGACGCTGCGGATGCTTTTGTTGCTGCTGCTCGCCCTCCCAGCGTGGGCCCAGTACGTCGCCAACCCCCAAGCCGGCGTGTCGTACCCGGCGCTCACCAACGCGGTGCCGATTGTGCTGACGGCGCCCGGGAGCAATGACCCGAAAGACAAAGGCCGCGCCACGGTGGCCCTGGGCTTCGACTTTCCTTTTTACAACCGCGTCTACAGCCAGATCACCGTCACCTCGAACGGCGTGCTGTTCCTCGAGCCGTCGACGGGGCCGAACACCGCCGCAGACTTTCCGGGCAACGTCGCCATCCCCAACGGCGCCGAGCCCAACGGCGTCATCGCGCCGCTGTGGGACGATCTGTTCGGCAGCAACCAGACCAGCGCGCTGCAGCGCCAGCCCATCACCGGCAGCAACGGCAACGGCGTCGCCATCGAATTCAAAGACTGGAGCCGCTGGCCTTCAGGCTTCTTCCTGACCTTCCAGGTTCGCCTCTGGCAGAACGGAATCATCGAGTTCTATTACGGGCAGCTCACGGGCATGGGCCCCACGCCGCTGACCGCGACCATCGGCATCGAGTCGGCCAGCGGCACGGCTGGCACGCGCGGCTTGTCGAACTGCAACGCCGACTGCTCGTTGACCAGCTTCGACCCCAACGGCACCGGCACGCTCATCAACTTCATTCGCTTCAGCCCACCGGCCGGCGTCGATCTTCAAGCGCTCTCGCTGCGCGTCGACAGCATCACGCAGACCGCCAGCGACCTGACCATCGGCACCACCTTCGGCTTGCGTAACTTCGGCACCGTGGGCAGCCCGACTTTCAACTACGGCGTCTACCTCTCGGACGACACGATCTACGACCCGGGCATCGACGTGCCGTTGTTGCCCGCGCCTGGAACGCCGCTCTCGCTCGGCGCGCTGGTGGTCGACTCACGCACGCATTCGGGCACCGTGCCGCGACCTGACGGCGGCACCTGGTACGTCATCGCCGCGATCCCTCCGCTGCCCGATGGCGGCGAGACGAATGAGTTCAACAACGTCGTCGCCTCGAGCGTGCCGTATGCGTCGGGCGTCGATCTCGTCGCCGAGTCGGTGTTGCCGCCTCCCGTCGCCGGCCCCGGAGACAACGTCGCGGTCGACGTTCGCTTCAGCAACCAGGGCTTCGAGAGCGCAGGCCCGGTGAGCGTGAAGCTGTACGCGTCGGTCGACACCGCGCTCACGTCAGACGATCGCCTGCTCACGTCGCAGACCATCAACGTCGTCGGCGGTCAGCAGCTCCAACAGCAAGTCAACTTCACGCTCGCGCTCAACACGCCGGCCGACAACTACTTCGTCATTCTGCAACTCGATGACGGCCCCGACGCGGGCGCGATCGTCGAGCGCAACGAGCTCAACAACGTCGTCACCAGCCCGCAGGTGATGCAGGTGCGCCAGGCCGACCTGATGGTGACTGAAGTGCGCGTGATGCGGGCGACGCCGCCGGTCGAGGTCGTCTCGTCGGTGTTCTTCGGTGAGCAGGCGCGCTTCGAGGCCTTCGTGACGAACGCGGGCGGGGCGACGGCGCCGAACGTGCGCGTCTCGTTCTACATGTCTGACAACGAGATCCTGAACGCGGCGACCGACATCTCGGTGGCGTCGGTGACGGGGCAGGCCTTCGCGCCCGGTGAATCGCGTTGGGTGCCTGTGGCGAGCGCCACCGTGCCGGCCGTCGATCGCGGCGGGCAGCCGTTGCCGGTGCAGCCGTACTTCTTCTTCGCGGCGGCCATCGGCGTGGGCCTCGTCGAAGACAACAACGACAACAACTTCACGTCGGCACCGCCGGTGGTGGGGCGCAACCCTGCGCCGAACTATCTGCCGGTTGAAATGCAGGCGCCGTCGCGCGCCGGTGCCGGTGAAGTCGTACCGGTCTCGCGCACGCTGACCAACCTCGGCAACCGTGACGGCGGGCCGGTGAAGTACCGCTTCTACCTTTCGGCCAACACCATCATCACGCGTGATGACTACCCGTTGCTGCGCGTCACGAGCTCGGGCGAGGTGCTCGACGGCGTCGTCACCATGGCCGTCGGTGCGCGCGATTCAGCGACCGAGCTGGTGCGCATGCCGCCCAGCCTGGCGAACGCTCCGTATTACCTCGGCGTCTTGATCGACCCCGACAACGAGGTCGAAGAGGCCGAGAAAGACGACAACGGCCTCGCGGCGACGCGCACTGAGGTCGTCAGTCAGGCGCTGTCGTTGAGCACCACGTTGTTGCCTGACGGCACGGTCGGCCTCCCCTACAGCGTGCAGTTGAGCGGGCGGGGCGCGCCGGGGCCCTTCACGTTTGCGCTGGCCGACTCCGCGTCGATCCCGCCGGGGCTCACGTTGTCTTCGAGCGGGCTGTTGAGCGGTACGCCGTTGGCGGCAGGTGCGCGCACGGTGGTCATCGAGCTGACGGCGAGCGGCCGCACGGTGCTGACCTCGTTGCCGCTGCGCATCTCACATGCGACGGCGTCACTGGCGATCAGTCCGCGCCCGTTGCCGGCTCCGACGCTCTTCATTCCATACCGCGCGACGTTGGGGGCCGTAGGCGGCGCCGGGAGCTATCGGTTTCGGGTGATCGACGGTGTCTTGCCTGTGGGCGTGATCATGAGCGACTTCGGAGAGCTCACCGGCACGCCCACCGACGCGCTCGGCACGTCGCGCTCCTTCGTGGTGCGTTGCACCGATCTCATCGGCAACGTCGACGAGCGCGCCTTCACCATGGTGCTCGTCGACAACGCGCCGTTCACCATCGGCACGCGCACGCTGCCCGGTGGTTCGGTCGGCAACGAGTACCTGCAGATCATCGTGGCGGTGAACCCCAATGGCGCGCCGGTTTCGACGCCGGTTCGTTGGCGCACCATCGACGGTGAGCTGCCGCCGGGCCTCGTGCTCGAGCCCTCGCAGCAGGACACGCTGGTGCTCTCGGGCACGCCGAACCGCCCGGGCCTCTACGAGTTCACGCTGGAGGCGACCGACGCGCAGGGCCGCGTCGACTCGTTCACGTACCAGGTGAGCATCGTGTTGAGCTCGGTGATGGCGAACGCGACCGGTTCACGACACGTGCAGCCCGGCAGCGATGTGGCCGTCACCTTCACCGCGAGCCCGCTGCCCGAAGGCGCGCGCTGGTTCTGGCGTGAAGGTCAGCTGCCTCCGGGCGTGGTGTTCAACGAAGACGGCACCGTCACCGGCTCCGTGCCTGCTGACGCGCCGACGGGGCTGTACACGTTCTCGCTCGCCGTCGGCATGAGCCCCGGTGAGCAGCTGGCCGTCGTGTGGTGGACCATCGACGTCAACCAGGAGCCGCTGGTCACGCGTGACTGCAGCGCCGCCGGTGGTGAGCTCTTCGCGTTCGGCGTGTTGATGTTGCTGGCCCGTCGCCGACGGCGGTCTGCGCAGTGACGTCTCGGGGCCGGCCGCTCGTCATCGCGTTGCTGTTGTTGTCGGGCTCAACGGGGCTCGTCTACGAGCTCGCGTGGTCGAAGCGCCTGGCGAACCTGCTCGGGAACACCGGGCAGGCGCACGCCATCGTGCTCTCGACGTTCATGGGTGGGCTCGCGCTCGGGGCGTACCTCTTCGGTCGCCGCGCGGATCGCTCGAAGCGCCCGTTGTCGCTCTACGGTGTGTTGGAGATCGGCATCGGGCTGTACGCGCTCGCGTTGCCGTGGGTGCTCGAGCTCATGGGCGGCGCGTACCTGCAAATCGCCCCGGGGCTCGAAGGCGTCGCCCGCCTCAGCGCGCGGCTCGGGTTGGCGGCGGCGGCGTTGTTGGTGCCCACGTTGTTGATGGGCGGCACGTTGCCGGTGCTCATGCGTCACGTGACCGAGGGGCTCGGGTCGGCGCGACGCGAGCTCTCGCTGCTCTACGCGGTGAACAGCTTCGGCGCGTCGGCCGGGTGTCTGTTCGCCGGCATGATGTTGGTGCCCGGCGTGGGCCTCGCGGTTTCAGAGCGCCTCGCCGCGTCGGTGAACCTGTTGCTCGGCGCCGCTGCCGTCGTCGCAGGTTGGCGTCGCGTCGCGGCTGAGCCGACGGTGGCGTCGGCCGACACGAGCGGCTCGTTTGGCGCTTCGGCCGTGCGCGCCGCGTTGGTCGGCACCGCGCTCGCAGGCTTCACGTCGATGACCTACGAGACCGTGTGGATTCGGGTGTTGTCGATCGTTCTCGGCGGCACGAGCTACGCGTTCACGTTGATCCTCACGGCGTTCATCCTCGGCATCGCCCTGGGCAGCTTCTGGCTGTCGACGCGCCCCGACGTCAACGCGCTGCGCACCTTCGGGCGCCTGCAGCTCGCGTTGGTGTTCGCGGTGTTGGTTTCGATGCTGGCCTACGCGCGGCTGCCGTACGCCTTCATGCAGGTCCACGCGCGCATCGATCACGGCCCGCAGACGTGGGGCGTGTACCAGGTGCTCAGCTTCGTGGTCTGTGGCGCGCTCTTGTTGCCGCCCACGTTCCTGCTCGGCGCGAGCTTTCCTGCTGCGGCGCGCGTCGCCCTGCGCGCGATGAACGACGTCGGCGCGCGGCTGGGCACGACGTACCTGTGGAACACCATCGGCACGGTGAGCGGCGCGTTGCTCGGTGGCCTCGTGTTGCTGCCGGCCATCGGCCTCGAAGGCACGCTCGCGTTGGCGCTGGTCGCGAACCTCATCGCCGCAGGTTGGGCGTTGCTGGCCGACGGCTCCGAGGTGCCGCGGCCCTTTGCGCTCAAGTTGCTGGTGCCTGCGGGCGTGGCGTTGGTGCTCGCCGTCGTCGGCACTTCGGGCTGGGCGTCGACGCTCGCCGCGTCGGGTCGCTACCGCGAGTGGAACCGCAGCTTCGAGAGCTACGCGCAGTTCCTCGAAGAGGTGCGCGCGCGCAGCACGGTGCGCTTCTATCGCGACGACGTCTTCGCCTCGGTGTTGGTCGGCACACAAGAGCCGGATCGTCGCTACCTGCGCATCAACGGCAAGGTCGACGGCAGCAACGGCACCGACATCGACACGCAGATCCTCGCCGCGCACCTCGGCGTGTTGACCCACCCGGGCAAGGTGAAGCGCGTGCTGTTGGTTGGCGTTGGCGCGGGCATCACCGCGGGCTCGCTGCTCACGCATGAGCTCGAGCGCCTCGACGTGGTCGAGATCAGCCCGGCCGTCGTCGAGGCCGCGGAGCTGTTCTCAGTTGATCACCGCAACGCCTTCAAGGATCCACGCTGTCACGTGCACATCGAAGACGCGCGCACCTTCCTCGCGCTCTCGCAGGAGCCGTACGATCTGATCGTCTCCGTGCCGAGCAACCCGTGGGTCTCGGGCGTCTCCGGGCTCTTCTCGCGCGACTTCTTCGAAATGGCGAAGGGCAAGCTCGCGCCCGGCGGCCGCCTCGTGCAGTGGATTCACACCTACGAGTCATCGGTCTCGCTGGTGAAGCTCGTGGTGCGCACGCTGCGCGGCTCGTTCGAGCACGGCACCACGTGGGTGGGCCCCGACGATCTGGTGCTGGTCGCCAGCCGCGAGCCGCAGAACTTCGACTTCGCCGCGCTCACCGAGCGCATGGCCGCGCCGAAGGTCCGCGACGATCTCGCGCGCATTCACCTGCAGCTGCCCACGACGTTGCTCGGCCGACAGGTGCACTCCGACGAAGCGCAGAAACGTTTTGGCGGCGAGGGCCCGGTGAACACCGACGATCACAACGCGCTCGAGTACGGCTCTCCCATTGCGTACTTCGTGGCCGCCGACGTCCGCGTGCCCGACTCGCGCCGTGTCCCCGAAGAGCGCGCATCGCTCGAGCTCAGCCGCGTGTTGGGCCAACGCGCGATGTCCGTCGACGAAGTGAAAGATCTCTACGCGAGCCTGTCGTGGGTGCACCCGCCCGACGACCCGCTCGTGCGCTCGGCGGCGGCGCAGTGGCTGTCACTCGAACCCCAATCCGTCCACGCGGCGTCGGCCCTGGCGGCCGCAGCGCTCCGTCAGGGCGACGTGCTGCGCGCGCGTGAAGTGTTGGCGCCGCACCTCGAGAGCGAGCCTGATCTCCCCGAATTCTGGGCCACCTGGCTCGAGGCGACGCGTCGTCTGGCTGTGCGAGAGGGCGCTCCGTGGCATGCTTCGAAGGCCGATGTCGCCGACGCAGAAAATCGCGCCCGTAAATCACTCGCTGTGCACCCCGGCCATGAGCGCCTGGAGGCGTTGTTGGAGCCAAAAACGCCGTAAGTCGCTGAAATCGCTGAATTCTCGGGCATCCTCCCGATGACGTATGGAGGGATCAGCGCGACTCATCGATACTCCTTTCATCAAGCCGTACACATCCCGCAGCGCAAACCCGAAGGAGCACACCATGTCGAAGATGAACAAGAAGGCGATGCTGAAGAAGGCCCGTGGTCAGGGCATGACGGAGTACATCATCATCGTTGCGCTCATCGCGATCGCGGCCATCGGCGTCATCACGCTCTTCGGTGACAACATCAAGGCGCTCTTCGGTATGTCGGCCGACGCCCTCGCTGGCGACACGACGGTTGAGAAGCGCACGAGCAAGTCGCAGGGCAAGCTCGAGAAGAAGAAGCTGACCGACTTCGCGAAGGAAAACTCGGGTTACTGAGTTCTTCGCAGTCTGAGCAGTACCGCTGCCGCTCTTCGCCATGTGTGAAGAGCGGCAGTCGTGTTTTCGTGAGGTGATGACGCGGCGGATGCCATGGCTGTTGGCGATGCTGGTGCTGGCGGTCGTCTTCCGCGAGTTGGCTCAGGGGTTGGTGCAGGCCGGCCGGGATCTGTCGGCGCACGTCTTCCCCGAGACCTTCTTTCTGGTGAAGCAGTGGAGCCGCGGAGAAGTGCCGCTCTGGCTCCCGAATGCGCGCATGGGGCAGCCGTTCGCGGCGTTGCTCTACACGCAGGTCTTCTACGCGCCGCGCTTCGTGACGGGCTGGCTGTTCGGCCACGTGCTGGGGCCCAACGTGCTGCACGCGCTGCACGCGGCGTGGAGCTTCACCGGGCTCTTCTTCGCGACGCGGCGCCTGGGGGTGTCGAGGAGCGCGGCGTTCATCGCTGCGGCGCCGTTCTCGCTCTCTCCTTTTTTCACCGAGTTCGCGCAGAACCTCTCGTTCGCGTCGACGGCGGCGTGGGCAGGCTGGGTGTTGTGGGCGGCAGAAGGCGTGCGGCGCGCTCCGTCGCTGCGCGCTTCGGCGTGGCTCGCGGCGGTGCTCGGTGCGGCCTTCCACGCGGGCTCTCCAGAAATGTGGTTGTGGGAGGCACTGCTCGCGGCGTTCCTCGCCTGTCGTGCGTGGCGTTGGGTGTTGCTCTCCTTTGTGTGGGCGGGTGCGTTGGCTGCGGTCGTCGCGCTGCCGACGCTCGAGCTGACGCGCGCGTGGACGATGCCCGGCGAGCGGGCGAGCGGCGCGTTGGAGTGGTCGGTGTCGTGGGCGCAATGGCGCTCGACGTTCGTGCCTGACGGCGATTTTCCGCGCGCGGGCGCGTACTGGGGCGGCGCTGATCAGCGCTTCCTCTTCTCGTTGTTCATCGGGGCGGGCGCGGTGCTGCTGGCGACGCTCGGCGTGACGGTGCGCCGTGCGCGGCCGTTGGCGTGGCTCGTCGCGCTGTGTGTGTTGCTCGCGCTGGGAAAACACTTCGGGGTTTCACGGCTGCTGCTCGAGCTGCCGCCGTTTCGTCTGTTCCGGTACCCGGCGAAGTACGCGGTGGGGGCGCTCTTCGGCGTGTCGGTGTTGGCGGGCTTCGGCGCGCGGCGGCTCGTGGCGTTGGCGCGTCGTCGACGGTTGGTGGTGCCGCTCGCGTGGCTTGGTTTCTCGCTCGGGTTGTTGGCGGCGTCGCGCTTGTCGGTCGCGCGTGAAGGGCTGCGAGACGGCGCTCCGTGGGTGGTGGTGATGGCGATCATCGTGTTCTCACTGCGCGCCCGGCCACGGTCGTTGATGGTCGCCATCGCGCTGGAGTTGATGTTGGCGCCGGTCGAGCGCTGGGAGCGCGTTTCAGCGAGCGCGTTGATGCAGCCCTCGAAGTTGGCGCCGGCGCTGCGTGATTCAGGGCGCCTGTCGATTCGTGTCGATCTCGATGACGTCGATCACGAAGCGTGCGGCCCGTGGGATCTCGAAGGAGACCCGCTGCTCGAAGGGCGTGATCGGCTCTCGGCGTTGCGCTTCGTGGAAGAAGATCTGCACGCGGTCGGTGGCTATGGCTTTCGTGAACCGTGGCGGTTGCGCGCGGCCTTCGAGCGAGGCTCCGGTGCGTTCGACGTCGCGGGTGTTAAGACGCTGGTTCGCGAGACGTGGGCGAACTCTCCAGCGGGCGCGACGGCGGTGCGGAATTCCTCAATCGACGACATCTGGTTCTGGGAGCGCGACGACACGTTGTCGCGCGGGTTCTTCAGCGTCGACGTGTGTCGTGGCTCGTTCGACGCGCTCGGTTCGGTCGACGCCATCGCGGTCGAGAGCGATGACGTGTCGCTGCCGTCGTGCAGCGAACGTTCAGATGCTTCGCGGCCCGTCAGCGTGGAGACCATCGAGCACTCGACGACCTCCATCGAGCAGCGGCTCACCGCGCGTGCCCGCGGCGCCGTGGTGCTCGCTGACGCCTGGTACCCCGGTTGGAAGGTGACGGTCGACGGAGTCGAAGCGACGCCGCTGCCCGCGTGGGGTTTCGTGCGCGCGGTGCTGGTGCCGCCGGGCGCGCACG
Organism: Archangium sp.; assembly: GCA_035910535.1. Lineage (GTDB taxonomy): Bacteria > Myxococcota > Myxococcia > Myxococcales > Myxococcaceae > Archangium_A. Next base: position 146,152 of record JAMHXF010000042.1, on the reverse strand, counting down.
TCGTGCACTGGCGCTACGCGCCGACTTCGTTTCGCTTGGGCGCGGCGCTTTCTTCCTTGGCGGTGCTCGCCTTCATCATTCCGCTCGTGCGCCGGCGACGCGCCGCAAGCTGATCGCGAAGATCACGCACACGCCGAGCTGAACGACGCCCCAGCCGACGGCGGCGAGCTCTGAGGCCTTCGCCCACTCGATGAACGGCGCACGCAGAAACCCGTTCACGAGAAACAGTTGCATGGAGATCGCCCCGAACCATGTGAGCGCCGCGCGCGGCAGCACGCGCCACACGCCCAACGCGACGAGCAGCGCCGCGATGTGCGTGAAGTGCCAGACGACCGCGTTGACCTGACCGAAGAGGAACACCGCGAGCGCGGTCAGCGTCAGCCACCACGGAATGCGTGCATCGCCACGGCGCGCGAACCAGATGCCGAGACAGAACTCAGGCAGGTGGCCCAGCGGCGTCGCGTAGATGAACCCACCCGGCAGCGCCGTCTCGTTGATCGCCCACGACGCGACGAAGCCGACGGCGCTCGCGACGCCCAGCGCCCGGGAGCTGAGTCGTCGCAGCCACGGGAACACGAGGTAGAACTGCACGATGAAGGGCAGGAACCACCACGGCCCGACGAGCGAGAGTTGCTCCCCGCGCACGAGGTTGAAGCCGAGGCTCAGCTTGAGCAGCACCGAGCCGAGGTTGTCGGCGATGAGCCGCGCCGGACCCAGCGCGCCGCTCGGGAGGCCCTTCCACAACGCCCACAGCACGACGGCGATGATGAACGACGGGTAGAGCCGCTTGAGCCTCGCGCGGAAGAACTCGCCGAACGCCGGTGCGCGCTTTTCGAAGCTCAGCGTCAGCCCGTACGCGCTGAGGAACGTGAAGAGCTGCACGCCGTAGTGCCCGAAGAACGCGAAGAGCATTCGAGGCAGCGACACGAGCGACGTTCCCTCGAGGAGCGCGCGCGCGTTCTCTTCGCGGAAGTCGAACTCGTTCACGCCGGGCAGCGCGCTGACGAGGTACTGAAAGTTGTGCCCGACGATCAGCAGAATGCCGAGGCCCTTGAGCACCGCCGTGTCGGCGAGGCTGAGCGGTTCACGGCGCATCGATCGCCGCCTCGAGCCGTCGTGAGAGCCAGATGACGAACAGCGCGACCAGCCCGCCGGCGAAGAGATCGATGACGTAGTGGTAGCGCAGGTACACGCACGCCAGCGGCATGAGCACCACGACTGGCGAGATCGACCAGAACAGCTTGCGAGCCCACGTCCACGCGCTGAAGCCGAGCAACACCGTGCAGCAGGTGTGCATGCTCGGAAAGCAGTCGTACGAGATGCGGGTCGCGTCCATCATCGCCTCTTTGATCGGCCCGATGACGTACATGTCGAGCGGCACGTCGAACGTTCGCGACAGCACCGGGCCCTTCACGGGAACCAGCGCGTAGCCGACGTACGCAATCAACAACGCAACCCCGACCCGGAACGCGGACATCCGCAGCGCCTTGCGACCTCCCGAGATGAAGACGGTGCCGAGCACCAGCGGGTAGAGCACCGCGTAGAACGAGTAGACGAACGCGAGCAGCTCGGTGAGCGGCTTCCAGATGATCTTCTCGAGCAGCTCGATGGGATCATTCCCGAAGAACAGCACGCGATCGACGCGCGCCATCACCGCGTCGTAGTCGCCGCTGAAGCGCGCATCGACGACGCCGCGCATCCACTCGTAGCCGGAGATGACGATCAACAGCGGCAGCCAGTCACGAAACGTCGACGCGGCGACGCGCAGCGCGCTGCGCACGTACGGCCACTTCACTGTGCCGTGCTGTCGGGTGAGGCTCGCGAACAGCAGCCACGCGAACAACGTGGGCAACCCGATGCCCACCGTCATCAACAACAACGACGACATCGCCGCGATGGCCGTCGCCGGCGAAGCCTGAGGCAGCTCTTCCCGAACCATGGGGCTCTGCAGCAACACACCCATGCTGAAGAGCCACGGCAGCAACGCGAGGGGCAGGGTGAACCACACCATGCGGCGCGGCGCGCCTGACGCCCACGGCACCAACGTGAAGCGCCAGAACAGCTGCGCCGCCGCGACGAGCCCGAGCGCGAACAGAATGGTCGCCGCGCGACCTCCGAGCAGCGTCACGTCGGAGAACACCGAGGGCCCCGCGTGAACGAGCACGAACGCGAAGAACGCGAGCAGCGCCCACTCGAGGGGCCTCAGCACTTGAGTCCACGAGGGCACGCGCCGACGGTAGACCACTCGCGGCTGACTGCTACGCTTTCGTCGCGTGGAAGGCCGACTCGTCCTCAAGAACTGCAGTCTGTTCCGGGCCGACGGGCGCGTTCGCTCCGGCATGTCGGTGCTCGTCGAAGGCGCGCACATCGTCAGCGTCGCGGCCGACGAAGCCGTCACCGTTCGCCCGGGTGACTGGGAGGTGAAGTGTGAAGGCCGGCTGCTCACGTCGGGCTTCGTCGACTGTCACACGCGGCTCGTCGGTGGCCCGCTGACCCCGTGGGCTGCAGACCTGCTCATGCGCCCATTCCTCGAGCGCGTCGAACAAGAGCGCTCGCTCGAGCGCCACCTGACGCCCGGCGAGGTCGAGGCGATCACCGCGTTCTCCATCGCGCGCAACCTGCGGCTCGGCGTGACGATGGTGGTCGAACACCTGCACGCGCCGAGCTGCGTGGAGGACGCGCTCGAAGCGCAGGCGCGCGCGGCTGAACGCCTCGGCATTCGCCTGGTCAACTCGCACGCGTCGTCGAGCGGGTTGGAGGGGCTCTCGGGTGAAGCGCAGGTCGACGCGAACGCGCGCTACGCGAAGCGGCGTCGCAACGGAGTCCTCGTTCGTGGCGCGCTCGGCCTTCGTGGCTCGTTCTGCGCCGACGACGATGTCCTGCGCGCCGTGGGTCGCGCGAAAGAAGAGCTGAGCGTCGGAGCGCACTTCGGCCTCGCTGAGAACGACGACGACCTCGCCATCACCTGGGCGCGCACGAATTCACGCATCGTCAACCGCTTCGAACGCTTCGGTCTGCTCGGCGGCGCGTCGATCGCTGCCCATGCGCGGGCGATCGAGCGCACAGAAGCCGCACGCCTCGCGAAGAGCCGCACGCTCGTGGTGCTGACGCCGCGCGCCGCGCAGACCGTCGAAGGTGGCTCGGCGTTGGGCATGGAGGCGGTGCTGGTCTCGCAGAACCTCGTCGGCCTCGGCTCGGGTGGTACGGGCTCGCTGTGGGAAGAGCTCGCGGCCAGCTACACCGGCGTCATGGGCCTCGCGCGCTCCGGGCGCATGCTCGATCCCGACAACCTGATGGCGCAGTTCCTCGTCGGCGGGCCGGCGGAGCTGTGCTCGATGATCTACGGCGCGCCGAGCGGCTCCGTCGACGAAGGCGCGCTCGCCGATCTCGTGCTGTACGACTTCGTGCCGCCGCGCGCGTCGGGCAACTACACCGCGCACCTGTTGATGCAGTTGAGCCAGATGCGCCCCGCGTGGACGATCGTGAACGGCGCGGTCTCGGTGCGTGAAGGCGTGTTGGTCGGCGCCGACTACCTGGAGCTCGCGCGCGAATCGGCGCGGGCGCTCGAGAGCGTCTGGCGTCGCGCCGGCGTCTCTGGCGGAGGCGCGGCCGCGTCGTGACGTCCTTCAGAGAGGTATTGGCAACTCGTCGCGCGCGGCTGCCGACCGGGACGACCTGTTTTCGTTGGAGCGACGAAGACCTGCCGGGCGTGACCGTCGACCTCTTTGCAGACGTGGCCGTGTTGAGCCTCTACCGCGACGCGCCCGACGAGCAGTCGATCGCCGAGGCGCTCGCGGCCGTGCCCGGTATTCGTGCGGTCTACGTGAAGCGTCGCCCACGTGAAGCGCGCAAGGTCGCCAACGAATCGCCTGACGTGCTCGCGCCGCCGTCGCCGTTGCTGGGGGCCGCCGTCGACGCGCTCGTCGTCGAAGAGCAAGGCGCGAAGTTCGAAATCCGCCCCGGCAATGGGTTGTCAGTCGGCCTGTACCTCGACGCGCGCGATGCGCGGCGGTGGGTTCGCGAGAACGCCGCAGGGCGCACGGTGCTCAACACGTTCTCGTACACCTGCGGCTTTGGCGTGGCGGCTCGGCTGGGCGGCGCGAAGCGCGCGGTGAACCTCGACGCGTCACGCAAGGTGCTCGATTGGGGCGAAAAGAACCTCGCGCTCAACGGCTTCGAGGCAGATCGCTACGACTTCATTTCGGGTGACACGTTCGAGTGGCTCGGTCGGCTGGCGAAGAAGCACGAGACATTCGAGCTCGTGGTCCTCGACCCGCCGGGCTTCGCGACCACGAAGAGCAGCCGCTTCAGCGCGCACCGCGACTACCACCAGCTCGCCGCTGCGGCCGAGAAGGTGCTCGCGCCGAAGGGCCTGCTGCTGGCCATGTGCAACGTCGAGCAGTTGGGGTTGCGCGACTTCACGCAGCAGGTGCAGCGCGGGTTCGGCCGCCGAAAGTTTCGCCAGCTCGACGCGTTCGGCGCGAGCGAGGTCGACTTTCGTCAGCCCTCGACGCTCAAGTGCCTCGTCTTCGAGTCGTGACGGCGGTCCTTCGACTCCGGCTCGCTGAACTGCACGATGTTCACGACCCACGGCATTGGCGTGCCCGCGTACGGCAGGTAATCGAACGACACGTCGTCGTTCGCGGGTGAACCACCGAGCAGGCCCTTCGCCGCTTCGTGCAGCGTCTCGATGCGCAGCTGCCGCGCGCGCAGCAGCTTCACTTCACGTCGCCTGCGCGCCCAGCCCATCACCAGCAGCACTGACATCACCGCCCACAACACCGTGCCGCCCGACAACAGCAACGGCCACCACGGGTAGCGACGCGGCAGCTCTTTGGTGAAGGCCTCTTCTTCCATCGACAGCGGCACCCAGAACGCCACGCCGAAGGCCTTCTCGAAGCCATCGCCCTGCGCCACGCGATCGATCAACCGCTGAAACGCCCCTGAGCCATGTCGCGCGCGCAGAAACTCAACGAACGCGGCGCTCTGCGCGTAGGCGATGTCGACCCCGTCAGCGTGGTGGGGAAAGCGCGCCGTCAGATCATCGAAGTCGTAGACCTTGTCTTGCGAGACCGCGCGCGTGAGCGTCGCCACCTGCGCGAGCTGCCACTTGCGCTCGCCGGTCAGCTCCATCGCCAGGCCTTCTTGAAACCAGTGGGGCCACACCGTGCCGAACTGCCCGAGCGCGACGTGCACCAGCTCGTGCCGCAGCGTCAGCGGGCCGTCCATCGTCGTCAGCGAGTGCGCCTCGACGAGGATGATGTTCTTCCCCGGGTACGCGAGCGCGATGGCCCAGCTCGGAGGCACGCCACCGGGCAGCGCCATAGCCTCGTACTCTTCGCGACCAAACCCGACGCGCACCTCGGTCACCCCGGGCCAGTCGCGGCCGAGCAGCGCGGCGATGTCGTCGCGAATCGGCTCGATCTCTCGCGCCAACACCTGCGCTGAGCCCTTGCCGCGTGGCGTGTAGACGATTCGAAAGCGCTTCGTCTTCAGCTCGGCGGTCTCGAGCGGGCCGTTCGTCTCGAGCCCGGCGGACGGCATCGGCATCACCAGCTCTGACTCGGGTGGTGGCGCGATCGCCAACGACAACGCGAGGAGAGGGCCGAGCAGCGTCACGGCATCAGCTTGGCCATGACTTCGTCTGCCGCAACCGCCCGAACAGCCAGACGCTTTCGCCGCGAGGTCTCACCGTCGAGCAGCGTGACGTCTGCTTTCCGCACGCCGAGCGCTCCGGAGATGAACTCTACGAGCGCGGCGTTGGCTTCACCGTCAACCGGCGGCGCGGCGAGCGCGACCTTCAAGCGCCCGTCGTGCTCACCGACGATCTTCGTCCGCGAGGCTCTGGGTTGAACCAACAGCGAGAGCTCGACGCCCACGCTGCTGGCCTTGAGCCACGCGGCGCTCACTTCGTGTTGTTGCGGATCGCGTCGACGAGGTTGCGCATCCACTTCTCGTAGTCGTCGGAGCGGCCGTTGCTCGGATCGATCGAGAGGCCTTCGCTGCTCAGGTACGCGATGGTCGCCTGCTGCGTGGTCGAGGTGATGCGCACGCGCACGAGGCCCTTCTTGTGGTTGAGGCGCGCCACGAGGCCGCTCGGCTCGTCGCCTTCGAGCACCCAGCTGTGAGCGCTGAGCGCGCGCTGAATGGCGCCCTTCACGTTCTCGAACTTCTGCTCACGGTCGAAGACCACCAACGTGGGCGAGGGCGTCGCCCCAACCGGCGCGGGCGCAGAGATGATGGGCGCCGGCGCAGCGACAGGGCGCAGGCGCTTGGTGATGTCCTGCTCGAGGCTGCCGACCCAACCCTCGTAGCGCTTGCCGGCGGCCGTCGCCTCGAGGCCTTTGATGGTGAAGCGCGTCGCGTCGTACACAATCGAGAGGCGCACCGTGGCGCCCTTGTGGCTCAGGCGCGCGAGCACCTCGGGGCCGTTTTCAGACTCGGTGATCCAGCCTTTGCCCTGGAGCGCGCCGATGATGGCGCTGCGCACTTCAGCCGGGTCGCGCTGCTGCTGGAGCAGGGTGACGCGAGGCTGCTCGCCGGCGAGATCGACGTCGGGCACGGCCTTCTTGCAGCCGGGAGCAACAGCGAGAACGAGCGCAAACACGAGGGACGCAAAACGACAGGACATGGGTCCTCCTGATGAATGAACGGAAAGGTGTGGTGACGTGAGTTGCCGCGCGGATGCGAACCGATCTGCCCGCAGCAGACCAGCTTTTACTTCTTCACCAGGTACGCGAGCTCGCCGCCCGGCTGCGTCTTCCACGTGTCGAGGAGCTTCTTGTGCGAGTCGATCAACGACTCGAGGTGCGACTCGAAGGTGATCTTCTGGCGCTTGAGCTCGTTGAGCTCTTTGACCAGCTCGACGAGGCGGTTGTTGGCGCCCGCGACGATCTTGTCGGCCTGGAGCTCGGCCTCGGCGATCAACACCTCGGCTTCTTTCTTGGCCTGCGCCTTCACGTCTTCCGAGATGCGCTGCGCGGTCACCATCGTCTCTTGCAGCGCCTTCTCACGCTCGAGGTGCTGCTCGAGGCGCGCCTGCACCCGCTTGAGCTCTTCCTTGAGCGAGATGTTCTCGCGCACCACTTCTTCGAACTCGCCGGCGGAGAGCTCGAGGAACGCCTCGACCTCCTTCTTCGAATACCCACGCATCTGGGCTTCGAAGCGCTTCTGGCGAATGTCGAGCGGCGTCATCTTCATGGAGCGGTTCTCCTTACTTCTTGTCGAGGAATGACTCGCCGAGCTGGCGCGCGCGGTTGGTCGCGGCCTCTACGGCGTCGATGAGCGTGGTGCGCAGACCGCCGGCTTCCAACGTGTGCAGCCCGGCGATGGCGGTGCCACCGGGGCTCGTCACTTGATCCTTCAACTGGCCGGGGTGCGAGTTGGTCTCGAGTAACAACTTCGCGCTGCCCAGCACCGTCTGCGCCGCGAGCTTGAGCGCCTGGTGGCGCGACAGCCCGACCTTCACTCCCGCATCAGAGAGCGCCTCGATGACGAGGAAGATGTATGCCGGCCCGCTGCCCGAGAGCCCGGTGACGGCGTCGAGCAGGTACTCGTCGACGACCGTGGTGAGCCCGACTGAATCGAACATCGCGGTGGCGAGCTGGAGATCATCCGGCGTGGCGTGCTCACCGGCCGACAACGCCGTCGCGCCGGCGCCGACGAGGCAGGGTGTGTTGGGCATGGTGCGCACGATGCGCGCACCCGCGCCGAGCCGTCGCTCGATGGCGGCGATGGGCACTCCGGCCGCGACCGACACGATGAGCTTGCTGCGATCGATCGACGGGGCGATCTGCATCAACACCTTGTCGAGCGCCTGCGGTTTGACGGCGAGGACGATCACGTCTGCGTTCTTCGCGGCGGCCACGTTGTCGAAGCTCACCTGCACGCCGTAGGTCGCCTCGAGCTCCTGGCGTTTTTCGTCGCGGCGAACCGTGGCGGTGATCTTCTCTTTCGCGAGCCCGGCGCGAAGGAGCCCCCGGATGATGGCGTTGGCCATGTTGCCCGCGCCGAGAAAGGCGATGCGTCGGTCGATCACTTCTCGTCCCCGCTCAGCGGCGCAGGCGTTGCCGGAGGTGTCACGGTCGGAAAGATCGAGTCGGGGTCGGGCACCGGGAGCGCCGCCGAGAGCGACTTCGCGAGCTGCACCACCTCGTATGACGAGTTCGCCTGCTTCGCCGTGTAGTGGATGAAGCGCAGCGCGGTGGGCGTGTTCTGAAACGGCAACAACGAGAGCGCCTGCTGCTTGACGGCCGGTGACGCGCTCTGGTGGCGCACGAGGTTCTGCAGAATCTCTTCGGCGCGAGGGTGGCGAATCGCCCCGACGGCCCGCACCGCCGCGCGCGAGATGGCGGGGTGCGAGTCCAACGTCAGCACTGCGAGCGGGTTCAACGCGCGCGGGTCTTGAAGAAAGCCGAGGTCTTCGATCGCCTGCGCGCGAATCTCGAGCGGCGCCGGCTCGAAGGCCCAACCGGTGCCGCGCAGCAGCGCGAGCTCTGCGCCCGAGGTAGTGGCCGCCGCGGGGCAGGGCTCGTCTTCCTTCGCGTTGCCGATGGCCGACGGTTTCTTCGGCGCCGCCGCCGCGCTCGTCATCGCCACACAGAAGACCGCCGCCAGAATGATGCGCTTCATCGCCGCCATGATGCCCCACGGGAAAAGGTGGCCAATTTTTTGCGTCGATCTGCCACGCGCGTACAAGCCGTCACACGCCTGTAGCACAGCGATCAGGAGGACCCACCGACATGCAGAAAGCAGCCACCGCATGCAGCACCGTTGAAGCGCTCGATGTCGAGTGCACGCACTGCAGCGTTCGCATGAGCACGCACACCGGCGGCGGCGGCACCGTTCGCTACTTCCACTGCCCGTCGTGCTCGCGTTGGACCACGAGCATGTACACCGAGGTTTTTCGCGCCGACTCCAAGATGCGCCCGCGCCGCCCCTCCGACGATTCACGCCCGCCCATGGGCTCGGTGAAAGATCGTCTCGAGAACTGGCTGGCGGCGATCTCCGTGGCCGACCCGTACCGCGCGCTGGGGGTCTCGCCCGAAGCCTCGGATCACGCGCTGCGTGAGCGTTACCTCGCGCTCGCGCGCCAGCACCACCCCGATCGCGGCGGCCAGGCCGAAGACATGCGCCGCATCAACGACGCGTACGAGAAGGTGTTGGCGCACCGTGAACAGCGCCGCCTCGCGCGCGCCGCCGGGCCTCGCCTCGCGCTCAACATTGGTTGAATGGCAGACAGGCGTCAGTCGCATTAAGACACACGTCATGACGCCTTACCCGGCCCCCGCAGCGAGCTTTCTGAAGAGCGATGGTTCGAACGTCACGCTGGCCGAGCTCATCGGTCAGAAGACGTTGGTGCTGTTTTTCTACCCGAAGGATCGCACCAGCGGCTGCACCGCCGAGGCGTGCTCGTTCCGCGATCAATACGAAGACTTCAAGGCGGCAGGCGCTGACGTGATCGGCGTGTCGACCGACGACGCGGCGTCGCATGAAGACTTCAAAGGTCGCTACAAGTTGCCGTTCACGTTGCTGACTGACGTGAAGGGTGAAGCGGCGAAGGCGCTCGGCGTGAAGAAGACGCTGGGGTTGTTGCCGGGCCGTGTGACGTTCGTGATCGATCGCAAGGGGCAGGTCGTTCACCGCTTCGAATCGCAGCTGCGCGCCACGCAGCACGTCGACGAAGCGCTCGGGGTCGTGAAGACGCTCGAGCAGCCGTCAGCGGCCTGAGCGCAGCATCCAGCGCCAGAAACCGAAGCCCGTCGCTGCGCCCACCAGCAGCTTGAGCGCCGACGGGAAGTACGCACCGGGGCTCACGAAGCCCTCGACGACTCCAATCGCCACCACGAAAGGCGCGCAGCCGAGCACGAGCTTGAGGCTGGTCTGTGCGTGCTGCGCGAGCGCGGTGCGGCGAGCTCGTTCACCCGGGTCGATGAGCGCCCGCCCCAGATGCAGCCCGGCGCCTGAGGCGATGCAGATGATCGACAGCTCTACGGGGCCGTGCGCCGCCATGAAGGTCAGAATGTTCCACCCGAGGTCGCCGCGAAAACACGCGGCCACCACGGCGCCGAGAAACAGCCCGTTGTAGATCGTGATCGCCACCGTACCGATGCCAGCGGTGATGCCGAGCGCGAAGGCCATCAACGTCACGCGCAGGTTGTTGATGAAGATCTCGAAGGCCAATGTGCCCGGCGTCTCGACGCCCAACACGCCGTCAGTCCACAGCTCTCGCCGCGCGATCCACCCGCGAATCTCGGCGGGCACCAGCAGCTGCGCGCCGTCGGGGTGCAGCCACACCGTCAACGCGCCGAGCGCCGCGCCGAGCATCAGCAGCGCCGCCGAGAGCTGCGTCAGCGGCAGCGTCTCCACGACGAGGCGGGGAAACGTGTGCGTGTAGAACGACTTGAGGCTCTCCCAGCGGCCACCCCGCGCCTGGTAGATCGAGCTCCACGCGCTCGCGCAAAGCTGATTCAAGAAGCGGTGAACCTCGGTCTGCGCGTAGTGCTTCTGTGACGTCGCGAGGTCTGCAGACGCGCGGCGGTAGAGCCGGTCGAGCTCCGCGACGTCATTCAATGTGAGCGACGCTGCTTTGGCGCGGGTCAGCAGGTGCTCGAGCGCCGTCCACTCCGGGCGCCTTCGCGCCACGAACGCGGGCAGCGCCTCGGCCATCGCTACTTTGCCTCCAGCCGCGCCCGAATCGCCTCGCGCAGCGCGATGGGCGTGCCCGTCACCGGAACGCCGAGGCGCGCCGCGAGCTGCTGCCCGATGCGATCCCGATGCGCGGGCTCGAGTTGTTCGAAGCGCACCAACCAGCTCGTGGCGAGCTCCAGTAGATCCACCTCGACGCTGGCTGCAGTGACTTGCTCGTAGCGCGAGAGATCGATCTGCTCGTCGCGGATCAACAGCGTGCCAGCGAGCAGATCTCCGATGCGCCGGTGCTGCGCGTCGAAGAGCATCACCGCGGTGCCCAGCGGGTAGCAGACGGGGAAGAAGTCGACCAGCCGCAGCAGGTTTCGAGTCGCGCTCGCGAAGGTCGTCACCGGCGTGCCGTCAGTTTTCACCACGCGAATCTGCAGCAGCCGTTTGCCGGGGGTCTGCCCGTTCCAGCGCACTTCGAAGATCGTCCAGTAGCTCCACAGCACGAGCAGCACGCTCACGGCGCCACCGACCCGCACTCCCGTCGCCAGTTCGAGCGCGGCATTCACGGGGTCGGCGACGAAGAACGTCAGCGCGAAGTACGAGACCAGCACCACGGCGCTCATCAACGCTGCGTCGACCAGCCACGCCATGGCCCGCGAGCCGAGCCCGGCGATGGGCAACTCGACGGCCACGCGCTCGGCGGTGGCGATCTGCAGCGCGTCGCTCACTTGCCTTTGTGCACCAGCACGGCGCCGAAGAAGCCGTCGGTGTCGTGGCGATGCGGGAAGAGGCGCAGCATTCCACCGCGCGTGACCTGCGGCGCGAGCGCCTCCCCGAGCCACGGCGTCGCCGGCGTCAGCGAGAAGTCAGGGTTCCCCTCGAGGAAGTGCTCGATCACGCCTTCGTTTTCTTCGCGCAGCAGGCTGCACGTGCCGTACACCAGCCGACCACCGGGCTTCACGAGCTTCGCGAAGCGGGTGATGAGCGTCTTCTGGATCTCCACGTGCTCGGCGAGCAGCTCGGGCGTGATGCGATACCGCGCGTCGGGCTTGCGCCGCCACGTGCCGGAGCCGCTGCACGGCGCGTCGACCAGCACGCGCTCGGCCTGCCCGTGCAGCTTCGCCAGCTGCTCGTCGGCCTCAGGGCCCTTGCTGATCGCCTGAATGCGCACGTTGTGAACGCCTGCACGGCGCGCGCGTAGCTTGAGCTCTTCGAGGCGACGCTCGTCGACGTCGAGCGCGTAGAGCTCGCCCTTGTTCTTCATCTGCGCGGCGAGCTGCAGCGTCTTGCCGCCGGCGCCAGCGCACGCGTCGATCATCTTTCGTGGCGGCGCGTCGGCCAGCATGCCGAGCAGCTGACTGCCTTCGTCTTGCACCTCGAAGAGGCCCTCTTTGAAGGCCTTGAGCGCGTACACGTTGGTGCGCGTCTCGAGGATCAGACCGAACGGCGAGAGCAGGGTGGGCACCACGCGCACGTCTTCTGCTTCGAGCGCTTTGGCGAGCGCTTCGCGCGTGGTCTTGAGCGGGTTCACCCGCGCCGTCAGCGGGCCGCGCTTGTTCATCGCTTCGGTGACGGGCCTGGCTTCGTCACCGAGCTCCGCCAGCAACTTCGCGGCGAGAAAGTCGGGAATCGACGCTTCGATGGCGAAGCGCTCCAGCTCGCTGCGCTCCTGCAGCTTGCTCTTGCCGTGCTCCACCGTGCGCAGCCACGCACCGTCGGAGCCGGGCAACGTCAACGACGCCAGCACCGACGACACGTTCTCGCCGTCGAGCACTCGGCTGATGGCGAAGCGGAAGAGATCTTTGCGGCTCGAGACGAGGGCCGCGTAGCCCTTCACCTTCACCTCCGCGAGGAAGTCGACGAGGCGCTGCTTGCGCAACAAGGAATAGACGCGCTCGGCCACCGCGCGGCGCTCTTGCGAGTACAGGTGCTTCTTGTTTCGCAGGGTGTAGTCGAGCGCTCGATCGGCGAGGCGGCCGTCGTGGCGCACCGCTCCGTACGCCTCCAGGCAGGCCTGGGCGACGAGGTCTTCGCGAAGTGCACGATGGTTCAACGAGCTCAAGACGACTCCTTACGAGACAGCAGAATCCAGCCGCCGATCACCACGGCCAGCACGACACAACCCACGCCTACCACCCACGTGAACCAACTGGGCAACCCCGCCTCTGCCACAGGGAAGACGCCGCGCACGACTTTGTGGTGCGTGCCCCGCCAGCTCACCTCGAGGCGGTAGTCGCGCGGCTCGTCGGCCGTCAGCGTGGTGGCCCACGACTTCTCTCCGGCCTTCTTCGTCACCGTCACGCTCTGCGTCGAGCCCATCTCGTCGAGCGGCCGCAGCGAGAACGTCACCGGCCCCTCGAAGTCGCCACCAGAGATCGGCTGCACCGAGGCCGAAACAGTGAACGGCCGACCCGCACGAATCGGCGCCGGGCTCAGCGTGCCGCGCAGCGCGTCGTCGGTGTCGCTCCACTCGAAGGTGAGGCTCTTCGGCGTGCGCTTGAGCTCCAGCTGCGTGAGACGATTCTCACCTGCTCGTACATCGACGGGCAGCTGGCTCAACATGATGGCGAGGTAAGCGCTCAGGAACATTGTGAAAACCTGAATCGTTTCTTACGATGCTTGGCCCTCTTTCGGTACTGCGATGTCCGCTCAGTCATTCGGCAACTACCAGCTGGTCAAGAAGCTCGCGACCGGCGGCATGGCCGAGGTGTGGCTGGCCAAACAAACGGGCATCGAAGGCTTCAACCGGCACGTCGTCGTCAAACGCATTCTCCCGCACCTCGCGGAAGACCCTGAGTTCGTTCAGATGTTCTTGAACGAGGCGAAGATCGCCTCGCGCTTCAACCACCCGAACATCGCGCAGATCTACGACCTCGGAGAGAAAGACGGCCAGTACTTCATCGCCATGGAGTTCATCCACGGTGAAGACCTCGGGCGCGTCATGCGCCGCGCGTGGAGCACCGGGCAGTGGGTCGCGCGCCACATCGCGCTGCGCATCGTCGCCGACTCGTGCCAGGGCCTCTATTACGCGCACACGCGCAACGACGAGCTGGGTCGGCCGCTGCGCGTGGTGCACCGCGACATCTCGCCGCAGAACATTCTCGTCAGCTTCGACGGTGCGGTGAAGGTGGTCGACTTCGGCATCGCCAAGGCGAGCGACCAGGTCAGCAACACCAAGTCGGGCGCCATCAAGGGCAAGTTTGCGTACATGGCGCCGGAGCAGGCCGCGGGGAAGCCGCTCGACGCGCGCAGCGATCTCTTCGCGTTGGGCCTGGTGCTGTACGAGCTCGTCACCGGCGTGCGCCCGCTCAAGCGCGACTCGGAGCTGGCCACGTTGCAGGCCGCGCTGGAGTGCAAGATCGACCCGCCTTCGGCCGTCGCCGAGGTGCCCGCAGAGCTCGACGACATCGTCATGCGCGCGCTCGCCAAGGCGCCCGACGATCGCTACGTCGACGCCCGCGAGTTTCAGCGCGCGCTCGAGCAGTTCCTGCTCCACAGCAAGGAGCTCTCGACCAGCGCCGAGGTCTCGGAGCTGATGGCCGCGCTCTTCGCCGATCGCCTCGGTGAAGAGGCCCGCCTCGGCGCGCCGAACCCGTCGACCGAATCGTCGACCAGCAACCCCATTCCCCCGTCGTACACCGACAAGCCCGCGTCGGTGACGCAGCCTCCGCCGCGACCTCCGCCGCCGCCGCCGCGTAACGATCATGTGCGCGCGTCGCCGAACATGACGCTCGACGAAGACGCGCTCGCCGCCGAAGACGAGGCGATCGACGACGGAGAAGACGACGCCGTCTCATTGCGCGGTGGCTACGACTTGCCCGCCGGTACGGTGGTGCCGAGCCGTCGCTACAGCAACGCGCCCGCGCGCAGGCAGGAGGCGACGACGGCCGGGCGCCCGTCACGCCCCGAAATGCGCACCGACATGACGGCAGAAGATCTGCCGCCGCGCCCCTCCAGGCGCCGCAACACCGGCATGGCCAGCGCGCTCGCGACGCAAGACGAAGAAGAGCCGAAGCGCCGGCCCACGGGGCAGCTCAAGCGTCGCACGAGCTCCGGTGCTGCGATGCCCGAGGCGCCGCCGCGGAGTCGCTCGCGCGCGAACAACCCCATCGAGGCCCAGCGCGCGTCGGCCGACGGTATCTCCAAGCTGGTCGACGTCAACCAGCTCCGGGCGCGCCAGTCGTCTCGCTTGAAGGCGTTGGTGGCCGTGCTGGCGCTGGTCGGCGCGCTGGTGATGCTCTTCGTCTTCAAAGACACGCTGATGGGCGCGCTCAAGAAGAACGGCCTGTCGGAAGACGGCGTGCCCGTGCGCTTGACCGTCAACAGCAACCCGCCGGCGGTGGTGACGATCATTCCGGCGACTGGCGCCCGCAACCGTCGCCCGCTCGAGCTCGGTCGCACGCCCATCACCGAGCTCTCGGGCGCGTTCGTCGGCGACACGGTGGTGCTGGCCAACAGCGATCGCGGCCTGAACTACGAGCAGAAGATCGAATACGGCGAGCCCAACTCGGTGCAGCTCATCAGCAAGAGCTTCAAAGAGAGCGCCGTGCGCGTGAAGGTCAAGCCGTCGCTGCGTGACGCCACCATCTGGCGCGGCCCGTTCAAGCTGGGTCAGGCGGGCGTCAACCTGAGCCTCTTCCCCGGCGTGCACGAGCTCGAGGTGCGCTCCGATGCGCTCGAAGAGCCGTTCCCCTTCGAGGTGCGCATCAACGAAGGCGCCTCCAACATCGACTGGACCGTCGACGTCACGCCCAACCTGAAGAAGAAGTAGCCCGGTTTGCCTCGCAGAATCTGCCCGTTATAGAGGACTCATATGGACACCTCCGTCGCCACCCAGAGCTCGCCCGTCGCCACCACCACCTCCTCCGAAGGTCCCGTGATGACGCTGACCGCGCGGGCCGTCGCGCAGGTCAAGCAGGTCATGGCTGAGCAGAAGCTCGACGGCCACTTCCTCACGGTGCGCGTCGTGCCCGCCGGCTGCAGCGGGCTCGGCTACGACCTGAACCTCGTCAAAGAGACGAAGGCCGGCGATCTCGTGTGGGAGCAGGACGGCGTGATGATGGCCACCGACGCGATGTCGACGTCGTACCTCAAGGGCACGGAGGTCGACTACCTGACCAGCGACACGCAGGCGGGCTTCAAGTTCGAGAACCCGAACGCGAAGTCGTCGTGTGGCTGTGGCTCGTCGTTCTCGGCCTGATTCAACTCTGTGAGAACCCTGTTCGGAGCAGCGCTGCTGCTCCTCTGCGCGTGCGCCACCACCCGTGACGCCGCGAGCGGTGACGATGCGCGCCTCGAGGAGGGCAGCGCGCGTGACGGCGTGACGAAGAAGAGCGCGGCTGACTGTGGGGTCGACGCTCCGGGTGACGTGATTCTGCTCGACGCGCGCACCGGTGGCTCAGTGCCGTGTCTGCCGGTGACGCTGACGACCGAGGCGATGTCGTGCGCTTCGGAGTGCGAGTCGGAGCTCTATTTCAAAGGCCTGACGGGGCCCAAAGGGCAGCTCAAGTTGCTCGCGCCGGTGCAGCGTGTGCGGCTGGTCGCCGTGGCCGATGGCTTCGCGCCGTCGTCACTGAGCAATGCCACGTCGGTGAAAGATCGCGTGCTCGAGCTCGAGCTGGCGCCGGCTGACGGCTTCTGGCTCAAGGTGCTCGACGCTGACGGCAACTATCTGCAGGACGTCTCGTTGACCTTCAAGCAGGGCGAAGAGGTGATCGCCCAGCTGCGCAGCAACACCCTGGCGAACGTCTTCTTCGCGGGCCGCCAGCCGTTCTCGGGCCAGCCGGTGACGGTCGAAGCCACCGGCTTTGTGCCGCTCACCATCAGCTCCGTGTCGGAGCTGGGTGAAGACGGCCACACGCTGACCCTGACGCGCTGAAGCTCAGTGCAGGCCGGGCGCTTCACGGCCCGTGCGCTGCACGTACTCCGTGTAGCCACCGCCGTACGGCAGCGGGCCCTCGGGCGTCAGCTCCAGCACGCGGTTGCTCAGCTCCGAGAGGAAGTGGCGGTCGTGCGAGACGAAGATCATCGTGCCTTCGTACGCGCGCAGGGCGTTGATGAGCATCTCCTTGGTGGCGAGGTCGATGTGGTTGGTGGGCTCGTCGAGCACCAGCAGGTTCGGCGGGTCGAAGAGCATCACCGCCATCACCAGGCGCGCCTTTTCGCCGCCCGAGAGAATGCGAACGATCTTATCGACCTCGTCCTTCGGGAAGCCGAAGCAGCCGGCCAGCGTGCGCAGCGTGCCTTCAGAGCTGCGCGGGAAGGCGTCGACCAGCGTCTGCCAGACGGTCTTCTCGCCGTCGAGCACGTCCATCGCGTGCTGCGCGAAGTAGCCCATCTTCACCGACGCGCCGACCACCACGTCGCCGGTGTCCGCGCGCGACTCGCCGGCGATCATCTTGAGCAACGTCGATTTACCGGCGCCGTTCACGCCGAGAATCGCCCAGCGCTCACGCCGACGGAGCAGGAAGTCGAAGCCCTTGTAGATGACGAGATCTCCGTAGGCCTTGTGCACGCCGGCGAGCTTGGCGACGTCTTCGCCCGAGCGCGGAGGCGGCTTGAAGTCGAAGTTCACCTTTTCCTGGCGGCGCGGCGGTTCGACGCGGTCGATCTTCTCGAGCTTCTTCACGCGCGACTGAACCTGCGCCGCGTGTGACGCGCGGGCCTTGAAGCGCTCGATGAACGCGAGCTCCTTCTTGAGCATGGCCTGCTGGCGCTCGAAGGTGGCCTGCTGCTGCTGGTCGGCGATCGCGCGCTGCTGCACGTAGTACTCGTAGTTGCCCGAGTACGTGGTGATCACCCCGCCGTCGATCTCGAGAATGCTGGTGCACACGCGGTTCAAGAACTCGCGGTCGTGCGAGGTCATCAACAGCGCGCCTTCGTAGCGCTTCAAGAAGTTCTCGAGCCAGATGAGCGACTCGAGGTCGAGGTGGTTGGTGGGCTCGTCGAGGAGCATCGCGTCGGGCTCCATCAACAGAATGCGCGCCAGCGCGACGCGCATCTTCCAGCCGCCCGAGAGCGCGCCGACGTCGCCGTCGACCATCGACTCGCGAAAGCCGAGGCCGGCGAGAATTTCACGGGCCTTGCCGTCGAGCGCGTAGCCCCCGAGCTCGTCGTAGCGGGCCTGCACCTCGCCGAAGCGCTCGATGTTCTTTTCCATATTGTCGGCCTGCTCGGGGTCGGCGAGCGCGTGCTCGAGGCGCTTGAGCTCGCGCGCGACGTCAGAGACCGGGCCTGCGCCATCGAGCGTCTCTTCGATGACCGTCTTGCCGGACATGTCGCCGACGTCCTGGCGGAAGTAGCCGATGGTGACGCCGCGATCGATCGACACCTGGCCTTCGTCGGGCGTCTCTTCCTTCATCACGCAGCGGAACAGCGTCGACTTGCCTGAGCCGTTGGGGCCGACGAGGCCCACCTTCTCGCCCTTGTGGAGCGCCGCGGAGGCTTCGATGAAGAGGATCTGCTGGCCGTGCTGGAGCGAAATGTTGTCGAAGCGAATCACGGCGGGGGCAATGCCACAGCCCTCCGCGTTTCGCCACCGCCGCTCAGAGGCGGAACCCGCCCGTCAGCTCGAGGCGCTGGCCGGTGACCCAGCGGGCGTCATCGGAGACCAGAAACGCGACGGCGCCGCTCACGTCTTCCGGTTGTCCCATGCGCCCCAGCGGCGTCTGCGCGATGACGGCCTGCTGCAGCGCGGAGTCGTGCATCGCCGAGCCTGCGAACTCGGTCACGATGCCTCCTGGCGCGACGGCGTTGACGGTGATGCCGCGCGGCCCGAGTTCGACGGCGAGCGAGCGGGTGAGCATCTCGATGGCCGCCTTCGCCGCCGAGTAGACCGACTGCCCGGCGAACACGTAGCGCGTCAGCCCCGTACCTACGTGCACGACGCGGCCGCCATCAGCGAGCAGCTCCAGCAAGGCCTGCGTGAGAAAGAAGGGCCCCTTGAAGTGCTCGTCGAGCAGCCGGTCGAAGAGGGCCTCGGTCACGTCGCTGAACAACGCGCCGGCACCCGAGGCGCCGTTGTGTACGAGTACGTCGAACTTCGTGGTGCGCCACGTCGTCTCGAGCGCGTCGCGCAGCGCGCTCGTAAAGGCAGAGAATGACGTCGTCTTCGCCACGTCGAGCTGCAGCGTGACGGCCCTGCGGCCCTTCGCGCGCACCTCCTCGGCCACGGCTTCGGCGCGGTCCTCCGCCGAGTGCCAGGTGATGACGACGTCGAGCCCTTTGTCTGCGAGCGCGAGCGCGATGCTTCGGCCGATACCGCGGCCTCCACCGGTGATGACTGCGATGCGGTTTGTATTGGTCATGCGCATGAATGCGCGTCGCCATGAAATGCCTCAAGGGGTAAATGACTCCCCTCAGGTACTTTGAGGTAACCATGCCAAGAATCAGCAAGGCGCTGCCCCACGTGCCCGCCGAGCGTGCGTTGAAGGTCGTCTCGGGACGCTGGAAGGTCTTCATTCTGTATTTCCTGCGGCGACGGGCGCATCGCCTCTCGGAGCTCCGAAGGCTGGCCCCCGATGCGAGCTCCAAGATGCTCGTGCAGCAGCTCCGTGAGCTGGAGGTGCACGGCATCGTGCGGCGGGAGGTCTTCGCGGAGGTGCCGGCGCGCGTCGAATACAGCCTGACGCGGTTGGGCGCGACGCTGGGGCCGTTGCTCGACGAGCTGTGCGCGTGGGGCAAGCGCCACGCCGACGTGGTGAAGGACTAACGGAGCTGCTTGACCGCGTCGTCGTGCAGCGGGCTCGACGGGGGCAGCGTGCGCGCGGCTTCTTCGAGCAGCTCACGGCGTCGCGGGTCGCGCGTTCCATCGAGAGAGCGCGCCAACCAATACGCCGTCGCCGCACGTTCAGCCCCTTGATCGCGCCGCAGCTTGAGCGCCTCTTCGAGCACCTCACGCGCGCCGCTCTTGTCGCCGAGCCCAAAGCGCGCTTCGCCGATGCCGGTGAGGTTGTAGGCGAGGTCGACGTGCTGATCTCCCTGACGCACCTGGCGGATCTTCAGCGCGCGTTCGTCGAGCTCGATGGCTTCTGCGAAGTGCCGGCTGCCTCGCCTGGCCTGCGCGAGGTTCGTCAGTGACACCGCGACCGACTGACTGTTGGCGCCGAGGTGCTTCTCTTTGATGGCGACGGAGCGCGTGAGCGCGCGGTCGGCTTCGGGGAGATCTGCGAGATCGATCAACAGCACGCCGAGGTTGCTCAGCGTCACCGCGACCGGCACCGAGTCAGGGCCGAAGGCCGCCTCTTTGATGCGCAGCGCGCGCTCCAACGCCCGCCGAGCGCCCGTCGGCGAACCCTGCGCGTGCAACACGTTGCCGAGGTTGTTCAGCGTGTCGGCGACCTGCGGGTGGCTGGGGTCGAGCGCCGTTTCTTCGATGGCCAGGGCCTGCTCGTATTCCGCGCGCGCCTCGTCGAAGCGACCCATGGCCCGGTACGCGGCGCCCAGGTTCGAGTGCGATCTCGCCACGAGTGGGTGCTTGTCACCCAGCAGGGCCACGCGGAGCTCGAGCGCATTCTTGTACGCCTCGACGGCGGCGGCGTGGTGCCCGCGCAGGTACGCCAGCACGCCCTGGTTGTTGAACAGCGAGGCCTGCAGCTCTGGCGCGGAGCCGACGCGCGCGACCGCCGCTTGCGCGAACCGGGCCCAGCGTTCTGCGTCGGGTGACGGGCCCGCGAGCGCCGCGAAGCCCACGCGCTCGACCCAACCGCGCGCCTGCAGCTCGTCGTCGTGCGCTTCTTCAGCCGCGAGAATCGAATCTTCGGCCCAGAGATCTGCGCCGCGCGCGTCGCCGGTGCGCATCTTCGCGATTGCGCCCCACAGCCTGGCCTCGGCGAACGCGTCACGGTTCCCGTCGGCGCGCGCTTTGTCTCCCAGCGTGGTGGCCTGCTTCAACGCGTCGGCGTACTTGCCCGCATCGATTCTCGCGCGCACCGCCGACAACTGGGCGCGCAGCGGCTCCGCTTCAGCCGACGGCCTTTCAGTCGCCGCGATGTGCTGACACGCGCTGAGCGAGGGCAGGGTGCTGGCGGTCGTCACGGCGCGCTCCACGACGTCGGCGTCGGCGTGCGTGAAGAGCTGCGTGGTGGCCTCGAGATCAGAGAGACGGCGGCTCAGGCACAGCAGCTCCTGCCCGTAGCGTTCGTCGTCACCCGACGGGCCTGCTTCACACACCGCGCGGCGCTGCAGCACCCACTGGTTCGCATACGTGTCGATGCGCGCCTCGACGTCACGCCACGCGGAAGTCGCCCACGGCTTCTCGGTCTTCGCGAACGCTTCAGCTGCGGCGCGCTTCACGTCTGCGTCCCACACGCCCGACATGCGCGCCGCGACGTCGACGCAGCGGTTGCGCTCACGCCACGTGGCGACCGCCGTCAACCCCGCCGCGAGCACGGCGAGCGCCGCCATGGCCGCGAACGCGATGCGCTGCTCTTTCTTCGAGCGCGTGCGACCCAGCTGCAGCAGCAGCGCGCGCATCGTCTGAAAGCGCTCGGCCGCGTCGCTGCGCAAGCCCTTGAGCACGAGCGCGTGAATGCGACGCGGAACCTTCGTGCCGCTCGGCGTGGGCAGCACACGGTTCTGAATGATCTCCGCGGCGATGGCGCCGGGCGTCGCGCCTTCGAAGGGTCGAAAGCCGTACAGCGCCTCGTACAACGACACGCAGAAGCTGAACTCGTCGCTGCGGAAGTCGGTCGGCTGACCGTGCAGCGCTTCTGGTGACATGTACGCGGGCGTGCCCAGCATCGCGCCCGGCTGCGTGATGGTGCGCCGCTGCGGCCCGTCTTTCTTCTTCGAGGCCTGACCGTGCGCGAGGCCAAAGTCCATCACGCGAACGCGGCCGTCGCTGCCGACCACCACGTTGTCGGGTTTGAAGTCCCGGTGCGTGATGCCCTGCGCGTGCGCGGCCACGAGCCCTTCACCCGCGGCGAGGAACACCTCGAGGATCTTCTGCCACGGTGGCCGCGGAACCTGCTGCAGCCACTCCTTCAACGTGCGGCCGTCGATGAACTCCATCGCGAGGTAGACGCGATCTCCCGCGAGGCCGACGTCGTGCACCGTCACCACGTTGGGGTGCGACAACTTCGCCAGCGACTGCGCTTCACCGAGCAAACGGTGCTTGAGCTCTTCACCCAACGACGAGCCTTCGATGTCGGGGCGCAGCACCTTCACCGCGACCTTGCGATCGAGCACCGGGTCCCACGCCGCGTAGACCTCGCCCATACCGCCGGCGCCGAGGCGGTCGAGGATCACGTAGCGATCGAGCGCTTCGCCTTTCTGCACGCCGCTGGTGGTGAGCTTCGGCGCCGCGCGTTCACCCGAGGCGACGGTGTCTTCCAACGCGGTGCCCGGAGCGGTGTCGTCGAGGTTGTGCGGGCCACCACTCACGGGTTTTGAGTGTACCTTCCGATTCGTCATGGACCTGAAGACTTTGCGACTCGCTTCGTTGCAGCTCACACCTGAGCGCCTCGAGGCCTTCATCACCTACCAACGCACCATGCTCACGGAGCTCGTCACCGCAGAGGGCGCTGATTGGAGCGGTCGCTACGCGTTCGCGCACGGTCGCGCGCTCGCGGCCTCGAAGCTCGATCTCGTCGAGTACGGAAAGTTGAAGTCCCTCGTCGGCGACTTCTGCGGGCGGCGCTCGTCGTACCGGCAGGTCAAAGCGCGCCTCGAGGCCTCGAGCGAGAAAGACGAGCAGTTGCGCGCGCGCGCCCGCACCGAGCTGCCGAAGCTCGAAGACCTGTCGGCGTTCGAGGCGCGCCACGGCGCCGATGCGCTCAAGCTCCTGCGCGAGCGTGAAGAAGAGCTGCTGACGCTGCACCGGGATCTCGCGCATCGCGAAGGTACGGGGCACGTGCACCCGCAGTAGCGCGCTTCAAGTCGAAGGTCGGCACCCACGGGCGCTCGTGGTGCGCGTGGTGGGTCAGAAAGAGCACCGCGAGGCTCACCCCGGCTTCGGCGAACGGCTGCGCAATTCGCGCGAGCAGCCGCGGCGGTCGGTGGCTCAAGCGCGCCGCCCACAACGGCATGGTGAGCTGCGCGAGCACGACGACGGCGAGGTAGATGCGGCCAGTCTCGAAGCTGCTCAGCGCGAGCGCGACGACGGCGGCGAGCAGCCACTCCATTGATTCTCGCCGCGCGTTGCTTCGACGTGCGACGAGCGCGAACCAGGTCTGCGGTGCGCGCAGCAACGCCTTTCCGAGCGGGCTGTCGATGTCGCGACCTTCCATGTCGTCTTCACGACCGGGGTGCGCGTGGTGAAAGAGGTGCGCGCGTCGGCCGGCGACCCCACTGATGCCCATGGCCGCGCCGCTCAGCGCGAGCAGCAGCTCGTTCACGTCGCGGTGCAGTCGGAGGTTCGCGTGCGCCACGTCGTGGAAGAGCGCGAACGCGCCAAGAAAGAAGGTCGCGCACGCCAACGCCTTCACGGGCCACGCAGCCCGAGTCATCAGCACCAGGCCAGGGAGCACGAGATGCAGCACGTGGAGCAGCAGGTTTCTCATGCGTCCGCGGAAGAGCAGCGCGCGTGCCGGAGTGGTGAGGGGCGTGAATTCACGTGCCTGCGCTTCGGCGCTGTCCACGTCGTTGGCGGTGGCGCTTCACCAGTGTCCACGGCGTGTACAGCGGCGCCGTCGGCTCGCTCGAAAGCGACCGCTGGCACCAGCGTTGCTCTGACGAAGTCACATGCTCATCGCGAGTTCGTTGCTCTTCGTCATCGGGGTCGTCGGCGCGGCCGATATTCTGTTCTTTCACACGCTCAAGGGGCGCCTCGTTCAGCGCGCCGAGTGTCGTCGCGAGGCCATCATTCATGTCGCGCGTGGGTATGTGTACGCGGTTCAGTTCATCGTCGTGCCGGGGTGGCGGCTGACGGGCGCGTGGTTCTGGGCGTTGGTCGCGGTGTTCGTCGTCGACATCGCGATCGCGGCGTTCGACGTGTGGGAAGAACCGAAGTCGCGCGCGAGCCAGGGTGGGCTGTGTTCGGCGGAGTACTTGATGCACATCGCGCTGTCGGTGTTGGTGGGCGCGATGCTGCGCGAGCTGCTCGGCGCGACGTGGGGCGACTGGGCGCTGCCGACGTCAATCACCCCGACTGACGTGCCGTTCGCGCTGCGTGCGTTGGGTTGGGTGATGGCCGCAGGCGCCGCAGGTGTGTCGACACTCGAAGCGCTCATCTTGATCGACGCTGCGTTGCCGAGGCCCGCGCCGCTGCATGTTCGCGTGCGGCTCGACGCGACCGTCGAGCAGGTGTGGACCGTCACGCAGAATCACGTGGAGCACCCGAAGTGGGACTACCGGTTCAGCCGCATCGAGCTGCTGGCGCCACGAATCACCCCCGGTACGTTGATGCGCTACGAGACGCGCCTCGGGCCGGTTCTCATTCGTGGCTTCGGCCGATACAAACTCCACCGCCCCATGACGCAGAGCACCTTCGAATTCTGGAGCGACGATCTCCGCTCGCTCATTCGCCGTGGCGTGGGCCTGTGGCTGTACCGCGCGCTGCCCGACGGCCGCTGCGAGTTCTCGACGAGCTACACCTACGACGTGCGTTGGGGCGTGCTCGGCCGCTTCGTCGACCGCCTCGTCTTTCGGCCGCTCTTTCAGGCGCTCACCGAAGCGAGCTTCCGTCGTCTGGCCCGCACGTACTTCGCGGCGCCGCGAGCGATCGTGCTCGGGCGTGAAGGTCGGCTCCCCAGGCGGTTCGCGGCGTGAACGCGCAGACGCTCGCGCTGGTCGCCACGGCTGCCGTCTCGCTCGCGTTCGGGCTGACGGCGCTGCGCGTGGGGCAGCGAACGTCTCCGGGGCTGGTGCAGCTCTCGATTCTCCTCTCGGTGTGGATGGTGGGGCTGCTGTTGCTCACACACGGCTCTGCGCTGGCCGAGCGGGTGTTACCGCTGGGCATGCTGCTCGCCGGCGCCTTCGTTCGCGCGGCGTCAGACGCGACAGGTCAGTCGCCACGCTTCGTGTTGCCGTTGGCGTGGAGCGGGGCGGGGCTCATCGCGCTCGTCGGGCTCGTCGCACCACGACTCCTCTACGGCCCGGGCGCGCGAGGAACAGGCCCTCTTTTCTGGTGGGTCGGCGCGGCGGCCATCGTCGGCACGCTGGCGGTGAAGGGCTGGCTCTTCACGCTGGTGCTGCGTGCCAGCGGCCGAGAACGCACGCGGCGCCTCTCGATTCTGCTCGCGAACGTCGCCGGCGCGCTCGGAGGCGGCGGGCTCATCGCGCTCTACGTGCTGGGCTTCGACGTCGCGGTCTTCGCTGCGCCGTTGCTCTCGGTGAGCGTCGTCACCATCGCGCTGGCGACGTGGGTCAGTGACTCGCTCGAAGGTCGTGCCGCGTTGCTGCAGAGCGCCGTGCAGACGCTGGTGTTTGCGGTGCTGATCGCGCTCGCCGTGGGGTTGCTGTTTCGCGGCGACCTTGCGTTGGCCGCGGGCTTCGTCGCGCTGCCCGTTGACGCGCTTCGGCAGCTCATCGCCGACGTCATCACCCAGAAGGTCTTCGCGCGGCCGCTGACGGTGCGGGCGCTGGCCGCAGAGACTGAAGCGCTCGGCACGCGCGTCGAGCACGCGGAGCGGTTGGCTGAGATCGGTCAGCTCGCGAGCGGCGTCGCGCATGAAATACGAAACCCACTGGGGGTGATCCTCGCTGAAGTGAAGGTGCTGGAGCTCGGCGGCGCCGACGCAGATTCTCTCGCGTCGATCCGTGCGCAGGTCGCCAGGTCGAAGCAGTTCGTCGACGAGCTGCTCCACTACGCGACGCCTCGGCCGCTGGTTCGCACCGAGGTCGCGTTGCGTGCGCTCATCACCACCGCCTCGAGTCGCGCGGCGCGTGCGCTCGCCGTCGACGTCTCGAGCATCGACGTCGACGTGCCCGACGTGCGCATCGAGGTCGACGCCGACGCGATGTCAGACGTGTTGGTGAACCTGATCACCAACGCGCTCATCGCCGTTGAAGGCACGGCGGGCGGCGTTCGAATCAAAGGTGACGCGCGCTCGCTCACCGTCGAAGACGACGGCCCCGGAGTTCCGTCAGCGCTCGAGCCGCGCCTCTTTCAGGCCTTCACCACCGGCCGTGGCCGCGACGCCAAACGACCCGGCACGGGGCTGGGCCTCGCGCTTTCAAGACGACTGGTCGAACGCCACGGTGGCACGCTCACGTTCGTGCGCCCGTCGCGGTTCATCATCTCTGGAGGTTGGTCCTGAACTCGCTGGAACACGTGCTGCTGGTCGACGACGACCCCGCGTTTCGCCGCGTGTGGTCGAAGCTGCTGACGCAGGCTGGGTATTCGACGCTCGAAGCGGGAGACGGCACCTCGGCGCTGACGATGTTCACGAAGTTCGAGCCGCGCCTCGTGGTGCTCGATCTCATGCTGCCGCCGACGCAGCGGCCCGAAGAAGGCGCGCAGGTGCTCGAGGCGATGCTCGCGCAGCAGCCGAACACGAAGGTCATCGTCGCGTCGGGGAGCGCGGAGCTCTCGCTGGCCCTCGGGCTCGTCACGCGCGGCGCGTACGACTTCATCGCCAAGCCGGTGGAGCCCGACGTGCTGCTGGCGGTGCTCGCGCGCGCCAGGGCCCGACTCGCGCTGGAAGATCGCGTTCACGAGCTCGAGCGCACGGCGACCGCGACGCACGACGGGCTCATCGGCGACTCGTCGTCGTTTCTCGAGGCGAAGAGGCTCGCTGAGCGCGCCGCACCGGCGGAGCTGCCGGTGCTGTTGCTCGGCGAATCGGGCACCGGCAAAGAGCTCTTCGCCCGCTACGTGCACGCGAAGAGCCGTCGGAGTGACAAGCCCTTCGTGGCCATCAACTGCGGTGCGCTCAGCCCCACGCTGCTCGAGTCGCAGCTCTTCGGTCACAAGAAGGGCGCGTTCACCGGGGCGATCTCCGACTCGAAGGGGCTCTTCGCCGAAGCCGACGGCGGCACGTTGTTCCTCGATGAGGTCGGAGATCTCCCGCTCGAGCTGCAGGTGAAGTTGCTGCGCGTGCTCGAGTGCGGCGAGGTCTTGCCTGTCGGGGCGACGCAATCGAAGACGGTCGACGTGCGCATCGTCAGCGCCACCAACAAGCCGCTGGCCGACATGCTCGCCGACGGCCGGTTTCGTGAAGATCTCTTCTGGCGCCTCAAGGGCATCGAGGTGGCGCTGCCTCGCCTGCAAGATCGCCCCGGTGACGTGCTGGTGCTCGCGCAGCACTTCTTGAACGCCGCGCGCAGCCTCGTGCCCGGCGCGCAGCACACGCGGCTCTCTCCGGCAGCGCAGCGCAACATCGAGAGCTACGCGTGGCCGGGGAACCTGCGCGAGCTGCGCCACGAAATGCAGCGCGCGCTGGTGCTCTCGGCGGGCCGTGGAGAGATCCTCCCCGAAGATCTGTCACCCAACCTCCGTGGCACGACGCCGCTGCCGACGACGCTCGAAGACAAAATCGCCGCGCTCGAACGCAACGAGCTGAAGGCGGCGCTCGAGGCGACCGACGGCAACCGCTCCCACGCCGCCGAACGCCTGGGGCTCTCGCGGCAGGGGCTGCTCAATAAATTGGCCCGCTACGGACTCAAGTAACCCCGGTTGACAGGGGCCCCACGCTGCCCCCAGAAGGCGCCCATGAAGAAGTACTTCATTCACACTTTCGGCTGCCAGATGAACGTCAACGACACGAACCGCATGGGCGAGGCCCTGGCGACGATGTCGTACGCGCCGACGCCGGTGGTCGACAACGCCGACCTCATCATCCTCAACACCTGCTCCATTCGTGAGAAGGCCGAAGACAAGATGCTCTCGGCGCTCGGGCGCTACCGTCAGGTGAAGCTGCAGCGCGGGGCGCTCATCGGCGTCGGGGGCTGCGTCGCCCAGCAGGAAAAAAAGAAGATCCTCGAGAAGGTGCCGTACGTCGACTTCGTCTTCGGCCCCGACGCCATCGGCCGGCTCCCCGACATTCTTTCGAAGATCGAAAAAGAGCAGGTGCGCGTCGTCGAGACCGCGTGGGTCGACTCCGAGAACTACGTCTTCCCGCAGGCCGACCCGGCGACGTCGCTGGGCAAGACCACCGAGTTCGTCACCGTGATGAAGGGCTGCGACAACGTCTGCTCGTTCTGCGTGGTGCCGCACACGCGCGGTCGCGAGGTCAGCCGCCCGTTCACCGACGTGCTGCAGGAAGTCGCGCGCCTCACCACCGTCGGCGTGCGCGAAGTCACGCTCGTCGGGCAGAACGTCAACAGCTACCTCGGGGGCATTTCGTTCGCGCAGCTGCTGCTCCGCACCGCGCAGGTCCCGGGCATCGAGCGCGTGCGCTTCACCACCAGCCACCCGCACGACTTGAGCGACGAGCTGGTCGATGCGTTCCGCCTCGAGCCGAAGATCATGCCGCACTTCCACCTGCCGGTGCAGAGCGGCTCGTACCCGGTGCTCAAGCGCATGAAGCGCGACTACACCATCGAGAACTACCTCGAGCGCCTCGCGAAGTTGCGCGCGGCGCGGCCCGGCATCGCGGTGACCACCGACATCATCGTGGGCTTCCCCGGTGAAACCGACGAAGACTTCGAGAAGACCTTCGAGCTGTGCAAGCAGGTCGAATACGACGGCCAGTTCGCCTTCGTGTACTCGCCGCGCCCCAAGACCGTCGCGGGCCTGAAAGAAGAAGAGTGGGGCCCCGTCGCGCACGACGTGAAGGTCAAGCGCCTCGAGCGGCTCAACGCGCTGCAGAAGCAGATCAGTGTCGCCAACATGGCGCAGCACGTCGGCCACACCGTCGAGGTGCTGGTCGAAGGCCCGTCGCGCACCAACCCCAACCGCCGCATGGGCCGCACGCCGCACAACCGCGTCGTGAACTTCGACGGAGACGCGCCCATCGGTGCGCTGGTCGAGGTGAAGGTCGAAGCGGCGTCGCAGAGCGCGCTCGGTGGCGTGCAGCTCAAGCTGCTCTCGACCCCGTCAGTGAAGATCCCCGAAGTGGCTCCCGTCGCCGAGAGCTGCGTCGTCGCCTGAAGTTCCCCCCCCAACAAGGAGTCACCCGTGAAGAAGCGCCTCTCTGCCGTCGCCGCAGTCTGTCTCGCCGCCGTCACCGGGTACGCGATGTCTGCGTGGGCCGGCGGCTCGTTCAGCAAGTCGAGCTGTACGTTCAACGGCAAGAAGCTCTACGGCAAGATTCAGCAGGTCACGTCATTCCCCGACGTGAAGGTGCAGGTCGTCACCGCGTTCCCCGACGTGAAGGTGCAGAAGGTCAACGCCTTCCCCGACAAGTGCGGCAAGTGGCAGATGGTGACGTCATTCCCTGACACCAAGGTGCAGTTCGTCACCGCGTTCCCTGACGTGAAGGTGCAGTACGTGACGGCGTTCCCCGGCGCGAACTGATGCTCTCGCTCGGCGTGTTGGCGTTGCTGGCGGCGGCTGACGCGAAGCCCGTCGTGACGGTGATGTACTTCGAGTCACAGAGCAAAGACGAGGAGCTCGGCTTCGTCGGCAAGGGCCTCGCCGACATGCTGATCACCGACCTCGTGGCGTGGGAGGGCGTGCGCGTGGTCGAGCGCACCCGCGTCGAAGAGGTGCTCAAGGAGCTCGACTTTCAGCAGAGCAAGTACGTCGACAAGAAGACGGCCGCGAAGCTGGGCAACGTGCTGGGCGCCGACTACCTCGTGGTGGGCAGCCTGTTGCCGAGCGGCGACAAGCTGACCGTCGAAGCGCGGCTGGTGAAGCCGAGCACCTTCGAGACCGTCGTCACCGCGCGCGAGCAAGACTCGAAAGACAAGATCTTCGACATCGAGCAGCGCCTCGCCAATCAGCTCGTCGCGAAGATCGACGGCAAGCTGACGGCGAACTCGAACGCGCGGCGCAAGGCCAAGGTGCCCGATCTCGCGACCGTGGTGGCCTACGGCAAGGCGCTCGATCTCACCGACAAGGGCCGGCTCGAAGAAGCGCAGGCGGCCATGCGCGCCGTGGTCTCGAAGTCGCCCACGTTTCTGCTCGCGCGTGAACGGCAGGCCGAGCTGCTCAAGCGCTTCGAGGAGTACCAGAAGCGCAAGAAAGACATGATCGCCGGCGGCGCCATCGAGCTGGGCAAGCTCATCGACAAAGAAATGCAGAACGAGGCGCGCTTCTCGGACCTGAACAAGGAGCAGCAGGAACACTTCCTCGGCATGCGCGTGCTCAAGGGCAAGTTCCTCGCGCGCGTGCTCAAGCAGTTCCTCGCGAACCGTGACAACTCCGCGCGTGTCGCGAAGAAGGGCGAAGAAGGCCGCGCGTTGATCGCCATGCGCGACTGGTACGAGAACCAGCGCCGCTACGTCGGCGAGTTCGAGCGCACGGCGCGGCAATTTTCCACGGTGGTCAACGGCGTCGCGTACCCGCCGTCGATCTCCGCCCGCTTCGCGTTCGACGAAGAGCGGCTGATCGCCGAGTCACAGTTCGGCGACGTGAACCTGAACGATCTCGGCTTCGAGAACCTCGCGCGCTTCGTGCTCGAAGGCTGGCTCGATGACGGCGAGTCGTACCGTGCCTGGCCGGTGCTCGCCGCCGTCGACCCGAAGATCAACAAAGCCCTGCGCGACGAGCTCGACGCGCGCGTGAAAGACGCGATCACGAAGACCAACGCAGGCGACACGCGCGCCAGCAACAAGGGCGTGAGGTTGCTCGAGCTCAAGGCCAGCACCTTCCTCGACGTGGGCGACGTCGACAAAGCGGTCGGCGCCTACCAGGAAATTCTCGACAACTTCCCGGTCGACTCGCGCGTGTCGTGGGTCGAGAAGCAGATCAAGAACCTGCTCGAGGGTCGCGGCAATCAGCTCGACGATCTCAACCGCTGGGCCGAGGCGCTGCAGAGCTGCAAGGACATGGACATTCGGGTCGGCATGCGCGTGCTCCAGCGCCGCATGTCGCAGTCGGGCCTCAAGGCGATCGACGAGCTGACCGCCGAGCTCGAGAAGGCCTGCAAGGTCTCCCGCGCGAATCAGGACGCCTTCGCGAACTTCTACAGGAGCGTCGGGATGGACGCCGCCCGAGCCGACGACTGCGAGCGCTACCGTGCGTACACGCGCAAGTACCTCGAGAACGACGGCTCGGTGGCCGACATGCTCGCGTTCAACAAGAACGCCGTGCCCTGGTGCCAGCTGGGCGACATCACGAAGAACCTCGTGTGGCTGAAGGCCAGCCTCGATCGCAGCTGGAGCGTCGAGTTCACCCGCAACCTCGTCTCGCAGAAGTCGAACGACGGCAGCGTGTTCTTCGTGCGCGGCAGCACTGATGGCCCGCGCGTGAAGGGCGGCAGCGAAGAGGAAATGGACCTGCGCCTCGAGCGAGGCAAAGACGGCAAGTACACCTGCGTGTTGGGGCGTTGGCGTCGCTCCACCGGCGAGTACCTCGAGGGCACGTGCAGCGTGACGATCACGAAGTGGGCGCCCGATGACGGCCCCGGCTTCGACGAAGGCACCTTCAACATCACCTTCCCGAAGGCCGAGATCTCGAACGGCGAGTTTCGCACCCGCCGCGAGCGGTAGCCGTCAACGTTTGCGCGGCGAGAACAGCCGCAGCGCGAAGACGGCGCCGTAGACGAGCACCGAAAAGAACGCCGTGTAGAGCGCGAAGAGCACCCAGCCGCCGGTCGTCCACGGTAGGCCGAGCCTCAAGTCCATGTCGTTGAACTGCGCGCCCGAGAAGAAACCCGAGGCGATGGTGATGGGCAGGAAGATGAACACCAGCAGCCCCACCATGTTCTCGAAGCGCTCCTTCCGGTACTCGTCGAGCTCGGTGGTCTGTTCGCGCAGCGCGTCGACGGTGGCCGCCATGTCGTGCAGCTCGCGCCAGTCGTCGTAGCGCGCGTTGAGCTCGGGCCCGTCAGACACGCGCGCGTACCAGAGCGAGTTGGTGAAGAGCATGACGTCGGCGCGCAGTGTCTTGAGCGGCGCGGTGCCTTGCCACCGCTGCGTGCGTGAGCCGCGCTCGACTTCACCCATGCGGCGCGTCAGCTCGAAGGCCATGGCGCGCTGGCCGGTGGTGAGCAGAAACAGCATGAAGTCTTGGTCGAGCTTCGGCGCCTCTGGCGAGTCGTCGAGGCGCAGCTCGAGGCGCGCGCCGCCCGTCGGCGTGAACCAGTGTTCGACGTCGCGCAGCGACTGCACGCGGCGCGCGTCGACCTCTGCTCCAGACGGCAGGTTCCCGAGCGTCGGCGCCTGGCCGCTCGCGAGCGCGTGAAAGAGCCCCTGCACGGCGCGCGAGTCGTCGAGCATCGTCGAGCGCGCGCGGTTGACGCGGTACGCGCCGTAGACGAGCCAGTGAGAGTTTTCGACCGGCTCGCACCACGCCGACAGTGACTTCACCGACTCGAGCGCGTCGAGCCCCTTCGAGCGGACTTCGTGCGCCTGCCGTCGTGCGAGCTCGACCAGCGTGATGGGCCTGGTGTCGACCGATTCGACCCACACCAACGCCAGCTGCGCCGGGTAGAGCGCGAGGTGCACCGTGCGGCCTGCGTCTTCGCGTCGGTAATGCCGCACGTCGCCGCCCATGAAGGAGTTCGTCACCGACGGCAGGTACGCGTGGCCGGTGGCGGTCTCTGTGGGCTGCCAACCTGCCGCGCGCAGCGTCGCGCTCGACACGCGCGCCTTCGAGCGGAACGGCCGGCAGAAGACCGTGCGTGACGCGGTGACGTGCACGTTGCGGCCCACGTGAAAGCGCTGCCACACGGCTTCCCAGATCTCCTCGCGACCCAGCCGCGAGCCGACGAAGGGCGGGGCGACGATGGTGGCGCGGCGCTTCGTCCACGCGTAGCCGTCGGAGTACCAGGGGTCTGCGAGGCCCTCGAGCTCCGGGGGTTGGTAGGTGAAGCGCGGCTTGTCTTTCACGCGCGGCGTTCCGTCGGGCGCGTTCGGGCCTTCGAGGCGATCGAGCTGCAGCGCGAGATCGTCGAGCGTGCCCGGGCTCTCCGGCGCGATGGAGATCGTGTGCCGCCCCCACGCGTTGGCTTCATTCGGCGCGTGCACCGCCATCAGCTCGAAGCCGCGCCCATATGAAGACGACTCCGAATCGGGCCGCGCGAGCAGCTTGAGCACCGTGACGTCTTGTGGCGACGACAGAAACAGCGCGTCGACACGTCGGTACGCACCGGGCTGGTTGTCGACGGGGAGATCGACCTGCACCTTCCACCCTCGGGAGAGCTCGGTTCGATACAGGTCGGCGTCGGCTTTGAGGCGCCGGGCGACGCGGTGCGCGATGAGCGCCTCGGGCAGGGTCGCCAGCCCCGTCGCGTCGAGCTGCTGGTCGAGCGTGTTGACGAGCAGCGTCACCAACTCCTTCGCGGGCGCGCCGTCCTCCACGCGAAAGAGCTGCAGAGACGCGTAGTAGATCGACGCCAGCGCGCGCGCGTAGTGGCCAGCGGCCTCCGTGCGACCTTGTTCCCATTCGCTGACGTACTCACACAGCGCGGCTGCACCTGCCGGCCACGTCCGGTGTTTCACCCGGTGAACGATGAGCACCGCCGCCGTGAGACAATCGAGGGTCGCTTCGTGAATGCGAAACGAGAGCGCGCCGCTGTAGCCATCGAGCGCCTCGGCGCTGAGCAACACCGCTTCGGTGGTGGAGCGCAGGTTTCGCGAGCGCCACTGCGGCAGCTTCCACGACAGCATTCGTGGGTGCGAGGGCAGGGCGGCGTCGCGACTGCCGACGCCCAGAAAGAACTCGTTGGAGTCGGGCTCCGCGCCGAGCTCCGGGCGCCGCCGGTTCCAGGAGACCTGCGTGGGGTCGAGCAGCGTGTCGAGCGTCGCGGCGAGTGCGGCGTGCATGGCGTGGCGCGGCAGCATAGCTGCTACAAGTCGGCGCCCATGTTGAGACTCGCGTGGTTGATGCTGTTGCTCGCGGCGCCCGCCTTCGCTGCTGACGCCGGCGTGAAGCCCCGAATCGCCGCGCTGTATTACTTGAACAAGACGGGCAACGAAGACCTCGGCTTCTTCGCGAAGGGGCTCTCGGCACTGCTCATCAACGATCTCGGGGAGACCGGTCGCTTCACGCCGCTCGAGCGCGAGCGAATGGAAGAGCTGCTCGCCGAGAAAAAGCTGGGTCAGTCAGCCCTGGCCGACAAGGCGAGCTTTGGGAAGATCGCCGCCGTGCTGGGCACCGAGTACCTGATCACCGGCGAAGTCGTGCAAATGGGAAAAGACAGGTTCTTCCTCATCAGCAAGGTCATCCGCAGTGAGAGCTCCGAGATTCTCGGCAGCAACCGCGTCGCGCTCGACGTGAACGACGTGATGCCCGCCGTCGAGAAGATCACCCAGCTCGCGTCAGACAAGCTGCTGCAGTTGGGGCCCACGGAACCGGTGCAGCGCAGCTACAAGCTGCCCTACGCGACGACGCTCAAGTACGCGCGCGCGCTCGACGCGAAAGACAAGAAAGACCCGAAGACCGCGAGCCGGTTGCTCACCGAAGTCGTCAACGAGCAGCCCGACTTCAAGGTCGCCAAGCTCGATCTCCTCTCGCTGACCAAGTGATTCATGGCCGTCGATATCGACCCGTTGTTGGACAAGTTGGAGACGCTGGCGCCCAAGTTCGGGCGCGCTCAAGACGACCTGCGCGCCATGGTGAGCCGCGGGCGCGCTGCTGACTACAAAGGCGTGATGCAGAACGCGCGGCTCGTGCTCGAGGCGGTGCTGCGTTCACTCGTCACCGAAGAGCTCAAACAGACGCCCGGCAAGGCGATGCTCGACGAGCTGGTCACGAAGTTCCGCCAGCAGGCCAACGCCGGCATCGTGCCTACCAACGTGCTGGCGCACATGGGCACCGTGCAGGCGTGGGGCAACCTGTCGGCGCACGATCACTCAGGCTCGCTCGGTGACACGGGCGTGAAGGTCGGGCTCGACGAGGTGGTTGCCTCGCTCAACTCGCTGGTCGCGATCCTCAACTGGTATTCCGAGAAGCGCGGTCTGTCGTCGCCTGCGCTGGCTCCCGTGACGGCTTCGGCGCCCGGCCCCAAGTCGAAGGCGCCGCTCGTCATGGGCCTCGGCGCGGCGTTGGTGGTCGGCGTGGTCGCCGGCGCGTTCGCGCTGCGTGGCGCCGACACACCACCCGCTGCTGATGCGTTCGCCGCGCTCGACGCGGTGTACGCGACGCGCAAGGAGCCCGTGCCTCCTGCGGCCTGTCGCCGCGCTGAAGACGCCGCGCTGCTGGCCC
Source organism: Archangium sp. (assembly GCA_035910535.1). Taxonomy (GTDB): domain Bacteria; phylum Myxococcota; class Myxococcia; order Myxococcales; family Myxococcaceae; genus Archangium_A. The sequence continues at coordinate 111,381 of JAMHXF010000042.1, read as the reverse complement.
GTGGCGCGTCAGACGCACAGGCGCTCGGCCTCATTGAAAACCCGTCGGCCGAAGCGGCCTACCTCCTCGCGCGCGTCAGCTTCGAAGACCCGAAGCAGAAGTCTCCGGCGCTCGACGTTGCGCTCAAGTGCCCTGGCTTCGCGGCCGCCCAGCACCTCGCGGGCCTCATCGCCATCACCGAAGAGAAGCTCGCTGACGCGCGGCCGTACCTCGAAGAAGCGCGTCGGGCTGCGCCGTCGTGGCTCGACAACCGCGCGAAGTTGGCCGGTGTGCTGCTTCAACTCGGGGAAAAAGACGCTGCCGTCAAAGAGATCGACGGGCTCGTCGCCACGGCGCCCGATTACGCGCCCGGCCATCTGCTTCGTTTCTCGGCGCTCCTGTTGGCGGGCGACCAACCCGGCGCCATGGGCTCGCTGTGCAAGGCCATGAAGCTCGGCTCGTCGCAGGCGCGCCAGAAGGTCGACGAGCTCGCGCTCGATTGCTCCAAATGAAGCGCGCTTCGATTCGCATGGTAGCTTTCCACCCATGACGGCAGCGGAAGCACTTCGGGGCTGCGGACTCCTCTCGGGGTTCACCGACACGGGCATTCAGATTCTTGCGGGTATCTGCTCGGCGAAGAGCTACCCGGCCGGCTCGATGTTGTTCGCCGAGTCGATGGTCTCCGACTCGATGCTCGTCATCGGCGAAGGCAAGGTCGCGCTGTCGACCAAAGGCGAAAAGGGCGATCTCTCGCTCGGAGAACTCGGGGCCGGCGACTGGCTCGGAGAGCTCTCGCTCATCAACCCCGGTCAGCGCATGTGCACCGCGACGGCGACGGCGGCCGTCACCGCTTACGAAATTCGGCAGTCAGACTTTCAGAAACTCGTGGCGACCAAGCCACAGGCCTGCATGAAGTTGCTGATGGCCATCTGCACGCAGTTCGGCGCGAAGGTCGCTGCCAACCGCGACGCGCTGCGATCTCTCGTCGCGCGCAGCTGACCTCCCTGATTGTCGCTTGATGCGCTGAGCGCCGTGGGCTACCTCGGCGCCATGACCCGTCTCATCGCGCTGTGTGCCGTCCTCTCGCTCCCCGCGTTTGCTGCTTCGAAGGGCGATTGGTTCGCCAGTCTGTACACGGGTGAGGGTGTCGAGCTGCGCAACGATGAGCGCGTCTTCACCTTGTTCGCGGTGTTCAACGCGTCGGGCTTCGACTCGGGCCCGGTCACTCGCAAAGACCCCGTGCCTCGCGTGCTGTACCACCCCGTTCGTCAGCTCGTCCGCTCGCGCGTCATCGGTGGAGACCCCGAAGTGCGCCGCGCCGCCGAGACGTTCTTCGACGCGCACCCCACGGCCATGCGCAAGTACCTGTCGTACGCGGTGGCGGCTGACCAAGCCCCGTTCGCGACGGGCGCGAAGGCGAAAGACCTGCAGGAGCTCAAGGGCCTCGAGGCGGTGCTCTCGAAGGCGTGGACAGCGTGGAAGCTCGAAGAGCTCATGGGCACGGTGCAGGCCGACTACCGCCGCTCGCTCAAGAGCTACCTCACGGTGACCGACGCCCCGCTGACGCGCGCCCGCAAAACGTTGAAGACCCCCGAGAGCCAGGAGGCGTTGATCGTCGTCAACCTGCTCGACGCGCAGGATCAGGTGCGCGCGGTCGCCGGTGAGAACGGCGAGGCGATCATCATCGTGGGGCCCAGCGACAAGCCGAACGTCGAAGGTGTCATTCGCGAGTTCGCGCGCCTCACCATCGAGCCGGCGGTTTCGCGTCAGGTCGGCAAGTGGGCCGGTGGCGTGGCGGTGCTGAAAGAAGCGCAGCTCGCCGGTGCGACTGAAGGTTCGCTGCAGGAGTTCGCGACCTCGGCGATCTGCCAGGCCATCGCGCTGCGCGCGACCGAAGCCAACGACGCGGCCTTCGAGGCCGCTGCGTCGCACGGTTACTTTGGAATCAAGGACATCTCGCGGCTGTTCGACGAGGGGAAGCCACTCGACACCATCGTCCTGGACGCCATGCAGAAACTAGAGACCCGCCGCCCGGCGAAGAAGTGAACGTGAAGGACTACCTGATCGCGCTCCTGGGCAGTGCTGCCGGGCTCACCGCGTACGGGCTTGTCTTCGTGGTGTTGTTGCTCGCGGGCTTCGGCCTGCCGCTGCCCGAAGACATCCCTCTGGTCATGGGTGGTGTGCTCGTTCATCGCGGGCAGGCCAACCTGTGGGTGATGATCCTCATCGGTTACGCCGGCATCATCATCGGCGACTCGATCATGTTCGGGCTGGGGCGCCGCTTCGGCACCAACGTGGGCGCCACGCCCGGCTTCTTCGCCCGCATCGTCACGCCTGAAAAGCGCGCGCGTGTCGAAGGCCTCTTCAAGAAGCACGGCGAGAAGATCGTCATGCTCGCCCGGTTTCTCCCTGGCGTTCGCACGGTCACGTACTTCACCGCGGGCTCGGTGGGCATGAGCTACACGAAGTTCGCGCTCTACGACTCGATCGCCGCGTTGGCGTCGGCGCCGCTCTTCGTGGTGCTTGGCTACAAGTTCGGAGCCGACATCGACTCGCTGCTGCACCGCATCGCGGCGGGTGAGCGCAACGTCGTCATCGGCCTGGTTTCGATCATCGTGCTCGTCTTCCTCTTCAGCCGCTGGCGCGCTCACCGTGAGCGCAAGGCGGCCGTCGAGGCGTTGACGAAGCAGGTGCAGGAGCGGGGCATCGAGCCCACGCCCCAGTCAGCGCCGGCCGTCGAGGTACGCGCGGATGGCGTCGAGCAGCGGTGACTCTTCGAGATCGACGGGGAGCGACGGAACAGGCTTCGGCTGCTGCGCCTTCACTTTGGTGAGCGGCAGCATCACGGTTCGTCTTTCTTGTCGTACTTGGTCAGCAGATCGTTGACGGCTTCGCGCAGGTACTCGCTCTGCGCGATGCGCGTGCGCTTCGAGAGCTCGCGAAGCTGATCGACCTTGTCCTGCTCGACCAACACGTGGGTGCTCACGACGTCGCCCTTTTCAGGCTCGGCGTGGGTGGAGGTGTGGCGCTGAGCGTCAACAGCCTCCATCAGTCGCGGCAACATCGTCGTCGTCTCTTGCATCGTGGTCTCCAAGGGGTGCGCTACAGGTCGCTACCAACCTGCAGCCCCATGAGACGCGCGCGGAGCCAACTCGTCAAAAAAACAGCCCTGCATGGGTTCGCCATGCAGGGCTTCTTCGTGGTGGCCAAGGTCGGACTCGAACCGACTACCTGCGGATTATGAGACCGCCGCTCTAGCCAGCTGAGCTACTTGGCCATGAAGTCGCGCGGGCAGTTACAACAACCACGCCGCGTGTCGCAAGAGGTGTGTTTGCGTCTTCGACGTGGCGTCCGTATCCTCCTGACGAACACCGTCTCCTGATCAGGGCACACCCGGGGAAAACCCGGCGTCGCAAAACCGTGGGGCCTCACTTCGTTGTGGTTGGTGAACGAAGCGGTCGGCCGTGGTCTCCAGGAGAAGCGAGTGGCCGAAAGGTCATTTCGTGCCCTGATCGCGAGACTTGCTGTGCCGGGCAGGCCGCCGGCGGGAGGTCGCGATGGGCTTGAGTCTGGTACCGCTCGTCTCTGTGCTGCTCTCGGTGACGCCGATCAACGGTGGCGTGTTGACGCCGACGCGCGTCACCATCAACAACCAGCCAGGCGATCAGTTCGACCCCCACGTCGACGGCGACCTCGCTGCGTATTCGAACAACAGCACCAGCGATCAGATTCGCTACTACCGGTTCTCGACCGCCACCGACTCGGCGATCCCCGCGCCGGTGGGCGCCGTCGACCTGCTCAGCGACATCGACCGTGAGCGCATCGTCTTCACGCGCGTCACCGACAAGAACGCGATCATGCTGTTCGACGTGGCGAGCGGCACCCTGACGGAGCTCGCGCCGGCCCCCAACACCAACCGCTTCGGCGTCGGGCTCGGGGCCCAGACGGCGGCGTTCATCGACTACTCGACCAACGTCATGGCCGGCGACGTGATGGTGCTGAACCTTGGCGACAACTCGCTCACGCAGCTGACCAACGACGCCATCTACGATCAGAACCCCGCGGTCTCGCCTGACGGCAACGTCGTCGTCTGGGAAGGCTGCGTCACTGGCAGCTCGTGTCAGATCTACGCCGCGCGCCGCAACGGCCCCTCGTGGGACATCGACGTCGTCTCCGCGGCGCCGAGGCGCGACACGCTCGCCGACACCAACGGCACGCTCGTCGTCTTTCAGCGTGACGATGCCGCGAACCCGGGGCCTTCAGATCTCGTGGTGGTGCCCGTCAACGGCGGCACCGAAACAGTCATCGAGCTGCCCGGCGCTCAATACAACCCGTCGATCCGTGGAAACCTGGTCGCCTTCGAGGGCCGCCTCGCGAGCAACCTCCGCAGCGATCTCTACGTCGTCGAGCTGACGAGCAACCGCGTCTTCCAGATCACCGACACGCCCGACACCAACGAGTCGCTCAACGACATCACTGTGCTGCCCAACGGCGACGTTCGCGTGGTGTGGCAGGCGACCGAAGTGGTGAACGCGGCGAACTACGACATCTTCGGGGCGACGTTCACGCTGCCTCCGGTGCCCGGCACCTGCACGCCGCGCTCGGTGGTGCTCGAGGCCTCGCGCACGTATTCGCCTTCGCGTTGGTACGACGACAACGAAGCGCTGACGCCTGCCATGACGTTCGCGATTCCGGCGGAGCTGCCGGTGATCGCCGGCAACTCCGGCAACAAGACGGCGTACCTGAGCTTCGAGGTCGGCAACGACACGGTGACCTGCAAGTACGTCGGCGGCTCGCGCAAGGCGCACCCGCGCACGGCGGCCGAGCTCGCCGATGCCTCGCGCTACGTGTTCAGCCGCTGCACGCTCGATGGTCACGGGCACAGCAATGGTGGCGGCGGTGGTGGCTGCAACCGGGCCGATCGCAGCCGCGACTCTGACGATGATGAAGAGGTCGACGACGGCCACGCGGGTGGCACGGCGACGAACCAGTGGGTCGCTGGCGTTGCAATCACCGCGCGTCGTGCGCGCCTGCACGTCCACGAAGGTGACAGCCGGAAACAGCAGACGAAGGTGCGCGTGACGCTCGCTGAACTCTGCCCCGCGTCGGGGAGCCCTCCGCCGTCGAACCCGCCGCTGCCGCCCACTGCGCCTCCGCACCCGACGCCGCACCACGGTGGTTGCTCGAGCACGAGCAGCGCTGCGGTGCCGATGTTCGCGATGCTCGCGTTCGTGCTGTTGCTGGCTCGGCGCCCGTCGGCGATTCGGGTCGTGTCTCGACTGGAGCGACATAAGCTGCCGCGCTGAATGCGTGGCGGTCGGCTCCTCGGTTTCGCGATCGTGCTGCTGACGGCCGGGGCTTCGTTCGCGCAGAACATCGCGCTGCAACTGACGCCTGCTGAGCCGGTGAAGGGCCGCGACACCGAAGCCGCGTTGGAGATCGTCATCGGCGGAGTCGATCGTCCTGCGCCTCCCGTGTTGCGCGCGAGCGTCGGGTCGATCGATCGCATCGAGAGAACCGGGCCAGGTCGCTTCCGCGCGCGCTTCGTGCTCCCGGCGACGCGCGCTCCGGAGGTGGCGATCATTGTCGCGTTCGCGCCGTGGCCACACCCTCAGTCGGTCGAAGGTGCCTTCGGCGTGCTGCGCGTGCCCATGGCCAGCGCTGTCGAAGTGCCGGGTCGCGCGGAGCCGGGCGCTGAAGTTCGCCTGACGCTCGGCGCGCAGACGTTCGGCCCGGTTCGCGCTTCGGGCGACGGCTCGTTTCGGCTGCCAGTGGTGGTGCCGCCCGGCTACGGCGTCGGCAAGACCATCACCGTCGACCGTGTCGGAAATCGACGTTCGACGACGTTGGACCTGTTGCTGCCTCGCGTCGATCAGCTCGCATGTGTGGCGACCCCGACGACGTTGCCCGCCGACGGCGTGTCGAAGGCGCGCGTGTTGTGTGCGTCGTCGGACAAGTTCGGCGCAGCCACGAAGGGCGCGAAGGTTCAGTGGAAGGCAGGTCGCGGCGCGTGGAGCAGCGCGCGTGAACTCGGCGATGGAGTTCAAGAGTGGACGTGGACCGCGCCGAAGGAACTCGGCGCCGGCTCCGAGACGCTGCTCGCGACGTGGAAGCAGGGCGCCGTCGATTCGAATGAGGCGCTCTCGCTCACACTGTCGCAAGGGCCCGTGCGCACGCTCGAGGTCGAAGGTGAAGATCGTGTCGTGCATCAGGGCTCCACGTGGGCGGTGCGCGTGCGCGCGAGCGATCAACTCGGGCGGCCGTTGGCGGGCGCGCTCGTGACTGCGTCAGGCTTCGAAGCCGCGACGACCGACGCAGAAGGTGTCGCAGCGCTACGTTGGAAGGTGCCGACGACGGAGGCGCCGGGCGCTCGTGAACTCGTCGTTTTCGCAGCGGGGCCGTGGGGGCGTGAGCCGGCGCGACTGCTGGTGTGGAAGGAGGGAGCTGCGAGGGTGGCTCAAGTCGTCGATCTCTCCGGGCTGCCGGTGCCGAATCAGAAACTGCAGTCGGGCGCGTCGATCGTCACGACTGGCGCCGACGGCACCGCGCGACTCGGAGCCGACGCACGTGAGCTGACTCACGCCGAGTGGCCGGGCATTCGTGCTGAAGCGTCGTCGCCGAACGGCGCAGAGGCGCGCATCACGGTGGTGGTCGTGCCGGCGCCGCCGGTGAACATACGTGTCGCGCGTGCAGCGGCAGACTTCGAGTGGTGGCTCGAGACGGGCGACGGCGAGCTCGTCGATGGGCGTGAAGTCGAAATTCGCGCCGGCTCAGGTTCACGCCGCGCCGTGAGTCAGGGCAAGTCGCGTGAACAGTATGGCGCCGGGTTGGTGTCGATCACCGACGTCGCATCGCGCGTGACTGCGGTCGTGGAGCGCGCGCCGTGATCGCCACGGCGCTCCTTGCGTTGCTCGCTTCGCAGGCGCCGACGAGCCAGTTCGATGATGGCGTGATCGTCGGTCGCGTGTGTGAAGATCTCGACGGTGACGCGCGCTGCAGCAGCGAAGAGCCGGGAGTCGCAGCGGCCCGCGTGCTGCTCGAGACGGGGCTCGAAGCGCTGACGGATCGCGACGGCCGCTTTCACCTCGCGGCGGTTTCGGCGCGCACGGCCGACAACTTCGCCGGTGGACGACTGCAGCCCGGTCGTCACCGCCTCAAGATCGACGCGTCGACGTTGGTCGGAGAATGGGCCGGCGCAGAGCGCGGCACGACGTTCGAGCTGCCGATGGGTGGCGCGGTGTACGTCGACTTCGCGATTCGTCGCGTGACGTCGCGCTCGGTGGAGCTCGCGCCGGAGTTGCCGTCACTGCGGCGCACGACGGGCCTCGAGTACGAATTGGTCTTCGTGGTGCCCGACGGCGAGTCGTTGTCGATCGCAGGTCAGCCCGCTGCAGACGGGCGCGCGTGGGTCTCGTTGCAGGAGGGCGCCAATCGCTTCGTGATCTCCGCGTCGCGCGCGGGTTCCGTGCGTCTGTGGACGCATCGGCTCGAACTTGTGCACCGCAACGGCAGCACGCTCATCATTCCCAGCGGGCTCGAACCTGCGGGGGCCATCAGTTGGCTCGCGGGCGCAGCGCTGCAAGCAGAACTTCCACCAGGCATCGCGTTGAAGGTGAACGACGCTGACGTGCCGCTCGACGCGCAGGGGCGTGCCTCGCGCGAAGTCGTCGGTGATGAGGCGACGATTGAAGTGGGCGGTACGCGACTCGAGCTCCAGCGCGCGGGCTCGAGTGGCCTCACGTTGGTGGGCCTGCTCGATCTGCAAGCGAACCTCGACGTACGCACCGGCGCCTTCACGGTCTTTGGGCGCGGCGCTGCGGCGGCGCGCGCGTCCTTCGCGGGCTTCAAGCTGGGCGCCGAGATCGATCTCCGCGATGTCGACGTGTCGGTGCTTTCGACAGGTGCCGTGCTGCGCGCCAGACGCCTCGACGTGTTCGAACGCCAGCTCGACCCGATGCGGAATCAAACCGCGTGGGCCGACGACTCGGCGACGGTCGCGTCGAACCCGTCAGAGGGGCGGCTGCGCGTCGAACTCTCGCGTGAAGGTTGGGGGAGCCTCGGCTTCGGCAGCGCGCGCTGGTTTCAGGCGAAGGCCGACGTTGGCCGCAGTCACCGCGCGGTGCAGGGCGCGTTCTTGAAACTGAAGACGCCGACTGACGACACGCCGTTCGGTCTCGAGCTGCGTGGTGTCGCCGCGCCGAGTCAGGACGACGCGATGAGCGCCATGGTTCGTCGGCAGATGCACGAGCGCTTCGAGAGCACTGGCGGGAGCCTGTTCTTCCTCGCGAAGTCACCGGTGGTTCAAGGCAGTGAGGCGCTGCGTGTCGAGTGGCGCGACGCGGTCACTCAGCTTCCGGTGCGCGACGTTCATCTTCAGCGGCTGCGCGACTACACGATCGAACCCTTCAGCGGCCGTGTGCTGCTCGCGCGCCCGCTCTCTTTCTACGCGAGCGACTCGTTGCTGCAGAGCGACCCGCTGACTGCGGGCGTCGTGGCGGTGCTGGTGATCGACTACGAATATCTCGACTCCGGAGTTTCCACTGACGGTGTGCTCGCGGCAGAGCTGCGCGGACGTCTGGGGCCCGTCACGTTGTCGGGCTCTGCGTTTCGTGAAGTTGGCTATGGGCTCTACCGCGGCGCAGCCGAAGCGAAGCTGGGCCCGGTGTTGTTGTCAGCAGAAGCGGCGTACAGCCAGGGCTCGGTGAGAGGCCTCGCGTTCTCGCGTGACGGCGGCCTGACGCGGCAGCTCGCGCCGGTTTCCGCGTTCGACAGCTCGGGCCTCGGCGTGACGGTGCGCGCGCGAAGCAAAGGGCTCTTCGGCAAAGGCTCGTGGGACGCGGCGTGGAGGTGGAGACAGGCCGGCTTCGAAGACATCGCGCAGGTCGGCGCGCTGCAGCAGCTCTCGTTGCGTGGTGAGCAACCGCTGGGCCCGGTCGTCGTCGCGTTGCTCGCCGACTACCGAGACATGCCCGACCCTCGAGCGCCGTTCTCGGGTGCGCGGGTCACGGGGCGAACGCTCGGCGGTGGTGTCGGTTACGAGAGTCCGACGTGGGGCCTTCGGCTCGAGGCGCGCGAGTTCGAGCAGACGTTCACTGGTGAAGGCCCGCGCGGCGGGTTCACGCTGGGGCTCGCTGGTCGCTACCGCTTGAACGAGTGGCTGCAGCTCCGCGCGGGGTATCGCCAGCAACTCCTCAGTCTGGGCGGCATGGAGCTCACGTTCGCGAGCGTCGGGGTCGACGTGAAGCCGGTGCGCTCCGTGGAGATCGGGCTGCGCGGCGGTTGGGGCCCGGCGCTCGGACCGCAGGTGTGGGGCACCGTCGCGTATTCGCGCGGCAATGAGACCTGGTACGGCGTGCAGTCGATCGACGCCGACGCGCCGGGCACGGGAGAGCGACGGCTCGTCACCGGGGTTCGTCAACAGGTCGACGCCGACACTGCGGTCTTCGTGGAAGACGTCTCGTCAGCAGACGTCGACGGGCTTCGGATGGCGCGCGCGGTGGGCATGACTCAGCGCATCGACGACGCGTTCACGATCTCTGCGCGCTACGAGAACGGCGCTCGCGCGCTCGACGGCCTGGGCCCTGACGTCGTTCGACACGCTGGTGGCCTCACGGCCGCGCTCGAGTGGGAGACGCTCCGCGTTTTTGCGCGCGGTGAGGTTCGTGACGAGCAGGGGGCGAGCCCGCTGCGGCAATTCGTAGCGACCGGCGGCGGCGAGTGGCGCGTTCATCGTGACGTGTCGCTGACTGCGCGCGCGTTGTGGACACACTCGTCGAAAGACTCACTGCTCGTCGGTCGTTCGGTCGACGCCACGGCGGCGATCGCGTGGCGCTTCAGCAGCGGCGCGGTGCTGGCGCGCTATGCGTACAAGCAGGACTGGTCGGCGTCGTTCGAGCAGCGACTTCATGTCGTCTCGTTGCTGCCCACGTTGCGCATCGGAGATCGCCTCGCGGTCGGCGCGGGCGGGCACCTCGGCTTCACGCAGCTCGGGCCGATCCTCTCGGCGTCGGTGCGGCCGTCGGTGCGCATCTGGGAAGGGCTCGAGGTCGCAGCAGAGGTCGCGGCGCGCTCGATGTCTCCCGACGGTGGCTCATGGGCGTCGCTACGCGGTGAAGTGGGCTACCGCTTCGATCATCGGTTCTTCGTCGGCGCTGGCTACAACGCGTTCGGGTTCTCGGGCACGGGGCTGGACATGGGCGCCACCGCGTCGAGAGATCGCGTCTACCTGCGCACGGAGGTCAGCTACTGATGCGCGCTGCGATGATCCTCATGCTGTTGTTGCCGACGCTCGCGTTCGCGGGCTGGCGACAGCTCGGGTCGGTGACGGGGACACCGGCTGATGTGGTCGTCGTCGACGCGGGGCTCGTGGTGACGAGCGCGGTCGGTGCGAATGCGTCTGCGGTTGCGTGGCAGGCGCTGAATGACGGGGGCGTCGTTCAGCTCATGTCGATCGCTGCGCCCAACGGCTTCGTCGGGGCGGGCATGAGCGGCGCGTGTCTGTCGGCGCTCACGTCGGTGAGCCCGAGCGAGATTCAGTTCTCGGCAGGGTGTGGGTCGACCGTCACGTTGAACGGCTCGCTGCCCGGTGGCGCCTATCGATCGCTCGGCGATCGCGGGGTGGCGACCCTGGTCTCTGGTTCGACCGTGCAGCTGATCACGACGGAAGACCTCACCACCGGCTGGGCGCTTCAGGGCACCGGCATCATTCAACCGGCGAGCGCGCGAAGCCTTGGCGCGGTGACCATCGACGGCGTCGACTACGCCGCGCTCTCTGCCAGTGGCGTCAACGGGCTGCGCGTGAGCGTTGATGGCGGCGCGCCTGTGAGCGTCGCTGGAGCGCCAGCGTGCATCGACGTCGTGCCGTTCGCTCTTGCTGGGAGCCCCGCGTTGCTCGCAGTCACCAGCGCGGGCGCGGTGTCGTTGTTCCGTGACTACCGAAGTCCCGTGCTCGAGACGCCAGTGATCCCTGCCGGGCTGACGGCGCGACGAGTCGCGTTCGCGGGTGAAGTTGGGCTCGTCTCGACGGCGACCGGCGTCGTGCTCTCTCCGCTCCCGGATCCGATGCACGTGGGCTCGACGTGGGTGGTGCGAACCGGCGCTCCGTTGCTCGACGGGCGCGTGTCGTGTCTCGACGCGAAGTGGTGCGCGGGCGTGACGTCAGCGGGTGCCGTGTGGCTCTATGAAAACGCGCACGCGCCGACAGTTGGAGTGACGTCGGTGCCGTCAGGGCAGTCGATTCACTTCTCTGCCGACGCCGGTGACGACGATGGCGACCCGGTGTTCATCACGTGGAGCGCTCCGGGAGCGACGATCACCAGCGACGGCGGCGCGCTCAATGGAGGAGAGGTCGACGTCACCTTCCCCGGCAACAGCTGCACGGCGACGCTGGAGGTCACCGCGCGCGACGGATTGTTCTCGACGACGCAGCAGGTGGCGTTGAGCTCGACTTCGCGAGGCGCGCTGGAGATCTCCGGCCCTTCGATGGTTCTCGCTGGAGGTGCGCAGGTGCCGTTCGCGGCGAGCGTCGACGGCGGCTGTGTGAGCGCGACGATCGCGTGGAGCACGAGCGCTGGCGGCGTCGGGAGCGGTGCCCTGTTCTCACTGACGCCGCCCGCGAATGAGTGCAGCCTGAATGCGAGCCTCACCGTGACGGCCACGGCGACGTGGAGCGCTGGCGTGCCGGCGACCTCGCAGACGACGCAGGTCGTCTCGGTCGTGCCGTGGGGCGCGCCGGAAGCACCGGTCTTCGCGCAGAACGCGATTCAAGACGGGGGCACGTCGGTGATCTGGACGCCCGAGAATGCCGCGCACGTCTGCGCCTCGGCGGCTGGCTTCCCCGGCACGACGTTGCTGTGGGAGGTCGACGCTGGCGCTGTGTCTGCGACGCCGGTCGATGGCGGTCTGCGCATTGACGCGACTGCGCAGTGCGAACGCGGCCAGGTGGTGGCGTTCGCGCGTCGTGTGGTGGTTGGCGAGCAGTTCAACCGGGTCTCCGATGCGGGCGTGTTGGTCGTCGACGTTCGTTCGTCTGTCGAGCCGTTGAACGCTGCGACTCCGTTTTCACTGGTGGCGTCGGCGAGCGCTGGAGTCGCCAGCGGCTCCACAGAATTCACTGCGGCGTGCATGAGCCAGCGCGTGACCTCGGCTCACGTGACGATCAACGAAGACAGCGCAGCGATCGCGAGCGGCACTTTCACTTCTCCCGGGGCCTGGTCGCTCGCGATTCCCGGTGGCTGCGCGGGTGGTGCGTACGAGGTCGTCGCGCAGTTGTTCGAAGACGGTGGCTTCACCGGCGCAGAGGCCCGCGAGCTCGTCACGACGACGGCTACCCCCGTGGCCATCGGCGCTCTCGATGTCGAACGTGTGGTGGCGGTCTGCGATGCGCAGGAACCGACGAACGCCACGTTGCTCCCGGTCGACGGCAGCTGCCTCGGCGCCGATGTTTCGTGGCGGGTGATCTCCGGGCCTGAAGTCGAAATGAACGTCGGCACCGGCGCTGTCGTGCCTCTTCAGTTGGCGGCCCGCGACTTCAGCAGCGTCGGTCAGACCCTGGTGCTCGAGTTCACGGCGAACGGTGGCGGCGCGAACGTGGTGACCGAAACGCGCAGCCTCACGGTCGGCGTCAACCCATTCATCGACATTGGGCTCCGCAGCGAGCCGGTGCTCCAGCGCGAAGAAGACGGTCGGGTGATCGTCGCGTCGCTCCGCAACGATCAGGCGTGTGGCGTCGACGGGCTCGTCGTGGAGTTCTCGATGACGAGCGTCGCCGCAGACAGCGTCACCATCGACGGCGTACCGACGCCGATTGAGAAGACCGAAACAGGCTTCCGCGTGAGCGGCGTTTCGGTGCCTGCAACCAGCACGACGGAGCTTCGGTTTCACGCGGGGGCTGTTCTTCTCGGTGGCCGCGTCTCTCCGCCGCTCGTCACTTTGAACGGCGAGGTCGTCTCGTACGAATTCGTTGAGAGAACGCCCGTTCGACGCTGCGGCTGCTCAGGCCTGAGCGGAATCGTGCTCCCGGTGTGGGTTGGCGTATTGGCATTGCTGCGACGCCGCAGATATCGCCGCTAAGCTGCGCTCCAAGTGCTCCCGCGCGCCGTCGTCATGTGCCTGTTGGTGTTCGCCGGCTGCGAACGCGTGGGCGTCGAGGGCGAAGTGCTGCCGAGCACGCCTGATGCGGGCATCGCGAAGTCGGGCTGTGTCTCGGGTGAAGACTGTGCGCTCGGTCAACACTGCGACTTCGGCCGCTGCATCGAAGGCAGTCGCTTCCTCGACGCTGGCTTCGTTTGCACGCGCGACGAAGACTGCACGAGCGAGCAGCGCTGCCTCCGCAGCAAAGGCGAGTGCATCGCGCGGCCGCCTCCGATCGACGCAGGGCTGAGCGACGCAGGCCCGATGCCGACGTGCTCGCCGGGCGAAGAGACGTCATGTGGTGTTTCGAAGTTGGGTGAATGTCGCCTCGGCATCGCGCGCTGTGACGCAGAGGGCTTCTTCGCCCACTGCAGCGGCAACCTCGATCCGATCCTCGAGGTCTGCGACGGGCTCGACAACGACTGCGATGGAATCGTCGACGACGATCTTCCTCAGCTCTCGTGTGGCGTCGGCGCGTGTGCGCGCAGCACCTCGAGCTGTGTCGAGGGGAGCTCCGTTTCATGTCTCGCCGGAGCGCCTGTCGCTGAGAGCTGCAACGGCATCGACGACGACTGCGACGGGCTCGTCGACGAAGGCCTTCCACCGCTGACCTGCGGCATTGGCACGTGCGCACGCAGCGCGCCGTCATGTGTGGCAGGCACACCGCAGCAGTGCACGCCGGGCACGCCACAACCCGAGACGTGCAACAGCCTCGACGACGACTGCGACGGCCTCGTCGACGAAGATCTTCCGATTCTGACGTGCGGCGTAGGGCAGTGCGGGCGCACGGTGTCGTCGTGTCAGGGCGGCGCAGCGCAGACGTGCACGCCCGGTACCGCATCGACGGAGGTGTGTGACGGCGTCGACAACGACTGCGACGGCGACGTCGACGACAATCTCGGCGTCGTCTCGTGTGGTGTCGGGACGTGCCAGCGAACGGTGTCTGCCTGCGTCGCGTCGACGTTGCAGGTGTGTACGCCGTTCGCGCCAAGGCTCGAGATCTGCGACGGCCTCGACAACGACTGCAACTCGCTCATCGATGACGGCCTCGGCAGCGCGTCGTGCGGAGTCGGGGCGTGCGCCAACACGGTGCAGCGCTGCGTGAATGGCCAGTCGAACGTCTGCACGCCTGGCGCTCCGACGGCTGAGACATGCGACGGCATCGACAACGACTGCGACGGGCAGGTCGACGAAGAGCAGGGCGTCCTCAACTGCGGTCAGGGCGTCTGCGCGCGGTCTGTTTCGGCGTGCGTCGCCGGCGTTCCCCAGACGTGCACCCCCGGAGTCGCTGGGCCCGAGACGTGCGACGGCACCGACGACGACTGTGACGGTACCGTCGACGAAGGCTGCAGTTGTTTGAATGGAGCGACGCGCGGTTGCTACCCGGGCCCGGTCGGCACGTCTGGCGTCGGGCTCTGCGCGCCTGGCACCGAGTCGTGCGTGAATGGCCAGTGGGCCGGCTGTGCAGGCCACGTCGTCCCTGTGCCTGAGCTCTGCAACGCGCGCGACGACGACTGCGACGGCCTGAGTGACGAAGATCTCGGAGTCGTCACCTGTGGCGTCGGCGAGTGTTCGAGATCGATCTCGGTCTGCAGCGGTGGAGTTGCGCAAACGTGCACGCCCTTCGCGCCGCAGCCTGAGCTTTGCGACGGCGTCGACAACGACTGCGACGGTTCGACTGACGAAGAGCTCGGCACGTTGTCGTGTGGTGTCGGTGCGTGCGCGAGAACGACGCAGGCGTGCGTGGGCGGCGTCGTGCAGTCGTGTCAGGCCGGCGCTCCGTCGGGCGAGCTGTGCGACGGCATCGACAACGACTGCGACGGCAGCGTCGATGAAGCGTTGGGCTCGTTGTCATGCGGCGTCGGCACCTGTGCGCGTAACGTGCCCGCGTGCGTGAGCGGCGTCAGTCAGACGTGCACGCCGGGCACGCCGTCGCTTGAAGTCTGCGACGGGCAAGACAACGACTGCGACAACTCCATCGACGAAGCGCTCGGCACCGTGAGCTGCGGGCAAGGCACGTGCGCGAGAACGGTGCCGACGTGCGTCGCCGGTTCAACGCAGACGTGTACGCCAGGCGCTGCGGTCGCCGAGACGTGCGACGGCACCGATGAAGACTGTGACGGCGCCATCGACAACGGCGTGTGCGGGCCGACCGTGAGTTGTCCTGCAGCGCAGACCGTCGCACCGAACTCCACGGTGACGTTGTCGACCTCGCACCTGTCGAGTCGCCCGGTGACGTGTCAGTGGGCCGTCGCCAGTCGACCGGGAACGTCGAGCGGCACCTTCGCCACGCCGACGAGCTGCACCTCGAGCACGTACTTCGCCGACGTCGTGGGAACGCACGTGTTGCGCTTCACCGTCACCGACAACACCGGCGTTTCCTCGAGCTGCACGACGAGCGTCACCGTCGAGCCCACGGGCGATCTCTGGGTCGAGCTGACGTGGAACGTCAGCAACGACATGGATCTCCACCTGCTGCACCCGGCGGCCGGCAACTACCAACTGGCCAGCACGTGGGCGAAGTCGCCGTACGACTGCTACTACCTGAACAAGACCCCCAGCTGGGACAACGTGGGCGTCGCCGATGATCCATCGCTCGATCGCGACGTGGTGAGCGGCACCGGCCCCGAGAACACGCGCATCAACGCTCCGTCGACGGCGCATGTGTACTGGGTCGGCGTGCACATGTTCAGTTGGTCTGCGAGCCCGACGCCTGTCGTCGCTACGGTTCGCGTCTACTGCGCGGGCCAGCTCAAGCAGACGATCACCCGCTCGTTCAGCACTACGAAGGAGCTGTGGATTCCCGGGCGCGTCAATTTCGCCGGCGCGGGCGCGCAAGGTTGCATCTACACGCCGGAGAACAGGGTCATGCAGCTGCCATGAAGACGCTCGGCTTTCACCACATCGCCATTCAGGTGCGCGACGTGCAGCGCGTCGCCGACTTCTACGTGAAGACGCTCGGGCTCACTGAGCTGCGTCGGTTTCATCGCGACGATGGTTCGCTGCGCAGCGTCTGGGTGAGCGCAGGTGAAGGCCCGGCGTTTCTGGCGATCGAAGCGGCGCCTGAGGTGACGCCTGCTGGAGTGCTCGGCTTCTCGATGGTCGCGCTGCGCATCGACGCGGCGGCTCGCAAAAACGTCATCGACGAGCTCACGCGCGCAGGAGTCACCGTCGAAAAGCGGACCGGGTGGACGCTCTACGTGCGCGATCCCGAAGGCAATCTCGTCGGGCTCTCGCATCACCCAGACGCTGCGCCGGAGTAGTAAGGAGCGCATCGTGGCGCGACTGGGCGAACTGCTGCTTGAAGAGAAGCTGGTGCAACCGCTGCAACTCGAGGAGGCACTCGAGACGCAGGTCATTCACGGCGGCCGCCTCGGCACCAACCTCGTCGAGCTCGGGTTCTTGAAAGAGGCTGACCTCGCGCGCGTGCTGGGGCGTCAGCACAACCTGCCGTTTGCAGCGGGTGAAATGGTCCCCGACCCGCAGGCGCTCGCGCTGGTCGATCGCCGGTTCTACGACGATCAAGAAGTGCTCCCCATGCGCGTCGACGCCACGCGGCTCACCGTCGCAGTGCTGGGCCCGAATCAACTCAAGGCCACCGACGCGTTGGGCTTCAAGGCCGGCAAGCGGGTGATCTCGGTGGTGATCCCCGAGTTCCGCATGAACCAGCTGCTGCGCACGCACAGCAAGGCGTTCAGGCCCATGCGGCCCATCGACATGAACGCGCTGCGACCGTCGAAGAAGAAAGACGAGCGCGCGCCGAAGCCCGGCGACGTCGAAGAGCTCATCAACGAAGACGACTTCGCGAAGATCTACGCGCAGGCCTCGCTCGGCGGCACCGAGGAGGAAGAAGAGATCATTCAAGGCGCGGCCATCGAAGAAGACGCGCCCGTCGCTGAAGCGCCGAAGTACCCGGCGCTCACGTTCGTCGAAGCGCAGGCTCAGTTGAAGACCAGCACCGATCGCGAAGACATCGCGCGCACGGTGCTGCAGTTCGCCAAGGGCAGGTTCCGTCGCTCGCTGCTGCTCAATGTGCGCGGGGAGCTCGTCACCGGCTGGCACGGCATGGGGCGGGGCGTTCGCGAGCGCGCAGTTCAACGCATCGGCGTGACGTTGCGCGAGGCGAACACGTTCCAGCTCGTCAGCCAGCTCAAGTCACACTTCATCGGCCCGATGAAGCGCACGCCGAACATGGAGACGTTCTACCGGATGCTCGGCGGCGACTACCCGCAGACGGCGGTGATTCTACCGCTCGTGGTGCGCGGCAAGTTGGTGCACCTGCTCTACGTCGACCACGGGCCCAGGCAGCTCACGCCGCCCGACGTGGGTGAGCTGTTGATTCTCAGCCAGAGCGTGACGCGCAGCTACGAAGCGCTGATCTCCCAGCGCGTCACTGCAGCTCGACGTTGAACGAGACGCGCTGCGCACCGTAGATGGTGAACGGCTCGGCCCACTTCGACTGGCCGACGCGCACTTCGATCCTGTGGCTGCCTTCGTACACGGGGATCTCGCCACGAATCGGCGCCGTGCCCATGCGGTTGCCGTCGATGAACACCGCCGCACCTTCGGGCGCCTTCACCGACACGAAGCCCTTCTCGAACGTGTAGCTCTCGTCGACGTCGTCAGCCTTCACGGTGATGACGCGCGTGGCGCTGATGCCGAGGCCCTTGCTCTGCAACGTGAAGACCTTGCGACCCGGCGCCAGCTTGCCCGACCACGGCGTCTTGCCCAGCGAGACGCCCTCGAGGATCAGCTCGAGTGACGGTGACGACGCGATGCTGACGCTCACTTCACTCGGCGCTGCGGGAGGCGGCGTGACGACCGCGAGGCCCGCATCGACTTCAACGGGGAGGCCTGCGTCTTCGTCGGAGGTGCCAGCGTCGACTTCAGCAACGCCTGCATCTTCTTCGACGACTGGCGGCGGCCCCGCATCGACGACCTCGATCACCTTCGGTGGCGCATCGAGAAGGTCGCGACCCGGAATGGGCTCATTGGCCTTCGTGTACGCCCACCAACCGGCGACCACGGCGATGAAGAGCGCGAGCGCGATGAGCCACGGCGTCGAGCTGCCTTCGTTCTTCTTGTCGTCCTCTTCTTCGGGCTGCGTCCACGCGCGCTCCGGTGCTTTGGGTGGAGCAGGCGGAGGCGCCTTGGGTTTCGGAGGCGGCGCGGCGACGGGCGCCGGCACTCCGGGCGGAATGAGGTGCGCGGGCACTTCGATGGCGCGCATCATCGGCGCGGTGTCTCTGCGCTCCTGGTCGGCCCACTGACGACGCACGAAGTCGGCGATGCCGGCGTCGATGGTGTGGCGGCGATCGGCGCGAAGCTGGTGCGACTGCGGGAAGAGCGACTCGAGGAACTTCGTCAGCTCTTCGGTGCTGGCGACCTCGTTGCCGGCCGCCGCTTCGAGCGCTTCACGCAGCGCCAGCGGAGTGGGGTAGCGATCGAGCGCCTTCTTCGAGCACGCCTTCTGGATGATCGGCTCGAACTGCTCGGGAATGTCGCCGGGCGTTGCGGGCGGCAGCGGCAGCGTCAGCACCGCGTGATCGAAGTACTCCGCCTGATCGGCCCACGGCACTGCGCCGGTCAGGCATTCGTAGAGCATCACGCCCAACAGGTAGACGTCGGTCGGCAGGCTGATGGCCTCGCGACCGCCGATGATCTGCTCGGGGGCCGAGTGCACGCGGCGCCCCTTCACGCGCTGACCGCCGATCTCGCGCGGCGCGAAGGCCAGCGCGCCGTAGCCGGTGACCTTGGTGATGCCCTGGAAGGAGATGAGCGTCGTCTCGGGGCGGAGATCTCCGTGTACGAGCGGCGCGCCGTCGTCGTTGCCGGCTACGTGCGCGTAGTGAACACCGGTGCACGCGTCCAACACGATGCGGGTGGCGATGCGCGGCGGCAGCTTCTTGGCCGTGTCGAGGATCTTGCGGAGCGACTCGCCGTCGGCGAACTCGACGACGCGCGCGTGCCCTTCGTCGAGCTTCGCGAAGCCCATCACCGTGACGATGTTGGGGTGATCGAGCTGCGCGGCGTGCTCGGTCTCCTTGCGGATCTTCGCGAGCAGGGCCGCGTCTTTCTCGGCCGCTTCAGGAACCCAGATGATGACGACAGGTCGCGCCTTGTTTTCAGCGCTGATGGCGAGGCCCAGAAAGGCACGGGAACCTTCACCCGCTTGAAGTGGGCCCAACGCCTGGTAGCGGTACGCGCTCATGCTCCGCAGGCTACGGGCAGGAAGCGGCGCGTCAATTCAATTTGCCCTCTGAATCGAGGGTCAGAAGGGCATCGTCAGGTAGTAGCCGCGCTGGCCCCGCTTCACGAGCAACAACACGCTGCGTTTGCTGCGGGCCTGAATGATCGACTCGCGGAACGCTTCGGCGTTCGGCACGGGCTGTTGGTTGACGCGCAACACCACGTCGCCGGGCGAGAGCCCCACTTCTCCCGAGGGGCTCTGCGCGCGCACCGACGTCACCACCATGCCGGCCTTGTCTTGCTTGAGGCGCAGGCCGAGGCGCTCCCACACGGTGCTGTCGACCAGCTTCTGCGGGAACTCCGTCGGAGAGAGCTCGAGCGCGAGCTCCTGGCCGGCGCGGTACAGCCCGAAGCGCATGGGGCTCCTGGCGGTCAGTGACCTCAAGCGACTCGAGAGGTCGTCGGCGCTCTCGACCTGCGTGGTGCCGACCTGCGTGACGATGTCGCCGCGCTGAAAGCCCGCGAGCTGCGCGGGGCTACCTTCTTCGACGTTTGAAATGAGCGCGCCGTAGGTGCGGTCCCAGCCGAGGCGGCGTGCGAGCTCGAGCGTCAACGGCTGCACGTCGAGGCCGACCCAGGAGGGCCTGACTTTGCCGTACTGCGTGAGCTCCGCGACGATGCGGCGAACCTTGTCTGCGGGGATCGCGAAGCCGATGTTCTGCGCCGACGCGATGATCGCCGAGTTGATGCCGATGACCTCGCCGTCGATGTTGAGCAGCGGCCCGCCGGAGTTGCCCGGGTTGATCGACGCGTCAGTCTGCAGGAAGTCGTTGAAGACACGTTCGCCGTCACGAATCGTTCGACCGAGCGCCGAGAGCACGCCCACCGTCACCGTCTTCTTGAGGCCCAGCGGGCTGCCGATGGCGATCGTCGTCTCGCCGATCATCAGGTCAGAAGACGTGCCGAGCTTCGCGACGGGCAGCGCGCCCTTTGCGTTCACCTTGAGCACCGCGAGATCTGTGTCGGAGTCACTGCCGATGACCTCTGCGTCGAGCTGACGACCATCGGCCAGCACCACGTGAATTTCAGACGCGCCGCGGATCACGTGATCGTTGGTCACGATGATGCCCGCCGCGTCGATGATCACCCCCGAGCCGAGGCCCTCGACGGC
This sequence comes from Archangium sp., assembly GCA_035910535.1. Taxonomy (GTDB): domain Bacteria; phylum Myxococcota; class Myxococcia; order Myxococcales; family Myxococcaceae; genus Archangium_A. The sequence goes on along the minus strand of JAMHXF010000042.1, from coordinate 90,911 downwards.
GCGGCGCTCTTCCTGCGGGCTGAAGAAGAAGTTGTCGTACGCGCGGTTTCGAAAGCGCGTCTCGACCATCTGCACGGTGCCCACGTAGACGACCGCGGGAGACACCTTTTCGACCACCTGCACCACCGGGCTGCGTCGAGAGTTGAGATCGCCCGTCACCAACGAGAGCGCCGTCATCAACAACATCGAATTCATGCAGGTCTTGCTCCTCGGAAGAACAATCGACTCAGGGCCAGCGCGAAAAACACCAACGGCGCGCCGCCCATTCCACACCCACAGCCCATCGGAGGCAGAGGTGGCTCGACGCCCGCATCGGTTTCAACGCCTGCGTCGATGACGGGCTGACCGGCGTCGGGCACGTCGCCACGAATCGCCGAAGCGCAGCTCGCGACCTCTTCAGGCGTGCCGATGCACAGGCCCGGTCGTTGGCTCAGCGACGTCCCGACGGCGCCACGGCGCGTGTTGACGACCGCGACGATCAACGCGGCGCCCGTGACGTCGACGGTGACGCCCGGCGCGAGCAGTACGAGCTGCTCGTTCTTTCCATTGCGGCGCACCGCCAGCCAGACGGAGAGGTCTTCGAGATCGTCGGTGGTCGTCAGCGGGCTGTCGACGAGCTGCGCCGTCATCAACGAGCGACCCTGCGCGGTGGTGAAGAAGTACTGCGTCGACGCATAGAAGACGCGCGCGCTCTCGAGGCGGTGCGGCGGCTGCACGGTGGTCATCGCCACCAGCGGGTAGTTCGCGCCATTCGCGTAGCTCTGCGTCGGGTCGGCAGCGCTGCCTACGAAGAGGTTCCACTTCGCGAACTCACGAAACTCGTCGGCGAAGGTCGACTGGTAGTCGCTGGCGAGCAACGCATCGAGCTGAATGAGCCACGAGGGGTCGGCCTGATTCGCAGGCTCGCTCGCGGCACCCTGGCCGTTCTCGAGGCGCTCCCACAGCTTGCGAATGAGCGCGTCGTCATGCCGCTCGGTGAGGAACTTGAAGAAGATCGCCGAGCCGTATGCGAACGACGGCACGGGGCCCGGTGGCGGTGAATCGAGCGAGCGCTCCGGCGTGCTCAAGTAGCCGCCGATGAAGTGCTCGAAGTCGTCGGTCGACGGGTCGAAGCGCTCGGTGGCCCACACCGCCGTGCCTTCGCTGACGATCACGTCTTGCGCGTTGTCGTAGGCCGCCTGCACCGCGTGAAAGTACTCGTGGCTGCCGAGAATGCGCGTGGCCACCAGGGTGCTCGGGTAGCCGTAGCCTGTGAAGTCATTCTCTTGCACCACGTAGCCGATGCAGCGCTCGGGGCTCGATGGAGGACATTGATCGACGCGGAACGCCCCGTCGGCCTGGCGGGCGAAGTCGAGCAGGTACACGTCGAAGCGCGCGTCGCCTCCGTTGGGCGTCACCGTCGCGTCGCTCAGCGGCGGCCGGAAGCCGAGCGGCCCGTGGTACAGCGCGCCGACCTCTTCGTACGCGTCTTCGACCTGCTCGACGAAGGCGTCGCCGGGCACAGCGTTGACGCCGCTGCGCGTGAAGTGAACGCGAAACATGCCGCCGTCGCGCGCGGCCGACTCGACGACTTCGCCGGGTTCGAAGCGCCACATCAGCCCGCTGTTGGTGTCTGTTGGCCGCAGCGCTTCTTCACGCGAGACGATGATCGGCTGGCGGCCGTCGACGGGCGGTTCACAGCCGAGGAGAAAAACGACGCTCACGAGCAGGGCAGCGCGCATGTCGGCGCGTGTAGCACGGGCGGTTCCGGTGGCGCTGGCCGCGGCTTTGGTGAATTCTCCTCGGCCATGTCACGAATGCTGATGGCTGCGGTCGTCTGCTGTGCGCTCCCTGCTCTGGCCCAGGATGATGGTGACGCGAACGCCAAGAAGGTCGCTGAGACCTACTTGAACGCGTTGACGGGCAACGGCGATGAAGCAGGCAAAGATCTGCTGCTCGGCGGCGTCACCATGAACGCGCAGCTCTTCAGTCTCGAGAACTGGAAGCTGAAGTCGAAAGACCCGGTGCGTCGCGAAGACGGCGATCTCGCGCACGCCGTTCAGTTGATGAGCGCGCTCGACAAGTCAGGGCGCACCGCGCTCACGAAGTTGATGGGCGTCGAAGCCGTCGGCGACGATCTCAAGATGACGGAGGTCGGCCCGGAAGAAGCACAGAAGCTGCTGGCGCCCACCAAGGAGCGCGCGGCCGAGTTCTCGAAGTCGCACGCGGTGCTCACGTACGCGTTGCGCGTGGGCAAAGAGGTGTACTGGCACCCGAAGAACCCGATGCGCGCCGTGCTGAGCAAGGCGGGCACCAAGGGCAAGTACTCGGTCGAAGTTCACCGGTGGACGATCACCACCGTCGAAGGCCCCGCGAAGACGCCGCGCGACTGGCCTCTGCGCGTGATCCGCTTCAAGTCTCAGAACATCGACACGGGCTGGAAGATCATGCCCGCGTCCGACTGGAACGCCGAATAGTCAGCGCTTGCCCAGCAGCGCCGCCGCGCTGGGCTGCTTGATCGACGGCACCACCTTCACGAAGAGCTGCTCGGCGAAGCGGCTCGGCGTCGTCTCGTGGGCGAGGCGGCGTGCTTCGGCGCGCGCGAGGGCGGCGTCGGCCGGGCGCCCCCGGTTGTCGAACAGCTCCGCCGAGTACCAGAGCCGCCGCGCGTAGACGAGCCGCACGGCCGGCGTGAAGATCTGCTCCGCCAGGCTCTTCGCGAGCGTCTCTTTCTTTTCGAGCTTCTTTGCTTCGTCCATCGGGAGCACGTCGAGCGCACTCACCTGGCTCGAGAGCACCACCAGGTCCGGCTCCGAGGGCATCCACTCCTTCACTTCGGCCAGCTCGTGCAGCGCGAGCGCTGCGTCACGGCTCGCGTCGTCACCGGCCTCGAGCGGAGGAATCACCACGTCGGGATCCTGCGGGGTGACCTTGAGCCGCTCGAGCATCAGCGTGATGTCGGTGCCGTATTCCGTCTTCGTGCGCTCGTTGAGCGTCATCGCGCGGCCGAGCTCCAGCTGCAGCCGCTCGAAGGGCACCAACATGATCTGCGAGTTGGGGTCGGTCTCGAGCTCCTTCATGCGCTTGCGGTACTGCTGCCGGTTCGCCTTCTCGCTGCCGATTTGAGCGATGCCGAACTCGTCGTGCACCACGCCCTGAAACACCTCGAGGCCGGTGCCACCACGCAGCGGCACCGCGAAGAAGAACGCGCGCTCACCGGTGCCCAACTGGTGCGAGAGCACGGCCGGCAGCGGGTTCGTCGGCGGCGCTGGTTGTTCCGGCGACTCGACGCGCTTCTCTTCGACGGTCACGCCGCTCGACTGCAGTTGGTACAGCGCCTTCTTCGCGAGGCGCGCGTGGGCCTTCGAAGCTGATTCACGCAGCGCGGAAGGCAGCTCAGTGCGGCCAGCCTTGACCCACGCCGAGAGCACCTCCTGCGCTTTGGGTTCGGGGAGCGCCTCGACCTGCTGTGCCGTCATCGTCAGGAAGTCCATGCGGCGGACTGTGCCCGACGGTCAGCGCTTGCGCACGAGGAAGAAGTCGCCGGCTTGCCCCGCGACGTAGAGCTCGCTCTGCAAGCGCGCTCCGAAGATCTGCTCGGGGCGCACGCCGCGCACCACGAAGTGATCATACGCGCGGCCATTCTCTTCCCAGCGCATCTGATCCGGCCGCCACTCGCTCGGAAAAGTCGGAGGCGGCGCGGCGCGGTACATGAGCGGGCTGTGGGGCGTCAGCGCGAACGAGAAGTTGGTGAGCCCGCCTCGCTCACGCGCCACGACGCAGGCCGCGTGCAGGTACAGCGGGTGCGTCATCGCGCGTGACTGTGTGGCGTAGATGAGGCCCATCACGCGGGGCTTCGGGCCCGCGAACTGCGCGAGCTCGGTGATCGCCTTCGACTCTGCTCCGAACGCGCTGAACGCCGAGGCCAGCGGCAGCATCAACACCAACGCAGCGGCCGCGGCGACGAAGGTGAAGCGGCGGCTCCAGCGCTCCGGCAACACGGGCACGGAGACCACCAGCAGCGCCGCCAGCAGGTGCGAGTAGCGCGTGTTCAGGTAGTACATGTACCCGCGAATATCGAAGGGCAGCGCGAGGTAGAGCAGCGCCGCCAACGCCGCGAGCCCGACGATTCTCCAGCGTGCGACGGCGCCTTCTTCCTGCCGTTGTTTGTCTTTCGAGAGCGCGCGAGTGAGGCTGATGCCCAGCGCGACGAGCGCGATCAGGAACACGAGGCGAACGGCGCGTTGGTCGCTCCCGTCGTGCGTCATGCCGCCGAGAATCGGGAACGTCGTCTCGAGCCCGTTCCACGTGACGAACTCGCCCACGTTCTGGCCGAACGTCTTCCACGCGAGGTTCTCTTTCGAGAGCATCGGGCCCCACGATCTCCACGGCTGGCCGGGCGCGATTTCCTGCGGCTGGCCGATGCGCAGGCCAATCCACAACACGAACATCAGCACGCCGGGCACCACGCCGAGCAACGCCGGCACGCGCGCCCGCCACGTCTTTCCTTCAGGCGCCGGAGTGGTCATCAGCAGAAACGGCAACGCCACGCCCAGCCACGCGAACGACTGCACGTGAAAGAGCAGCACCGCCACCAGGCTCGCGGCCAGCCAGCCGGCCCACCAACGACGGCGCGGCTGATCTTCGATGGCGCGCACGAAGAGCCCACTGGTGATGATCGCGAGCGGCAACGACGCGCAGTAGTTGATGAAGCCCCACGCGAACGAATCGCCGTACGCGAAGGGCAGGGCGAGCAACGCGGGCCAGGTCGGGCGCTTGAGGCTGCGCAGCAGAAACGCGAGCGAGAGCGGCAGCCCCGCGATGTACGCCGAGAGGAACACGCGGTTGGCGAGCTCCAGCGGCAGCAGCCAGTTCAATGCACTGACCGCGTAGTAGTAGCCGAGGTACGGCGTGAGCTCCGGGCGGCGCGCGAAGATCTCCGGGTACAGCGTCGACGCGTCGTCGAGGCGGTGCAGCACGGAGATCAAGTGCAGGTGCTGCGGCAGATCGACCAACGGCAGCGCCTGCGTCACCCACAGCGGCGCGACGCCACACACGAGCGCGGCGAACCAGACGAGCTGCTCCACTGACGGGCGACGCACGGGGCGCGGACCATGATCTCAAGCTCGCACCTTGGCAAGGGCCGTCATTCTGGGCTACGCGCGCGACCTATGCAGACCTTGAAGACCTTCGCGCTCGGCGCCCTGTTCCTCGCCACCACGGCGGGCGCAGCGACTGTCGAGAAGACGTTCTTCGGGAGCGCGCCGAAGGCCACCTGCTCGTGCAAGAGCAAGGGCGACTGCACGTGCCCGCGCGGCCAGTGCAAGTGCAAGAACTGCGGAAACCACGTGAAGTCAGTGGTCTTCGAGCCGGTGAAGGGCAGCAAAGAGTCGACCCGCTTGCCCGACACGGCGCAGGTCGACGCGCGCGGCGGCGTCTTCATCTGAGTAGGCCTACGGGCGCTCGGCTTTCCACAACAGAAACGGAGCGACCCGCACGCGCTCGAAGGCCACGAGCCCCGCGCGCGCTGCGGCGTCACGCAGTTGCTCTTCGCTGCGTGGGTGCAGGCCTGCGCCTTCGTGGAGCTTCTTCGCGGCGCCCGCTTCGTACGTCGTCGCCACGAAGCGCCCGCGCGGCTTGAGCACGCGCGCCACCTCGTTCAGCAGCGCGCCGAGATCAGCAAGGAAGTGAACGAAGCCCACGGCCACCACCGCGCCGAGCGACGCGTCGTTGAAGGGCAGCTCGGGGGCCTGCGCGCGCACGAAGTCGGCGGCCTCGGCGTGTTCACGGAGCTGCGCCATGGCCTCTTCGAGCATCGGTCGCGACACGTCCATGCCGACGACGGGCACCGTACGAAAGTCGCGAGAGAGCCGCCGCAACACCAGGCCCGCACCGCAGCCAAGATCGAGGATGGGCCCCGGCGACGCGTCGATGAGGTTGCGCAGCACGGTGTACTCGCTGTCGTGATCGAGCCGGCCGCGCGTCAACACCGTGTCGACGGCCGGGCGCACGTAGCGCTCCCACGATCTCGCGACCCACGGGTGCTCCATGGCCTGCTGCAGCGCCGTCGACTTCTTTCGATCTCCCACGAAGTCGATGAGGCCGTCGTGAACGGGAAACAATGAGCCGCAGCCGATGCAGCGCACCGGGCCGAACGCGAGCACCCGCTCTGCGACTGGCGCGTCGGGCACCAGGCTGCCGGCGTGACACTTCGGGCACCGCAGCAGATCGAGCGTCTGCCGCCGCATCAGCGCTTCGCGACCAGCACAGGCCAACCGCGCGCCATCGCCTCGCGGAAGAAGGCCGACAACGAGTGCCGTGCCGCGTTGACGGAGGCCTTCACCGGGTCGGTGATGTTCTCTTCGCCTTCGGCGTGCGCCGGGTCGAGCTCAACGGTGTTGCCACAGCGCTCACACCGCAGCGACACCGGGCGCACCAACGCCACCGGCACGGCGTAGCGGGTGCCGCATTTGCAGCGCCACAGCTGCGCACGTTCACCGGCGTCGACGCGCGCCATCGTCACCAGCTGATCAGCGGTGCGAAGCAGGGCGGGGAGATCGTTCGGAGATCGTGCGTAGACGGCCGGGTTGCTCTGCGCGGCCAGCTCGGCGGCGCGCTCCCAGGCCTTGAAGCCGCGGTACTCGATGCGGGCCAACGCCGCTGGAATCACCGCTTCATCGAGCGCGGTCGGCGCGAGCTCTTCGAAGGCTTCCTGCTTCTTGTCTTTGGAGTCGACCAACGCCCACGCAGGTACCGCATAGAAACGAAACGTCACTTGTCAGCTCCACTCCAGCATCAGCTTCAAAGGTTTGAACGCTGCTTCACCCAGCCCCGGCGGGAGCTCGAGGCGCGGCGTCTTGTTCTTCATGCACCGGTACAGCTTCTCCATGGTGTTGAGGCGCATGTGCGGGCATTCGTTGCACGCGCACCCGTTGTCAGGCGGCGCGGGGATGAAGGTCTTGCCCGGCGAGGCCTTCTCCATCTGGTGAATGATTCCCACCTCAGTCACCACGATGAACTTCGTCGCCGCGTCGCGCTGCGAGAACTCGAGCAGGTGCTTGGTCGAGCCGATGAAGTCGGCGTGGCGCAGCACCGCTTGCTCGCACTCGGGGTGCGCGATGACCTTCGCGTCGGGGTGCAGCACCTTGAGCTGCACGAGCTGCTTCTCGCTGAAGATCTCGTGAACCATGCAGCTGCCCGGCCACAGCACCATGTCGCGCCCGGTCTGCTGCATGACCCAGCGGCCGAGGTGTTGATCGGGCGCGAAGATGATCGGCCGGTCTTTGGGGATCTTCGAGACGATCTTCACCGCGTTCGACGACGTGACGATGACGTCGCTCATGGCCTTTACCGCGGCCGACGAGTTCACGTACGTGGCGACGAAGTGATCGGGGTACTTCTCTTTGAAGGCCTTGAACTTGTCGGGCGGGCAGCGGTCTGACAGCGAACACCCCGCGTCGAGATCCGGCAGCAGCACGAGCTTGTTCGGGTTCAGGATCTTCGCGGTCTCCGCCATGAAGTGCACGCCGCAGAAGACGATGACGTCTGCCGTCGTCTTCTCGGCCTGCTGCGCGAGCGCCAGGGAGTCGCCCACGAAGTCGGCGACGTCCTGAATCTCACTCTCCTGGTAGTAGTGCGCGAGGACGACCGCGTTCAGCTCCTTCTTGAGCTTGCCGATCTCCGCTTCAACGTCCATGCGGCTTCTCTAGCCTCCGGCGCCGCCGATTTCACTCTTCGCGCTGCCAGGTCAGCTCGGTGTGACGTTCTTCTCCGAGGCTCACCGGCTCGCCATCGAGCGTGCCGATGAACCTGATGACGCGGCTCGACGTGAGTGACGACGGCACCAACGTCGCAGGGTCGGTGACGAGCACGAGCTCGTACTGGGTCACCGCGCGGGTCAAATGCAGCGCGCCGGTGAGCTCCGCCTGCAGTCTCTGCTCGGCCTCGCTGCGCGTCGTTTCGCGGCTCGCTTCAGCTTCTGCAAAGACGGCGTGGAGTCGAACGCACCTGGTCGCACCACACGGCACGTCGCGCTCGGCGTCGATGCTGACTTCGGTGAGCAGCTCGTTCGCGTCTTCACCGGCCCACTTCAGCTTCTGCGGCCCGGTGATGACGCGGCCGTTCCACAGCCCCACGAGATCGCGCCACCGCGTTCGTACGTCTTTCGCGCGCGCCGCCTCGAGCATCGGCGCCATGCGCTCGGCCAGCGTCTTCGGCGCACTGAGAATGCTCGGCCCGCGCGCCATGGCTTCGCGGGACTGTTCGATCTCGAGGAGCTCGCCGTCGGCAGAGACGCGCACGGTGAGCTCCGAGAGCAATGCCGTGCGCCGAAAGGTCTCGGCCGAGGTCGGCTCGACGGTGAGATCGTGCCTCTCGATGCGGCGCGTACGGTCGATGGCCGACATGGTCACCGACTCGGTGAAGCGCAGCTCGCCTCGCGTGACGTCGGTCGTGCCGCTGAGCGCATCGACGCGGTGGGTCTGAACGTGTCGCACCGCGAACCGGGCCTGCGCGGGCCACGCGAAGGTGAGGGTGATCGGCGCTTGCGCTGTCGGCTTTGGAGTGGTTGCGCAGCCTGAGAAGACGATCAACAGCGCCGCGCGGGCGCGCACTTCAGTCGCCCTCGTCGACGGTGAGCTGGTAGCTGTCCTGGAAGTTGGCCTCGCGGTTCTTCGCGTCGCGCACTTCGAAGACGTACCTGCCGGGCTCGGCGGCGAAGCGCACCACCTCGGGGCGATCTCCCTTTGCGCCGTCGGAGGTCTGCACGAGCGTCAGCTTGCCGTCTTCTTCCACGCGGTGGAGGTACAGGCCGACGTCGACCTTGAGCACGCCGGTCAGCGTCGCCACGAGCGCGGTCTTCACCGGGCGCTCGCTGAGATCGAGCGAGAAGTAGTCGACGTCTTTCTTCGGGAACACCGTGCCGCGCACAGGCTTGCCGAGCTCGAGCCTGGAGGCCGTGGCCGCCGAGTTGTTTGATTCACGCTCGACGGTGCCGTCATCGGGAACGACGGTGGCCGTGAGCCGGTACGCCTGATCTCCGTTCTCGTCTTCTTTCACCCACTTGCCGTCGACCTTCTTCGCCGCGGTCTCCACGCGAATGAAACACACCCCGTCGCACGCGACGTTGTTGAGCTGCTCGGGCTCTTTGCTCGCACCTTCGTTGGCCTTGAGCACCACTTCGTCGGGCTTCCCGTCGACGGGTTTGACCACCGAGAGCACGAGGTCCACCTTGTCGACGCCCGAGACCTGGAGCGTGACGATCGACGGGCCATCGGTGACCAGGCGGAAGTGATCGACGTCACCCTTGGGGCTGATGAAGCCGTCGCGGTAGCTGTTGGGCGGCAGGTCGGTGGCGCGGTTGAGCTCGTCGTTGGGCTCGAACTCCGTGTTGCCGCCGGTGTCTTCGGGCGCGACCGTCAAGGTGTACGACACGTCGGCGTTGCCCTTCTTGTTGCCGCTGCGCACCGCCACGTAGATCACGCGATCTGCCGCGCGCACGCCGACGTTGCGCAGTGACAGCATCGAGTTCTCTTTCGACCTGGCCGCGAAGAGCACCGCTTCGGCTTCAGTCAGCAGCTGTACGTCGCTCACGACGCCTTCCACGCTGCTCACGTCAATGCGCAGCGCGAGGCGCTTCTCTGCCAGCGGGTTCACGCCCGCGTCGACGCCCGCATCGCTGCCGGCGTCTTCCACCGCGTCGAGCGCCAGCGGCTCTTCTTCGACGGGCAACTCGAAGCGGTACCAGTCGACGTCACCTGCGTGCCCGAACGACCCCGAGATGGCCTGCCCGAGCGCGACCGGTGTGGCGTCGACCTTTCGCTCGTTGGGCTCGAGCTCGTAGCCCGGCATTCGATCGGCGAACTTCGCGGTCAGCGTGTACGCGCCGCCCACCCCTTTCTTGACCGCCACCACGCGCACGAAGGTCTTCGACGACACGTCGAGGTTGGGCAGCCGCTCACTCGCGCCGATGCCGCCCGCGTTCACGCTCGCCAGCACGCCGCCGGTCTCGTCGACGACCTCGAGGCTCACGTCGGCGCCGTTGGGTGCAGTGACCTGCAGGTCGACCGTCTTCGGCAGCGCGGTCTTGAGCGCGTACCAGTCGACGTCGGGCTTCGCGGGGTCGGCGCCGAGGTTCGCTTCGACGAACGACGTGCGCTCCAGCACCAGCGCCTGCGCGGCCGTGTCGTTCGGCTCTTTCTCGCTCAACACCGGCGGCCCAGCGTCGACGATGCCGGCGTCAGGCGCGCTGCTGCCTCCGCACATCTGGCAAGCGGGCAACGCGATCGCGAAGGCGGCAACGAGAACTCGGCGCATCATTCGGAGCGTCATGCCACGCAGGCGGAACACCGCAAGATTGGAAATGTTCCATGGCATAGTTGCCCACATGCCGCTCTTCAGTCGGGTCGTCGCCTCTGTTTTCGCGCTGTCTGCACCGACTGCGTTCGCTGGTGGCATCGGGTACGCGCAGGCCACCGGCTACTTCAAGCAAGACACGCGGCCGACGCTCTACCAGCCGCTCGGCATGCTCGACGGCCGCGACGCGACGGCGTGGTGCAGCCCCACGTCAGACCCGCTCAACGAGCTGCTCACCTTCGGCTTCAACGGGCCGGTGCGCGTCGACGAGCTGCGCGTCAATTCGGGCAACAACTTCGACTCGAAGTCGTGGAACGACTTTGCGCGCGTACGGAAGATCGTCATTCGTAGCGGAAAGCAGTCGCAGACCATCAACCTCGACGACGTGCGCGGCGTGCAGACGGTGACGCTCAACCCGCCGATGCTGGGCAGCCGCTTCATCGTGGAGATCCTCGATCACCACCCGGCCGAAGATCCCGACGCGTCGGTGTGTCTGACCGACGTGGTCTTCGTCACCGACGGCAAGCCGCTCAACGGCCCGTGGCTCACCACGAAGCTCAAGTTCGACAAGGCCACCGCGCTGGTGATGGGCACCTGGTACGCCGGCTTCGAGGGCACGCCCGATCGCTACCTGTCGTTCAACTTCGACGGCACGTTCCGCTATTCGTTCGAGCCGTTCGACACGACCCGCAACAAGGAAAAGACGATCACCGGCACGTACGACGTGTCGACGTCGCGGCTGGTGTTCGAGATCTCGGGGAAGAAGTACGGCGTGAAGTTCAGCAAGGACGCCGGCAAGAAGGGCGGCGGAGAAGTGCTCAGCTTCGACGGCGAGCTCCCCGAAGACCTCAAGGGAGCCTGGCGTTCTCAGCCGTGAGCGGTCTTCTTCTTTCCCTTGGCCGCGAAGCGGTTGAAGAACTCGATGATCTCCTTCTTCGCGCCGGCGTAGTCGCTGACTTCAGCGAACTCCGACTCGAGGAAGATGCCACCGCATGATTCGCAGGTGTCGTAGCTCATCGGGTTCGATTTCTCGCCCCCGACAATGCGCACGAGGTCGACCAGACACTCGGAGCACTGGCCACACATGGCCTCGGGGTCGATCTTCCCGCCGATGTTTTCAAGGCCGGGAAGGTTGTGGTGCAGCAACATGCGATTCAGGTCAGACACGTCGACCCACAGTCCACCGCACTCACTGCACTTGCGAAGCGTCTGATCGTCACCTTCAAGACTGACCATCTCGACGCCGCAGCTCGGGCACTCCATTGTGTGGCTCATCTCCTGTTGGGGGTTCAAGGCGGGAAGGTAGCGAGCAACGATCACTGAACGCAAGGAGCGTTCATCGTTCCTTCACCCGCTTGATGTCGGCGCCCAGCCCTTTCAGTTTCTTCTCGAGGCGCTCGTACCCACGATCCAGGTGGTACACGCGGCCGATCGTCGTCTTCCCCTCCGCAGACAGGCCGGCCAGCACGAGCGAGGCTGACGCTCGGAGATCCGTCGCCATCACCGGCGCGCCCGACAGCCGCTCGACGCCGCGCACCACGGCGGTGTGCCCGTCGATCGTCACGTCAGCGCCCATGCGGCGCAGCTCGGCGACGTGCATGAAGCGGTTTTCAAAAATGTTCTCGGTGATGACCGACGTGCCCTTCGCGGTGCACAGCAGCGCCATCAACTGAGCCTGCATGTCGGTGGGAAAGCCGGGGTGCTCACGCGTCTTGAGGTCGACGCCGCGCAGCGGGCCCTTCGCCACGCAGCGCACGCCGTCACCTTCGACCGTCACCGTGCAGCCGGCCTCGCGCAGCTTCTGAATCACCGGCTCGAGGTGCTCGGGCGCAGTGCGCGTCACCAACACGTCGCCACCGGTGATCGCCGCGGCCACCAGCAACGTGCCCGCCTCGATTCGATCGGGGATGATCGCGTGGTCGACCGGCTTGAGCTCGTCGACGCCGTCGACGGTGATGATGTCTGAGCCGGCGCCGGTGATCTTCGCGCCCATCTTGTTCAGTACGCGGGCGAGCTCTTCGATCTCCGGTTCACGCGCCGCGTTCTCGAGAATGCTGCGGCCCTTCGCGAGTACAGCCGCCATGAGCACGTTCTCGGTGCCGGTGACGGTGATGACGTCGAAGGTCACGGTGCCGCCGCGGAGCCGCCTGGCGCGCGCCTCGACGTACCCCTCGGTGAGCTCGATCTCTGCGCCGAGCGCCTGCAGGCCCTTGAGGTGTTGATCAATCGGCCTCGCGCCGATGGCGCACCCACCGGGCATCGACACGCGCGCGCGGCCGTAGCGGGCGAGCAGGGGGCCCAGCACCAGCACCGACGCGCGCATCGTCTTCACCAGCTCGTACGGCGCTTCGGGCGTCACGCCTTTGCTGGGCACGGTGATGTCGACGACGTCGCTCTTCTTGCCGGTGTGCCGCACCGACGTGCAGCCCATGGTGTCGAGCACCTCCAGCATCGTCTTCACGTCGGCCAGGGCGGGCACGTTGCGGAAGGTGTTGGTGCCCGGCGCCAACAGCGAGCTCGCGAGAATGGGCAGCGCCGCGTTCTTGGCGCCCGACGCGTACGTCTCGCCCTTCAGCGGCCCGTTTCCTTTGACGACGATCGAGTCCATGTCTGTGGTTCCTGTCGTTACGGAGCGCGGCCCAGCGCGAGGCGATCGTGCCGCGCCAGATCTTTTTCGATGCGAACGTCGAGGCAGCCCGCCCGCGTCATCAGCTCTTTCACCGCGTCTCCCTGCTCATCACCGTGCTCCAGTGCAAGGAGCCCGCCGGGCTTGAGGCGAGGCAGCGCTTCGTTGATGACGCGCTCGAGCAACCGCAGCCCGTCGTCGCCGCCATCGAGCGCCTCTTTCGGCTCGGCGCGCACTTCTTTCTGCAGCGTCGGCAGGTCTCCGCGCTTCACGTACGGCGGGTTGGAGACGATGACGTCGAACTTCGCGCCCTCAGGCACCGGCGCGAGCAGGTCGCCCTCGAAGAACGTGACCCGCCCGTCGACCGAGTGCTTCTCGGCGTTGGCCTTCGCCACGGCGAGCGCGGTCGGCATCAGATCGGTCGCCCACACGCTGGCCTGCGGCCGTTCAGCCGCGATGCTGATGGCGATGCAGCCACTGCCCGTACACACGTCGAGCACCCGCGCCGGAGCGTCTTTCGGTACGTCGCGCAGCGCTGCCTCAACGAGCAGCTCCGTCTCACTGCGCGGAATCAAGACGCGCGCGTCGACGGCGAAGCGGCGGCCGTAGAACTCCTTGAAGCCCACCAGGTACTGCGTCGGCTCGCCGGTGAGGCGCCGCTGAATGAGCGCGCGGTACGTGGCCAACTCGTCTTTCGAGAGCGGGCGATCGAGGTCCATGTACAGCTTCACGCGCGGCACGCTGAGCACGTGACCCAACAGAATTTCTGCCGTCAGCCGAGGCTCGTCGACCTGCTGCTTGTCGAAGTGGCCCCGCGTCCAGTCGAGGACCCGGCGAATGGTCCAGCTCTCGGTGCTCACGCGCGCTCCTGCTGCTTGAGGGCTTCGGCGCGGAAGAACGTGCGCAACGCACCGAGCACGTCGTCGATGTCGCCCACCATCGCGCCGGGCAGGTTGTGCCGCGTGTAGCCGATGCGGTGATCGGTCATGCGGTCCTGCGGGAAGTTGTAGGTGCGGATTTTTTCGGAGCGATCGCCGCTGCCGACCTGGCCTTTGCGCAGCGCATCGCGCTCGTTGCGGATTTTTTCCTGCTCCATTTCGTAGAGCCGGGCGCGCAGCATCTTGAGCGCCATCGCGCGGTTCTTGAGCTGCGACTTTTCCTGCTGGCACTTCACGACGATGCCGCTGGGCTTGTGAATCAAGCGCACGGCGGAGTCGGTGGTGTTGACGCTCTGGCCACCGGCGCCCGTCGAGCGCATGACCTGCATCTCGATGTCGGCCGGGTTGATCTGTACGTCGGCCTCTTCGGCCTCGGGCATCACGGCCACGGTGATGGTCGAGGTGTGAATGCGGCCCTGCGTTTCAGTGGCCGGCACGCGCTGCACGCGGTGCACGCCCGACTCCCACTTGAGCGACGAGTACACGGCGTCACCGGCCAGCGTGAGCGTCGCGTCTTTGATGCCGCCCTGGTTGCCGGTGGAGAGATCGACGATGTCGGACTGCCAGCCGCGGCGCGTGGCGTAGCGCAGGTACATCTGCATGACCTCTTCGGCGAAGAGCGCGGCTTCGTCACCACCGGCGGCGGCGCGGATCTCGATGATGACGTTCTTCTCGTCGTTCGGATCTTTGGGGAGCAGCAGCAGCCGCAGCTCCTCTTCCATCGCGGCGCGTTTTTCTTTGAGCGCGGGCAGCTCTTCGCGCGCCATGGCCTTGAAGTCGGGCTCGCCGTGCTCGAGCAGCTCTTCGTTGCCGACGATTTCGGCCTGCAGCCGCTTGAGCGCCCGGTACGCCTCGACGAGTTTTTCAATCGACGCGCGCTCGCGGGAGACCTTCTGGAGCTTGGTGGAATCGGCGAGCACGGTGGGGCTCGACAGCTCGGCGGTGAGCCGCTCAAAGCGCTGTTCGACCTGCTCGAGCTTCTCGATCACGGCGGCGAGGCTGTACGCGCAGCGAAGTCGACGAGCAACCGCGTTGTTGCCGCGTGGCGCGCTGTCAGGTAGGCAGGGCCGACAACACGCAGCACACGGAGATTCCAGATGCCCGCAGTCAAGTCGAACCGGAGCAAGAAGAAGCTCAAGACCCGCGCGAAGACGAAGAAAGCCGCGCTCAAGCGCCGTCGCGTGCGTGCCCGTAAGGCCAAGGGCAAGTACTGAGTCGCTGTTGAACAGCGCTCAAGTTCTCGAGCCGGCTCCGGAATCACTTCCGGGCCGGCTCGAAGCTTGTGTGCTGCTCGTCAGTCAGCGCGAATGGCATCGCGGAGGTCGATGGCCTCATCGACATCACGCAGCTGCAGCTGGCCTTCGCCGTTCGGCGCGTACCCGTGCTTCTCGACGGCGTGAACCAGCACCCGTCGCACGATTCGATTCGTGATCACGAGCTGCCGACTCAGCAGCACCACGCCGTTCTCACGAGGCGTCTTCTCGTGGTGGTAGTCGAACCTGCACGTGATCGACCGGCCTTCTTCAGGCCAGATCGTCAGCGAGATCCCCCAGTCAGTACCGGTGGCCCGCCAGCGAAACTTCACGTCGCGAAACGTGATGTGGCGCGCCGCGACCGCCATGCCTCAGCTCGGGAACGCGCGGCTGATCAGCGCGTCGAACGGGGCCTTCGCGTTCAACGTCCCGAACGCCGCCCCATGCTGACCGCCGAGCCGTGACTCACAGAACGCGTCGCTCACCACCGAATTGCCGGCGCGAATCAGCAGCGAACCCTGCAGACACAACGCGAGCCGCTCCACCAACCCGCGCGCGCGCACTTCGACCGTCGACATGTCTGCGAACTCGGTCGCCAACTTCGCCATCTCGACATCGAGGTGCTGGTTCGCGCCCTCCGCCAACTTCACTTCACTGAACACCGCCTGCAGGCTCGAGGGCTCCTTCATCGACGCGCGCAAAACGTCGAGGCACTGAATGTTGCCGCTGCCTTCCCAGATCGAATTGAGCGGCGCCTGGCGGTACAGCCGCGCGAGGCTCGCTTCTTCGACGTAGCCGGCGCCTCCCAGGCACTCCTGCGCTTCGTTGACGAACACCGCCGCGCGCTTGCACACCCAGTACTTCCCGATGGCCGTGCCCATGCGCGCGAAGGCTGCTTCTTTCTCGTCACCGCGGCTCGAGCCGTCGACCGCGCGGGCGATGCGCGCCGTCAACACGGTGTGCGCTTCCGACTCGAGCGCGAGGTCGGCCAGCACGTTCTTCATCAACGCCTGATCGATCAACTTCTTGCCGAACGCCACGCGGTGCCGCGTGTGATGAATGGCCTGCACGAGCGCCTGCCGCATCAACGACGAGCTGCCGATCATGCAGTCCTGTCGGGTGAGCGCGACCATCTCGAGAATCGTCGCCACGCCGCGGCCTTCATCGCCCACGCGCAGCACCTCCGCGCCCTGAAACTCGACCTCGCTGCTGGCGTTCGACCAGTCACCCAGCTTGTCCTTCAGCCGCTGCACGCGAACCGCGTTGCGCGTGCCGTCGGCCTTCCACCGCGGCAAGAGGAAGCACGTGATGCCGCCCTCGGCCTGCGCGAGCACGAGGAACGCGTCACACATCGGCGCCGAGAAGAACCACTTGTGACCGACGAGCTCGTACGTGTCTCCGTTGCGGTACGCCTTCGTGGTGTTGGTGCGCACGTCGGAGCCGCCCTGTTTCTCCGTCATGCCCATGCCGAACGTCACGCCGGCCTTCTGATCCGCCGGCACGAAGCGCGAGTCGTACTTCGTCGACGTGATGCGCGGCAGCCACGTCTTCGCGAGCTCGGGCGCGTGCTTGAGCGCCGGCACCGACGCGTAGGTCATCGTCAGCGGGCAGCTCGTGCCCTGATCGGCCTGGTTGTGCAGATACGACATCGCCATGCGCGCGACGTGCGAGCCCTTCTGCGACGCCTTCGACCAACCGAGGTGCGTGACGCCCGCGTCAATCGCCGCGCCCATGAGCTGGTGGTAGCTCGGGTGAAACTCCACCTCGTCGAGGCGGTTGCCGTAGCGATCGAACGGGCGAAACTTCGGCTTGTTCTCGTTGGCGAGAATGCCCGCGGCCATCAACTCACCGCCCACGCGCACGCCGTACTTCTGCAGCTCGGCTTCGTGCCAGCCGCCACCTTCACGCGCGATCGCTTCACGCAGGGGCAGGTCGGTGGACCACGCGTCGTAGACGAGCGGCGTCGACTGGTTGGTGACCTCGTGGGTGACGAACTGCGCGGCGCGCGGAGTGTTCATGCGCCGCTACCTGCCAGCTACGGAGTTCCTCCACAACACTGGTTCCCGTCACGCGCGCCGCGCGCATCATCCCCTCGACTGAAGGAGATGCGCGACGCGGGTGAGATCGTCGAACGCGCGCTTCTTGATTTCGGGGTTCGCGTCAAACACGACGCGCGCCCGCCGGTTTCTAGCGACGCTGCGCTGGCGCCTTTACGGTCGCGCGGTGCCTCGCGCCTCGACTCCGAAGAAGCCCGCCCGCAAGACCGCAACCACCCGCAAGCCGCGCACCGCCGTGCGCGCGAAGTCAGCACCCAGGAAGAAGAAGAACGAGTTGGCCGGACCACCGAAGCTGGTGTGGAAGCAGGGCGGCCCTCGGCTGCGCAGCGCGGTCGCGAAGGGTGGCAGCTATTCACTCCTGTCGCACGACGGCGTCGACTGGACGGCTGATTTTCGGCCGACGAAGGGGCGCGCCAACCCGGTGTTGTTCCGTCAGCCGCTCGAAGCCTGCATCACCGCGTGTGAGCGCGACCATGTGATGCGCTTCACCAACGAGGTGTTGGTTTCAAATGGCGCTGAGGCGCTCGCGGCGTCCGACCTTCAGGGCGATGCCGTCGCGTGGAAGCGCCGCCGATTCTGAGGGCGCGTCAGCGGGGCTCCTGACTACCGGTGCTTGGGAGCGACGTCGCTGTAGATCTTCACCAGCGCATGCGTGTGCTGCTCGATGCGGAAGACGCACGTGCGCGCGATGGCTCCGACGCGTCGTGCGCGCGCGGGTTCGGCACACAGCGCCTGCACCAACGCCGCGTAGTCGCCGACCGACCGCTCCGCGAAGAACGCTGAGTGTTCATGCCGAAACACCTCGCTGAGCCCCGGCGCGTCGCGCTGCGCAACCGTCGCCAGACCGAAGCTCGCGGCCTCCATGGCCACCAGGCCCTGCGTTTCGTACAGCGACGGAAACAGAAACAGATCAGCGTGCTCGTAGTGCGCGGCGAGGCGTCGCTTGTCTGCGATCGGCCCGGTGAAATTGCACCACGCATCGATGCCCAGGCGCTGCGCTTCAGTCTTGAACACCTCGAGATGCGGCCCATCACCCACGAGCACGAGGCGAAACTGCTGACCACGCGACTTCAGCTCCGCCATCGCGGTGAGCAGAAACGGAATTTCTTTCTCGTACGTCATCTGCCCGACGGTGAGGAACAACGGCACGTCACTCGGCACGGCGTACAACTGCCGCACTGACACCCCGTCACTCTGCGTCGGAAAATCGATGCCCAGTCGCAAGACCTCGATGCGCGGCGCGCGGAGTTGATGCCCCGGCCACTCGTGCGCGAAGTCGAGCACCTCGCGGCGAAACTGTTCCGTCGGCACCAGCACGCAGTCGCTCTGACTCGCGAACTTCCACAGCGCGCGCTTGATGACGCGCTCCGCGAACGCTGCACCTTCTGTCGTCGGCGCCATGAAGCTGCTCACGCCCGGCCAGCGCAGCCGGTGTGACGCGGGCAGGGCGCTGAGCAACATCGCCGCGTACGGCGTGCGCGCGTATTGATGACGCACCCACTCCGGGTAATTCGAGTGCAGCGAGAAGATGAGCGGCTTCTTCGCGCGTCGTGCGTAGTCGCGCGCGAGCGTGCCGGCGCCGAATGGGCTGTGCGCGTGAAAGAGGTCGACCTCCAACGACTTCAACCGGCGATGCAGCGCGAGATCGAACATCGGCGCGCCCACGCGGTACGGAGCGCGAAACGGAAACGAACGGTAGCGCAGCACGTGCGCTTCTTCGCGCGCGCCCGGTTGCCACGGCGCGATCACCATCGCCGGGCCGAGTTCGCGGGGAAGACGTGAGTGGTAGGCCTCGACGGTGCGAACCACTCCGTCAAGCACTGGCAGGTACGCGTCGGCGAAGTGCGCCGTGTGCATGGGTGTCGCCCCGATGGAGATACGAAAACAGCTGGTACGCTCCGAACGCCGTGGCGAGGTGCCAGAGCGCGTGCCACTGCAAGGCGCTGCGCGGGTCGCAGAGGAACTTCTGGTCGTCGAAGAGCCAGCTCGCGGCGCCGACGGCGAGGCCTGCGACAGCGAACCCGAACGATCGCAGCGACCGCGACGCGCCCGAGTGAACGGCGACGGCGACCGCGCAGACCAACGTGACGCCGAGCAACGACGGCAGCAGCCACGGCCCGTGTCGGTAGAACTCGAACGCGTAGAAGAGCGCGTCGATCACCAACAAGGCGACGAGCACGAGCTCGACTGGAAGTCGCTCAAAGCGTTGGCGAAGCGCAATGGCGATGAGCGCGAGCACCGCCGCGTACGTGCCCGCCATGTCGAGTTCTTGCGCGACGAGCGTGATCGACGCGTGGAAGAACTGACTGCCCAGGCCCAACGCGAAGAACGAGAGCCCGAGCACGAGGCGCAGCGACGTGTCAGCGCGACCCTTCATGCTGCGAAGCACGAGCACGCCCGCGACGAGGTAGCTGAAGCTCGAGATCGTGTTCGATGGCTGCCGCAACCACTCGCCGAGTCGGTTGAGTTCGCAGTAGCGCGCGCTCAACCCATCGGTGCTGAGCGCGAACGCGGCCCACGGATCGGGTGACATCGAGCCGGGCGCAATACCAGCTCACTGCGGCCGCTCAGGCGCGGCGCAATCAATGACTACTGCGTGCCGGCGTCGGGCGATTTCGCGTTCTTGAGCTGCGGAATCGTCGCCTTGAAGCCCTTCGACAACTTCGCCAGGTGCGCCAGCACCTCGTCGGCCTTCGCGCCCTCCGCGAGGTACGGCTGCACCGGCACTTCAGGGAACGCGTCGCTGAACGCGGGGATCACCTTCACGGCCTTCACCGCCGTCTTCGTCACCCGCAGCTCCGCCAGCGCCGTCTTCTTGTCGCGCGGGTCCCAGTTGCCGCCGAACACGAAGTTGCCCAGCGAGTAGAAAATCGGCGCGCCCTTGTAGACCTCCACGCCCTGCAGCACGTGCGGGTGGCTGCCCAACACCGCCGACGCACCCGCGTCGATCGCGAAGTGCGCGAGCTCGACCTGGTACGGCTCGGGAGTGCCTTTGCCTTCGCGCCCCCAGTGGAAGAAGGGGATCACGTGATCCGCCTGCTGCTTCGCCGCGCGCACGTCGGCGTCGATCATCTTCTTCAACTCGTCGACTGAATCGAAGTGCCCCGCGACGCCGGGCTGATCTCCCGTGGCGATCACCTGTGGCGGCTCGATGTTTCTGTCGCCCAGAAAGAAGTAGCCGAGGAACGCCAGCTTCACGCCGTTCTTCTCGACGATGGCCGGCGCCCGCGCCTCACTCAGCGTTCGCCCCGCGCCGAAGTGCACAATCTTGTTCGTGTCCAACGCGTTGATGGTGTCGAACAGCCCTTCAGGCCCGTAGTCGAGCATGTGGTTGTTCGCGAGCGACGCCACGTCGACGCCCCCGGCGATGAGCGCGTTCACCAATTCGGGCTTCGCGCGGAAGTTGAAGTTCTTGGGGATCTTCTCGCCGCGATCCGTGAACGGGCACTCGAGGTTCACCACGAAGAGGTCGGCCTTCTTCGTCAGCGCGCCCACCTTCTCGAAGCCCCAGCCCACGTCCTTCGACTTCTCGGTGACGTACTCCTCGTAGTGGTAGCCGAGGGTCACGTCGCCCGAGACAAGTACCGAGATCTCCACAGGTGCAGCGGCCAGAAAGAGCAGGGGGACGAGGGCGATCATCTTTGGTAGTGCAGTCTGCATGCCTCGTGAGAAGGACTCCATCGCTTCGTCTGACGAGCACAACTCGCGCGGCATCGAGCTGGCCGATCGTGGCTGGCTCGAAGAGGCGCTCAAAGAATTCAAGAAGGCCATCGAGCTGGACCCCAACTCGTCGCACGCGCACGACAACCTCGCGACCGTGTACGCCGAGAAGAAGCGCTACCGCGAGGCGCTCGACGCGCACCTGACCTCGCTCCGGTTGGACCCCGAGAACCCCACGGGCCACTACAACCTCGCGAGTTTCCTCGCGGCGCACGGCCTCGACTTCGCCATCGCCGAGTTCCAGCACACCATCGAACTGGAGTCGGACTACCCCGACGCGCACCTGAACCTGGGCCTCGCCTACGCCGATCTCGGCCGCACGCCCGAGGCCATGGCGGAGCTGAAGACGGCCGTCGAGCTCGACCCCACCGACGCCTTGCCGCGTCACGAGCTGGCGAGCCTGCAGATGGAGGAGGGCGACTACCGGCAGGCCATCGTCGCGTTGAAAGAGGTCACCCGGCTCGACCCGCAGAACTTCGACGCGTGGCTCGACCTGGGCATTTGCTACGCGCAGAAGGGCTTCTACGCCGAGGCCGAGCGCGCCTACGAGACCGCGCGTGAATTGAAGGGCGACGATCTGCTGCTGCTCTACAACCTCGCGGCGCTCTACGCGCAGTGGAAGCGCAAGGCCGAGGCCATCGAGCACCTCAAGCAGGCCCTCGGCGTCGACAAGAGCCGGGTGCTGAGCTGGCTTCGTTCAGACCCGATGTTCGAGGCGCTCGCGGGCGACGCCGACTACGAGGCGCTGCGCTGACATGGAGCTCTGGGCGTTGGTCGGGGCACTCGCGTTGGTGTTGGCCAACGCCTTCTTCGTGGCCATTGAATTCGCGCTGGTGAAGGTGCGCCCGACGCAGCTCGAGGCGATGGTCGAAGAAGGCAGGCCAGGCGCGCCGCTGGCGCTCTCGATGCGTCAGAACCTCGACGTGTGGCTGTCGGCCTCGCAGGTCGGCATCACCCTGGCGTCGCTGGCGCTGGGGTGGGTCGGCGAGCCGGCCTTCGGTCACCTCATCGAGCCGCTGGTGCTGAAGATCGCGCCTGAAGGCAGTGAAGCGCTCGGCAAGACCATCAGCATCATCCTGTCGTTCATCATCATCACGTTCCTGCACATCGTCGTCGGGGAGCAGGTGCCCAAGACCATCGCCATCGCGCAGTCGCAGCGCACCTCGCTGCTGCTCGCGTGGCCGATGCGCGGCTTTTATTTCATCGCCTGGCCGGTGATCGCGCTGCTCAACGGCGGCACGAAGCTGGTGCTCAAGCTGCTGGGGCTCGACGGCACCGCGTCGGAGCACGGCGAGGCGCTCTCTCAAGACGAGCTGCGCATGGTCTTCAGCACGTCGGCCGAGGCGGGTGGTCTGCAGAAACAGCAGGCTGAGTTGCTCGAGCGCGCGCTGGGCATGGTCGAGAAGACGGCGCGGCAGGTGCTGGTGCCGCGCTCGCAGATGAAGGCGCTCGATCTCGAGCTGCTGCTCGAAGAGAACCTCGCGGAGGCGTACGCGTCGGGGCACACGTGGCTGCCGGTGACGCGCGGCTCGCTCGATCGCGTCGAGGGCCTCGTGAACGTGAAGGACCTCTTCTATCTGCACGGTCGTCACGAGCTGAAGTCACTCGCGCAGGTGCAGCGGCCGGTGCTCTTTGTTCCTGAGAACATCACGCTCGAGCAGCTGCTCAACGAGTTCAAGCGCCGCAACAAGCAGATCGCCGTGGTGGTCGACGAGCACGGCGGCACGTCGGGTCTGGTGACGTTGGCCGACGTGGTGGCGGAGTTGGTCGGCAACGTGGCGGAGCTGGGTCGCAAGGTCGAGCCGGTGAAGCGCCTGGCCGGCGGCAAGTTGGAGCTGCCGGGTACCGCGCAGCTCGACGACATCGAGCACACGCTCGAGGTGGAGTTCGACGTCGACAAGGCGCAGGTCACGACGATCGCCGGGTTTTTGATGGCGAAGTTGGGGCGTATTCCTGTCGCCGGCGACGTCTGGATGATGGACGACTACCGCGTGGTGACGGTGAACACGGAAGGCCCGCGCGTGGTGACGGTGCGCATCGAGCCGCGCGTCGCCACGCCTGACGTCGTCAAGAACTGACGTCGACGCCCGCGCGGCGCAGCACCTCGAGCGCGTTGGTGGTCGTCACCACGCCCTCGCGCAGCGTGTAGTCGAAGGTCATGTCGCCGTGCTTCATCTCGTCGCGGAAGTGCACGTTGCGAATGGTGTCGGGGCGCTCGTTCGCCAGCTCGGTGAGCGAGAGATCGTGCGTGGTGACGGCGCCCGCCGCGCCGAGGTCGAGCAGCATCAACATCAACTGCTTGCTGGCGATGAGGCGCTCGCGCGCGTTGGTGCCCATGAAGAGCTCGTCGAGGAAGAACAGGCAGCGATCGCGGTGCAGCTTCGCGGTGTCGAGCACCGTCTTGATGCGCTGCACTTCGGCGTAGAAGTACGACACGCCGCGCTCGAGCGAGTCTTTGACGCGCATCGAGGTGAGCACCTGCACGCGGCTGACCTTCATCGACCGGGCGCACACCGGGAGCCCGGCGAGCGCCATGACGGTGTTGAGGCCGGTGGCGCGCATCAACGTGGTTTTGCCGCTCATGTTCGAGCCGGTGATGATCCACGCAGCGCCCGGGCCCGCGAGCGTGACGTCGTTGCGCACCGGCGCGTCGAGCAGCGGGTGACCCAGGCCGACCGCTTCGACGTGCACCGGGCCATCGTCGACCGCGGGGAACACGTCGTCGGGGCGCTCGAAGTGCCACGTCGCGAACGACGAGAGCGCCTCGAGCTCGGCGAGCGATTCGAACCAGCGCCGCACGCCGCTGCCGTGCTCGTGACGCCAGCGGTCGATGCGGAAGAGCACCAGCAGATCCCACAGCGTGATGGCGTTGATGATGGGGTGCATCTGGCCGGAGTGCTTGAGCTCCGCGAAGCCCATGAGGCGGGCGAAGCGCTTGAGCCGCTCTGAAACCGGCGGCCCGTCTTGCAACCCGCGCTGCAGGCTCGCGAGCCGCGGCGCGACGAACTTCTGCGCGTCGATGGCGCGGAAGGTCTCTTCGAAGCGCACGAAGCCGCGCTCGCCGAGCGACAGCGCTTCCCACATGGCCGCGATGGGTTTGCGCGTGAAGTGGATGACGGCGATCTGCGCGATGAGCCCCAGCCACGCGGGGAGCGCGCTGATGACGTCGTTCGACGCAAGGAACGCCGCGGTGATGGTCAACACCGGCAGCACGTGCGCGAGCGGGTAGGCCCACCGAATGGCGCTCAACGTCGAGGGCGCTTCGGCCCACGCGAGGAAGCGCGTCGGGTCGGCCTTGTCTTTTTTTCCGGCGATGCGCGCCTCGGCCACGAGCGACTGACGGAAGTCGATCAACGGGCCGAGCTCTTTCACTGACGCCTGGCGCGCGGAGATCGTCTCGGCGTCGGGGGCGGGCGCGAGCAGCCAGCCGATCAGCTGCGCTTCACCGGCCGCGGTGCTCGTCTCGTCGAGGCGCTGAAAGAGGCTGCCGGTGCCGGTGAGGTCGAGGTCGCCGCCGTAGAGGTGCCCGTCGGGAACGCGCCCGGCGCCCGTCGAAGGGAAGTCGTGCCACGCGCCGTCGAGCCGCTTCAAACCACGCTCGTTGAGCGTCAGCTTCACGCGCGCAAAGTCTTCGCGGCGAATGACGCCCGCGTGAATGATGGCCAGCGCCACGTAGGCCGCGAGCGCCGCGAGGGCTGGGAGGAAGAGCATCGGGCGCGCGGTCCACCCGCCCCAGAACCCGAAGCCCAGAAACGCGAGGAAGGTGACGGTTCGGAAGTTGGCGAGCCAGCCGCCGCGGCGGTCCAACGCGTCGAGTTCGGCCCGGTACTGACGCGTTCTTGTTTCGTATTCGGCGCGAGCCGTCGACATGGTGATCACTCTCTGCTGCAATGCGTTACCTGATGCCAAGCTGTACGCCAAATGCACTCTGAAACGCCGCGGTTACCGGTTCGACAACCTGTTGACCCATTCAGCGGGTTTGTGCCAAGTCCCTTGAACCTTTTCAGGTTTGCAGCAGGAGCGTGCCGGGTTCCTGCATCGAAATCGCCCATCGCCGACAGTTGGAGAGAAGCATGAAGAACTCATTGAAATTTTTGACGCTCGGAGCGCTTGCGACGTTTGGTCTGCAGGCTTGCGATGGCTGTCGGCCCGTCGTTCCGCCGCGCAACGTTGGCGAAGTGCGCATCATCTACACCGAGAACGGCGCGCAGGTTGAAGGCCCCAACGGTGTGTACGACTTCGGCACCATCGCGATGGGCCGCACCGAGCAGAAGAAGCTGACGATTCAGAACGTCGGCCTCGGCGCAGTCACGATCGCGAGCTTCGCGAAGGCCAACGCGGCGGACACGGCCACCAAGGTCGGCACGCAGGTCGATGACGCGAACCCGATCTTCACCGTCGGCTTCGATCAGCCGCAGAGCATCGGCGCCGGTCAGTCGGTGGAGTTGGACATCTCGTACGCGCCTCCGGTCGTCGACGGGCAGACGCAGATTCCGCACCAGGTCGTGCTGACGATGACGTCAGAGAACATCGCGGCAGATGCCGCTCCGGCGACCGTCACGCTCAAGGGCGTGGCCGTGTCGGGTGAGTGTGATCTCCCCACGCAGATCGACTTCGGCGCCGTGGCGCGTGGTGACTCGTTCAGCCAGACCTTCGACTACACCAACGCCCGCCCCATCGAGACGCACGGTTACCTCGGCGCGATCGAGTCGCAGCAGGGCGACGGCATCTTCATTCTTTCGCCTGACTCGCCCAAGGGTGAGTTCCTCATTGGCGGCATGAACACCAAGACCGCGACGTTCACGTTCAAGCCCACCGAAGGTCGTGAGTACGTGGCCACGGTTCGTATGCGCCGCGCTGACGGTTGCCCCGAGAAGCCGGTTCGCCTCATCGGCACGGGTGTCGCGCAGGTCATCACCTGGGCTCCGGACCCGGTGCTGTTCGGTTACGCGCCTCCGGCCACGTTGGTCTCGCGTGACGTCACGTTCAAGAACCTCTCGCTGCGCCCAGTCGACATCACGGGAGTCATCGCGGTTGACCAGGGCCAGACCACGGTGCCCAGCAACATCTTCAAGATCGTCGACACCGGCGGCACGGCGCTGAACCTCATCACCGTGCCGGCCGGCGCTCGCCAGGCAGACGGAACGATCACCGCCGGTGAGGTCGTCGTGAAGCTCACGTTCAAGCCCACGGTGCTCGGCCCGCGTCAGGGACAGCTGCGTGGCGCGACGTCGCTCGCCAGCCAGTCGTCGATCACGGCCTCGCTGCGCGGCATCGGCGGTGGCCCTGACATCGAGGTGCGCCCGTCGCCCACGTTGGCGTTCGGCCGCATCGCCTACTTCGCCAACGCGTCGCCGGCTTCGTTCGCCAACCGCAAGCTCACCGTGCAGAACGTCGGTACGCGCCCCACGCCGGCAGACCCGGCGGCCAACCTGAAGCTCGGCCAGGGTGACGTGACGAGCGGCTACGCGGCGCCGTACTGGGATGTCATCCCGGGGCCCGGCTCGACGCGTGAAGAGATCTGCATCGGTGCGTACGACACCGCGTGTACCGACAACCTGCCCACGACCGGTGCGGGCCGCTACGACCCGGCGCTGGGCCTCGAAGCTGGCACGGCGACCGCGATCCTCGACATTCCGGTGCGGGTGACGCCGAACGGCCTGGGTATGCGCAGCTGGGAAGTTCGCATTTTCTCGAACGACCCCGACGAGCCTGTGACCTCGATCACCGTGACGGCGAACTCCGTCATGCTGCCGCCGTGCGACGTTGAAATCACGCCCATCGCGTTGCAGTTCGGCATCGTCTCGCCCCCGGCGATCAAGGACCTCGCGTTCAGCATTCGGAACCGCCTCACGGGCCCCAACGATCTCTGCCTGATGTCGAACCTGCAGCTCGGCCCTGAGACGGGCACGCCTGCTGGCATGCCGGCGGTGTTCACGCTGCCCGGCGGTCCCCAGAACGAAATCGAGCTGATGCCCGGCGAGACGAAGCAGTTCGTGGTGCGCGCCTGGCCGCAGGGGCAGTTGCCTCCGACGCCCGCGCAGGTTGCGGGAAAGGTGATGTTCAACGTGGCGCACGACACGCTGCCGGCGCGTGAAGTCGCGCTCGCGGCGACCATCGCCAACAGCTGCCTCACCATCGCTCCCTCGGCGCTCGACTTCGGCACCGTCAAGAAGGACTGCAACTCCGAGACGCGCAACTTCCAGATCTACAACTCGTGCTCGACGCCGGTGACCATCAACAGCGCGAGCATGGGGTCGCCTGCAGGCGAAGGCCCCGGCGGCCCGAACTGTGTCGGCCCGGCGCCGTGCCCCGAGTTCCACGTGGTCAGCGGCATTCCCGGCAACACCGTGGTCTCGGCGGGCTCCACCACGCCGGTCACCTTCCAGCTGCGCTACCGTCCGATCAACCTCGGGCCTGACACGGGCGCGTTCGTCATCGGCGTCACGCAGGGTGGCTCCGCGCTCGACTACGTCGTCGCGCTGCAGGGCCGCGGTGACCTGGACGGTCTGAACACCGACACCTTCCGCCAGGACAGCAGGCCGAAAGCCGACATTCTTCTGGTCATCGACGACTCGTGCTCGATGTCTGACGAGCAGCAGGCGGTCGGCCAGAACATGGCCGCGTTCCTCCAGTACGCGACGGCGAACCAGGTGGAGTTCCACCTCGGCGTGACACGTACGGGTGTTTCGCCCGCTGGTGGCGCGCTCGTCGCGGCGCCGTCGGGTAACAAGATTCTGCGCCCGACGACGCCCAACCTGAACTCAGAGTTTGCGGCGCTCGTGAACCTGGGCATCAGCGGTGATGCCAGCGAGTCGTGCATGATGCCGGCGACGCTCGCGTTGACGGCTCCGCAGATCACCGACCCTGCGCGGAACGGTGGGTTCCTCCGCAACGACGCCGTGCTTGCCGTGGTGTGCATCACCGACGCGCAAGACCAGGCTCCGCAGGCGCCGGTCTTCTATTTGAACCAGCTGATGAACATCAAAGGCGTGCAGAACGCGTCTCGGTTCTCGTACAACGTGGTCGGCCCGTTCCTGCCGAGCCCGCCGAGCGGTTGTTCGTACGACGGCACCGCAGACGATGGTCGTCACGCGTTCATGGTCTCGCAGACCACTGGCGTCAAAGAAGAGATCTGCACGCCGAACTGGGCCGTCGCGCTCGAGCGCATCGGCAAGAACGCGTTCGGTTACCGCACGAACTTCTTCCTCACGTCGCGGCCTGACCTCGCGGCGCCCACGGGCATTCAGGTGGCGATCGACGGCATGAACATTCCGCCCATCGACCCCGACCCGAACCTGATGTCGCGCATCTGGGAGTACGACGCGACCAACAACTCGATCAACTTCGAGCCGCTCTACGTACCCGAGCCGGGTCGCACGTTGACGGTGACCTACCAGGCCGCCTGCATCCCCTGATGCAGGTTTGAAGTCCGAGAACCATTGGCCGCCCACGGCCCTCGACACTTCGGGGTCGTGGGCTGCTCGTTTCTTGATGGAGAACTGACGTGAAGACCCTCCGCTTTCTCACCTGCTTTGCGGTGCTCGCCGGTTCGGCCGCCGCGTTCGCGCAGTTGCCGCCCATCATCACTTCGAGTCAGCCGTACCAGTCGCTCACGGGCGCAACACCGCTTGCGTTTACGGCCGGGCAAGACGACGGCGCGCTCGGGGTTCCGCTGCCGTTCACCTTCACGTACTTCGGTCAGAACTACACCACGGCGTACGCCAGCATCAACGGTGTGTTGACCTTTACGACGGCGTGCAACGGCACGTCGCTGACCTGCTTCTCGAACGTGTCGTTCCCCAACACGGGCACTCCGAACGCGGCGATCGCTGGCGTTTGGGACGACATGAACATTGGGGCGAACACGAGTATTCGCTACGTGAGCTCGGCGTCGTCGGTGACCATCGAGTGGTTCCGACTCACGAAGCTTAGCGGTGGTGCTGAGACAACGTTCAGCATCACGCTCGAGGCGGGCGGTCGCGTGATTGTTCACTACGGAACGATCACGACGGGCTCGACGGTGTGGACGTTCTCGTCGGGCTTCGAAGACAACGCAGGCAGCGTCGGTGCCAACCTGTTGGCTGGTTGCACTGCGTCTTGTACCGAGGCGAACTTCGTCCCCAACCTGTTGGTCTCGATTGGTGAGCCGAACGAGGCCGATCTGCTCGTTTCGTCGGTGACGACGAACTCCTTCACGCGGCTGCCGGACGACAACCTCACGTTCACGGTCAACGCCGCGATTCGCAACATCGGGCGCAGCGCCGCGGGCGCTTTCGAATGGGCGGCCTACCTGTCGCGAGATCGCGTCCTCGACACGACGTCGACCGATGGTGGCGCTGATATTCTGGTGGCGACTGGCAGCGCGCCCGACGGGTTGCCTGCGGTGTTCGGCGGCGTCAGCGCCGACGGCGGCCCTTCGGTCGTCAACGTGACGGCGCCCGCCGCGACGCTCGTGCCTCCACCGACGGGCGAGTACTACGTGCTGGTTCACGCCGACTCGACGCAGCTCGTGACTGAGGCGTCAGAGGCCAACAACGTCGGCAGCTCGGCAACGGCCTTCGTGCAGGGCGTCGACATCGTCGCGACCTCCGTGAGTGGCCCGACGACTTCGGTCGGAGGTGCCGACGCTGGCGTGGTCGTCAACTTCGTCAACCGCGGCACGTCGTCTCCAGACGCTGGCGTTCCGTTTCGCGTGCTGCTCAGCAACGACGCGTTGCTCGACTCGAACGACTTCCCCATTTTCAGCGGCACGCGCGCGATGACGGGCGGCCAGACCATCAACGAGACCGTCACCTTCGCCATGCCCGCGAACGCGCCTCCGGGTGAGTTCTTCTACGTGCTGCAAATCGACCCGCCTCAGTTCGGTCAGCCCAACGGCGTCATCGAAGAAGCGTCGGAGACGAACAACGTCGTGGCGTCGAGCGGCAAGGTCAACATCACGCGCTCTGATCTCGTCGCTGAGTCGGTCGAGTTCCTCGACACGGTGACCAACCTCCCGACGCTCGGCGCGCGTTTCGGAGAGGCCGTGCGCATGAAGGTGCGCTTCCGCAACGCGGGGCAGGCGCCGGCGCTCAACTACCGCGTGGGTCTCGTCATCTCGAGCGACTCGTCGCTCTCGCTGCTCTCAGACACGACGGTCTGCACCGAGCCGGTCGCCAGCACGCCAGTGAGCACGACCGTCACCGAACTCACGCTCAACTGCACCTTGCCGCTCATCAACCGCGACGGCGCCGACTTCGCCTCCGGGATGTATTACTTGTTCGGCCAGGTCGACGTGACGTCCGCGGTGTATGAGACCAACGAGCAGAACAACTCTCAGATGGTCGGCCCGATTCGCATCACGGCCCCCGGGGCTGACGTGGCCGTCACTGCCGTGACTGCGCCTGCTTCAGCTGGTGTCGGAGAAGTGATTCCCGTCACGCGCAGCCTGAGAAATCTCGGCAACGTGAACGCGCCTGCGGTCGAGTACCGCTTTTATGCCTCGGCCAACGACATCATCACCACCGACGACGTGCTGCTGGGCATTCTCGACGGCGCGAACGTGCGTGACTTCGGGTCGGTGTCGCTGACCAATGGCGCTGCCGACACGCAGACGGAACTCATTCGTTTGCCGGTCACGCTGCCTGCAGGCACGTACTACGTCGGTTGCATCATCGACCCCGATCGCACCATCGGTGACGACCTCGAGCCGGGCAACAACGCGCTCGCGTCGCGCACCATGGTGGTTGCGTCGTCGTCGCTCCGCGTGACGAACACCGCGTTGCCCGACGCCATCATCGGCCGCCCCTACACCTACCGTCTGTCGGCTGCGGGCGAGCAGGGCGCTTCGACGTGGAGCATCGACATGACCCAGAGCCGACCGGACTGGCTGAGCCTTGGTGCTTCCGACGGGCTGTTGTCGGGTACTCCCACGGGCACCACCGGCGCCGCAGTCGTCGGCGTCACGGTTCGTGTCGAGAACGCGGGTCGCACCGCTGTGACGCGGTTGGCGCTGCGCATATTGCCCACTACGTCAGGGCTCGAGGTGGTGACGGCGAGCCTTCCGGCGGTGGTGAACAGCAGCAGCACCCAGTACGACTTCACGATGGGCGCGGCCGGTGGCGTACGACCGTACTCGTGGCGTATCGCGAGTGGCACGCTGCCGACCGGCCTCGTGCTCAACGCTGCGGGCAACATCGTCGGTGCGCCGCGCAACACTGCCAACGGCACCTTGCCCATCACCGTCGAGGTTCGCGATGCGGTCGGTGGGCGGGCCACGCGTCAGCTCTCGCTGCGCCTCATTGCACCGGGCGCCATCACCTTCCGCACCATCGCCATTCCTGACGCGCTCATCGGTCAGGAGTACCTGCAGGACATTGCCGTCGCCAACCAGGACGGCTCGACGCTGGCGAGGCCGCTCATCTGGCGCGTCAGCGGAGCTGTTCCCGGAGGTCTGACGGTCACACCGCAGGCCGAACTCATCACTGTTGCTGGCCGCGCTACACAGGCTGGCACCTTCACCTTCGCCGTCAGCGTCGAGGACAACAATGGCCGCACTGATTCACTGGAGTACACGATGACCGTTCACCCTGCTCGTTACCGCGTGCTTGCGACGATGCCCGAGGTTCTCCGCCCGGGTGAGTCGATCAGCATTCCTCTTTCCGTCACGCCGCAGGGCGCGGTGACGTATCGGTCGGTGAACGGTTCGTTGCCTCCCGGGTTGTCGGTCGAGCCGTCGGGCACTCTTTCCGGCACTGTGAGTGAAGAGGGAGCTGAGGGCAGCTGGTCGTTCGTCGTCGAGGCGAAAGACGCGGCCGGCATCAGCGGCATCACGGCCATGTCGCTGCGTGTCGAGCGGCTGCCTCGTACGGCGGGCTGCAGCAGCACGACGGCTGATTGGTCTCCGATGGCGCTCGCGCTCGGCGCGGTGTTGTTCATGTTCCGCCGTCGGCCGATGCGCCTTGGCTTCGCGGCGGCGCTGGTTGCGCTCCTGCCCATGGCGGCGCGTGCGCAGTACCAGGTCGTGGTGACGCCGGTCGTCTACCAGCCGCTCGCGAACGGTACGCCCACCAACACCACCGGAGCGATTTCGCTGAACTCGATGGTGTTCCCGTTCTTCAACGGCACCATCGGCTCCGTGACGATGTCGCAGTCGGGCTACCTGGCCATTGACGGTGCGCCGTCGACCGCCACGGCGAATCAGGCGATCCCTCACTCCAGCACGGTCGCGAGCTACCCCAAGACCTTCATCGCTCCGTGGTGGGACGTGCTCACCGGTCCGGCGAACACGGGCAACGGGTACCGCTACCAGCTCACGGGTGCGGCGCCGAACCGCGTGATGGCCTTCGAGTGGAACTCCGTGGGCGCCAACTCGCCGACCAACCGCGTGGCGTTCCAGGTGCTGCTGTACGAGACGACGGGGCGCATTCGCTTCGTGTACTCGACCGCGCTGCCCGGCGCGGTCTCTGCGTCGGTGGGCATCATGAAGGAGTCGGGGGTCGGCGTGGCTGGCCTGACCTGCACGCCCAACTGCAACAGCACCGCGTACCCGGCCGGCCAGGCCATCGACTTCTTCCGCCCGCCTGACTTCGAGATCACCGCGCTGTCGGCGCCTCAGGTCGGCTACGCGGGCGTGGCGTTCCCGCAGACGGCGATCGTACGCAACCGAGGCGGTCGTGACTCGACGGGCGTCGCGGTTCGTTTCTACCTGTCGACCGACGCGTCGCTCGACCCGATGGTCGACACGCGCATCGGCGACACGACCATCAGCGCCATCGAAGCGCAGGGCGTCGCGCAGGCCACGCTCAACGCGCCATTGCCGGCTTCGCTGGTCGCGGGGAGCTCGTACTTCATCTTCGCGGTCGTCGACCCCGATCGCCTCATCGCTGAGGAGTCGGACCTCAACAACACGTCCGTGCCGCAAGCGATCACTATTGGCAACCCCACCGCAGATCTCGTGGTGACGGCGGTGTCGGCGCCGACGACGGCGATGCCCGGCGCCACGCTGCAGGCCTCTCGCACGTTCCAGAACATCGGCAACGCCGACTCGATCGCAGCCAAATACTCGTGGTTCCTCTCTGACAATGCGTCGGTTTCCATCGCCGACCGTGCGCTGCATGTCGGCAATCTCCCGGTGCTGGCGGTCGCACAGACGGACATCGCCATGGAGCCGGTGACGTTGCCTGCCGACCTCGCTCCAGGCTCGTACTGGTTGGGGTTGTGCGTGAACTACGACTCCGGCACTTCGTCGTTCGGCGGCTCTGAAATCACCATCGTCAACAACTGCTTCACGCAGAGCGCGGCGATTCAGGTGTCAACGGGCGGCGTCATGATCGCCACCTCGCCGTTGCCTCAGGCCACTCAGTTCGCGCCCTACGGCGTTCGCCTGCAAGCCTCGGGCGGCACCGGGCAGTACACGTGGGAGCTCGCCAACGGCGTGCTGCCTCCCGGCCTGACGTTGTCGACGGCGGGCGATCTCGTCGGCTCTCCGTCGACTGCGGGCACCTTCGCCTTCGACGTGAAGGTCACCTCTGGCGCGCTCACCGACACGCGCATGTTGTCGTTGCAGGTCACCGCTGGTGGGCTGCCGCTGGTCATCGTGCCGCAGTCGCTGACGGCCGCTGAGTTCGGTCGCGTGTATTCGAGCTCGCTGGTCGCGGTGGGCGGTCGTCCTCCGTACGTCTGGCGTGTGACGGGTACAGGGTTGCCGCCGGGCATGGGCGTCGCGACCGACGGTCTGCTCGAAGGGCGCCCGCTGCAGTCCGGTGAGTTCTCCTTCGACGTAGAGGTCAAAGACACGGCCGGCACCGTCGTCACCAATGAGCTGAGCCTGCGCGTCGTGACGCCGACGTCGTTGTCGATCGCCACGGCCGCGCTCGAGACGGGGCTCGTGGGTCGAGACTACCTGCAGCCGCTCGTCGCCATCGGAGGCACCGCGCCTTATGCGTGGTCGCTCATCCGCTTCCAGGAGTTGCCCGAGAACGTCACCGACGCCCCGGGTGTGGTGCTCTACGACGACGGTCGGCCGGTCGCTTTCCCGGCTGAGCTGGGCCTGTCGATCGACGATCGCGACACGTCGGACTTCTTGAGCGGCACGCCGCGGCGCGCGGGTCTCTATGCGCTGACCTTCAAGGTGAAAGATGGCCTCGAGACCGAAGACACCGCGAGCGTGCTGTTGCGCATCAGCTACCGCGACGGCCTGGCCATCACGACCTTGCAGTTGCCCGATGCGTTCGCGGGTCAGCCGTACCAGGTGCGGCTCTCGCACAACGGCGGTTCTGGCGCTGAAGGCATCGCGTTCTCCTTGCCGTGCGTGCAACAGGCGGTGCGCCCGGGCGAGTTCCAGTGCGCGCCGGTCGACGCGTTGCAGCAGCTCCCCGCAGGGCTCATGCTTCAGCCTGACGGCGTGATTCTGGGCACGTCGAACGCGGAGCCCGGCGTCTACACCTTCCTCGTGAAGGTGAGCGACGGGCTGGCGCGGCAAGACGTGCGCGGCGTGGCGATTCGCCTGCGTCCTGACTTCGCCAATTCAAGCTCTGGGTGCAGCACCGCCGGGCTGTCTCCCACCACGCTCCTCGCGTTGGCCTTCGGGGCCCTCGCGCTGCGCCGCCGCCGCCGCTGACGCGCCGGCCTCAACCTTCGACGAAACGAGAGTTCAAAGTCATGTGGAAGAATCTGTGTGTGGCGGCTCTGGCCGCTGGCGTGATGGGTGTCGTGGGGGCTTCATGTTCGAGCGGCCCGGCCAACGCCTGCGTCGATCGAAACGTTCGCTGCACTGCGCCGCTCATCTGCGACCCGGGTGACGGCGTCTGCAAGTGTGGTGGCCGCGGAGGCATCGTTTGTCCTGATGGGCAGGCGTGCGATCCGGTCGCGAACACGTGCGTGTCGAACCGTTGCAGCAACGTCGACTGCTCGAGCAAGCCGGGCACCAGCTGCGACGTGCTCGACGGCGTCTGCAAGTGTGGCGGCACGGGCGGTACGGCGTGCGGCGCGACGGAGGTCTGCAACCCGAACGCGAAGGCCTGCGTCGCGGTCAGCAGCTGTAATGAAGTTGCCTGTCCGCTGAACCAGGTGTGTGACGCGCCGACGGGCCGTTGCTTGTGCGGCACTTCATCGTGCAACGCGGGCGAGGCGTGCAGCATCGACGCCACGTCCAACAAGCTCTGCAAGGCAGACAACTGCACCGGCGTCGCCTGCACCGGGTCGACCGTGTGCGACGGCACCGATGGCCTCTGCAAATGCAACGGCGTGGTGTGCCAGAGCGGCCAGGCCTGTGCGTGCCCTGCCGGTGCCGACGCCGGCTGCATGGCGACGGCGCGCGTGTGTCGCGTGAGCAGCCTCTGCAACGGCGTGAGCTGCAACAACGGCACGACGTGCGACCCGGCTGACGGCCAGTGCAAGTGTGGAGGCCCCGGCGGCCCCACGTGTGCCGCGAATCAGATCTGCAATCTCGGCCCTCCGCCGCGGTGCGAAGGTGGCCAGCAGTGCAACCAGCCTGACGGCGGCGCGAAGGTCTGTGCGGGTGGCACCAGCTGCGACCCCGAAGACGGCTTCTGCAAGTGTGGCGGTCGCGGCGGCACGGTCTGCGCGCCTGCTGGCGGCGAAGACGGCGGCCTCATCACCCCCGCGGAGATCTGCATCTCGAACCCGGTGCAGCAGGTCTGCCGTCGCCCCTGCGACGTGCGCAACCCGGAGTGCGAGAACGGCCAGTTCTGCTACTTCGATTCGTCGGCTGCCACGCCTGCGGCGTACTGCGCGGTGCCGTCGGGCGCCCAGGAAGAGGAAGCCGGCTGCACCACCGCCACCTCGTGCTTCATGACCTCGCCGAGCCCGCGTGCGCTGCACTGCCTCAACCTCGCGCTCGGTCAGACTGGAACCTGCCGCGCGTACTGCGACACGTCGGTCGGTCAGGCCGGCTGTCTGCAAGACCGCGCGCGCACCTGCGATCAGATTCCGACGGCGCCCATGGGCACCGGCTACTGCCGCGCGCAGTAAGCGAGCGACGGCTGTGAAGTGAGCGGGGGAGCTTCGGCACACGAGGCTCCCCCGTTGCTTTGCGGGGTTGGTCTGCTATTGATTTCGGAATCAATTTCTCCACGAAGTGCCACCAGGAGCCTGTCGTCATGCCGAACTTCTTCACGCCGGAGCATGAGGCCTTTCGCAAGTCGGTTCGCCAGTGGGTCGAGCGGGAGCTCGCACCGCACGCGTTGGAGTGGGATCGCGCCGGCATCTTCCCGGCGGAGGTCTTCAAGCAGGCCGGTGAGCTGGGCTTCCTCGGTATCAGCCACGACCCGAAGTACGGCGGCAGCGGCCTCGACTATTGGTACGTGACGGCGTTCACCGAAGAGCTGGTGCGCAGCCACAACGCCGGCGTGAACATGGCGTTGCTGGTTCAAAGCCAGATGGCGACGCCCATCATCAACGAGATCGGCACCGACGAGCAGAAGCGCCTCTTCCTTGAGCCGGCGCTCAAGGGCGAGAAGATCGCCGCGCTGGGGGTGAGCGAGCCGTCAGTGGGCAGCGACGTCGCCAACCTCAAGACGACCGCACGCCGCGTGGGCGACGACTACGTCATCAACGGCAGCAAGATGTGGATCACCAATGGCACGCGCGCCGACTTCATCACGCTCGCGGTGCGCACCGGCGAGCCCGGCTACGGCGGCGTCTCGTTGCTCACGTTTCCCACCGACGTGAAGGGCTTCGGCGTCAGCAAGAAGCTCGACAAGGTCGGCAACCTCTCGTCTGACACCGCGATTCTGTACTTCGAAGACTGCAAGGTGCCCGCGCGCTACCTGCTCGGAGAAGAGAACGAAGGTTTCTACCACGTGATGACCAACTTCCAGGGCGAGCGCCTGACGGCTGCGATCATCGCCGCGGCGGGCATGGAGCAGATGGTCAACGACGCGATCGCCTACGGCAATGATCGCCAGGCCTTTGGCCGCCCGCTCATCAAGTACCAGGTGTGGCGTCACAAGTTCGTCGAGCACCTCGCGCACATCGAGGCGGCGAAGCGGCTCACGTACCACGCGGTCGAGCTCTTCGATCGCAAGGAGAGCCCCGTGAAGGAGATCTCGATGGCCAAGCTGGTCACCGGCGATCTTGCGCAGAAGGTGGCCTACGACTGCCAGCAGTTCTTCGGCGGCATGGGCTACATCGAAGAGACGAACATCGCGCGCGCGTGGCGTGACATCCGCCTCATCACCATCGGCGGCGGCACGTCGGAGATCATGAAGGAGATCATCTCCAAGCTCTCGGGCTTCTGAGGCTTGCCACGGAGCACAATGGGCTGTCAGACCCTCGTTGTGCTCCGGTTGCTCGTTGTCGCCAGTCTCGTCGCCGCGCCGCTCGCCCGCGCGGACTACATGGATCACTTCGTCATGCGCGACGACGTGGGCCCTCGCAAAGCGCCGTACCTCGGCGACGCGCGGCTCGTGCTCATTCCCATCGAGGTCGAGGGCTTTCCCCCCATTGACGTCGCCGCGCTGGAGCGCTTTTTTTCACCTGAAGACGAAGCGGGCTTCGTGCGCTTCTACGAGGTCGCCTCGCTGGGTCGGTACCGGCCGCGCGTGACGGTCGCGCCCGTCGTTCGCTACGCCCAGTGCCCGTTGCCGCTCGACAAGTTCCCGGGTTGTTCCATCGCGCGTGGAGATCTCAACGCGCTCACCAGCGGCATGGACATGATGCGCGAGGTGGTGCGCAAGGCCGACGAAGCGGGCCTCGATTTTTCGCAGTTCGACGTGAACGGGCGACGCGGCGCGCCCGACGGGTGGATCGACGGCGTCATGTTGCTGACCAACGTGCCTTTCGGCGGCATCGGCTTTCCGTTCGCGTTCTTCAACAAGGGCAGCAACCTGAGCGACGGCACCGGCGGTCCGCTCATCGTCGACGGCGTGAAGATCGGTCACTTCGCCATTGCCGGAGACACCGATCGCCTCGTGATGGTGCACGAGTTCGGTCACATTCTCGGGCTCACCGATCTCTACGACGAGTCGGGCAAGTACGACGGCCTGCACCTCAGCTTCATGGGCGCGTGGCTCTACGATCCGAAGATCCCGCTCCCCGACGCCGAGACGCGGTTTCGTCTTCGCTGGTCGAACTGGCACCAGGTGCAGGGGCGGCAGCGCGTGAACATCAAACCTGTCGAGACCAGCGGCGAGGTGTACCGCCTGGGCATCGGCGACGAATACTTCCTCGTCGAGAACCGTGGGCCGGGCGGGGCGTTCGACCAACGACTCCCGGAGCGCGGGCTCGCGGTCTTTCACGTCGACCGCACCATCAAGACGCTCAAGAGCGCGGAGGGCGCGTTCGTCGAACGCATTCTCGACTGCGTGAACTGCGACCCGTGGCACCCGTACATTCGCCTCGTGCAGGCCGACGGTCGCTTCGAGCTCGAGAAGAACGGCAACTTCGGCGCGGGAGACCTGTTCACCACGGGCTCGTTTCTGCGCGGCGACGACCGCAGCCTCGCGGTATCGGCGGCCAACCAGGTGAACTCGTCGAACTACTATTCAGGCGCGGTGAGCGGGCTCTGGCTCGACGACGTGCGCGTCAACGACGACGGGTCGATCGACGTGACGCTCGTCGCGCCGACAGAAGGTCAGTGCGACGAGCGCCTGTGCGCTGATGGAGAAGCGTGCGCGCCGGTGACCTGTGGCGCGCCTCCGCCTGAGAAGAGCGGCTGTTCGACGGCAGCAGCCCTGTGGCCGACGCTCGCGTTGCTACTTTTTGAAGAGCGCTTCCGCCGCCGACAGCAGCGCGTCTTTCGACGGGCCTGAGTCGCGATTTCCACCTTCACCGATCTGAAACAGATCGCAGAAATTGGCCTCGGTCTTGTCCATGGGCACTTCGGCGAACGGCTCTTTGCATTCTTTGGCGACGGTCTCGTCGTAGTGCCTGCATTGAACACAGGCGCGGAGATCGGCGCCGCACGACGGGCACGTGTCGCGGCGGCCGGGTTGGTTGAACATGACGTCCAACTTCGTTCCGCACTTTCCACACCCGGGCATGGCTTGGGTATAACGCAGCCCCTTTCTGGAGGTCTTGAAGTGATGCGTCGTCTCTCTCTCGCAGCAGCTTTCGTCGTCGCCACCCGCGCGTTTGCCGCGGAGCCCATCTCGATCACCGAAGACGAGTTCCGCATGTACCAGCAATACAAACTGGCCATGACCGACAGCCGCGTGCAGGCCATGAAGGCCGACAAGCAGCTGCCCGCGATCGCCAAAGACGCGAAGTACAAGCTGAAGGACCTCGAGGCCGCCGTGAAGAAGGGCGAAGAGGCGGGCGACGTGAAGGCCAAGTGCGAAGCGAACCTGAAGGAGGCCTTCGCCACGGGTGAACTCGCCGGGAAGATCGGTCGCCTCGAGATGGACACCGCCGGCGCGCAGGGCATCGCCTACGTGCAGTGGTTCAACGAAGAGCAGACCAACCTCCCCGTCGAGGCCAGCTTCGCCGCCGCCAAAGCCGCCGAAGCGTGCCCGGTCGCGTCGACCATCACCGTGTGGGCGCAGGACAAAGCGGCTCCCACGTCGCGCGTATTCCAGGCACTGGTGAGCTCAGGCAGCGCGAAGCGCATCAACGTCGACCGCGTGAAGGACTTTGCCGTCACGCGCTACATGAAGCTCTTCGAGAAGGTGAAGAGCGTCGCCAACGGTGACGATCTCTCGGGCGAGAGCGGCACGCCTCCCGCGGCGCCCTAAATGACGAAGCGGTCGTACCAGCCGAAGGACTACTTCTTTCGCAAGGCGAAGGAAGAGGGGCTGCGCGCGCGGAGCGCCTTCAAGATCGAAGAGATCGCGAAGCGCTTCGGCGTGTTCAAGAAGGGCCAGACCGTCGTCGACATGGGCGCGGCGCCGGGCGGCTTTCTTCAGATCATCCTCAACGAGATAGGCCCCACGGGGCACGTCACAGGCGTAGACCTCGCGGTCATCAAGCCGCTGGGGCGGCCCAACTGCATCACCGAAGTGCTCGACGTACTGGCCGACGATTTTCAGCAGAAGCTCGAGGCGTTGCACCCCGGGCCGGTGGACGTCGTTGTCTCCGACCTCGCGCCGAAGACCACGGGCATCAAAGACGTCGACGAGGCGAGATCGCTGCGGCTGGCTGGCATCGCGCTCGACGTGTCACGCAGCCGCGGGCGCGTCGGTGGTCACTTCATCGCCAAGCTCTTCATGGGCGGTGACTTCGATCAGTTCCGCAACGACGTGCGCGACATGTTCAGCGACGTGAAGATCGTCCGGCCCGAAGCCACGCGCGGCGCGAGCATGGAGATCTACCTGGTCGGGCTGAAGAAGCGCTGATCAGCGTCGCTCCCAACGCACTTCGAGGTGCGGATCGCTTCGAAATGTTCCGCAGACTCTGACGAAGTGCGGACCGGTTGCGAGCCGTTCGGAAAGCAGCGCCTTCAATTGCAGGTGGCGTTCGCGATCGGCGGGCAGTGCAGGGTGGCTTTCGAGTGTGGTGAGGCCGACTTCCCACGCCTCTCGCCATCGAAGCCAGATGGCCCAGTCTTCCAAAGCGAGTCGAAGGTCGTCGTCTGAGATGGGGCTCACGAGGAACGTGTTGTCGCCGTCGTCGTCCCACTCCGAATCGTAGAAATGTGGAGCGCCTTCGAAGCTCGCAACGCCGCGCCGGGGCCCGTCGTAGAAATCGGTCACCGTGAAGACCGGTTCGAACTTCACTCGTCTTTCCGAACCAGCATCGGCGTTTCACCGGTGCGCGCACGGGCCAATCGGCCGCGCTGCCGCGTCGGCTCCATTTCCATGCCGGCCTCGTATGACGTGACCTTGTTCCGGCCGCCGCGCTTCGAGGCGTAGAGCGCCGAGTCGGCTGAATCGATCAACTTCACGTCGTCGCGCGCGTCGCGGGGCAGGGTGGCGACGCCGATGGAAATCGTCACCATGCCCAGGGGCTGCGTGCGCCCTTGTTCCATGCCGCTCTCTGCGATCGCGCTGCGCAGCTTCTCGGCGACCTCGGCGGCTTCGGCTCGATCGATCTGCGGCAAGAGCACGATGAACTCTTCACCGCCGTAGCGCGCCAGCGTGTCGACCTTGCGCAGGTTCTGCTTCATCAGCTGCGCGACCTTGCGGAGCACCTCGTCGCCAGCCGAATGGCCTGCGGTGTCGTTGAGCTGCTTGAAGTGATCGATGTCGACCATCACCATCGACAGCGGCGAAGAGAAGCGCTGCGAACGCGCGAGCTCCGCCTCGAGCTGTTGGTAGAGGTAGCGGCGGTTCGGCACGCCGGTGAGCGGGTCGGTCACCGACAGCTCGACCGTCTGCTCGTGCAGCCGCGCGTTCTGCACCGCGAGCGCAATCTGATCGGCGACGGCGACGAAGAAGTCCTGCTCGACGAGCGCGAAGCCGTCACGGCGCGAGCGCTCGAAGTTCAAGACGCCCAGCAACTCGTCGCCGCGCATCATGGGCACCGAGAGCAGCGAGCCTTTCTCTGGCTTGTCCTTCACCTTGAACAACGGCTCATTCTCGAGATCCGGCGCGTAGTACCTCTTTCCCTGGCGCGCGGCGTGACCACACACGCCTTCGCCGACGTCGAAGGTCAGGCCTTCAGAGCCGACGTTCGCCGGGTGCGCGGTGAGCACCTCCAACTGCCCGGCAGCGTTGAGCAGCATCACGCTGAACTTCTGCACGCCCAGCTTGCGCGGCACTTCGTTCGTCACGCGCTGCAGCACTTCGTCGAGGTCGAGGGTGGAGGCGATGGTGCGAGAGAGATCGAAGAGCAGCTGCAGCTCGGCGACGCGCTTCTCGACTTCGTTCTTGAGCTCCAGCTCCGTGCGCGCGCGTTCGAGATCGCGCTGTGTATCGATCTCCACCACCTTGAGATCGGTCAGTCGCGCGAGCATTCGATTGAACGCGTGCGCGAGGCGGCCCAGCTCGTCTTCCCCGAGGTCCGGCGCGCGCACCACGACGTCACCGTCTTCTGCGCGCTTCATGATGGCAGCCAGGCGCGCCACGCGCCGACTCACGAAGGCCTGCACTGCGAAGAACACCGTCGCGCCGATGGTGAGCACGAACAAGGTGATGAACCACGTCGCGTTGGTGAACACTCGCGCGACCTCTTTTCGCAGCGAAGGCTCCGAGACCGTCAGCTGCAGCACGCCCACGCGCAGCGTGGAGTCGCCAGTGTGACAGCCACCGCAGGCCACGCCGCCGAGCGGGTAGAGCACTTCACCGCCGCCGCCGGTGCTCCACGGCAGAAAGCTCGACGGCGCATCGAACGACGCGCGACCTTCAGCGATGCCGAAGAGCTGCTTCGCGCTCGAGAAGACCTTGTCTTCTTCTTCGATGTCGCGCGACCACTTCACCTGGCCATCGCGACCGACGATTCGAAGATCGCTCACCAACTGCAGCGCCGACCAGCTGCTGCGTACCGCGTTGGTAACGGCGCGATGTGCGATGCGCGGCGCAGTGCCGGGTGGTGTTTCTTCCACCGCACCGAAAGACGTGGCGACGAACTCAGCGAGCCCCAGGGCGTCGGTGCGCGTCTTTTCGCGCACGGCGTGATCGGTCATTCGCCAGGCCGCAATCGTGCCCAGCGTCGCAAGCAACACAGCCGGTACCGAAACGGTGAGGAGCAATCTGGTGCCGATGGACCGCACAGTGGGGCGGCAGCATATGTTCGGATTCGTGGAATTGCTCACTGCGTCATTGATCACCGTGCCTCACGGCTTCCCGACGCGTGCTGGCGGCGTGTCGCTGGCGCCCTTCGATTCGCTCAACACGTCGCGCGTGGTGGGCGACCGTGATGAAGCCGTCACTGAGAATCTCCGGCGCCTGGCGGCGGCCGCGCAGGTGCCCGTCGAGCGGCTCTATTCGGTGACGCAGGTGCACGGCGCGGCGGTGCTCGAAGCGCCCGGGGTCACGCCGCAAACCGAAGCCGACGCGCTCTGGTCGGAGACTCCGGGCACGGCAGTTGGGGTGCGCACGGCCGACTGCGTTCCTATTCTGCTTCAAGATCTCCGCTCGGGGCGCGTGGCCGCCGTGCACGCCGGCTGGCGCGGGGTGGTCGCCGAAATCACCGCCCGCACGCTCGAAAACTGGTTCGACAAAGGCACTCGACCGGCAGACGTGCGTGCGGCCATTGGCCCGTGCATTCAGCGCTGCTGCTTCGAGGTCGACGGTGAACTTCCCGCGCGTTTTGAAGCCGCGTTCGGCAACGACGTGGTGGTGCAGGTCGAAGGCAAAGAGAAACGTCACCTCGACCTTCCGAAGGCGGTGGCGGCGACGCTCGCGAAGCAGGGCGTGTCAGCGAGCCACGTGGCCACGCTGCCGCATTGCACGCGCTGCGATGCGCGGTTCTTCTCGCACCGCCGCGAGCGCGGCGTCACGGGTCGTCACCTGTCGTTCATCACGTGTGTTGGCGCTGCAAGCCTGTAGCACTCCGCCGGTGCTTTTCTTGACCCTCTTCCGAGGGGGTCCATATCCTCGGTTCGCCATTCGCTCACTTGCCGCCATCTCCTGTCTTGCGCTCTGCGGTTGCGCGACAGACGTCGTTTCCCGCACCGAGCACGCCGAGTTGATGTCGGCCGTGCGCGCGCTGCGCTCCGAGAACGCGCGCCTCGAAGCCCGCGTCGAGAACCTCGAGAGTCAGAAGGTGATCGGCGCTGTGCGCACGGCTCCGAAACCTGTCGCGATGTCGCCGCGCGCTACCAGCTCAGCCGACGCCTTGCCTCCGCTCGCGGTGGTGAAGCTCAAGCCCAAACGTGAAGCCGCCCCGAAGATCGACACCTCCGTCGACGTGGCCGAGCCCGCCGAGCTCTACACCGACGAAGTGAAGGCGCCGACTCCCGCTGCCAATGCGGAGCCCGACGAAGCCGAGCTCGCCAT
This sequence comes from Archangium sp., assembly GCA_035910535.1. Lineage (GTDB taxonomy): Bacteria > Myxococcota > Myxococcia > Myxococcales > Myxococcaceae > Archangium_A. Next base: position 47,165 of record JAMHXF010000042.1, on the reverse strand, counting down.
GGCCGACACGCAGTTCGAGCGCGGCCTTGAAATGATGAAGACGGGCAACGCTGACGCCGGCATCGCGCAGATGCAGCAGTTCGTCATCGACTGGCCGCGACACCCCAAGGCCGACAACGCGCTGTATTTTGCCGGGCTGGCCATGGTGGCCGACAAAGACTTTGAGAAGGCCGCGCAGTTCTTCGATCGCGTGGTGGCAAACTACCCGGCAGGCGACGCGGTGCTCGACTCGATGCTCAAGCTCGCCGACTGCCGCCAGCGCCTCAACAAGCCCCGCGAGGCGCGCGCCACGTGGGAAAAAATCGTCTCGAATTACCCGGGCACCGCCGCCGCGACGCAAGCGCAGTCACGCCTCGCGTCGGCCCGTTCGAATCCTGTTGGTTCACCTTGAAGAGGTCCCCCATGCGCAAGCTGCTCCTCACCGCCGCCCTCACGTGCCTCACCTTCGCGCCCGGCCGCGCCTTCGCGCAGAGCGACGAAGATGAACTGGACGACGGCATGACGGAAGGTGGCGCCACCATCGCGCCCGAGCGGCGCACGCCGTCGAGCACTGGCAAAGCGTCAGCCCCGGGCACGCAGCACACGGTCGAGAAGGGCGACACCCTGTGGGACCTGTCGCAGAAGTTCCTCGGGAGCCCGTGGTACTGGCCCAAGGTCTGGTCGTACAACCCGGAGATCGCCAACCCGCACTGGATCTACCCGGGCAACGAAGTTCGCTTCTTCGCGCAGGGTGAAGAAGTGCCGACGCAGGTCGAGGTCGGCGAGCCCCAGCAGAGCATCGACGAGGGCGAGTACTACGACGACAAGGTCAGCGTGCACGGGCAGATCGGCTTCCGCCCGAAGAACTCGGTGTCCGTCGCGGTGCCGGGCTTCGTGACCAGCTCCGACGTCGAAGAGACCGGCAAGATCGTCGGCTCGTTCTCTGAAGCCGCGATGCTCGCGTACCCCGACAAGATGTACGTGAAGTTCGGCAAGAAGGCGCCGCGCCTCGGCGAGACATACGTCGTCTTCCGCTCCGAGGGCGAGCTCATGCACCCCATCACGCAGCGACCGGTGGGCTACTACACCGCCGTGCTCGCCGAGGTGAAGGTCATGCGCGTCGACGGCGACAACAACGCGACGGTGCAGTTCGTGAAGCAGTACGACGAGGTTCGTCGCGGCGATCTGCTCGGCCCCATGGGTGAGCCCATCGTTCGCGCTGTGGCGCCCCGCCCGAACCAGAAAGAAGTGAAAGACGCGCGGCTGGTCGCCGACGTGCGCCGCTACCCGTCGATCCTCGGTGAGCACCAACTCGCGGTGATGGACAAGGGCTCTGACGACGGTGTGAAGGTCGGCAACACGTTCACGTTCTGGCGCCGCCACGACCCCATCACGCAAGAAGCACTGCTCCAGCCCACGTTGATCGATGATCACGTGGCCGCTGAAGACATTGGCCAGTGCGTGGCGTTCGAGGTGAAGGCCAGGGTTTCGATTTGTCTCGTGACGCGGTCGATTCGCGACCTCGTGCGTGGCGACCGCGCCGAAATTCGTACTGCTGGCGGGCCGCGCCGCGCGGCGCGCTGAAGTCACCTGTCGGAGGTCGCGTGTACAACGCGGCCAATGAACACGGCAGAGCGGCGGGCGACGGCGGCGTTGTGGTCGATTCAAGGTGTGGGGCCCAGAACGCTCCACGCCTTGCTGGGGCGGTTTGGTTCGTTGGGTGGGCTGCTCGAAGAGCCGCTCGCGCGCTGGGCGCCGCTGTGTGAATGGCGTGGCGCCGCGCTGGAGCGGCTCGGCGGGCTCCGCTGTCTGGCAGACCGCGCCGACCGCCTCGAGCAGCAGTGTCGGGCGCTGCAGGCTCAGGTGCTGTTCCCCGGAGACGCTGGCTGGCCTGATCGAATGGACGACGTAGGAGACGTGCCTCCGCTGCTCTTTGCGCAGGGGCCGGCGGCAGCGGCGCCTCGGCGCCGGCGAATCGCCATCGTCGGGAGTCGCACGCTCGACCCGAACTCGCTCTCGCGGTTGCGGCAGTTGTCGCGCGAGGTGTCTCGTCACGGCGTGGGCATCGTCTCCGGGGCTGCGCTCGGGTGCGATCAGGCCGCGCACCTCGGCGCGCTCGACATGAAGGGCGAGACCTGGGCGTTTCTGGGCAACGCGCTCGATCAAATCGACGAGCCGCAACGCGAGATCTGCGCGCGGATGAGAGCTGCAGATCAGACGTTGTTCTCGCAGTTTCCTCCCGGGTGTCGCGCGAATCGCAGCACGTTCACCCAGCGCAACAAGCTCATCTCGGCCTCGAGCGATGCGGTGCTGGTGTTTCGCGCGGGGCAGAAGTCAGGCGCGTTGCACACGGCGCGCGACGCACGTGAGCAGCGGCGCCCCTTGCTCGCGACGCCTGGAGACCCGTGGAACGAAGCCGCGCTGGGCTCGAACGAGCTGCTTCGCAACGGCGCGCGACCCCAGGTGACGCTCGGTGATGTGCTCGACGCGGTCGGGCTCACCGGGTCGATGTCGGCGAAAGATGTGCCGGTCTTCAAGCTCCCAGAGGTCAGTGAAACGGCTCGGCGCGTCTATGAATTGTTGGGGCGGGGGCCGACCGATTTCGATGATCTGGCCGCGGCGCTCCCGGAAATCGGGGCTGGCGCCGTCTCTGCCGCGCTCGTTGAATTAGAGGTGCGAGGAGGCGTGCAACACACCGGCTCCCGGCGTTACGAAAAGCGGTGACAATCTGCGATGTTGACGATCTACCGACCGCAAACTAAACACCTCGCGATTCTTCGACTGTTTGGCTGAAAGGAAAGCCGAAAAAACATGTCCGCTCAGAGCCTGCTGCAGCACACCCTCGATGTCGTGCTGGCCGCGGATGCACCGAAGGAAAGTCTGAAAGATCTGGTCGTCGGGTTCTTCCACGACGGCGGTATCTTTCTCTACATCAACATCTTCTGGCTGGCGGCGGCGGTGGCCGTGGCGGTCGAGCGCATCGTGACGCTCTTCTTCCGCTACAACCTCAACGCTGGCCCCTTCATGGAGCAGATCACCAAGCTGGTGATGGCGGGCAACCCCGACCGCGCCGTGAAGCTGTGTGGCGCCGCCCCGAATTCGCCGTTGGCGAAGGTGGTTCGGGCGGGCCTGACGCGCGCCAACCGCGGCGAGATCGAAGTCGCCAAGGCGCTCGAAGAGGCGATTCTTGAGAACGTGCCGCACATCGGCGTGCGCATTCCCTGGCTCTGGTCGCTCGCCAACATCGCGACGCTCGTCGGCCTCATCGGCACCGTCTTCGGTCTGATCGGCACCTTCCGCTCACTCGGCAACGTTCCTGCCGACCAGAAGCAGGCGCTGCTCTCGAAGGGCATCTCCGAAGCCATGTACAACACGTTCTTCGGCCTCACGATCGCCGTGATCTGCATCATCGCTCACCTCTTCCTGACGGCGTACTCGAAGAAGATGATCGAGACGATCGAACTCCAGGCGATGAAGCTCGAGAACCTGCTCGGTCGCCGCGCCGCCGGCGAGACGAGCGCGATGGACTTCGAGAAGGCCTCCTAAGGAACCCCGCAGCTCGCCCGTTGTCAGGTGAGCGAGACTCCCATGGCGTTCTATTTCTCCAGACGGAAGATCAAGCCAAAGGAAGAAGAGGAGTCGGGAGAGCTCAACATCATCCCGTACCTCGACATCCTCATGAACTTGATCATCTTCATGCTGCTGTCGATGGCGGGCCTCGCCACGTTCGGCATGTTGAATGTCAACGCGCCGAACTACGGCGGGCCTTCGGCGGGCGGGCCGTCTGAGAACGACAAGCCGGCGCTGACGCTCACTGTGGCGATCGCCAAAGGCGGCTTCTTCATTGCGGCGACCGGCGGTGTTCTGCCGGGGCAGGCCGAAGGCGCGGCAGCCGCGGCTCCGGGTGAAGGCGCTCCCACGATTCCCAAGAAGGCCGACGGCTCGTACGACTACGACAGGCTCACGGCCAAGATGATGGAGATCAAGGCCTCGTTCCCGCAGGAGTCGAAGGTCATCGTCGCTGCTGAAGCCGACACTGACTACGACTCGCTCGTGCAGACGCTCGACGCGACGCGCGAGACCAAAGATCGCAAGCTGCTCTTCCCCGACGTCACGCTGGCGAGCTTCTGATCATGGCGCCTCCGAATGCAGCGTCTTCTGCTGTCGAGCTGAGTGACGACGACCGCAACCGCGTGCGGTTCCGCAAGGCCGTGGCGCGCAAGAAGCGCCGCGATCGCGAAGCTGAAGGTGAGATCAAAGAGCTCAACATCACCGCGATGATGGACTTGATGACCATCATCCTTGTGTTCTTGATCAAGTCGTTCTCGGCCTCGTCGATCACGGTCACGGCGTCTGAAGACGTGCGCCCTCCGATGTCGACCTCGCGCGCGACGCCCAAAGACACGGTGGCGATCACCGTGACGCCCAAGTCCATCTTCATTGGCGAGAAGGGCAAGGTGGTGCTCGATGCCGGTGCCGTCAAAGCGGGCGATCTGCAGGGCAAGCTGATCCTCCCGCTCGACGCTGCGCTGAAGAAAGAAGTCGAGAAGCTCAAGTACATCGCTGAGCGCAACCCGAACGCCCCGTTCAACCGGGAAGTTTCGATCATCGGCGACAAGCGCATCTCGTACGACTTGCTCTCGTCGGTGCTGTATACGGCCGGGCAGAACGAGCTGGAGAACTTCCGGTTCATCATTCTCCAGTCAAACCCGGACTGAGCAGCGTGCCGAACTGACGCGCTCCTCGCCGGCGGGTGAGGAACGTTTCAGTATGAGCTCTCGTAACCCCATCACCGTTGTCGGAGCTGGCCTCGCTGGATCCGAGTGCGCTTTTCAGTTGGCCCGGCTGGGTCACGACGTCGTGCTCCGCGAGCAGAAGCCCGAGAAGCGTTCGCCCGCGCATGAGAGCCCCGGTTTCGCCGAGCTCGTTTGCAGTAACTCGATGCGCAGCGACAACCCCGAGAGCGCCATCGGCCTGCTGCACGCCGAGCTGCGCCGCGTGGGCTCGCTGATTCTCTCGTCGGCCGACCTTCACCGGGTGCCTGCGGGCGACGCGCTGGCCGTCGAACGTGTGGGCTTTTCAGGGGAGGTCGAGCAGCGGCTCAAGTCGCACCCGCGCATCACCGTTGAAGCAGGCGAGGTCAGTCACGTTCCCGAAGGCACGGTGGTGTTCGCGACGGGCCCGCTGACGAGCAAGGCGTTGACCGACGCGCTCGAGCCACACGTCGGCGAGAAGCTCTATTTCTACGACGCCATCGCGCCCATCGTGGCGGCGGACTCCATCGACGAGTCGATCGCGTTTCGGCAGTCGCGCTGGGGCAAAGGCGGTGGCGACGACTACCTGAACCTGCCGATGAACAAAGAGCAGTACCTCAACTTCGTGAACGAGGTTCGTGCGGGTGCGAAGGTCAAGCCGCACGAGTTCGAAGAACCGAAGTACTTCGAGGGGTGTCTGCCGATTGAGGTGATGGCCGAACGCGGAGACGACACGTTGGCGTACGGGCCGATGAAGCCCGTGGGGTTGATGGACCCGCGCACGAACGTTCGGCCGCACGCGGTGGTTCAGCTGCGCATGGAAGATCGCGGCGGCACGGCGTGGAACCTCGTCGGCTTTCAGACGCGGCTCACCTGGCCCGAGCAGAAGCGCATCTTCGCCATGATTCCCGGGCTGCAGAACGCCGACTGGGTTCGCATGGGACAGATTCACCGCAACACGTTCCTCGACAGCCCGCGGTTGCTCGCGCGCGATCTGTCGCTCAAGAACGAGGCGCGCATCTTCTTCGCGGGGCAGATCACCGGCGTCGAGGGCTACGTCGAGTCGACGGCCTGCGGCTACCTCACGGCGCTCGCGGTGCACGCGCGGCTGACGGGCACCGACTTCACGCCGCCTCCTGCGACCACGGCGCTCGGCGCCATCTACCGTCACGTCACGGGCGAGGCGCACCCCGACGGCTACCGCTACCAGCCGACCAACGTGGTGTTCGCGCTCTTTCCGCCCATCGAAGGGCGCTTCAAGAAGGCCGAAAAGCGCGTGCAGTACGCGCAGCGCGCCGTCCGCGACTTCGACATGTGGGCGCCGACGGCTCCGCACCCGGTTTCTCCCATGCAGGCTGCGCACCCTCAGCGGGTGGTGGCATGAGGTCTTTCATGGCTCGTCTGGCTGTCCTCGTCGTCGCTGCGTTCGTGCTCACCGGTTGCAAAGAAAAGAAGAACACCAACGGCGACTCGAAGAGCGTCATCGCGCGCGTGAAGCAGGAAAAGACGGCGGCGCGCTTGCCTGTGCTGGGGCAGCGCGTGCTCGCAGGCGAAGCGCAGGATCTCCGCGCGTCAGCTGACGGCGCAGTGGTGACGGTGTTGCTCGACGCGAAGAAGCCGACGGCGCAAGGCGTGCCGCCGCCGATGCGTCTGGGCACGTTGTGGGCGGTGTCGACGAAGGGCGGGGCGACGGCGAAGCTCGGCACTGGCGTCACCAACATGCCCGGCGGGTGGATGATCTCGCCCGACTCGAGGTGGATTCTCTTCTCGGCCGCGTGGGACCCCAGGCAGCAGGCCGGTGAGCTCTTCGCGCAAGACGCGACGACGCTCGACTCGGCGCCGCAGCGCATCGCGCCGCGCGTGACGTACTTCGTCCCCAGCGACGATGGTTCCACGCTGGCCTACGTCGAAGACGGTGTGCTGCACGCGGGCAAGTTGCCGACGGGGCCGTTTCCTCAGCTTGCGGGCGACGTCTCGACGGCAGAGTTCTCAGCCGACGGGCGCTACCTCTATTTCAAGCGCAAGTACGCGGCGGCGGGCGGGCTGTACCAGGTCGACCTGAAGTCCGCGCGACCCGAACCAGTGCGCGTTCTCGACCAGGTCACCGAGTACACGATTCTTCGCTCGGGCAAGCACGTGGTGGTCAACGCGCGCGCGACGGCCGCCGACACCACGTTCGAGCTGCATGTCTTCGACGTGGCGACGCTCAAGGGTCGCAAGCTGAGCGACGACGCGCAGCGCTACCGCATTTCGCGCGACGGCCAGTTCATCGCCTGGCGCGATCGCAGCGGCAGCGAAGACAAAGGCGTGCTGCGCATGGCCGCGATCTCGGGTGGCGAGGCGCGAGAGCTCGGCAAGGCGGTCAACGACTTCGACTTCTCACCCGACGGCAAGCGCTTCGTGTTTCGAGACAACTACCGCGAGCTGGCGCTGGGGGGCCGCGACGCGACCCGTGAAGACGTGAAGCTCGTCGAGCGCATCGGAGATCTGACGCTGGTCGAGATGCCCGACGGAGCGCCGAAGGTGCTGGCTCGTCAGGTGCCCAACTTTCTGTTCGCGCCCAACGGTTCGACGCTCGCGTTCACGGCGCGCATCGACCGGCCCGAAGTGACGCGTCGGCTCTACCTGTACCCGGTTGGTGCGACGGAGCCGCGCGCGCTCAAAGACTGGCTCTACGAGTACCAGTTCGCGCAGACCGGCGACGCTCTGTACTTCCGCAGCGAATGCCTGCGCGAAGGCCGCGCGTGCGACTTGAACTCGATTTCGTCGAACCCGTCGGCGGACGAGGTGCCCAAGAAGCACGTCGAATCGACGTTCAGCTTCCGGCTCAGCGCTGACGGCAAGCGCGCGTTGATCGCCTTGGCGCACCTCACGGATCTCACCTACGACATCGCGCTGCGCACCTTCGACTCAGGTGAGCAGAAGGTCATCGACCAGTACGTGCAGTGGCCCGCGATTCTGCTGCCGACGGGCGGGGTGGCCTACCTGGTCGACGAGAAGAACCGCGCCGGCGTCTACGTCGCGAACTCGCTCTGATCGCGCACGTCGGTAGACTCGCCCGGGCCGTGAGCAAGCACGTCGACGACTTCTTGAGGCACCTGGAGATTTCCCGCGCGGCGTCGCCGCACACGATCCTCGCGTACTCGAAAGACCTGAAGGCCTTCATGGCGTACCTCGCGCCTCAGCAGGTGCCGTTGGAGAAGGTCACGCATCTCCACATTCGCGGCTTTCTCGGCGTGGAGTCGGTGAAGCTCGCGGCCGCGTCACGTGCGCGACGGCTGGCGGGCCTCAAGTCTTTCTACAAGTTTCTCACGCGGCGCAAGGTGATCGAAGTCAGCCCTGCGCGGCGCGTGAAGACGCCGAAGCTGCCGCAGCGGTTGCCACGCGCGGTGCCCGTCGACGAGACCTTCGCGTTGATGGAGGCACCCGACGTCGAGAAGGTGCTCGGCCTGCGGGACGCCGCGATGCTCGAGGTGCTCTACGCCGGCGGTCTGCGCGTGAGCGAGCTGTGCGGTCTCGACCTGAAGGATCTCGACGCGCGCGCGAAGACGGTGCGCGTGCTCGGCAAGGGCAACAAGGAGCGCATCTGCCCGATCCACGACGGCGCGCTCGAGGCGCTGCGCGAGTGGCTGGAGCGTCGAGGTGAATTGCTCGCGAAGCCGGCGAAGAACCAGGCGCCGAACGCGATGTTCCTGAACTTTCGCGGCGGAAGGCTCACCACGCGCTCGGTCGATCGCCAGTTGGTCAACTACGTGAAGCAGCTCGGCATTCAGCGCAAGGTGACGCCGCACTCCCTGCGTCATTCGTTCGCCACGCACCTGCTCGCCGGCGGTGCCGACATTCGCAGCATTCAAGAGCTGCTCGGTCACGCCAGCCTCTCGACGACGCAGCGGTATACGGCCGTCTCGTTCGAGCAACTGCAGTCGGTGTACGACAAGTCTCATCCGAGGGCGTGACACGTGAGCAAGAAGGAACAGCCGTTCAACAACCCGTTCGCCGCCGTGAAGCTGAAGCAGGAACAGCCGAAGAAAGTTGCCGCGCCGCTCGCTCCGCCGCCTCCACCGAAGCAGCAGAAGGCCGCGCCGCTCGACGCCGAGTCGCGCTTGTTTCTCGAGGCGGTCGGAGCGGTCGAGAGGGTGCGCGAGACGAAGACGCGCGTCGGGCCTCCGCCGCCTCCGTCGGCAGACCAATTGCGAATTCCCAACGAAGAGGCTGAGAGCATGGCCGCGTTGGCGGAGCTGGTTTCTGCGTCGGGTGAGTTCGACCTCGCCGACTCAGACGAGTTCATCGAAGGCGCGGTGCAGGGCTTCGACGAGCGCGTGATGCGCAAGCTGCGCGGTGGTGACTTCTCGACGCAGGCGCAGGTTGATCTCCACGGCATGACGCGCGACGTGGCGAAGGACGCGCTCGATGCATTCATGCAGAAGTCGCGCACGGCCGGGCATCGCGCGGTACTCATCGTCACCGGGCGCGGGTTGCACTCGAAGGATCAGGTGCCGGTGATCAAGCAGGGCGTGCAGCAGTGGCTCACGCGCGGTCGTGCAGCCAAGTACGTGCTCGCGTTCTGCAGCGCGAGGCCGAAAGACGGCGGTACGGGCGCGGTCTACGTGTTGCTGCGGAAGTAGTGGTCGCCGACGTGGCGAGCGCCAGTTGGAGCGTTGGACCGCGATGAACTTCGCGCTGCCACGCGTGGCGTTTCTGCGCGAACGGGGAGCGTGGCGCCATCACAGGAACACGGCTGACGCTTCGTTGTTAGAACGCGCGCATGACGACGATTCTCTGCGTGCGCCGCGACGGCAAAGTCGTTCTCGGCGGCGATGGTCAGGTGACGCTCGACAAAGTGGTGATGAAGGGCAACGCGCGCAAAGTGCGCCGGCTCGCTGATGGCTCGGTGATCGCCGGGTTCGCGGGCGGCACCGCCGACGCGTTCACCTTGTTCGAGCGCTTCGACGCGAAACTCAAAGAGCACCAGAAGAACCTCGCGCGCGCGGCCGTCGAGCTCGGCAAAGACTGGCGCACCGATCGTTTCCTACGGCGCCTCGAAGCGCTGCTGGTGGTCGCCGACAAAGAGAAGACGTTCATCCTCTCTGGCGCCGGAGACGTCGTCGAACCTGACTACGGCATCGCGGCCGTCGGCAGCGGAGGCTCGTACGCGCTCGCGTCGGCCCGCGCGCTGTTGCTGCACTCGCCGCTCGGCGCGAAGCAGATCGTCGAGCAGTCGCTGCAGATCGCCGCCGACATCTGCATCTATACGAATGCGAACCTCACCTACGAGGAGCTCTGACCAGTGAAGTCCTCTCTCACGCCTCGCGAGATCGTCGGTGAGCTCGACCGCTACATCGTCGGGCAGAACGCAGCCAAACGTGCCGTGGCCATTGCGCTGCGCAACCGTTGGCGTCGTCAGCATGCGCCGCTCGAGCTGCGCGACGACATCACGCCGAAGAACATCATTCTCATCGGACCGACGGGGGTCGGTAAAACCGAGATCGCCCGACGCCTCGCGAAGCTGGCGCAGGCGCCGTTCGTGAAAGTCGAGGCCTCGAAGTTCACCGAGGTCGGCTACGTCGGACGCGACGTCGAGTCGATGGTGCGAGATCTCGTCGAGGCCGCCATCGCATTGGTTCGCGACGAAGAGCTCGTGCGCGTGAAGGGCCGGGCGCTCGAGCACGCCGAAGATCGGCTCTGGGAGTTGCTCAAGGGCGGCAACGGTCGCAACTCGCCGCACTTGAATGAAGGCGATCGCGAGAAGCTCCGCGCTCAGCTGCGCGCAGGCACGCTCGACGACACGCAGGTTGAAGTCGACCTTCAGGAAAACAACCTGATGTTCATGAAGAACTTCAGCGGCCAGGGCATGGAAGAGATCGGCGTCAACCTGCAGGACCTCTTCAAGAACATGCCCGGTGGCGGCAATCGCACCCGCAAGCACCGCGTCAACGCGCCCGATGCGCTCAAGCTCATCGAGCAGGAAGAAGCCGGCAAGCTCATCGATCAAGATCGCGTCAATCGTGAGGCGCTCAAGCGCGCGCAAGACGACGGCATCATCTTCCTCGACGAGATCGACAAGATCGCCAGCCGCGACGGCAAGGGCTCGGGCGGCCCCGAGGTGTCACGCGAAGGCGTGCAACGAGATCTGCTCCCCATTGTCGAGGGCAGCACCATCAACACCAAGTACGGCCAGGTGAAGACCGATCACGTGCTCTTCATTGCCGCCGGCGCGTTTCACGTCAGCAAGCCGTCGGATCTCATTCCCGAATTGCAGGGGCGCTTCCCGATTCGTGTCGAGCTCGAGCCGCTCACCAACGAAGACCTGGTGAAGATCCTCAAAGAGCCCCGGAGCTCGCTCATCAAGCAGTACGCGGCGCTGCTCGCGACGGAGGGCGTGACGTTGACCTTCACCGACGACGCGCTGGTCGAGATCGCGCGGCTCGCGGCGAAGGTCAATGAGCGCAGTCAGAACATCGGCGCGCGGCGCCTGCACACCATGCTCGAGCGGCTGCTCGACGACGTGGCGTTCAACGCGTCTGAGCTCGGCAACTCCGAGTACAAGGTCGACGCCGACGTGGTGAAGAAGAAGCTCGACGACCTCGTGCAGGACGAAGATCTCTCCCGCTACATCCTCTAAGAACACGACCCATGAGCCACACCGACGACGTCATCGCCCAGGCCAAAGAAGTGCTGCTGCAGAACTACAAGCAGCAGCCCATCGTGCTCGCGCGCGGTGAAGGCAGCTACGTGTGGGACGCCGAGGGTCGTCGGTACCTCGATCTCATCGCGGGCATCGCGACGTGTGCGCTCGGTCACTGCCACCCGGGGGTGACCGCGGCGGCGAAGAAGCAGCTCGACACGCTCTGGCATGCCTCGAACGTCTTCTACACGGAGCCGCAGATTCAGCTCGCCGCGCGCCTCACGAAGGCCAGCGGGCTGCCCGGTGCTCGCGCGTTCTTCTGCAACTCGGGCGCTGAGGCGAACGAGGCGCTCATCAAGCTGGCGCGGCGCTATCAGCATGAAGTGAAGGGCAACAAAGAGCGCAGTGAGCTCATCACCTTCGAAGGCGGCTTCCACGGTCGTACGCTCGCGACCGTCACCGCGACGGCGCAGCCCAAGTACCAGGCCGGGTTCGAGCCGCTGCCGCAGGGCTTCAAGTACGCGCAGATGGGCGACCTCGAGGGCGTGAAGAAGCTCGTGGGCCCGACGACCGCTGCGATCCTCGTCGAGCCGATTCAGGGTGAGGGTGGCGTGCGCCCCGCGCCGGCTGGCTTCTTCAAGGCGCTGCGCGAGCTGTGCGACGCGAACGGGCTGCTGCTGCTCGTCGACGAAGTGCAGACGGGCATCGGTCGCACTGGCAAGCCCTTCGCGTTTCAGCACGAAGGCGTGGTGCCCGACGCGTTCTCGCTGGCGAAGTCGCTGGGCAACGGCCTCCCGATTGGCGCGATGATCTGCAGCGACGAAGCCGGCAAGGCGCTGCCGTCGGCGACGCATGGCTCGACGTTCGGCGGCAACCCCGTGGCGGCTGCCGCAGCCGTCGCCACGTGGGATCTCGCGACTGCCCCCGAGATGCTCGCGGAGATCATCGCCAAGGGTGAATACCTGCGCTCGCTCGCGCTGGAGCTCAAGGCCCGCAAGCCTGAGCGCGTCAAAGACGTGCGGGGCCTGGGCATGTTGTGGGGCATCGAGCTCGACGGTGGGGCTGCCGACGTACTGGCGCGCTGCCGCGCCAACGGGCTGCTGGCCAACCTCGCCGGCGAAAAGACCATTCGCTTCGCGCCGTCGTACCTCACGACGCGTGAGCAGATCGCCGAAGGCCTTGCGCTGCTCGACCGGTCGCTGTGACATGAGAACCCTTGGGGGGTTCTGTGGCGACTGAAGAAAAGATCGACCTCGATGACGGTCGGCAGCAGGAGATCCTCGCGCTGGAGTCGAAGAGCGCGAGCAAGAATCACTTCGAGGTGCTGGGCGTCGAGGCCGGCGCGTCGACCGACGATGTGCGGGCGGCGTTTCGTGAGCTGTCGCGAAAGTTCCACCCAGACCGCTACTACGGCAAGAACCTCGGCTCGTTTCGTCAGCGGCTCGATCGCATTTTTCAGCGCCTGGTCGAAGCGAACCAGACCCTCAGCGACCCGGACCGGCGCGCTGCGTGGCTCGAGGCGAACCCGTACATCAAGGCTGCGGTGCGTCGCGCCGACGTGCTCACGCACACGCCGGTGCCTCGCACCGAGACTGAAGTCTCGCGTGACGATGAGCGCCGGGCCCGCCTCGCGAGACACCCGTACCTTGCGCGCGCAACACGGCAGCAGGAGGCGATGAAGCGCGCGCGCGAGCACATGGCTCGCAAGGAGTTCAGCCAGGCGTTCTCGGTGGTGAACACCGCCTCGCAGGCCGACCCCAGCAGTCAGGAGCTCAAGACCCTGTTGGGCGAAGCCCGCAGGCTGGCCGACATCGCGCGGTCAAGCGACAGCTATCAGCACGGTATCGAGGCACTGAACCGGGGCGACGACGACCTGGCCCTCGCCGCGTTTCGCACGGCCGTGAGCGCGAACTCGAACAACCATGCGGCGGCGTACAAGGTCGCGATTCTGTTCGAGAAACGCAGCGCTGACCCACGAGAGGGGATGGGCTTCGCGCAGAAGGCGGTCGACGCTGCGCCGGAGAACGCTGACTACCGCGTGGTGCTCGCCCGGCTGCTGGCCGCTTCGGGCATGAAGGCGCTCGCCAAGAAGCACTTTGACGAGGCCGCGCGCATCGCTCCCGACCACCCGGAGGTCAAAAAACACGGCAAGAAGCTCTGGCCGTTCTAACCTCTGCCGCACATGGCCGCAGAGCGTGAGCCCGTCATCGGCATCGACCTGGGCACGACCAACAGTGTCGTTGCCACAGTGCAGTCTGGTTCGCCGGTCGTCATTCGTGGTCGCTCGGGAGTAAACCTCCTGCCGTCAGTGGTGGCGGTCTCGAAGATCGGCAAAACGTTGGTGGGTCAGATCGCCAAACGTCAGGCCATCACCAACCCGACCGACACTGTCTACGCGAGCAAGCGCCTCATCGGCCGCAAGTTCAGCTCGACGCAGGTGCAGTCGTCGTTGCCGTCGCTGCCGTACTCCGTCGAGGCGGGCGATCACGATGACATTCGCGTGAAGCTGGCCGACAAGCGGTACTCGTTGCCCGAGCTCTCGGCGATGGTGCTCAAGGAGCTCAAGCTCGACGCCGAGGCCTACTTCGGTCGTTCGGTGAAGAAGGCGATCATCACCGTGCCCGCGTACTTCAACGACGGGCAACGTCAGGCCACCAAAGACGCCGGCAGAATCGCAGGGCTCGAGGTGCTGCGGATCATCAACGAGCCGACCGCGGCGGCGCTCGCGTACGGCTTCGGCAAGAACATCAACGGGAAGATCGCCGTCTTCGATCTCGGCGGCGGCACGTTCGACATCTCGGTGCTGGAGATCGGCAACGGCGTGTTCGACGTCATCGCGACCGGCGGCGACACGTTCCTCGGCGGGGAAGACTTCGACAACCGCGTCATCAACTGGCTCGCGCAGGACTTCGAGCGCGAACACCACCTCGACCTGCGCAAAGACCGCATGGCGCTGCAGCGCCTCAAAGACGCGGCCGAGAAGGCGAAGATCGAGCTGTCCACCACACGAGAGACGCAGGTGAACCTCCCGTTCATCGCCACGCCCGCAAGTGGTGGTTCGGCGCTGCATCTGCAAAAGGCGCTGAGCCGCGAGAAGCTCGAAGAGCTCGCCGCCGATCTCGTGCAGCGCACCATCGAGCACTGCGCTCAGGTGCTCGACGAAGCGCGTGTGAAGCCCATCGACCTACGCGAGATGATCCTCGTGGGTGGCATGACGCGCATGCCCGCAGTGCAAGACGCGGTGAAGCAGTACTTCCGCCGCGACCCGTCGAAGGGCGTGCACCCTGATGAGGTCGTCGCGCTGGGCGCAGCGGTTCAAGCCGAGGCGCTGACCAACGAAGCGAGCGACGTGGTGCTGCTCGACGTGACGCCGCAGTCGCTCGGGGTGGCGATCGCCGGTGGCTACGTGCGCCGCTTGATCCCGAAGAACACCACCGTGCCCACGGCGGTGACCGAGGTCTTCAACACCTCGCGCGACAACCAGACCACCGTGAAGATCATGGTGCTGCAGGGCGAGAGCGACGTCGCGCACGAGAACGAGCTGCTCGGCGAGTTCATTCTCACCGGGCTGCGGCTGGCCAAGCGTGGAGAGGTCGAGATCGACGTCATCTTCGAGATCAACTCCGAGGGGCTGGTGTCGGTGGCGGCGCGCGATCGCGAAACCGGTCAGCAGCAGTCGATTCAGGTCACCGCGAGCGGCGGTCTGACGCAAGACGAGCTCAAGCAGATCCTCGACGATCAGGCCGACCTGTTGCTTGAGGCGCGCGCCGGCGAAGAAGTGAAGCTGCGGCAGGCCGAACTCGACTCGTTGGTGAATGAGGTCAACGAGCTGATTCCCCAACTGCAGAAGGCCACGCAGGGCTCGGAGTTCGGCACCGACGCGCTGGCGAAGGCGCGCGCGGCGCTCGAGCAGGCCAGGGCCGCCCGCGCGTCGACTGACCTGAACGTCGTCACCACCAGCGTCGACGCGCTCACGCGCACCATCAGTCTCTTCAAGGGCGTTCTGCAACGCATCGGTCGCTGACCATGAGCAAAGACCGTGCGGCACAGCTCGTCGAAGCGGGCATCTGGTTGAAGCTCTCGGGGGACCGGGAAGGCGCAGCCAAGCTCTTCGAGCGTGCGTTGAAGCTCGACCCCGAGAATGAAAAGGCGGCCGAGTTGAGCGGCGGTGCGCCGGTGCCGGGCGAGGGTGAGGTCGAGCGCGCGTCGGGTATTCGCCCGCGCAGCAACTCGCCGGTACCGGTGCCCGGCGCGCACCCCTTTGAGCGCCCCGTCGACGCGCTGCCCGGAGATCGTGATCGCGAGCTGGCAACGGGCGGCTCGGGTGTGATTCCCGAACCCAGCCTCGATGAAGACTGGGGCCGCATGACGGGCGCCACCACGCCGGTGCCGCAGATTCTTCCCGTGGTGCCGTCGAATCAGCAGCCGCAGACGGTCTCGCTCGACGGCGACGCGGTGCTCGAGACGCCTGCGCTCTTTGGTGAGCCGCCGCAGTCTTCGCGGTCGGGCACCATGCAGCTGTACCCCGACACGCAGTCGTCGCGCTCCGGCACCATGCAGCTCTACCCTGACGCGGGCGACGGGCCGCCGACGTCGTCGCGTTCGGGCACCATGCAGCTGTACCCGGAACCCAGCATGCCTGCGCCGCGCACCACGCTGCCGGAGTTCGCCGCCGTTCGCACGGTGACGCTGGGTCATGATGACGGCGGCTTCGAGTCACCGCCGCCGTCGACGCCGCCGCTCTTTGGCCCTCCGCCTGCGTCGCCGCCGCCGCCTGAACCGCAGACCGCGTGGGGCTGGTCGCCGTCGCTCGGGAACGACGCTGAGCCGCTCGCGCCGCGCCCGTCGCCGCACCTCGCGCCGCGCGCCGAATCTGCGTGGGACCAGCGCAGCAACCCCGGCATCAAGCTCGAGTCTGTTGTCGGCAGAGATCGCGCGCTCGAGCTCATCTCGTCAGACTCGAAGATCACCCGCGCTGCCGAAACCCGGCAAGACGAGGTGCGCATCATCCTCCGCGGCGCTCGAGACCTGCTGGAGCTCGACGATCACACCGGCGCGATGGAGCTCATCAACAAGGCGCAGGCGCTCGCGCCCGATGACGCTGAAGTCATCGCGCTCAAGGAGCGCAGTGAAAAGACGCTGCTGACGATGTTCGAGTCGAAGGTCGGGCGGCTCGAGACGGTGCCGCGCGTGCTGCTCAAAGACGACGAGATCATCTGGCTCAACCTCGATCACCGCGCGGGCTTCGTGCTCGCGCAGATCGACGGCACCGTGACCTTCGACGATCTCTTCTCGGTCTCCGGCATGTCGCGCATCGACACGGCCCGAATTCTCGCGCAGCTGATCGACGAAGGCGTGATCAGCCGCGGATGATCGCCGTCCACTTCGCGCGCACGACCAGCTTGTCGTGCTGGTTGTGCGTCTCCGTGGTGACCTCGAGGAAGTCGAGCGAGCGCTTGGCCGTGACGTCGGTGATCTTCCCCGTGGTGGTGAGCCGGTCTCCGGGGCGCACCACGTCGTAGAACTCGAAGGTCTGCTCGCCGTGCACCAGGCGCAGCAGGTTGAGCTGCAGCTCGGGGTCCTGGCAGGCCTTGGCGAACGGCGCGATCGCGAAGGTCACCGCGAAGCTGGGGAAGCCGATGACCGACTTCCACGGGCCTTCGTCGGCCACGGCTTCGTCGTGCAGCAACGGGCTCAACCCTTCTGGGGCACCGCGCGCCGAGAAGCCGGTCGACGGCACGCCGCCGGAGATCGCGTAGGCGAACTCACGCATCTGCTCGAGGCCGGCTTCGAAGACGAACGGACCGTACTCGCGACCCACGAAGCGCTTGTCGATACCCATTACGCCCTGCCTTTCACGGTGACGCCCTTCAAGACGCCTTCTCCGCGTTGATTGGTGGCGTCGATCTCGGCGGTGATGAAGCCACCTTCGATGGCGGTGACGCGGCCCGAAAACGTGACGACGTCGAGCGGCGCGACAGGGCGGCTGAAGCGCACCCGAATGCCGGCGACCCGGCCGGGATCGCCGAGGTAGCGCGCGAACGCGTCGACGGCCCAGCCCAGCGTGCACAGGCCCTGCAAAATCACGCCGCCGAGGCCGGCCTCTTCACCGACCTTCGGGTCGATGTGAATGGGGTTGAAGTCGCCCGAAGCGGCTGCGTAATAGATCGGCCGGTACGCATCGCACTCGCGAACCAGCGTGAAGGTGTCACCGACGGCGTAGGACATGGCCGCGGCTTCTTAGCCGGTTCAGCGCGCGGGGCGATCGAGTGGATCATCGATCTCACTCTCGACGGTCTGCTGCCGCGCCTTCCAGGTCGACAGCGCGAAGTCGATCAACTTGTCGAGGTAGCTCAGCAACGGAGGGCAGCGCACGCCCGTGCCGTCGAGCAGCTCGAGCGCGGTGTGGCAGTTGTAGAGCGCGAGGTGATTCACGTAGTTGACGGCGGCTCGCTGCGGGCGCGCCAGCTTCTCGACCCCGGGAATTCGCAGGAACCAGTCGGCCGCCCGCGCCGGCAGGCTGAAGCGCGGCAGCTTCTTGTTCGCCCGCTCGGCGATGAGCTCGTACACGCGGCGCGCGCTCATCGGGTTGGGGTCGACGAGGTGCAGCGTCTTGCCGGCCGCGTCGGGGTTCTGCGCCAGCGACCAGGTGGCCTTCACCACGAAATCAACCGGCACCACGTTCAACGGCGCGACGCCGTTGCCCGGCAGCGGGAGCGGCAGCACCAGCGGTGAGAGCACCAGCAACATGCCGAGGTAGTAGGGCCCTTCGAAGCGATCGATCTCGCCCGTCGCCGAGTCACCCACCACTGTCGACGGCCGAATGACGGTGATCGGCAGGTGCGCTTTCGCGCGTTGCACGAGCCGCTCAGCTTCGTACTTCGTTTCTTCGTACGCGTTGCGGAAGGTCTGGCCGCACTCGAGCTCGTCTTCGGCGATGACGCCGAGGCGGTCGCCCGACACGTAGCAGGTGCTGAAATGCACCATGCGCTCGAGCTTCTTGCACTCGCGCGCGAGCTCCAGCACGCCGCGGGTGCCGTCGACATTCACGCGGCGCGCGACGTCGTGCGGCATGCCGAGGTAGCTGATGGCGGCGAGATGAAAGAGGTGCGTCGTCTCGTCGACCAGTCGCTGGTACTCGCGCCCGGCGAGCCCGAGGTGCATGTCGACGATGTCTCCCGAGAGAATGTCGATGCGCGCGCCGCGGAGCTTGTCGGCGTAGGCCTCGGCCTCCTTCACGAACTTGGGCTGCACCAGCAACGTGATGCGACCGTCGGGGTTTGTCTCCGCGAGGTACTTCACCAGCCGCTTGCCGATGAAGCCGGGGTACCCCGTCACGAACGCGTTCAGGCTCACGGCGCGGCACCGTAGCGCAGCACCTCTGCCAACACGCGCTCGACCTGCGCACGCGTCGCGTCGATCGTTCCGCCGTTGTCGATGACCCACGTCGCGTGGCGGCGCTTCTCGTCGGTCGACAGCTGCGAGGCGATGCGGGCGCGCGCCTGATCGTCGCTCAGGCCGTCACGCGCCTTGAGCCGCTCGACCTGAACCTCGAGCGGGCAGGTGACGAGGATCACGCCCTGCATCGCTTCGTGGAGCCGATTCTCGATGAGCAACGCCGCGTCGTAGATGGCGTGCGTCACGCCGGCGGCCGCGAGCTCGTCTTTCTTCTGCTGCGCGAGCTGCCGAATGCGCGGGTGGGTGATGGCGTTCAACTTGCCGCGCGCCACGTCGTTCGCAAAGACGATGGCGCCAAGCCGGGCCCGGTCCAACACGCCGTCGGCGACCGTGCCGGGGAAGGCGGCGGCGATGTCGGCGAGCGCGGGCATGCCTGGCTGAACGATCTCCCGCGACAGCGCGTCGGCGTCGATCACCGGCATGCCGCGCTCACGAAGCATCGCCGTCACGGTCGACTTACCGGTCGCGATGCCGCCCGTCAGCCCGAAGACGTACACGTCACGGCACCGGAGTCAGGAACGCGAACGACTGCACCGTGCGCGCGTCGTCCTTGAAGAAGATCGCCAACCCGAGCTTCGCGTAGAGAAAGTACGCGTGCTTCTGGGGGCTCTCTTTCTTCCAGTAGCAGGGCTCCTGTGCCTGCGTCGCTTCGCACGCGAGCCCGTAGCTGCTCTCGATGGCGCCGAGATCGATCACCGGCTCCGGGTACACGTCGATGCGCTGCACTTCTTTGGTGGCCGGGTCGCACTTGAACTGTGCCTGCACGGTGCCCTTGATGGCCTGCAGCCCCGAGTACACGAGCACCTCATGCCCGCGCGCGGTGATGGTCTTCGTCGGTTCACCGAACTTGCCGACGACGTCGATCGCGCTCGACGCGCCGGGCGTGATGCCTTGCCACGGTTTGGCGAACGCCAGCGATGAGAGCACCAGCACCCCGAAGACGACGCGTGAAAGCACGGCGCGACTCTACACGAGGGTGACGAACCAAGACGCGCGACAGCTGCGGCCTCCGATGCTAACTGCGCGCGCGATGCATCGGTTCTCTGCCCGCCTCGCCGTGCTCGCCATCGCCTGTGTGGGCGCCGGTGCGCTCGGTCACGACTTCCTCGGCTCTGAGAGCTGCCAGGCCTGCCACCCCGACGCGTACGCCGCGTGGCAGGCGACGGCGCACGCCCGCGCGCGCGACGTGCTCTCTCCGCAGCAGCAGAAAGACGTGCGCTGCCAGTCGTGCCACTCGCCCAACGAGAAAGATCAGAAGTCGGCGCACGTCTCGTGTGAGACCTGCCACGGCGGCGGCCAGTTCTATTCGGCGACGTACGTGATGAAAGACGCGGATCTCGCGCGGCTGGTGGGCCTGCTCGACCCCAACGAGAAATCGTGTCGCGGGTGCCATGACGCCGCCAGTCCGTCGCTCAAGGCGTTCGATTTTTCCGCAAAGCTCAAGGCCATCGATCACTGGACTGTCGAGCGCCAGAAGCGCAAGGCCGCGAAGGCCGAGACGAAGTCGAAATGATCAAGATCCTCAGCTCCGAATTCGTAACGACGGCGACGCACCCGTCGGAGTACCCGTCGAAGAACACGCCCGAGATCGCCTTCGTCGGCCGCTCGAACGTCGGCAAGTCGTCGATGATCAACGCGCTGGTGAACCGCAAGAAGCTGGTGCGTGTGTCGAACACGCCGGGGCGCACCAAGACGCTCAACTTCTTCGACGTGCGCATCGAGCACCGCGCGAAGGAGCGCACGCTGCGGTTGTGTGACCTGCCGGGCTACGGCTTCGCGAAGGTCTCGAAGAGCGAGCGCGTGCAGTGGGACCGCATGATCAACGCCTACCTCAGTGAGCGCCACACGCTGAAGGTCGTGGTGACGATCATCGACGCTGAAATCGGGCCCACGCCTGACGACATCGAGATGCTCGACTTCCTTCAGGACAAGCCGCCGCGCATCCTCGTGGTGGCGACGAAGCTCGATCGCATCAACAAAGCCGCCCGAAAGCCCAGGTTGCTGAAGCTACAGCAGCAGCTCGAGCTGCCGACCAACGCGCTGCTCGGGTACTCGTCGCACGAGAACCTGGGCCACGACGAGCTGTGGCGCACGCTGCTGGGCATCATCGGCTGACGCTGATAGCAGGGCGCCGTGACCGCCAGTCAGGACAAGAGGCAGGTGCGGCGCGCAGAGCTCGTGCGTCGCTTGACCGAGCTCGCTCCCCGCCACCGCATCGACGCGATGTTGGAAGAGGTCGACGGCAAAGCGCTCGTTCGCTCGCTGCCGGCTGAAGACGTGTACTCGACGATCATCGACGTCGGCCTCGTCGACTCGACGGAGATCGTCCAGCTCGCGACGCCAGCGCAGTTCCGCACGTTCGTCGATCTCGCCGCGTGGCAGCGCGATCGCATCGACCCGCTCGAGGTGCTGCACTGGCTGCGCGCCGCGCGTGGTGACGACGACGAGGAGTTCATCAACAAGGTTCGCTCCCTCGACGTCGAGGTGTTGGAGCTCATCTTCAAGAAGCTCGTGTTCATTCACGACCTCGAAGAGAACCCCGACGTCGACACCGAAGGCCCCACGATGGAGATGGTCGAGGGGAAGTATCTCCTCGAGTTCCGCATCGACGGGGTCGACGAAGCCGCGCTGCGCCGCCTCACGTACGATCTGACGACCAGCAACCCCTTCGAGCTCGGCCGCTTCATCGAGGCCGTGCGGTGGGAAGCGCTCACCGAGCTCGAGGAGACGGCGTACCAGTTTCGGCGCGCGCGCCTGGAAGACCTGGGGTTTCCGCCGTTGGAAGAAGCCCAGAAGATCTTCGCGTGGGTCGACCCGTCGAAGGTCGGCGCGAAGGCAGGCGCTGCGAAGTCCGGCCTCGCGCAGACGACGGGCTACATCGACTACGTGGCCGCGGCGTTCCGTGGCCTCGACCCGGTGGAGCGCCAGAACCTCGAGACGGAGGTCCGCTACCTCGTGAATTGTGCGTTGGTGGCTGACGCGGCTGAACCCGGCGATCCCGCGGCGATCAAGCGGCTCTCGGAGCACGCGCGCGACTATCTGGATCTCGGCCTCGAGCACTACACGGGTGGCGACGCAGACCTGGCGACCGAGGTCGTTCGAGAGACGACGCTGCGCGCGCTGTTTCAGGTCGGCTTCTCGTTGACGCTGCGGCTCAAGCGGCAGACTGAGAAGCTCGCCCAGGAAGAGGGTTCACGTTTCGCAGAGACGTGGCTCGCGTTCGAGGAAGAGACCGCGGCGGTGGGCGCGTTGATGCGTCGTCGGCCGTTGAAGGCGCTCAAGGTTCCAGGCGCGGATCCGGTGCCGTTCCGCGCGCGTCGCGAACTGGCCGAAGCGGAGGCGATGTTGGGTCGGGTGCGGCAGCAGCGCGCGGTGTTTCAGGCGCTGCTCGGGTCGAAGCCGGCGGAGGTCGTCGCGCGCTTCGGCCTCAAGCTCTCGGAGCTCACGCCGCAGCGGCTCTTCGCAGCGGTGGTGGCGTGGGCCGAGGTGGACCAGGCCGTCGAGGTCTCGCCGTTCTCGGAGCTCAAGTTGGCGGAGCTCGCGTCGCGCATCTTCGGCGACGGGCCCGGTGTTTCGGTCCGTGCGTCGGCCGGCAAGCGCGCGCTCGAGACGCTGCAGGCGAAGTTGCAGGTCGGCGGGCCTGAGCTCGAGAGCATGATTCAGCGTGTGTTGCAGGCGATGGCCAACGACTTCGGCGCCGCGTGGGTGAAAGACGCTCGCGTGAAACGGGAAGCCGTCACGTCGTTGCCGCTCACCGGCGTCATGCCGCTCCCTTCGTAGTGCGGTGAATGTGGGTGCGCCTGCGCGCACCACCGCTGCGACCCTTCGTGTCGAACGTCCGCGACGTGTCGAAGTCTTGTCGACAACTGGCCTCGACGAGCGTGGGGGTCGAGTGCTCGGCCGCCTTGCTCGATGCGAGCTGGCCCCTCAACTCCGGCCAAAGTCGTGTCTGTGCGTGGTTCTGGGCTGGTTGCCTTCCATGTTCTTGGAGAGGACCCGGCCCAGAAGTCATTTTCTTGTGCTCCCTTGCCCGAAGTCACGAGGCCAGCGCCGGTCGAGGCACGACGCGAAACCATTCCTCCCGCTCCCCTGAAGAGAAGCTTCAAGGACCAAAGTAGTCGACCGTCACCGACATCCCGATCGGCACATCGACCTCGATGGACTCCTCGTCACATTCAACGATGTGTTTCCCCGGCTTCACCGCGACCCGAGCGCCCTGCGGCACCGACTTCCCGTCGATCTTCGCCGCGCACTTCCAGTCGAACGGCCCGGCGACGAGCTCACTCCCGCCATCACGCATCGGCGTGCTCGAACTGTGCACATCGCCGGCGTCGCAGTTCACGCAGCACCCCGACAGCCACAACGCGAGCAGCGGGTACCTCACACGTCGCGACCCACGGCCTGACTCACCGATTCCAGCTTCAGCTCGCGCAGCTTCGCCTCGAGGTCATCGAGACACTCCGTCACCAACTCCGGGCCACGGTAGATGAAGCCCGAGTACAGCTGCACCGCAGAAGCGCCTGCGCAGATCTTCGCCCACGCGTCTTCGCCCGACGTGATTCCCCCCACTCCGATGATCGGTAGCTTGCCGTCTCCGCGCTTGAACGCGCGCTTCACGACCTGCGTGCTGCGCGTCATGAGCGGCTTGCCCGAGAACCCGCCTGCTTCTCTCGCGAGCGGATGTTCGACCGGTCGGGAGATCGTCGTGTTGGTGCAGATCAGCCCGTCGACGCCACAGCTCCGCGCGACGTCGACGACGGCATCGATCGCTTCGTCTTCGAGATCGGGCGCGATCTTCAGCAACAACGGGCGACCCGTCACTTCAACCCGCGTCGCGCGGAGCAACCCTTCGAGCACGTGCGGCTCCTGCAGCGTGCGCAGCCCCGGCGTGTTGGGCGAGCTCAAGTTCACGACGACGTAATCAGCCAACGTCGCCAACGCGCGCGCGGCGCTCACATAGTCCTGCGTCGCTTCTTCGATCGGCGTGTCTTTGTTCTTCCCGATGTTCACGCCGATGGGCGCGGGTCGCCACGAGAGCTCACGGAGCCGCGCGGCCATGGCCTGCACGCCCTCGTTGTTGAACCCCATACGATTGATGATCGCCTCATGCTCTTTGAGCCTGAAGAGGCGAGGGCGCTCGTTGCCTGGCTGGGCGCGCGGCGTGACGGTGCCGACTTCAAGCGCGCCGAACCCGAGCGAGAACAACCCGACAAGCGCTTCTGCGTTCTTGTCGAGCCCCGCCGCGAGGCCGACCGGGTTGGGCCAGGTGACGCCGGCGACTTCAGCGCGCAGCGACGCGCGTTCGGGCTTCACGCGCGCCCGCAGCAGCTTCGCGAGCGACGGCGCCGTGTCTGCCAGCGAGAGCCCCCAGAGACCGAGGTGATGCGCGTCTTCCGCGTCGAGGCGGAAGAGCAGAGGCCTCAACAGCGCGCGGTACATGTCACCCGTGCTTCTGAATGAACGAGTACTCGCGCGCCCAGGCCAGCGTCTGATCGATCTGGTGCGCGGTGAGGATGTTGTTGCTCTCGACGAGCTCGATCTCCCGGCGCATGTCGGTGTTGAGCAGGTACGGGCCGTCGGTGTTGATGGTGAACTTCACGCCGCGATCCCAGAAGGTGCGAACGATGTGCTCGAACTCCTTGATGCCGTCGACCGCGTTGGTCTGAAGGTTCGAGGTGGGGCACAGCTCGAGCACCACGTCGCGCTCCTTGAGCAGCTTCATCGCGTGCTCGTCGTACGCGGCGCGAATGCCGTGGCCGATGCGCTGAGGCTTCAACTTCTCGACGACGGCGATGACACCTTCAGCGCCGGTGCCCTTGGTCTCGCCGGTGTGCACGGTGGCCTTGAGGCCGGCCTTGCGCGCGTGTGCGAAGAGATCTTCGTACTGCGTGACGACCTCGGGCTTGAGCTCCAGCGCGTTCGATTCGGTGCCGGCGAGGTCGATGCCCAGCACGCCGCGGTGCCGGTACTTGATGGCCTTCTCGACCATGATGCTGTTGAGCTTCGAGTCCCACTCTCGGGCGAGGCAGAAGATGAGGCAGGCCTTCACGCCGTACTCGAGCTGCGCGCGGTCCATGCCGCGAATGGCCGCCGAGATGATGTGATCGAGATCGAGCTCGGAGTGGAGGTTGCGCTTCATGGGGTTGAAGCGGAGCTCGATCTGCGTGACGCGCGAGCTGCGGTATTCCTTGCCGATGACTTCGTAGACGGAGCGCTCGATGGCCGCGGGAGAGCTCTGAATCTTCTCCGTCCACTGGTGCATGATCTTCAAATAGCTGTCGAGTGAGTCGACCTTGTCTGGCGAGGCGGTGATCAGCTCGACGAACTCGAAGTAGTTCTTCACCGGCAGTTTGAAACCCTGCGAATGCGCGATGGACCACAGAATGTGCGGGGCAACGGCGCCACCGACGTGAATGTGAAGGTCGATCAGCTCACGAGGCATGGCCTTGTGTGCCACATCAGGATTCCGGGGGGAAGATTCGTAGTGCATGCTGCGAGACGTCATGACCGAGACGAAACTGACGAAGCGGACGCCTCCGATGCACGGCAAGGTCGAGCACCCGGAGCTCGATGACGCGCACGGAGGCAACGAGGCCTTCGAGGTCTTCAAGTCGTTCGATCGCGACGGCTCCGGAAGCATCGACCGGGGCGAATTGGCCCGCCTGCTGGAAGCGCTCGGTCAGACCATCGACGAAGAGGAGCTCGCGATCGCGCTCGACGTCATCGACAGCAACAGCTCGGGCCGCATTTCGTGGGCGGAGTTCGAGTCGTGGTGGTCAGCGCGCTGACTTCACGAGCGCCAGCGCGGTGCCCGGCACGAACGTCTCGAGCGTACCCGGCTCTCGCAGCACGAAGATCGTCAGCTTCGCGTCGGCCGTGAGATCGAGCATGCGCGCGCCCGTCGGCAGCTCCGCCAGCACGCGACCGCCACCGGGTTGAACGAGGCGCGTCACGGGCCCGGGTACCAGCAGCGTGCGACGGCGCAGCAGCGGAGCAATCGGGTGAATCAGCTCGTCGCCTGAAGAACCGAGCACCCATTCAACCGAACCGTCGGGCAGCAACCGCGTCGCCGCACCGCGCGCGTCACAGGCGATCACGCCCCCGTCGAAGGGCAGCAACGAGAGCGTGCGCGCGTCGCAGCTCAACGTCTTTTCCCACAACACCTGACCGCGACCGCCCAGACACACGATGACGGTGCGACCGTCGCGCGCGCCGCCGAGCCACGTGCGACCGCGCGCGGCCACGGGCCTGGTGGGCATCGAAAGAATGAGCTCCCGAGTCCACGCGACGGCGCCAGCGGGCGTCGTGCCGCCCGTCGCGAGCGCGTCGCAGGCGTACAGCGCCGAGTGTTCTCCACGGTTGATGACGACCAGCGCGCGGTTACGAACGCCGATGGGCGGCTGCACCACGGGCAACCCGGCCTTCACTCGAAAGCGCACCTGCCCGTCGAGCGAATCGAGGCCGTACAGCGTGCCCGCATCAGAGCCGACCAACACGCGGCTCCCGACACGGCCGACGTGAATCGACTGCGCGCGCGGCGGCTCGTAGCGCCAGAGCTCCCGGCCGGTGAGCGACGAAATGCCCGCCACGACGCGACGCCCGAAGGTGACGAGGTGAACGCCGTCGACCGACTCCAGCGTCGGCCCCAGGTTCGTGTTGTCGTGATCTCGCAGCCACACGGCCTGCTCTGCGCGGTAGCCGACGAGGCGCGTGTCGTCGGCGAGCATCGCGTCGCCCAGCGCGTTGACGGCGACCCCGCGCGGCGCGAGGTGCCGGAACGCCGTCGCCCCTTTTTTCGTGAAGGCGTGCGCGGCGTGCGGCGAGTGCACGACGATCCACTTCGGGCCCAGCTGCAGGCGCCCACCGTCTTCGCCGAGCGCGACGGGGCGGCTCCACCTGGCTTCGAGGGTCACGCGGCGCACGTCACCGATTCTCGCCAGCGGAACTCCGGGCGTTGCGCGGGGCGCGGTGACGGTCGCGACGGTGGTGTCAGGCACCGGTTGTCGCAGCGCGGTCAGCCCGTCGACGCAGCGAACCTGCAACGCGTCGACATACGGGTTCGCACCGAGCGCCGGGTTTCGTGAACGCAGCGCGAGGCAGAGATCGAGCCCCGCGAGGTAGACCTGCTCCGGCGCGACGATCGCGCCGCCCACCTTCGCGCTGCTCTCACCGGCGGCGCGCGCGAGGCCCATCATCGCGAGAAACGGGTGCCCCTCGGTGTGCGAGCCGTCAGGCAACGTGAGCTCGCCATCGAAGAGCAGGGGGGGCAGGCCCGCGCGCGTCTTGCGGCTCCACGCGAGCGAGCGCCCTTCGTCGTCACGCAGAGAAAACCCGAGGCCGCCATTCGCGCTTCTCACCGCGCTCCACGGAGTCGCCGGTTCACGACGCGGGCGCTCTTCGATGACGGCGCCGGTGAGCTGCTTGAGCCGCCGCTCCATCGAGACGAGCTCCGCTTCGATGCCGCTCCTGTGCGCCGAGATGTCGCGCAAGAACGCGCGCGCACACTTCACCGTCGCCTCGACGAGCGCCGGCAGCTCCACCGCGATCGGCGCGCGCACCTGACGGGGCGGCTGCGAGAGATCGATCACCGACAACGCGACCTCAGTGCCGTAGAGCCGCCACAGGCACAGCTCGAGGTGCACGTCTTCGAGCGAGAGCTGGCCCGCACGTTCACCGTCAGCGACCAACGACGCGACCGTGTCGATCAGCGCGCTGATGATGCGCACCAGCGGCTCGTCGTTCGCGCCCGACAGCAGGTTCAACCCTTCGAGCTCGAGCGCAAACGCGTCCCGCGGCCCTCCCACGGCCGGTGACTCGCGTTGCCAATGATGTCCGACACGGAACCTGAGCATCACACGTTGACTTGCACTGTAGCGCTGCGTACCATCCCGCGTCTTTGTTCGGACTTCAATGGAAGTCCATGATTTAACTGGGAAAACCCATGACATTCTATGAAGCGGCGCTCCGCGTCCTCGAAGAGGCGGGCATGCCGCTCCTCTCGACGGACATCACGAAGCGTGCGGTTGAGAAGGGCCTGCTGTCTCACGTTGGAAAAACTCCTGAAGTGACGATGCTCTCGCGGCTTGCTGCGATGGCGAAGCGTCCGCGTGATCGCAAGCTTCAGGTAACGGCGAAGGACACGTTCGCGCTCATCGATTGGATGCTGACGGAAGATCCCGAGGCGTTGGCTGCCACGGGCGTCATCGAGCCGAACGCCGAAGAAGCGCTGCCTCCATACCGGCCGTCTGAGCGGCACCCGGAAGCGCACGCCGAATATCTGCGCAGCATCGGTCGCCAGAGCGATCGCAAGCGCCGCGACGACGATCGCAAGAAGAAGTTCCCGCCGATGTCGGAGGTCGCCTTCGAGGCGCTGCAGGAGGCAGCCACGGCGCTGGTTTCCGCGGAGCTCCTGGCGCGGCTCAAGGCGCGCGAAGCGGTCGCCGACGACGCGTCGACAGGTCAGCTCATCGACGCGCTCGCCAGCGACAACCAGCGCCGCCTCGACGACGGTCGCAAGCCGCAGTTCGCCGCCGCGCGCTCCGAGAGCAACGAGCTTCAGATCTCGCTCGAGGCGCAGGCCGAAGGTGGCCCGTCGCCGCTCGAAGTGCAGACCGCGTTCTGCGCTGCCTGCAACCTCAAGTTCGAGAACGGTCGCGTGGTGCTCAAGAGCGAGCGTCGTGCTCAGGAGCCCAGGGCCGAAGTCGCCGCGTCTCCGGAAGACGTGCAGGTCATTCAGACCGCGCGTCACGCGGGCAAAGATGCGCGCAAGGCGATGGCGCGCGTGCTGCGCACCAGGCTCGCCGAGCTCGAGGCGGGTACGTTCGAGAAGTCGTGCGTGCGCATGTTGCACGGCCTGCACTTCCGAGAGCTCAAGGTCGCGCGTCGTTCGAAGGAAGGCCCGTTGCTCACGGCGCGCCGTCGTGAAGGCAGCCTCGAGATCCGCTACGCGGTGCGGTTTCTTCGCACCAACGGCCCCGTCGAGCGTCGTCACGTTCAGGAGCTCCGCCGCGAACTTCAGCAGACGGGCGCCAACCTCGGCCTGCTGCTGACCGCGTCTGAAGCGCGTGGCGATGCTCGCTCTGAGTGCACCACGGGCCCGCTGGTTCTGATGTGGGCCGGTGACGCGCTCGCCGACAAGTTCTTCGAGGCGAAGGTGGGCGTGACGGTCACGACCATCGAACTCTACGACATCGACGAGGCCTTCTTCACGCAGGCAAAGATCGACGCCGACGAGTCGATCAAGCGTCGCGAAGAGCGTCAGAAAGACCGCGATCAGCGCGGCGGTTCGAGCCAGGCCGAGGCCGAGCGCGATGAAGTGAAGCAGGCCGAGGTCGCGCCCGCGCCCGAAGCGTCGAATGATGACGCCACCTCGGCGGCCGCTCCCGTTGCTGCTGCGGGCGCTGATGACGAAGAGGGCGATGACGAAGGTGATGAAGGGCCCGAAGAGGGCGGTGACTCCAGCGAGCCGGGAGCTCCGGGTGAAGGTCGTCGCCGTCGCCGCCGCCGCCGTCGTCGCCGTCGTGGCGCGGGTGAAGGTGCTCCGGCTCAGGCTGGTGCTGCACCTGCGGCCGATGGCGCTGCGGCTCCGGTCGCCGTGGGTGACACACCGGTTGTTGCTGAACCTGAAGCGGTCGAAGCGCCTGTGGCTGAACCGACGCCACCACCGCCTCCTGAAGACGCAGGCCCGACGACTTGATGTTTCGGCTCGCTGCGGTGGCGGGGCTCGTCTTCGTCACCGCCTGCACCCGCGGCTCAGGGCCCTGGGTCGACAAGCTGGAGGTCGACGCCTTCGAAGGTGGCGACGTCATTTCGCTGTCGAAAGAGCAGCTCGAGAAACAGCTGCGTGAGCAGCTCGTCGCCGCGAAGTTCAACCTCGTCGCCGACGGCAAGAAAGCCCCTGACAGTTCGAAGCCGTGGCGAGTCGCGCTCGCCACTGGCCTCACCGTGCCCGAATTGGAGACGCGCGCGTTTTCAGTCGAGCTGGTGTTGGAGCTCTCGCACACCGGCGACTCGGAGCCGTTCGTGATCGATCATCGAAAGCGCGTGGCCGCCCCCGAGGGTGACGTCGAGACGGCACAGAACGCCATTCGCGACGCGCTCGCCGAGACGTTGAGCGGCGCGGTGCGCGAGGCGTCGGCGTTGATCCGGCTCGAGACCTCCGACGTCGGCGTGCTGCACGGCAAGCTGGGAGACTCCGATGACTCGGTGAAGCGGGCCGCGCTGCGGCTGCTCGTCAGAAAGCACGACAAGGCGGCGTTGCCTGCGTTGCTCGAGCAGCTCAAGAGCGATGACCTCGACGTGCTGCGCACCGTCGTGGGGCAGCTCGTCGAGTTGCGCGCGCCGGAGGCCGTGAACCCCTTGGTGGATGCCACCAGCCAGCGAGGGCCCACGTTCGAACGTGAGGTCGTCTTCGCCATTGGGGCCATCGGAGGTGACGACGCCGAGGCGTACCTCGACCTCGTCTCCAGCGGTCACGATGACCCGTTGATTCGCGCCAGCGCCGAGCAGGCGCTCTCTGAGCTGCGCGCTCGCAAGCCCAAGAACCCAGGAGAAGCCCGATGAACCGTCTGTTGTTGTTGAGCGCGCTGGCCCTGTCGGCGTGCGCCGCTTCGTCTTCGTCGAGCACCAAAGCCGAAGCAGGCCCTCAAGCCGACGCGTACTACCCGCTGGCCGTCGGCACGGTGTGGACGTACGAGGTCAAGCTGCTGGGCGAGACGCGGCAGATTGAAGTCACCACGCTGCGAAAGAACGACGACGGCTTCGTCGAAGACTCGACGGGCGCCCAGTTCCTCGTCGACTCGTTCGGGGTGAGAGATCAAAAGCGGTACCTGCTGCGCAACCCCATCGCGTCGGGCACCAAGTGGACGAACGTCGTCTCGGTGTCGTCGGTCGAGAACTACGAAATTCTCGCGGTGAAGCAGCCGTGCGACGCGCCCGCAGGCTCGTGGGAAAACTGCGTCATCGTCGAGAGCCGCAACCGCGTTCAAGAAGGCACCACGTTGGTCAATGAGATGACCTTCGCGCCTGGTGTAGGCATCGTGCGCCTGTCGACGGTGCTGGAGTCGAACGGGAAACAGATCCCCCAGTCGACGCTCGCGCTCCTCAAGTACGTCAAACCGGCGGGGTGAGGCTTGAGCCGTTCGCGAGCGAGCACTACCGTTTGCTCGTGAACGACATCGAGACCGAAGAGTCGAACGAGGAGATGATCCTCTCGTTTCTCGCCGAGGGCGGGGAGGACTACGTCTCTGGCGCGGTGCTGTCAGACAAGCTCGGCCTGTCTCGCACCGCGGTGTGGAAATACGTCGAGCAGCTGCGGCGCCTCGGCTACCGCATCGACGCGCAGGCCTCACGGGGCTACCGGCTGCTCGAGGTGCCCGACAGGCTCACCGCGCTGGAGGTCGGCCCGTTGCTGGTGACGCGTGAGCTGGGTCGCACGCTGCACCACTACGACGAGGTCGAGAGCACCAACGCCAAGGCCTTCGAGCTCGCGCATGAAGGTGGTTTTCACGGCGAGGTAATCGTCACCGAGCACCAGACCGCCGGGAAGGGTCGACGGGGCCGCAGCTGGTCGTCGCCAGCGGGCAAGAGCCTCGCGATGAGCGTCATTTTGCGCCCTGAGATCGCCCCGGCTCGCGCGCCGGAGATCACGCTCGTGGCCGCCGTCGCGCTCGCGCAGACGCTGAAAGACTCAGGCGTCGAGGCGGTCATCAAGTGGCCCAATGACGTGCAGGTGGGCGGCAAGAAGGTCGCGGGCATTCTCACGGAGCTCTCGGCAGACGTGGAGCGCGTGCACTTCATCGTGCTGGGCGTCGGTGTGAATCTCAACGCGGAGGCGGCCGACTTTCCGCCTGAAGTTGCGGAGATCGCGACGTCGGTCTCCATCGTTCGGCGCAACGTGGTGCACCGCGCGCTGTTCGTCGCCGCGTTGCTGGGGCAACTCGAAACCTGGCTCGACACGTGGACGGAGCAGGGCTTCGAACCGGTGCGCACCGCGTGGAAAGAGTTGAGCTCGACGCTCGGCCAGGACGTGCTGGTGCGCGCCGACAACCGGGAGCTGCGCGGCGTGGCCGAAGACATCGACGCGTCGGGGGCACTGCTGCTGCGCGTGGGAGACAAGCTCGAGCGGGTGTTGTCGGGTGACGTCGAGCAGCTTCGATCTCGCAAGTCCTGACGGGCGCGCGAGAGCGGCTGGGCTTACACTCAGCCGACCTCATGCTTCTCGCCATCGACGTCGGCAATACCAACACCGTTCTGGGCGTGTACGACGGCAAGTCGCTCCGCGCTCACTGGCGCATTGAAACCACTTCGCGCCGCACCTCTGACGAGTACGGCATTCTCGTGCTGCAGCTCTTCGCGCACGGAGGGCTCGACCCGAAGAAGGTCTCGGCGGTCGCCGTTTCGAGCGTGGTGCCGCCGCTGCAGTTCAACCTTGAGCGCATGAGCGAGCGGTACTTCAACGCCAGGCCCATGTTCGTGGGCCCCGGCGTAAAGACGGGCATGCCGATTCTCTACGACAATCCGCGAGAGGTCGGCGCCGATCGCATCGTCAACGCCGTCGCTGCGTACGAGCGACACAAGACGTCGCTCATCGTCGTCGACTTCGGTACTGCGACGACGTTCGACGCCGTCACGGCGAAAGGTGAATACGCCGGCGGCGCCATCACACCCGGCATCACCATCGCGATGGACGCGTTGACCCGAAACGCGTCGAAGTTGCCGCGCGTGGAGTTCGCGCGCCCGCCACAGGTGATCGGCAAGAACACCGTGCACTCCATGCAGTCGGGCCTGGTGTTCGGCTACGTCTCGCTGGTCGACGGCATCTGCGATCGAATGAAGCGCGATCTCGGCCCTGAGACGCGGGTCATCGCCACGGGCGGGCTCGCACCGCTCATCGCGAGTGAGTCGAAGGCCATCGAAGAGGTCGACGAGTTCCTCACGCTCGAAGGGCTGCGGCTCATTCACGAGAGGAACCAGTCATGACGGCGCCGGCGATCCTCGAGCCCGCGCCGAGCGCGACCACGGGCAGCACGCCGACGCTGCGCGGTACTTCGGCGCCTGGCTCGTTTCTCTGGGTCTTCCTCGATGGCACCTACCTCGCGGCGTTGGCCACCTCGGCCGATGGCTCGTGGGTGCACGCGCTGACGTTACCGCTCGCCGACGGCGCCCACGAAGTCATCGTGCAGGTGAACGACGGCGCCGGCAACGGAGGCGCTACTTCACCGCAGGTCTCCTTCACCGTTCAAGCGGCGCCGGTGGTCGTCGTGCCGCCGCCGCCTGCTTCGCCGGAAATCGCAGCGCCCGAAGCGAAGGCGTGCCCCATTACCGCCGACTTCCTGGCGGACAACATGAAGAAGCACGTCGACCCGAAGGCGCCCGTGCCGCTGCGCATGATGGCCGCCAAGGCGCTCGTGCCGTTGCAGCCCGACGACATGCTCGGTGTGCTCTTCATTCTTTCGTTCGACGCCGAGCAGAACGTCCGCGAGCAGGTCCGGAAGACGGCGAGTACGCTGCAAGATCGCATCGCCGCGTCGGGTTTCCGTGACGAAGGCGTGCAGCCGCCGGTGCTGGGGTGGTTCCTCCAGCTCTACGCGCAGAACGACGTCTACGCGGAGATGCTGATCCTCAACGCCAACACGCCAGACGACGCGATCGCGTCGGTGGCCGAGGGGTGCAGCAAGAAGATCGCCGAGACCATCGGGCAGAACCAGCTGCGACTGCTGCGCCACGACGGCATCATTCGGCAGCTCGCGAAGAACCCGAACGCGGTCGGCGCGCTCATCGACGGCGTGTGCGACTTCGCGGTGCGCAACGGCCTCATCCTCGATGACGTGCCGCAGATGGTGGAGGCGAAGATTCGCCTCTTCGGCCCGGAATCAGCCGTGCAGCCGCTGCCACAGTTGGGCCCCTCGGCCGATCAGATCATGGCCGAGTTCCACATGCCCGACGCCGATCAACCCGAGCAGTCGGCGCCGCCGCTCGACGAAGGGGTTCGCCTGTCGCTGGGCAAGCGCATCCTGGCGATGAACGTGTCGGAGAAGATCAAGCTGGCCACCAAGGGAAACAAAGAGGCCCGCGGCATCTTGATTCGTGACTCGAACAAGTTGGTGTCGGTGGCCGTCATTCGCAGCCCGCGCATCACAGACGGTGAAGTGTTGGCGCAGGCCCAGAACAAGATCTGTGTCGATGACGTGCTGCGCGTCATCTACAGCAACCGGGAGTGGCTCCGGAAATACGCCATCAAGTTGGCGTTGGTGAAGAACCCCAAGGTGCCGCAGGGCGTCTCAATGCGGCTCATCAACACGCTGCACGAGCACGACGTGAAGAGCCTGGCGAAAGACAAGAACGTGCCGGGCAGCGTTCAGATGCTCGCGAAGAAGCAGATGGAAAAGAAGAACGCCCCCAAGCGTGATTCAAAAGACTGAGGGCGTTGCAGCGTCAGGCCTCGGCGAGCTCGTCGATGTCGAGGTCTTCGCTGTCGGCCGGCGTCTCTGACAACGTGTCCATCGCCTGCTGCAGCGTGCCCTTGATCCGATCGATCTGATCTTGATGGGCGCGTGCACGGCTCTGAGCCCGCTGCGCCTTTTCGTCGGCGCGGGTCGTCTCGGCTTCTGAGTCAGCCAGGCGCTGGCGCAACCCGGAGATCTCGTCGGCGAAGCTGCTGGCCTGGCTCGAGAGCTGGGTGCGCGCGGAGTCGAGATCGATCTGTGCCTGCTCGAGCTCGCTGCGCGCGCCGTCGGCTTCACGTGAACGATCTTCGAGCTGCGACTTGAGCGCTTCGACTTCGCCGCGCGCCTCTGCCAGCTCGGACTCTGCGGTCTGACGCGCGGTTTCTGCTTCTTGCTGGCTGGTGCGAATGCCTTCGAGCTGACCGTCGAGTTCGGCGACGCGCTGCTGCATCGAGTCGTAGTCGCTCTGCAGCGTCGAGAGCTTCGCCGAAGCCGAGCGCGCCTCTTCTTTCGCCGTCAGCAACTGCTGGTCGACCTTCTTGCGCTCGCCGCCCAGCGAGTCTGACTTCGCCTGCAGTGTCTTGACCTGGGCGTCTTTCTTCGCGAGCTCGCCCGACGA
Organism: Archangium sp.; assembly: GCA_035910535.1. Lineage (GTDB taxonomy): Bacteria > Myxococcota > Myxococcia > Myxococcales > Myxococcaceae > Archangium_A. The sequence goes on along the minus strand of JAMHXF010000042.1, from coordinate 12,284 downwards.
CTCAGACATCTGCTGCTCGAGCGTATTTTCCTTCTCGTGCAGCTCGAGGATCTCCTGCTCTTTGGCGTTGAGCTCGTTCTTGAGCCGGAGGATCTCTTTGTCTTTCTTCGTGGCTGCGTCGCGGAGCGCGAAGACCTCCTTGTTGTCGGCCTTGCCGACGGAAGCGCGCGCCGTCTCGAGCTCGGTGTCTTTGGACTCGAGCTCGCCTTCGAGCTCACGCACGCGGGCGTCGAGCTCTTCGGCGCGAGCCCGCGCGTCGTCGAGCGTGCCGGTCAGCTCGGTGATCTTGCTGCGCAGGTCGCGCGCCTCGCTGTTGTCGTACGACGACGGCGACGACAGCGGAGGCATGAACGTCGCGACGCCTGCGCTGCGCACGGTCGACGGCGGAGCAGGGGGCATGAAGCCCACCACTGTCTTCTCGACCGGCGCGTCGTCGAGGTCGATTTCGTCGCCGGTGCTCAGGCTGATCTCTTCTTCGACGGCCGCTGCGCTCTCGGAGGGTTGCTCGTCGAACATCGAATCGACCATCGCCAGATCGGCTTCGGCGTTGCCACCGTCTTCCACGGGCTCTTCAATCGACACTTCGGCGCCGTCGTCTTCGAGCAGCGAGCCGGGGTCGAAGCCACCTTCGTCAGCGATGGCGGCCACTTCAGGAAAGCCGATGAGCTTGCCGACCGCGTCGACCAACGCCGAGGCCGTCAACGGCTTGCCCACGTACTCTTCGGCGCGCGTCTTGAGCTTCTGGTGCTGCGCAAAGCCTTTGGGGTCACCGATGATGACGACGGGGAACGCCTTCAAGTCATCGTCGCTCTTGAGCTTCTTGCAGATGATGTAGCCGTTCTGGCCAGCGTCGAGATCGACGGCCAACACCACGCAGCCCGGCGCTTTTTTGCGGATCAGATCCGGAGCGCCTTTGCCGTCGGTGGTGTCGTCGACGTCGAAGCCCCGAGCCTGCAACCCCTCACGCAACTCGTTGATAAGCGCGAGGTCCTTCTCGACGATCAGTACTGATTTCGACATGTGGGGAAAAGGCTAGTGGCCGACTCCGGGAGCGTCAACGAAACCCCGCGCGTCGTGTCACTGCTGCAAGGAAGCGGGGCGCACGTCGAGAGTCGGCGTCGACAACATCGAACCGGGCGGCGGCGGTACGAGCTCACGCAGGTCCTGCTCGTCGAGGTCGGTGACGAGTTGGTACACGACGTCGCCTTCGCGCCAGCTCACCACGTTGTAGCCGTGGCTCGAGCCCATGGCCGGCGTCGCGCCGACGTCGACGTCGTTGTCATCGCCGTACACGAACAAGCCCATGCGTCGCGGTGACTCGTAGCGAATGTACGCCGCAGGTTTGTCGCGCACCTGAAGCAGCCGCGCACCCGCCGCCTTCGTATTCGGGAAGCGGGGAACGCTGACGCGGTAGTCCAGCTTTCCGCCGAACCAGCGCTCGATGTTCTCGGGCGACTGTTCGATTTCCAACGGGAAGCCGCGCGCGTGACGCATCGCCGCGTCTTGCTCGTACAGGCGTCGCTGGTAGCTCTTGTACGACGAGTGGCCGACCACCATCGCGAAGGTCACGCCGGCGGCGACCGCGGCGAAGCGACCCACCCGAATGTTGCGGCGGTGCATGTCGTCACGGCGAATGCTCGAGACCAGCCGGGCTTTGAGCGCGTCCGAGGCGCGCGGGGCCTCGCGGCGCGCGGCGTCACGAATGGCCAAGAGCGTGTGTCGTGCTCTCTCGACCTGCTCGCGGCAGGGCTCACAACCGACGAGGTGGGCCTCGACCGTCAGCCGCGCCTCGTCGATCAACTCACCGTCAAGGTACGGAGTCAGCTGCGTTTCGAGTTCGCGGCAATTCATGGAGGGCGTTGGGTACAACACTGGCTCAGGCCAGCTTCTTCCTCTCGCGCCAGGCGCTCAAGTCGATCGCCCCTTCGGGGTTTTCTGCCTCGCGGGCGAGCAGCACTTTCTGCAACTGCTTGCGACCACGGAACAGGCGGCTCATGACCGTGCCGACGGGCACGTCGAGAATGTCGGCGATCTCCTTGTACGAGAACTCCTGGAGGTCAGCGAGGATCACCACCATGCGGAAGTCGATCGACAAGCCGTCGATGGCCTTGAGCACGTCGCCGCTCATCACGCGATCGACGAGGTACTCCTCGGGGTTCTGCGTCTGCTCCGTGACGTCGGAGCTGAAGAACCGCGCCTCGACAGACTGGCGCTCCGATTCATCCTGCAGCGAGCGCTCGCGCGTGTTGCGGCGGTAGTTGTTGATGAACGTGTTGGTGAGGATCTTGAAGATCCACGCGCGGAAGTTCGTGCCCTTCTCGAACTTGTCGAAGAAGCGCCACGCGCGCATCACGGTGTCCTGCACCAGGTCTTCTGCGTTGCGCTCATTGCGCGTCAGGCGCAGCGCCGACGCGTAGAGGGCGTCGAACCACGGGGCCACCAGCGTTTCGAACTGCGCGCGACTTTGGTTGCTCTTCGAGAGGCCGAACATCGTCACTCCTTGGCGAGCGTGGTGAACGCCCGAGATTCCAGGTGGATTCCTTGAGCTGCAGGAATAACCACGAGCATGCGGCGGGCCAATTGCCGAAATGCGTCAAGTGGCTGAAATCACGTAGGGAGTTGCGCAACAGCTGAGCACTCCGTGACGCAGTGACACGACCTGCGCCACGGAGCGTGTGTCAGATCGTCACTTCTTCTTCTTGGCGGGCGCGACACCGGCCATCGCGGTGGCGAGCGGCACGTACGGGTAGCCGAGATCGCGGGCGACGGCTTCGTAGGTCACGTGACCGCCGAAGGTGTTGAGGCCACGGGCGAGGGCGATGTCGGCCTCGACGGCGGCCTTGAGGCCCTTGTCGGCGATGGTGCGGCCGTAGGGGCGGGTGGCGTTGGTGAGCGCGAACGTCGAGGTCATCGGCACGGCGCCGGGCATGTTGGCGACGCCGTAGTGAATGACGCCCGAGACTTCGTACGTCGGGTTGTCGTGCGTCGTGGCCTTGATGGTCTCGATGCAGCCGCCTTGATCGACGGCGACGTCGACGACGACCGAGCCCTTGCTCATTTCCTTGATGAGCTCCTTGCTGACGAGCTTGGGCGCCTTGGCGCCGGGAATGAGCACGGCGCCGACGACGAGGTCAGACTCACGCACGCAGCGCGCGATGTTCTCGGAGTCGCTCATCAGCGTCTTGAGCGTGCCGCCGAAGATGTCGTCGAGGTACGTGAGGCGGTTGAGCGACACGTCGAGGATCGTCACGTCAGCGCCCATGCCGACGGCCACCTTCGCCGCGCAGGTGCCGACCACGCCACCGCCGATGATGGCGACCTTCGAGTTGCGAACACCGGGCACGCCGCCGAGCAGAATGCCCTTGCCGCCGTGCGCTTTCTCGAGCGACTTCGCGCCGACCTGAATCGCCATTTTGCCGGCGACTTCAGACATGGGCTTGAGCAACGGCAGCGAGCCGTCTTCAGGCTGAATGGTCTCGTAGGCGACGGCGGCGATCTTCTTCTTGATCAGCACCTTCGCGAGCTCGGGTACGGCCGCGAGGTGGAAGTACGTGTAGATGATCTGGCCTTCCTGCATGCGAGCGTATTCAGGCTCGATCGGCTCCTTCACCTTCACGATCATCTCGGCGCGCTTCCAGACCTCGTCGGCGGTCTTGAGAATCTTCGCGCCCACGCGCTCGTAGTCACCGTCGACGATGCCAGCGCCTTCGCCAGCAGACTTCTCGACGAACACCGTGTGGCCCGCCTTGACGTACGCCGCGGCGATGGCCGGCGTCATGCCGACGCGGTACTCACGCGTCTTGATTTCTTTGGGAACTCCAACGATCACGACCTGCTCCTTGTGGTTGAAAAGCGCGGCGGACTTGGCGTTGGAACCATCGCGAGTCAAAGGGATTCGCGTGACGCGCCGCGCCGCGCGAGCCCGCAAAAACAAACCGCCGCACCCATCAACTGAGTGCGGCGGCTCTGCGATCCCGGCGCGATTCGAACGCGCGACCCCTGGCTTCGGAGGCCAGTACTCTATCCAGCTGAGCTACGGGACCAGCTGCGACGGCGCAGGCGTATACACACAACTCGCCGTGAAGTCCTGACTCAAAACCATGCGCTTCGACACCCACTGGGTAGAGTGCCCGCGATGAGTACCTCCGATGGCCGCATGCTCGGCCGCTACCAGCTGCTCTTCATGCTCGGGCAGGGTGGCATGGGTGAAGTGCACCTGGCTCGTCTCACCGGCGCGGCTGGCTTCGAGAAGTTGTGCATCGTGAAGACGGTGTTGCCCAACCTCATGGGCGATCAGAACTTCATCGATCGGTTTCACCATGAAGCGCGGGTGCTCGTTCAGTTGACGCACTCCAACATCGCCCAGGTTCACGACATGGGTGACGTCGACGGCACGTTGTACATGGCCATCGAGTACGTGCCGGGCGTCGATCTCTCGCGCGTCGAGTCGCGCGTCGAGCGTCAGGGCACCGCCATGCCGATGCCGATGGCGATCTTCATGGGGCAGAAGATCAGCGAGGCGCTGGGCTACGCGCACCGCAAGGTCGGCGCCGACGGCACGCCGCTGGGCATCGTGCATCGCGACGTGTCTCCTCAGAACGTGATGGTCTCGTACGAGGGGGAGGTGAAGGTCATCGACTTCGGCCTCGCCAAGTCGAGCGCGCGCAGCAAACACACGCTGCCCTCCACGGTGATGGGCAAGCTCGGCTACATGTCGCCCGAGCAGGCGCTGGCGCGCCCCGTCGATCATCGCTCCGACATTTTTTCTGCGGGCATCGTGGTGTGGGAAATGCTCGCGGGGCGCTCGATGTACCAGGGCGGCACGATGTCGGAGATGGTGGCGCAGATGGCCGTCGCCGAGGTGCCGTCGTTGATCTCTGCGCGCCCCGAGATTCCCGCGGCGCTCGAGCAGATCGTGATGCGCGCGTTGGCGAAAGAGCCGTCGGCCCGCTACCAGCGCGCTGACGATTTCGCGCGCGCGCTCAATGAGTTCGCGGTGCGCGAGAGCATGACGGTCGGCGCTGAAGACGTCGGCAACTACGTGCGCGCGATGTGCCCTGAAGAGTTCGCAGCCGAGCGGCAGCTGCAGTCGCGGCTCTCGGTGATGCGCAAGAAGGGCTCGTCGCCGGAGATCGTCCCCGCGCCGTCTCCGGAGATGGACGGCACGTTCTTGCGACCTTCGCAGCAGTCGGCCTCGGGGCCGGTGTTGACCGCCGCGCAGAAGGCGATGTCGATGGTGCAGCCGTCGGTGCCTCCGACGAAGCCCGCATCGCTCGCGCCGAGCGCGAAGTCGATTGCGCCTGTCGAAGCCGACGACGCGCTCGTCGCGCCCAAGAGCCGCACGCCGATGATCATCGCGGTGTTGGTCGCCTTCATCGCGGCTGCAGGTGGTGGGTTGTGGTGGCTCGGCCAGCGTGACGCGGAGGTCGTGCCGGCGAAGGAGCCTGTCGCTGAAGTCGACGCAGGCCGTGCGCCAGAGCCGGTGGTGGTCGCCGAGCCGGAACCTGCGATCGTCGAGCCGACCGGCAAGGCGCCCACCGTCGTGGATCGCGTGAAGGCCGACAAGGTGTGGAAGCTCATTCGTAAGGGCGGCGAAGACATGCTGCTGCTCTCCAAAGGCGACACGCTCCGCGAAGGCGATCGGCTGAACCTCGTGGGCGAAGTTGAAGACGACCTGCATCGGCCGGTCTACGGGCACGGCGCGGTGCTCGAAGTGAAGGGCTCCATCGCCAAGGTGCTCTTCGACGACGACGCGGTCCTGCCGACGACGGTCTTCGCCGCGAGAGACGCGACGGCGCGGCCCGTGCCCGCAGTGAAGAACCCGAAGAAAGACCCGACGACCGTCGCGGCGATCGAGCCGACGAAGGAGCCTGAGCCGGTCAAAGAGCCCGAGCCTGAGCCCGTCAAAGAGCCGGTGAAGGCTGCCGCTTCGCCAGTTCAGTTGTTCGGCTACGTGCGCATTTCGTTGCCGAGCGCGCGCGGTAAACGCCTGGTGATGGCCGGCAGCCAGAACGCGTTCCCGTTGAGCAACTGCGAGCTGCGGTTGCCCAGCAACATGGTCTTCAAGTTCGGCAAGCGGGTGCTGGCGGCTCAAGAGGTCGCGCGGGTTCCGTTCAACGACTTCAAGAACGACGCGCGCGCGCCCGACGCCCAGTTCAAGGCCGACTGGGCGGCGATGTATTGCAAAGAAGGCACGGGCTACTGGAAGACGACGTACGACCGCTGACTCACTTCTGCGCGAGGTCCCACTTGAGCCGCTTCCACGTCTTGCGGAACGCGGCTTCATCAGCCGAGACGACCTTCGACTCTCTCTCGCTGCCGTCGAGGAAGAGCACGAAGTCGAACTGGGCGTCGGCCTTGCCGGCTTCCTTGTCGAAGCGCTTGACGATCTCGTTCGCGGGCAGCGTTCGGCGGCCTGCGACGTCGACGAGCGCGAGGTCGATGCCCTTCATGTCGGTGGACGGCTGGTACGCCTTGTAGACGAGCTCGGTGCACACCAGTGACGCGTCGCTGAAGAAGTCGAAGTCGAAGTCGTACGGGCGGCCCTGGTATTTGAAAGCACGCTCGATGGCGCGCGCCTTCTCGAGGTTGCTGCGCCGAGGCCGGAGCGCGCCGAGGTAGTCGACGCCGAAGGCGTGCTCGACGGCGGTGAAGCTGACGCCTTCGCTGATCGACTCGATGACGCGAATGGGCCCGTGACCCTGGAAGTCTTGACCCTCGGCGTAGATCTTCCACTTCTTCGGGTAGCGCTTTTGCAGCAGCTCGGTGAAGGTCTTCGCCTTCTCGGGTTGCGCTGCGGCCCACGCGTTGGTCTCGGGGTCTCCGTCGAAGCTGCGTGAGAGATCTGACGCGATGCCGACGTAGAGCTCCGCGTGTGGCCAGAAGCCGGGCAGGCCGATGTTCGAGAGGAACCAGTTCTGCCGCGTGACGAGCACGTCTCCGGGCAACAGCTTCGGAATCACGAGGCGCGCGATGTCGTCGGTGGTGACGAGCGGCCGCCCGACGCGGGCGACGCGGGTGTCTCCCATCCACTCCGCGAAGGTCTTCTGGGCGGGGAAGACGGCGCGCATCGACTCGTCAATGGCGAGATCTTTGCCGTTGCCGACGTAGAGCCGCCCGCCGTGACGAACGAGCTCGACGCGCGCGACCTTCGAGCCGCTCTTCATTTCGTCGACGGCCCATTTGACGAAGGCGTCGTCCATGACCTTCTGCTTCTTCAAGAAGGGGACGTACGTGTCGCCGGTGAAGAGCTGTGTCGACGTCGCGACGTGAATCGCCTTGAGCTTGAACTGCGCGAAGGCGCCGCGCGGCACGCCGTATTCTTCGTTTTCTTCGTCGAAGAGCGTCTCGAGCTGCTTGTTGTTGAGCGTGAGCGACGCGAACTTGAGGCCGTACGCCAGCATCGAGGTGAGCGCGGTGTGGGTGACGACGAAACCCCACGCGTGACGCGGGTCGGTCGGGGCGAGCTTGATGAAGTCCCAGTACTTCTGGCGCAGGCCCTCGGTGGCGCTGAAGTACGCGAAGAGCGAGCCCCACGACGAGAGCAGCGTCTGTTTCTGCTCGGGTGAGTAGACGTCGTTGGTCTTCGCGAAGAGCGCGTCGTTGGCTTTGACCTGGGCCATCACGCCGCTCATGCCGACGACGAACTGCTTGAGCGTTTCGAGATCGTGCTTCGCCGTGTCGACGAAGCTCTGTTGATCGAGCGTGTAGATCGACGTGTTCTGCGCAACCGGAGAAGCCGCCAGAAGTGCGAGGGCCAGGAGGCTGGTCATGAGCGGGAGACTGTAGTCGTCGTTAGGGTCTTGAACATGGCGAGACTGATCGAAGACGAGGCGGGCATCGCGGCGCTGGTTCGTGGTCTCAAGCGCGTGGCGGTGTTGGGCATCAAGACCGAAGCACAGCGCGGGCAGCCGGCGTTCTCGGTGCCGGAGTACGTGCAGAGCAAGGGCGTCGAAGTGGTGCCGGTGCCCGTGTACTACCCGGAGACGACGCAGATCCTCGGTGAGCAGGTCTACCGGACGGTGTCGGCGATTCCCGGTGAGCTCGATCTCGTCGACGTGTTTCGTCGGCCGCAAGACATCGACCAACACGTCGACGATCTGATCGCGAAGAAGCCGAAGGCCGTGTGGTTTCAGCTGGGCATTCGCAACGACGCGGCGGCGAAGCGGTTGGTCGACGCGGGCATCGACGTCGTGCAGGACCGTTGCCTGCTCGTCGATCACCGGCGCTACGTCGCCGGCTAATCCTCGCCGGACCAGCTCGCGGGCGGGGCGTCGAGCGCCGCGAGGATCGACGCGCGACCTGCGGCGACAGCGTCGGGGCCGCGGTGCATTTCGCTCGGTGAGACGGGCGGCAGGCGAGAGGTCACCACGTGAACTTCGACGCCGCGCGCTTCGAGCAGCTCCAACTGCAGTCGGAAGTGATCTTTGCGGATCGCCGCGAAGCCGCTGGCCATGCCGCTCGCGTACGCGAACGCGCCCGTCGGCTCTTTGGCGCCGTCGCGGCTCGGCAGAAAGTGCACCAGCAGCGCGTCGAGCGACTTGCCCAGCGGCGACTGCGCGAGCGCGAGGGCCGGGGCTTTGTCGACGATGCCTCCGTCCCAAAGCAGCTGATCGTCTCGACGGACGGCTTGAAAGAGGCCCGGGTACGCACACGTGGCGTGAACCGCTGACGGCAGGTCTCCGTTGGTGATCACCTCGGGCGCCTGCGTCGTGAGGTTGGTGGCGACGAGCAACAGCGGCGTCTTCAGCGACGTGAAGTCGCGCACCGGCAGGAACTGCTTGAGCAGCTCGACGAAGCGCGCGCCCTTGAGCAGCCCGCTCGCGCGGTGCCCTTTGCGCATCGAGTCCAGCGCGATGCCGAAGTAGTCGGGGTCCCAGAAGTGCTCGCGCCGTTGCGCGAGGATCAGCTCGGCCATGTGGCTCGGCGGCAGCCCGGCGGCGGCGAAAGAAGCGACCATGCCGCCGGCCGAAGTTCCCGCCCACGCCGACGCGGTGAGGCCGCTCGAGAGCAGGCCTTCGACGAAGCCCGCGTGGCCGTAGAAGCCGAAATACCCGGCGCTCAACACCACGCCGACGCGCTTGCCTTCGAGCTGCTCACGAAGCGAGCTCATTCGCGCTGCCACGCCTCGTAGACCGCGGCCGCGCTGCACAGCACCGCCAACGAGAGCAACGGCAGCGACCACAAGCTCATGGCGCGAATCAGCCCTTCACCCAGCGCACACGCGCCGACGGAGCCCAACGTCAACGTGTCGAGGATCAACTCGAACGCGGTCGGCTTGATGCCGGGCTCCGACGCGGCGATGGGCCAGGTGGGAATCGGGCTCGCTTCGCCCCAGTTCTGTCGCCCGAGCCAGCGCGACCACATGAAGCGCCGCGTGCCCCACGCGCCGAGCGCGAAGCCGGCGATGCACGGCGTCAGCCCAAGCGTGAGCGCAGCTACCGTGAAGTACCCGAGCGAGAGCACCAGCGCGCCCAGACTCACGCCAAAGAGCACCCACGCAGACATCGCTGCGAGTCCAGTCTGGTGAGGGGTGATGGGCGGCGTGGCGGGGCGCTTCCCCTGCAGCGGCAACGGCAGCGTGCCCGGCATGGTGTCGACGCCATCGACAACGGCGAGCACCAGCGGGAGCAGATCGCCGGTCAGCTCCCCCGCGCGAAAGTCGGCCTCGTTCAGGCGACGCGAACGAACGCGCGACTCCGGGGTGAGCACGAGCGACGCGGCGTCGAGGAACTCGTTGATGCGTCGAATGCCTTCGAGCGGCGCCGAGTGTCGCGACACTTCATCGAGCAGGCTCGCGCGCAGCATCACCGGCTTGCCTTCGCGCAACGTCAGCAGCGCCGCGCGATCAGGCGCGCCCTCATCGGGTCGCCAGTCGAGCAGCGTCACGGCCGTGACGTCGTGCGCTTGAAAGTGGACGACCTCGTCAGTCGTCGTCACCGCGCGCCACGCCTTGTCGAAGTACCCGAAGCTCTTCGCGACGGACCACCCGAGCTCCGCCGGAGGTTGCTCAGGCCCGGCCACCGCGACGCCCAGCTTGAGCCGCTGCACCTGCGAGGCGATGCGCTCGGCGTCGGCGGCCGTTTCGAAGGTCGCGAGCAGCCGCGGCACCTGAATGGCGATGTCAGGCTGAGGAGCCCCGGCGCGCCGCGCGATGACCGCGCGCAGCTCGTCGTTCAGCTTTCCGGGACCGATGAACACCGCGTGTCGATGGGCGAACATGAGCGCGTCGATGCTCGCCCTTTGACGCCGAAATCTCCAGTGATGTCGCGTGGGTGCGGAGCCGTTGCAACCTGTAGCGGTTTTCTTGCGGGGTCGATCGCCGCTGGTACTTTGGCTCGTAAGGCATGGACCGTCGTCGACAAGTCGTGTGGGGCGCCGTCGCGATCGCCCTCATCTTCGCAGCAGGCTCGCTCTCCGCGGAGGGCGGCTTTCGTCGCTACGCGCGGCTCAAGCGCGATCTCCAGTCGCTCGAAGATCGAAACGCACGGCTGCGCACCGACAACGAGCGGCTGAAGCTCGAAGCGCATCGACTCAAGAGTGAACCTGCGGCGCTCGAGCGCGCGGCTCGCGAAAGTCTGGGGCTCGTGCGGCCCGGAGAAGTCGTCTTCAACCTGGAGACCCCATGACGCCAGCTCCGGTGGTGCCTCGTCGCAGCAGTCGGCCGTTGTCGTACACGCCGGGCAAGTGGGTTCGAGAGCTCATTCGGCTCGTGCCTGCGGCGTCGGTGTTGACGGTCTTCGCGTTTCTGGCGCGCGGGCGCTTCCGTTCGATCGACGCGTTGCAGTGGGTAGACGCGGCGGCCTTCGGCGTGTTGTTGCTCGGCGGTGCGTTGGCGACGATTCGCCGCGTTCGTCGATCGATGTCGAGCTCGACGCTGTTGCTGCGCGACGAGCTCGAGTTCGGCGGCGCGATGGTGGCGGCGGCGTTCGTCGTGGTGGCGCTGGGCGGCGAGCAGCTCTTTCCGATCGTCTACGTGTTGATGGCGTGCCTGGTGACGTTCTTGCCGAGACCTGCGGCGGCGACGTTGCTCGGTACGGCGATCCTCTTCGACGCGCTGCTCACGTTGCCGGAGCGCTGGGGCGTGTTCATTGCGCGCTCTGCGTTCCTCGCGCTGTTCGCGGGGCTGTACCACTTCGTGTTGTCGGCGCGGCTGGCTGCGGCCCGTCGCGCTGAAGACGACGCGGTGAAGAACAAGATCAAAGAGCTCGAAGAGCGCGCGCGAACGTTTCGCCTCGTCTCGAGCGGCGCCGATTCGATGCCCGGCGTGAAAGATCAAGAGAAGTGGCTGGTCGCCGCGGTCAAGGAGATCGAAGGCGCCACCGGCAGCGCGCTGGAGATCGCAGAGACCGCGCTGCACACGCACACCGTCGGCGTCTTCATGCTCGCCAGCGACGATCGCTCGCTCAAGCTGCACGACTGCCGCTCGTCGTCGGAGCACGTGCAGCGCGAGCGCTTCGCGGCCGGTGAAGGCATCTTCGGGGCGCTGCTCAAGCGCGGCGTCGCGGTGCGGATGAACTCGATGTCGGGCCTCAAGGGCGTGACGCACTACGAGCCCGGCGGCCCCGACATCTGCGCGGTGTTGGCGGTGCCGATCATCGAAGGTGGCGGGTTGATGCGCGGCGTGTTGGTGGCCGACCGCCTCGAGAACAAGCCGTTCAGCGAAGAAGACGAGCGCCTGCTGCAGATCGTCGGCGGCGAGGTGCTGCGCGCGATCGAGGTCGAGCGCGTGATGTCGTACATCCGCCAGTCGCGCGACGAAAAAGACCGGTTCTTCCGCGCCATCGAAGAGCTGAACCGTGCGGGTTCTCCAGAGCAGGTCTTCCTCGCGGTGCTCGAGGCCTCGCGGCAGGTCGCGCAGCCCGAGTTCTGCGCCGTCACGCTGGTCAGCGAGCAGAACGGTCAGCGCATGCACCGCATCATGCGCATGTCGGGCGTGACGTCGGCGGGCAGGGCGCTCGAGAACGCGTCGTTCCCCGACAACAACGGGCTGGTGGCCAACGTCGTTCGCTACGGCGCGCCGCTGCCTGGCCGCGACGCCGGCGCGATGGACCGTCAGATCATCTTCGACGACGACACGCAGATCCGCGGGTTGCAGTCGTTGAAGATCTTCCCGCTGGTGGCCGGTGATCGAATCCTCGGCACGCTCGTCGTGGGCTCGCGCAAGAAGATCGCCTTCGACAACGACGAGCTGCGCATGCTCGAGGTCATCGCCATTCAGGCCGCGCAGGCGGTGCTCCGCGCGCAGCTCTACGAGGCGATGGAGAAGATGGCGACCACCGACG
>JAMHXF010000041.1:0-2187 GCA_035910535.1 Archangium sp. | reverse complement strand
TGAGGCACGCCGCTTTCCACCATTTGCGCCATGCGGGCGCCGTACGTGCGCCGGAAGCTCTTCTCGTTTGCCGCAGTGGTGGCCGTGTTGAACGCGTGGTACACTGCCTCCTGACCGATACCGAGGAGTTCCTTCTCTTTGGCAGCCTTGACCATGTCGAGAACGGCGGCGACGTTGCGCTTCACGTCGTTGACCTTGTCGGCGACGTCGCGGTTCTCGGCGCCGTCGTAGGCGAGCAAGTCGGACGGCACCTGGTACTCGATGAAGAGCTCCATGAGGTCCTGCGTGAGGCGAATCTCTTTGGTGAGCGCGTCGGCGTTGAGCTTGAGCAGGCGCTCGAGCTGCGGCTTGATCTCGACGACGGCGACGGCAAAGAGCGTCGACTCGAGCTGCATGGCGCGAAACGCCTTGGCGAAGCGCTGCTGCTCGGGCGAGAGCGACTCGATCGCGTCGCGAAACGCCTTGGCCGACGGAATCTGCTCGAGCAGCAGCGGAACGAGCACGTCGTCCTTGTTCTGCACGATCGTGGCGTGCGTCGGCTCAAACGTGTCGGCCGAGGCGATCTTGCCCACCAGCAGCACAAAGCTGCTGAACTGGCGCGCGCGCGCCGTCAGCCGCAGCGACGCGTCGGTCTGGTGCGAGAACTGGTGCAGGATGGCGCCGTGCAGGTACCGCTCGCCGAGCAGCGCGGCGCGCGTCGCGGCGCCGAGCGAGAAGAAGAGCGGCGCCTTGGCGTGCGACACCGACACGATCGACTGCAGCGGCTGCTCGAGCGCGCCGTCGCCCGCGTCGCTCTCGATCGTCAGCAGGCCCTCGGGGCAGTGGTCGGCGCGCCGGATCGCGTACACAAACGGCTTGGGCGCAAACGCGTTGGCAAAGAGGCGCCGCGCGTGGAACTGCATGTACTCGCCAAAGTCCTTGGGCTGCAGCGTCTTGCCGACCGCCGCGATCAGCTGCTGCTCGAGCATGAACTCGACATAGTCGACGCAGTGCGAGTAGCGCACCGCAATCGCCTGCACGTGCGCCGCCGCGCTCAGCAGCATCGCCTCGGCGCCCGTCACCAGCTTCTTCTCGTCGGCAAACGCCTTGCCCAGCGCCGTCAGCTTGGCCTCGAGGCTGCGCTTCTGCTCGTCGATAAACGCCTGCTGGTCGGCCGCCGGCAGCAGCGCGCCCGTCTTCTGCTCGGCGCCGCCCGTCGGCGGCAGCAGCAGCGGCACCAGCGGCACAAACACGCCGCCGGCGTTGATCGCGCCCATGTCGAGCTTGTCGAGCGCCTGCGCCGAGAAGACGCTGCTCTGGAAGTAGGCGGCGACGCGCGCGCACCACGCGTGCAGCGCCTCGAACGCGCGCAGCGCCGCCTCGACGTCGGCGTTGCGGCGCGGCGTGCGGCACGACTTGGCGCTGCGGTCGATCTTGAACGCCGCCGCGTCGCGCAGCAGCCACGTGACGTTGACCTCGATCGGATCGACGACGCGCGTCTCGGGCCGCGGCGACTTGTCGCTCGTCGTCACAATCTCGACCGCGCCCGTGCGGCCCTGCAGCACGACGCGCTTGTCCGGATCGGCGCCGCAAAAGCCGACGAGCTTGTACTCGACCGTGAACGTCCAGATCCACTCTTCGATCGTCGTCACCGTTTTGTCGGTGCGCGTGAAGCCGCCGCTCCACTCGGTCACGTGCTTGGTTTTCGACTCTTCCTCGCGCACCACCTTTTTCACAAACTTGCATCGTTCCTCTGAAACCAATTGGATCGAAACAGACTGGGGGGATTCGGTCAGATCAAGAGGAGAAAAGAAAGAAAAAAAGAAGAAAAAAGTCACTTTGTTTGCTTTGACCCAGTTGCGCATGCCGTCGAGCGCCGCACCACTCGCGCCAAACACCTCGAGTGCGTTGCTGGTCGCCACGAGCGCCGCCTTGCTCGCCGCCTCGACCAGGCCGTATTTGTCGTCGTAGACGTGCGGCACGTCGGCGGCGCGCGCCGGATGCTTCGTCGTCTCCAGGATCTTGCGCACCGTCGTCAACGCTTCGTCAACAGCGGCTCGAAATTGATAATCTTGAAAAGAGTTCATGATTGAGAGGGGGTTGGGGTTGATGGGGATGGGGTTGGGGATGATAGGGATGGGAGGGAGGTCACTGGCATTGATCGTCGACGTTGTTGAATCAGCGCTCAATGCCACGGCGCTGACGCCA
>JAMHXF010000040.1:0-12468 GCA_035910535.1 Archangium sp. | reverse complement strand
TCTTCCCGCGCTTCAAGGAAGCAGACTCTGCATTGTGGGAGACCGTGATCAAGCGCGCCAAAGAAGGTGCCGATCAGCCGCTCGCGCCGGTCGGTCACTCAGGACCGACCGAGCAGCATCCTGTCTGCCAAGCGGTCACGTTGACCATCGGCTCCGGAAAGCTCGGCGGCGATGTTCGAAAGGTGCTGCGCGCAAGCCCGTACGGCTGGCCCCAGGATGCGATCGACGCCGCGCTCATCGCGCTGCACCGCACGCAGCATGTGTCCGCCACGTTGAACGGCGCCGTCTTGGCCCCCGGCCATGTGGACCAGGGCAAGATCTCGAAGGCCGAGTTCCGCGTCGAGAAGGTGACCCTCACGGTCACCGAGCGCCTCGCGATTCGGAAGGTGTTCCAGGCGCTGGGCGTGAGCTGCAAGGCCGGTGAGGAGCTGGCGAAGGCACCCGAGTTCCTCGACAAGCTCGCAGCGCTCGGTCGCGCGACGGGGGGGGACGCGCCGCTGCCGGCCGCGCCGTCGGTCGACGACGTCGACGACCTTCGCGCCAAGGTCGGCAACGACCAGCTCGCCGGCATCCGCGACAAGGCCGCCGACTTCGAGAAGCGGATCGGCGAGTGGACCAAGACGAAGGCGCTGGTCGATGCACGCAAGCCGACGTGGGACATCGTCGAGCGCCTCGCGAAGCACGCGCAGTCGGTCGCTGCAGCCTCGGAGGCGCTGAAGCAAGTCGAGGCGGTGCGCACGCAACGGCTGCTACTTGAAGCCACCGAGCCTGTGTCGCCGCTGCGCTCGACCCTTGCCGACGCCCTGCGCAAGGCGGTGCTCGACGCCCACGCTGCGCTGGAAGCGGCCTACGCCAAGGGCGTCGCCTCGCTCGAGAGCAGCTCGTTGTGGCTGCGCCTAACCGACGCGGACCGCAGCAGCATCCTCGCATCCGTCGACCTGTTGCCGGTGGCGCCGTTGGAGCTGTCGACCGATGTCGCGCTGCTTTCCGCGCTCGACGCCCGGTCGATCTCCGCGCGCAACGCGGAGACCGACGCAGTCCCCGGTCGCGTGCAGAAGGCGCTGGAGAAGGCGGCGCGGCTCCTTGAGCCCAAGGTGCGGTCCATCTCGATCGAGCGATCCACGCTCACCACCGCGGACGACGTCGACGCATGGGTCGAGCGCCAGAAGAAGACCCTCGTCGAGGCCATCAAGGATGGCCCCGTTCTCGTGAGCTGAGGAGCACCCAATGGCATCGCTGGATCGCAACCTCCGCAGAGACCTCGAGAACGCCGTGAAGAAGGCGCGGCGCGCCGCTGAGGCTGGCGCGCGGCAAGCCGTCGAGCAGCTCGCTGTGGGCCACCATGAGCCATGGTCCGCGCTCTCGCCCGACCAGCGCAAGCTGCGCAACCGTCTTCGAGCGCACGGTCGCCAGCTCGGTGACAAGCTCGACGAGAAGAAGGGCACGCAGAGCATCGACCGACTCACCGGCGAATGCGCCTACGAGCACTGGCATCGCCTTTTGTTCGCGCGCTTCCTCGCGGAGAACGACCTGCTCGTCGAGCCCGTGTCGGGCATGGCGCTATCGCTCGACGAGTGCCGGGAGCTGGCGCGCGAGCAACGCAAGGACTGGCTGGTGCTCGCGAGCGACTTCGCGCAGAGGATGCTCCCGCAGATTTTCCGCGCGGGCGATCCGGTGCTTGAGGTCGCGCTGCCACCCGAGAAGCGCCAAGAGCTGGAGGCCATCCTCGAAGGGCTGCCTCGCGAGGTCTTCATTGCCGACGACAGCCTTGGTTGGGTCTACCAGTACTGGCAGACAGAGCAGAAGGAATCGGTCAACGCGTCCGGCAACAAGATCGGCGCTGACGAACTCTCGCCCGCAACGCAGATATTCACCGAGGACTACATGGTCCTCTTCATGCTCCACAACACGATTGGAGCGTGGTGGGCCGCTCGACGGAGAGCTGACGGGCAGGCTCTTGACCTGCCGGGCTACGAGCTGACCTATCTGCGCACCCACGACAGTGGAGCGCCGATTGCTGGTTCGTTCAGCGGCTGGCCGACAGCCGCAAAGGCGTTCCGCATGCTCGACCCGAGCATGGGCAGCGGGCACTTCCTCGCGTTCGCGCTGCCGCTGCTCGTCGCGATTCGTCGGGTGGAAGACGGGCTTTCCTTGCAGGACGCCGTCGACGCCGTCCTTCGGGACAACATCTACGGTCTTGAGGTCGACCCTCGTTGCACCCAGATCGCGGCGTTCAACCTTGCGATGACGGCTTGGCGCCTGGGAGGCAGGCGCGAACTGCCCGAGCTGAACCTCGCGTGCTCTGGACTTGGCATCAACGCCAAGAAGTCGGCGTGGATTGAACTCGCTGGCGACGACGAAGCTGCGCGACAGGCGATGGAGGAGCTGTACACGCTGTTCGAACAGGCGCCACTGCTCGGTAGCTTGATCGACCCTACGCGCGTCGGAGGCACGTTGCTGTCGGCGTCGTTCGAGCGCGTGCTGCCGCATTTCGAGCAAGCGATTGCTGCCGAGCGCGATGACTCCACCACCGAACTGGCAGTAGCGGCGCGCGGCGTGGCGAAGGCCGCGCGCGTTCTCGGCGAGCGTTTCACGCTGGTGATCACCAACGTTCCGTATCTCGGTCGAGGCAAGCAGTGCGACGCCCTAAAAGACTTCTGCGAGACGCATCACTCAGACGCGAAGGCTGACCTCGCGACCTGCTTTCTGCAGCGCTGCTTGGGCTGGTGTGAGACCGGTGGCACCAGCGCGGTCGTTACTCCGCAGAACTGGCTATTCCTCTCGGGGTACAAGAAACTGCGAGCCAGCCTCCTTCGAAGTCACGAATGGGACTTCGTCGTCAAGCTTGGTCCTGCAGCGTTCCAAGATATGAACTTCTGGGCGGCGACGACCGCGCTGATCTGCATCTCACGTTCGTCACCACGAATCGAATCTGACTTCAGCGGGCTAGACGCATCCGCTCCACGGACTCCGCAGGGTAAGTCAGATCTTCTTCGGACCTGCGCGCCGGTTGTCCTAGCGCAGCCATCGCAACTGCAGAATCCCGACGCACGAGTGGTCTTCGGAGAAACCAGCGACACGCCCTTGCTGAGCACCATGGCGGACTACGGCAAGGGGAGCACCACGGGTGACAGTCCCCATTACCACCGGTACATCTGGGAACTGCCAAGCCTCGCGAACCGCGACGTCAGACCTTGGCTCGATTCTCCGGAGGAGGACGACCCGTGGTCCGGACGCCATCTCGTGATGCTTGGGAGCGTAGAAAACCCGCGCTTGCGGGAGGAGAATGGTTGCCGAATTCACGGGCAGGAGGTGTGGGGCCGAGCTGGCGTAGCCGTCAACAAGATGAATGAGCTTCGCGCCTTCCTCTACGCGGGCGAGCTTTTCGACGACAACATTGGCGTGATCGCACCGAGGGACCCAGCGAAGCTTCCTTCAGTCTTTTCGTACATGAAGTCAGGGGAATACGCGTCGGACATTCGCGAGATTGATCAGGCTGTCAAGGTCACCGCTGCCACTCTTGTGAAGGTCCCCTTCGAACAAGAACGCTGGGAGGCAGAGAGCCGCTTGGCGTTTCCAGGGGGCCTTCCGCGCCCCTCCTCCCGTCGGCCGACGCAGTGGTTGTTCGACGGGCATCCGACGCGCGCGATGCATCCGTTGCAGGTTGCCACAGCGCGCCTCCTGGGCTTCCTCTGGCCGCGACAATCCGGCTCTAGCTTCCACGAGTGTCCGGCGTTGGATGCGGATGAGCTGATGGACTTCGCTGACGAGGACGGCATTGTTTGCATTCCTTCCCTTCGAGGAGAGGCCTCCGCGGCAGACCGCCTTCAGGCGCTGCTGGTCCAGGCATTCGGCGAATCGTGGTCTCCTTCTCTCCTGCAGAGGTTGCTGGTCGACGAAGGTGGTCGCGGAGATCTCGCGTTAGAGGAGTGGCTGCGCGACAGGTTCTTTGAACGACACTGCGAGTTGTTCCAGCAGCGGCCGTTTGTATGGCACGTCTGGGATGGTCAACGTGGCGGCTTCGCGGCTCTAATCAACTATCACAAGCTCACAGCGCCTGAAGGCGAAGGACGCCGGACACTCGAGAAGCTCATCTATGCCTACCTCGGGGACTGGTTGGATCGGCAGCGCGCCGCCCAGAAGGCGGGCGTTGAAGGCGCCGACGGGCGAGTCGCGGCCGCGGAGCACTTGAAGCGTGAGCTAGAGAGGATCCTCGAGGGTGACCCGCCCTATGACATCTTCGTTCGCTGGAAACCGCTTGCCGAACAGCCGATCGGCTGGGAGCCCGACATCGACGACGGAGTGAGGCTGAACATTCGCCCCTTCATGACCGCGAAGCCCTTGAACGTCCGCGGCCAGAGCTCCTCCATTCTGCGTGCGACGCCCCGACTCCACTGGCGCAAGGACAAAGGAAGGGAGGTGCGGCGCTCCAAGTCGGACTTCCCGTGGTTCTGGGGCTGGGACGAGAGCACGCAGGACTTCGTTGGCGGCAAGGAGTTCGACGGTAACCGCTGGAACGACCTCCACTACTCGCGCGCCGTGAAGCTCGCTGCACGCGAGCGCGCAAAGGGAGGCAAGTCGTGACGACCTCCAAGCGGCGAAGCGCGCCGCCTCGCGCGAAGGGGTTCCTGGACGCGCTCGAGACGTCGTTCATCGAGGCGCTCCGCACGCCCGAAGGCACTGCCGAGCCCGTGGCACTTCTGTGGACCGACGCCGAGCGCCAGTGGGTTGGCCTCATGGCACGTCTGCAGACTGCGCTCCCACAGGTATTCACGCTCGGCCCTTACAAGCCGACGGAGCGCACGGGGCCGGCAGTGTGGCTGCGGTGTGTCGTCGATCGCGCACTGCCAGAAGTTCACGTCCCTGATGGTGTGGTGCCGATCCTCTACCTCCCCGGAGTGCCGCGCCAGGCGCTGCGCGCGGGTGAGGAATGCCCGCGGGAACTCCAGCCTCTCGTCGAGTTGCTCTACCGCGGACGCCCGTGGCACCAGCGCAACGGGCGCGACTGGACCGTCGACGCGTTCCTCGTGTCCGAGGACGGTCTCGGGCTCGATGTCGCTCAGGACGCGCGCACGCGAGAGGCCGCGCTGCGGAGCCTGGCGCTGCTCGCTGAGACCCCGCTCGACGGGCTTCGCGGCCACCGTCTCGAGGCGGACGACTTCGACCGCCTCGCTGTGAGCGATGCGACACGTGACCTGCTGCGCTGGATGGGCATCGGCGACGCCTTCCGCACAGCCGAGGGCGAGGCGCGGTGGAAGGCCTTCTGCGGCGTGTGCACGTCCGAGTTCAAGCTCGACCCCGACAAGAAGTCGCCGGGTGACGCCGCGAGCGCCCTCGTCGAGGGCACGGGGAAGTGGGCGTCCGTCTGGCAGCGGTTCAAGGAGGCGCCGAAGCTCTACCCGGGCGTCGCGCAGCTCCTTCGCGAGCTGCCCGGACAGCTTCGGCTGGGGTTCGACCCTGAGCGTTCGCCGCGCAACAACGACGAGGCCGAGCAGAAGCTGCGCAAAGATCTCGAAACGGTCGCGCAACTTCCTCACGCGGCCGCGCTGGCCAAGGTGCTCGCGCTCGAGTCCGAGCACGGCCGTCGACGTGACTGGGTCTGGGCCCAGCTCGGGGAGAGCCCGCTGGCGGTCGCACTCGAACCGCTCGCTCGTGTTGCAGCGGCAGCCTCCACGACGCTCGGAGGGGCCACGATCGACGCGGCCATCTCGGGCTACGCGGCGGACGGCTGGCGCTGCGACCGCGCCGCGCTCGAGGCGATGAGCTCGGTGAAGGCGCTGGCGGACATCACGCTCGTGGGCAACGCGGTGCGCGCGCTGTACCTCCCCTGGCTCGACGCTTCCGCGCGGCACTTCCAGAGCCTCGTGCAGGGAGCCGAGTCGAGCGCTCGTGCGATGGTCACAGGTGCCGAGCATGAGAAGGACTCGTGCCTGCTGTTCGCGGACGGCCTTCGGTACGACGTGGCCGGGATGCTCCGAGACCGACTCGAGGCCAAGGGCCTGCGCACGCGTCTGGGCCATCGCATGGCGCCGCTGCCGACTGTGACGGCAACCGCGAAGCCGTTCTCCACCATCGCGCACGACGCGCTCGATGGCGGCGAGGACGCGGTCGACTTCAACCCGCGCATGCGCGGCTCGGGACAGCCCGCCACGGCGCAGCGACTGCGGGACGACATGGCGCGACGAGGGCTCGATCTCCTCGGCGAAGAGATCCGGCCCGCAAAGCAGGGCACGACTGGAGGTTGGGTGGAGACCGGCCGCCTCGACGAGCTGGGGCACAAGCTGGGCTCGCGCCTCGCCGCGCATCTGGAGACCGAGCTCGAGACGCTGGTCGATCAGATCACCGGGCTGCTCGAGTGCGGCTGGACGCGGATTCGCATCGTGACGGACCACGGCTGGCTGCTCGTTCCTGGTGGCCTGCCGCGCATCGAGCTGCCGTCGCATCTCGCGGCAACGAAGTGGTCACGCTGCGCCACGGTGAAGGGCGACTCGAAGCCCAATGTCCCGATTCACAGCTGGCATTGGAACGTCCACGTGCGCATCGCGTCGCCCCCCGGAGCCGGGAGCTTCGCACCGAACACGGAGTACTCCCACGGCGGCGTGAGCCCGCAGGAGTGCGTCGTCCCCGAGTTGATCGTGGAGCGGGGGGGCGCTTCGACGAGCGCGACGATCGCGTCTGTCTCCTGGCGCAGGATGCGCTGCCGGATCGGCGTCACGACCAACGACCCGTCAGTGCGTGTCGACCTTCGTCTCAACTGGAAGCAGGTGACGACGAGCATCGCGGCGTCGGTGAAGGAGGTCGGGCCCGCCGGCGAAGCGAGCATCGCTGTTGCCGATGACTCGCATGAAGGAGCAGCAGCGACCATCGTGGTCTTGGACGCCGCGGGCAACGTCCTCGACCGCAAGCCTACGACCGTCGGAGAAGCCACATGAGCATGACACTCGACAGTCTCGACCAGCTGGCAGCGTCGGTCTTCGACGGATACCTTGTTCGCAAGGACCTCGTCCGGAAGTACGCGCGCCAGTACCCGGTGCCGACCTACGTCGTCGAGTTCCTGCTCGGGCGCTACTGCGCCAGCATCGACGAAAAGGAGATCGCCGAGGGGCTCCAGATCGTCGAGAAGCAGCTACGCGACCGCGCAATTCGCACGGGCGAGGAGGAACTCTTCAAGGCGCGAGCGAAGGAAGGCGGGTCGATCAAGCTGATCGACATCGTCAAAGCGCGCCTCGACGCGAAGAACGACTGCTATCTCGCGGAGCTGCCCAGCCTCGCGCTACGCGACGTCCGCATCGATGACCAGCTCGTTCGCGACAACGAGCGCATGTTGACCGACGGCTTCTACGCGGAGGTCACGGTCTCGTACGACGGCATCACGGCCCAAGAGCAAGGCGGCCGGCCCTTCGCCATCGAGTCGCTTCGCCCCATCCAGATGTCGAAGTCGGATGTGCTCGATGTGCTTGCCCGAGCACGCAAGACGTTCACGACGGAGGCGTGGATCAACTTCCTGATCCGCTCCATCGGCCTCGAGCCCGCAGCCCTCTCCGAGCGCGCGCGTCGCGTCGCGCTCCTGCGGATGATCCCGTTCGTCGAGCGCAACTTCAACCTCGTGGAGTTGGGGCCCCGCGGCACCGGCAAGAGCCATCTGTTCCAGCAGATCTCGCCTTACGCGCACCTGATCTCTGGCGGCAAGGCGACCGTCGCCAAGATGTTCGTGAACAACGCGAGCGGACAGCGAGGTCTGGTCTGTCAGTACGACGTCGTCTGCTTCGACGAGGTGTCGGGCATCTCCTTCGACCAGAAGGACGGCGTCAACATCATGAAGGGCTACATGGCCTCGGGGCAGTTCAGCCGCGGCAAGGAGAACATCCGCGCCGACGGCTGCATCGTGATGGTCGGCAACTTCGACGTTGACGTGGAGCAGCAGCAGCGGATCGGCCACCTGCTCAGCCCGCTGCCGCCCGAGATGCGCAACGACACGGCGTTCATGGACCGCCTCCACGCGTTCGTGCCCGGCTGGGACTTCCCGAAGCTGAATCCGCACGACCACTTCACCAACCACTTCGGGCTCGTCAGCGACTTCCTCAGCGAGTGCTGGAGCAAGCTGCGCTCGGGGAACCGCGTCTCTGTCATGCAAGGGCGCGTGCACCTCGGCGGCGCGCTCTCCGGGCGCGACATCGAGGCGGTGAACAAGACGGTGAGCGGCCTGGCGAAGCTCCTCTTCCCAGACCCCGAGCAGCCGGTGCCCGACGAGGACCTCGAGTGGATCGTGCGCACGGCGCTTGAGACCAGGCGTCGCGTGAAAGAGCAGCAGAAGCGCTGCTTCAAAAGCGAGTTCCGCAACACGCACTTCAGCTACATCCTCGGACCCGAAGGCGTGGAACAGTTCGTGTCGACGCCAGAGCTTCACAGCGATGAGGCAATCGAGGGCGACCCGCTTCCTCCGGGACAAGTCTGGGCCGTCAGCCCGGGCGGTGCGGACGGTGGCGGGCCAGGGCTCTACCGTATCGAGGTCGCCAGTGGCCCCGGCGCGGGTGTGAAGGTGCTCAACCAGCCGACGCCGCCAGCGTTCCGCGAGAGCGTGAAGGTCGGCGAGCAGAACCTCTATACGCGGGCGAAGGAGCTCGTCGGAAACCGCAATCCCCGCGAGCATGAGTTCTCGATCCAGATGCGCTCGATGGACGCCGACAAGAGCGGTGCCGGGCTCGGTCTGCCGGTCTTGGTCGCGCTCTGCGGAGGTCTGCTCGGGCGCAACACGCGGGGCGGCACCCTGGTCGTCGGGGCGCTGAATCTCGGCGGGTCGATCGAGATGATCCCGAACGCCGTCGCGCTCGCCGAGCTGGCCGTCGACAAGCAGGCGCAGACGCTGCTCATGCCTGTCGCCGCACGCCGGCAGCTCAACGACCTGCCCGACGAGCTATGGACCAAGATCAAGATCGAGTTCTACAAGGACGCGTCCGACGCAGTCTTCAAGGCGCTGGTGGAGTAATGGCACACCCACTCGAATCAGACTTCCGCGAGTGGTCGAAGCCGCCGACGGCGACTGAGGACCAGCGGTGCGGGAACGCCGAGAGCGTGGTTCGTAATGCGATCCGGTCCTATCCGGCGTTCGCGACAAGGAACATCGAGATCTTCGCCCAAGGGTCATACAGAAACGGCACGAACGTCAGGACGGACAGCGACGTCGACATCTGCGTTCGATGCAAGGATGTCTGCTTCCTCGAGATGCCGAGCGGCTACACCAAGTCGAGCTTCGGTCTCGTCGATGCCACGTACACCTATGCGGAGTTCAAGAATGACGTCGAGCACGCGCTCAAGGCGTACCTCGGTGCCGATGCGGTCCCGCGAGGGAAGAAGGCCTTCGACCTCCACGCGAACAGCTATCGTGTCGACGCTGATGTTGTTCCGACGTTCGAGCACCGCCGGTACACGATGGAGAACGGCGTCTACCGCTACGTCGCGGGAACGGAGCTTCATCCCGACCGCGGCGCCAAGATCGTGAACTGGCCCCACCAGAACTATGAGAACGGAACGGCCAAGAACGGTGCCACGAACACCCGGTTCAAGAAGCTGGTCCGCGTTCTCAAGCGCCTGCGCTACGACATGCTCAGCGCAAAGATCGCGGTAGCGGAACCGATCCCGTCGTACCTGATCGAGTGCCTCGTCTGGAACGTGCCGAACACGGCGTTCGGGGCGGACGACTACGCGGACAACCTGCGGGAGATCCTCCTTCACCTGTACAAGAGCACCCAATGCGATGAGACTTGCTCCGGGTGGGGTGAGGTCAACGAGCTGAAGTACCTGTTCCGACCGAGCCAGCCGTGGACGCGGGCGGCGGTGAACGACTTCGTACTCGCCGCCTGGCAACGAGCGGGCTTCAAGTGACGGGAGAACCACCATGCTAAGCCGCCTTCATCTGTCGGTCATCCTCTTTCTCGCCGCGAGCATCTGGGGCACGATGCTCGTCGTCGAAGGCGTCGTGGTGAGCGGGACGTGGTTCCGTCCGTTCTCGACCGTCGTCGGCGTCCTGTTGCTTCTGCTCGTGGCCTTCGACCTCTGGGCGTGGCGGCTCCGCTTCCTTCAGGGCTGGTTCGTGCCGCGTCCTGATATTCGAGGGACTTGGCGCGTCGAGCTGCGTAGCGACTGGAGGGACCCGACGACCAAGGCGGTCGTCGCCCCGATCGCCGCGTACCTGGTCGTCCGGCAGACGTTCTCGACCCTGAGCCTGCGGATGCTGACCTCAGAGTCATCGTCGGAACTCGTCGCTGCGGAGCTCAGCAAGGCCGCCGACGGAACGTACCGGCTGGCGGCGGTCTACCGGAACGAGCCCAAGCTGTCGGTGCGCGATCGAAGCCCGATCCACTACGGCGCAGTCGTGGTCGATGTTCAGGGCGACCCTGTGAAGGACTTGGTCGGGTACTACTGGACCGACCGCAGCACGCGAGGCGAGCTGCGCACGTTGGCGCGGCACGACACAATCGCCGGCTCTTTCAAGGAGGCGGAGGTGCTGCTGCGAGCGGGACCAGGCACGACCAGCACTGGTACAACCTCCGCAGAGCCTTCGGCTGCGGGGGCGGCGAAGTCGTGAGCGGGCACTCGATCACGCTCTTCATGTGGGGCTACCAGCTGTACTTCCGTTTTCACGTCGAGCACCTCATGGACTCGGTCATGAAGGAGCTCGGGGTCCATGGTGCGGGCGGCAAGTGCCTACTGGTTGGTACCAAGACTCCAGGCGCTAACGTGCATAACGACGTCTGCGTGGAACCCGAAGCCGGCGAGTGGCCGGTTACGCTCTTTGCCGAGCTGCCCGCTGCGATTGAGGAGATCGTCAAGACGCATCCGTTGCAGAATACGTTCTACAGCGACGAGCCAAGCAGGATGGACAAGCCGGAGCGCATGCGGCGTGACTCGGTTCGCCAGGCGGTTCAGGCAGCTCTAGTCTCCTACGACGCGATGATGGGCGTTCGCTCGTTCGCGGGCGCTCCGGTGCCGCTCGGCGGGTACTACGTCGTCACGGTCCTGCAACTCCCCAACTCCGTCTTCGAGCGATTTCGCCCCCTTCGAGAGCCCGTAACCGACGGACGTTTCACGGGTAGTCCGGGCCTTATTCACGCGTCGGTTAAGCAGGTGCTCAACGAGGCGTATGACGAGCTCCTTCGTCCAGATCCCGGGCGCTACATCAGCGGCAGGTCGGCTTCGGCAGCGGAGATCGTGAGACGAGCGGCGTCGGACTTCATGTACACGCCAGGCATAGCGATTGGTGAAAGAAGCTACGGTGGCCCGAACCTCTTCGAGAGACTCAACCTGATCTCATCGCTCATGTACGAAGGCGCCGAGGGCAAGGGGCGGATGCTGCTGGCAAACCTCAAGAGCGGTGCTGTCGAAGTCGCGCTGGCGCTCGACGAGCCGGTTCCGTTTCGCGAGCTGCGGTGGGCTCGCAAGGTGCTGCAGATGGCGTCGTCCGAGACGGCGCTGCTCGCCAACTGCGTGAGTATTCTCGGGCTTGGGGACGTCACCCCCGGCACCGACCCGTGGGCTGTGCAGAACGTGTTCGAAGTCGAGTTCCACGATCACTACCACTGGAGCCTGTCGTGCGGCGACGAGGTACTTCTCGTCAGCAGGTATGGTGCTCCATCGCTACCGCAGGACAAGTTCCCAAGGGCGCGAGTGGTCGACACATTTAGGCGATTATTTCCAGAAGTGACGACGGATGACGTCGGCAGCTTCACGAAGCTGTTCGACACCGCCGTTGAGCTACGTCACGGAAGCATGCTCGTCGTTGCGCGCGACGCCAGCGACGAGTCGAAGAGGTTGACCGGTCAAGGCACGAAGATCGTCCCTACCAAGTTGACGCCAGAACTCTACCGCCGCGTGAGCAACATCGACGGCACCATCATTGTCGATCCGCACTGCGTCTGCCACGCGGTCGGCGTGATCCTTGATGGCCCAGCGCGAGAGGAGTGCACGCCCGCCCGAGGGGCTCGCTACAACTCGGGGATCCGGTACGTCGGTGCGTCCTCGACTCCACGGCTAGCAGTGGTGGTATCGGACGATCGGACAGTGGACGTCATTCCCATCCTGCGTCCGCGCGCTCGCCGAAAAACGGTGGAGGAGTACGTCGCGAAGCTCGAAGCGTCGACCGGGGACAACTATCATCCGGTAATCTCATGGCTCGACGAGCACCGCTTCTACCTCGAGGAAGCGCAATGCGCTCGGGTGAACGCCGCGATGACGAGGCTGAATAGCGAACCCACAGACGTCGATAAGATCAGGATCATTCGGGAGAAGTTCCGCGCAGATCCTCGATGTACCGGGGACTACTTCGAACCCGAGCCTGGCTCGTGAGGTCGGCATCCGGCAACGAGCGCGGGGCCCATGGACACGGCGGTTGGACACCGCGACATCGGCGCCGGCCGCTCGCGCCTCGATGCGCCCCACCTCGGTCGCGGCCAGTTAACCGTCAGCGGCTCC
>JAMHXF010000039.1:0-96993 GCA_035910535.1 Archangium sp. | reverse complement strand
GCGGCTCGGCGCAGGGGCCGCCTTCTTCGTCGTCGCCTTCGGAGCCGCCGCCACCTTCACCGCTTTGGGCGCAGGCTTCACGGCCGTTGCCTTCTTCACGGGCGCGGGCGCCGCCGCTTCGTCGTCGGCCGCGAGCTGCTCGTCGGCTTCGACTTCGTCGGCCAGGCCCGTCTTGCCGTCACCTTCCACGGCCGCTTCGTTCCTCGCGGGCTCCTTCGCCGCGGGCGCCGCGACCGGCTTCGGGTTGAGCGACTTGAGCTCGAGGTCGAACGAGTAACCGCCCTTGGGCAGGTAGCCTTCGTTGAGCACCGCGACCTTGTACACGCCGGCCTTCAGCTCGAGCGTCTCGGTGATCTTCTGGCCGCCCGTGGCTTCGTCACGCGAGTACGTGTCGGCGAGCACTTCACCGGCCGCGTCGCTCACCAAGAGCTTCGGGTAGAACTGCACCTTCTTCTTGGGCGCGGTGACGTGCACCTCGTACTTGCCCGGCTGCGTGATGGTCCACGTGAAGAACTCGCCCTGGTCGCTGTTGACCGTGTCGCTGCACTTCGCGCGCGCATCGGTCAGCGCCGATTCACAGAAGTGCGACGGGCCGCTGGTGTCGATTTTCGGGCCGAACAACATCAGAGGAATCGCGGCGACCGCAGCCACACCACCACCGATGAAGCTGAACTTCTTCTTCTTCTGAATCGAGCCGAGCAGGCCTTCACGGCCCTTCGACGACGCCATCATGCTGCGCCAACCCGGCTTGACCAGCTTGCCGCTCTCGACCTTGCCGAGCACGAAGAGCGAGCCCTCGACCGGCACGTACTTCTCGGTGGCCTTGAAGCCCGTGGTCCAGCCCTTGTCGCTGCCGATGACGGGCACGTCGAAGCTGAACTCACCGAACACCACGTGCGAGCTGCCGGAGTGGCCGTTGATTTCCTTCTTGAAGCCGTCCTTCATGGTGTCGAAGTCGGCGCCCTTGCTGAGGTCGACGTGGAACACGCCCGAGCCGTCGTCGAGGCCGACGATGGCGCCGCCGGTCAGCGTCTTGAGCGTCTCGCTGCCCTTGACCGTCTTCGTGCCGTCTTGCGTGGTCTCGGTCTTCTCGTAGAGGCGCTCGATCTTCAGCTCGTACGCGAGGCAGGGCGTCTTGCTCGCCGGCGAGAGGAACGTCTCGGCCGGAGGCACGACTTTGCCTTCCGTCGACATCGCGCCCTTCGGGTCATCGCTCACCGGGTTCTTGGCGAGGTCGCCCGTGCCCTTGAACGGCGCCGAGAGAATGCGCTTGCCCTTCATGTGCTGCCAGGCGCCGAAACCGAGAACCGCGAGACCGATGAGAAGAACGAAAAAGCCCATTGTGAACTGCCCCCTTTGATTGGTGTGGTGCTGGAACCCACCGGGGACAATTGCTGTGAAATGCGACTGAATCGTGAGTCGCTGCGGGTGCTTAGCGAGGGTGTAAATCGTCGGGAGAATTCACGAGCGAACGAAGCAGCTGTCGCAGGGCCCAGGCCTCGAAGTCATCGACGGGGTCGAGCTCCGGGCCGAAGCGCTCGAGCAACGTCTGCAGGTGCAGGCGCGCGTCGCTCGGCTTCTGGGTGATGGCGTCGGCGGCGTTGGCCACCGCCAACCAGCGTGTCTGACTCACGGCTGTTCGACAGACAGCACCTTGAGGCGCCAGCGATGCGTGCGATCGTTCCACGTGAAGACGTCGCCCACGCGCAGGCCGACCAGCGAGCAGCCCATGGGCGTCAACACCGACAGGTGCTCGGCCGTCACCGCGTCTTCGGGCAGCACCAGCACCAGCTCGCGGCGCTTGCCGGTCTCCACGGTCTCGAAGGTCACCCGTGAACCGAGCGTCACCACGTCTTGCAGAGGCGCGGCGTCGTCGACGATTTTCGCGCGCGACAGCTCCGTTTCGAGGCGGTCGACCAACAACGCGCGCGTCTCATCAGACGCGTTGCGCTCGACGACGCTGTTCAACAGCTCGAGGTCAGACTTTCGAAGGGTGATGTCTGGCTGCATGAGCCCTCTCGTAAAGACGAGCGCGAATTGGGCAAGCGCAGCGTGCTGCCGCTTTTAGAAGCGCACCATCAACCCGGCGTTCGCCGAGGGGTACGAGAGCCACGTGAACTGGGCCGTGTCGGCGGTGGCGCCATATTCCAGGCCGGTGACGAGCAGGTCGGCGCTGGCGATGAGCGAGAGCGCGTTGGTCAACCGCGCCTTGACCATCAACCGGGGCGCCGCCGTGAAGACCACCGACATCCGGCGATCATCGTAGAGCTGCGCGAGCAGCCCCGGGCCGACCTCCACGCCGAGGCCGAACTGCAGCCGCCACACGTCGAGCGCCACGCGGTACCCCACGCGCAGCTGCGCACCGGCTTCGTTCGGCGCGTTGACGCCGGGGTCCGCGCTCCACTCACCGAGCGCGAGCACGAAGAGCTGCCCCGACACGCGACCTCCGGCGAAGTTGATGAACGGGGTGGTGAGCGGCTCGAGGTCGAGGCGCACCTGCCACTTGGGGCTCAGCGCGGCGGTGAGCGGCACGAGAATGCGCCCGGTACCTCCGAAGCTGACGCCGAGGCCCACGGTCTCGGTTCGCGGCCGGTCGATGGTCTGCGCGACGACGGCGCCACCTTTCTGCGCCACCATCACCGACGACTGAATCGGCGAGAGCGAGCTCATCTGCACGACCTGGCGTGAGCCGTCGCTCAAGGTGACGCGCCCGCCCCAGCCCTGGCCGTTTTTGAACACGCGCAGGCCGTAGTTCCCCGGCGCGAGCGCGACCTCCTTCGCGCCTCCGAGCGTCTCGACGATGACCTGGTCACGATTCAAGTCGGTCACCAGCGTGCGGTCGGCGTCGGGCAGCACCAGCACCGCCGACGGCTTGAGCAACGAGGCGAGCACCAGCTCTCCCTGGCCCGAGAGCTTGAAGTCGTAGTTGGGGTGCTGCGCGCCCACCGACAACATCGCCGTCGAGCTGACGGTGCGGTCGTACGCGTACTTGTACGCCTCCGAGAGCGTCACCAGCTTGTCGCCCGAGGTGTCGGCCGCGCCGCGGAGCCCCGAGATGAAGTTGTGCGTGAAGTAGCTGCCCATGACCTCGCTCGACTCGAGCGACGATTCATCGGCCGCGCTCGAGGTGATGAAGGCCTCGCCCGTGGCCTGCAGCGTGTCGGCGAGCCGAATGGCGAAGGGCGCTGCGGGCTTGCCGCCTTTTTCACGGAAGCCGCCGCCGCTGCGACACGCGTCGACCACCACCAGCCGAACGTCGGCGCCGGTGCCCGACAGCAGCGCCTTGAGCCGCGCGTACGCGAGCTTCTCGTTGCCCAGCTCGATGGCCTCGCCGTCGGAGTGCCCCGAGAAATAGAAGTACACGACGCTGCGCACGTCGGGAGAGCGCTTGAACATCGCCACGCGGTCCCGCGCCTCGGTGATGGCGCGCTCGACGCTCGCCACCTTCTGGCCCTGCAGCAGCATCACGTCGTCTGGTTGCACGTCGCCCAGCTCGACGAGCACGCGCGCCATTTTTCCGGCGTCGCTCTCGGCGTAGCGCAGCGGAGGCATGTCGCCGCTGCCCGCGTTGTTGCCCACGATGATGGCCAGGCGCCGCGTCTCAGCGTGCGCGAGCCCCGTCGTGAACAACAGCGCCAGCAGCGCCGCGCGCCCGCACAGGTTCACGGTGCGACCTTGCGAAACTCACGCGCGACGAATCGCGCTCCCTTGAGCGAAGGATTCTTCGCATCGGCATTGAGGGCTGCCTCGACCTGCGAGGCGGTCAACGGCTCGTCGGAAAACACGGCCACCACGCGCTCGGTGCCCAGGGTGCTGTCGAGCTCCACGGCGCCCGGCAGCTCGAGCTTCGCCTTCGTGTCACCCACCGGCAGGCTCACCTGCGCGCCGAACGGGTGGTACACCGAAAACACGCCAGCGCCGTCGTGGCTCGCCACGATGACGTACTTGCTGCCCGCCGGGTTCACCACGAAGCGCAGTCGATCGCTCGGCTGCAACGCCACGTCGGGCGCCACCGCGAACGAGCCCCCGTCGCCGCGCTGCGCGAACATCTCGAAGGTCGGCTGACCCTTGATGCCCACGTAGAGGTCGTCTTCGGTCTGCGTGCCCGGGCCCGTCGTCGCCACCACCGCCAGCGCCGTCGCCAACCCCACCGCGGGGATGAGGAACTTGAGCTTGAAGCGCTCGAAGAAGCCCTGGCGCGCGGCGGCCACGCGCGCCTCGACCTTGGGCAGCGTGCGCGCGAAGACGAACTGCTCGAAGCGCTGCTTGTCGTCGTTGAGCTCCTGCCAGCGCGACTTGCACTCGCTGCAGCCGTCGATGTGGTGCTTCGCGGCGTTCGACTCGTCGGCCGAGAGCGCTGAGAGCAGCAGGAGGTCGATGGTCTCGCTCGACAGGTGTCCGCGGGCGTTCATGCCACACCGTCCCGGTTGATGAACTTGCGTGAGCGCTCCACGAATTCCTGGAGCCGGTTGATGACGGTACGCCGTGAAATGCCCAGCATCTTCGCGACCTGCTCCTGCTCGAGGCCGTCGACGTAATAGAGCACCGCGACGTCCTGCAGCTTCTCGGGCGCGCGCCGAATGATGCGCAGCGCCGTGTCGCGGTCGACCATGCCGATTTCAGGGCTGCCCGCGCCGCCGTCGGTCTCCGGCATTTCGTCGGGGGCCGTGGGTTCCGCCTGGCGCGAGCGATCGCGGATCTGGTTCAGGCAGTAGTTGGTGGAAATTCGGTAGATCCACGCCAGCGCCGTCGCGTCATCAGGGGCGCTCTCGATGTGTTTCAGCACGCGCACGAAGACCTCCTGCGTGGCGTCTTCCGCGAGGGCGTCGTCTTTCAACAGACGGCGACAGCGCGAATAGATCGCCGTACCGAACTTCCGGTACAGGGTCGAAACCCGTTCGCTGCTGTGGACCCCGTTGTTCGACACCGTGTGCAGTCTTTCTTCGCGACCGTATGAAGTTGGCCTTACCTACACGTTCCCACCTGTTCGACCAACACACGTAGGACATATCGGAGCGCTTTGGCTACGAGGCCTCTCATGTGCGGTGTGTTCGGCATCTTTGGTCACGATGAAGCGGCTCACCTGACGTACCTGGGCCTCCACGCGCTGCAGCACCGCGGGCAGGAGTCAGCCGGAATCGTGTCGAGTGATGGCAGCCGGCTCAAATCGTACCGGGCCATGGGCCTGGTGGCCGACGTCTTCACCGAGCCGGTGCTCGCCGAATTGCCCGGGCGCGCCGCCATCGGCCACGTTCGTTATTCGACGGCTGGCGGCAGCCACGTTCGCAACGCGCAGCCGTACCAGGTCAGCTTCGCCGGCGGGCAGATGGCCATCGCCCACAACGGCAACTTCGTGAACGCCGACGACGCGCGGAAGGGCCTCGAAGAGACGGGCGCCATCTTCCAGAGCGACTCGGACACCGAGAACGTCATCCACTACATCGCGCGCAGCCGCGCCTCGACCTTCGAGCAGCGGGTGGTCGACGCGCTCAAGGAGCTCGACGGCGCGTACTCGATGGTCTTCTTGACCGAGAAGAAGCTCGTCGCCGTGCGTGACGAGGTCGGCTTTCGGCCGCTGGTGCTGGGCCGCGTGAAGAACGCGTACGTCATCGCCAGCGAGACCACCGCGCTCGACCTCATCGAGGCGGAGCTGCTGCGCGAAATCGAACCCGGTGAGATGGTCGTCATCGACGAAGACGGCCTGCGCTCGAGCTTCCCCTTCGCGAAGAAGGAAAAGCACCGCTGCGTATTCGAGTACGTCTACTTCGCGCGGCCCGACTCGAAGCTCTTCGGCGACTCGGTCTTTCAGGTGCGCAAGCGCCTCGGCGCACAGCTGGCCAAAGAGCAGCCGGTGGAGGCCGACGTCGTCATCGCCGTGCCCGACTCCGGTGTACCTGCAGCGCTCGGGTACGCCGAGGCCTCTGGCATTCCCTTCGACGTGGGGCTCATTCGCAGCCACTACGTGGGCCGCACGTTCATCGAGCCGCAGCAGTCCATTCGTCACTTCGGCGTGAAGCTGAAGCTGGCGCCGGTGCGCAGCACGTTGGAGGGCAAGCGCGTGGTGGTGGTCGACGACTCCATCGTGCGCGGCACCACGTCGCGCAAAATCGTCAAGATGCTGCAGTCGGCCGGCGCGCGCGAAGTGCACCTGCGCATCTCGAGCCCGCCGACGTCGTGGCCGTGCTTCTACGGCATCGACACGCCCAGCCGGCAGGAGCTCATCGCCGCGTCGCACTCGAGCGAAGAAATCGCGCGCTACGTGACGGCTGACTCGCTCGGCTACCTCTCGCTCGGTGGGCTGACCACGGCGGCCGGTGACGCCTCGGGGCAGTCGTTCTGCACCGCGTGTTTTTCGGGCAAGTACCCCACGCCCGGCCTCGCGCGCGTCAGTGCTCTTTGAGCCGGTAGACCAACCGGAACCCCGACCAGCCTTCGTCGATGGCGCAGACCTTGTTGTCGACGAGGCCCGTGGCCAATGCCAGCGCGAGAACCACGTCTTAAGGTCACGTCGCGGTGCGCCGCTTTGATGCTGAGCTTCTGAGGAATGCAGTCATTTTCCGGCGATGAAGTCCTGCAGGTCTTCCGGCAGCGGCGCCTCAAAGCGCACGTTCAGGCGTGTCGTCGGGTGCGGTAGCTCGAGCACGGCGGCGTGCAACGCTTGTCGCGGGAGCCGGAGCTTCACCCACGCTTCAGGCTCGAGCTCTTTCTTCGTGAAGCGGTCGAAGTAGCCGGGGTCGGGCCCGTACATCTTGTCGCCGACGAGCGGAAAACCGACGTGCTGCGCGTGAATGCGAATCTGGTGCTGGCGACCGGTCTCGGGAAAGCAGCGCAGCACCGCGAACTTCGCGCCGTCACGCTCGAAGCGCTGTTCGACCACGAAGCGCGTGCGGGCGCTGCGGCCGCTCTCGTCGATTCGCACCGCGATGCGGATGAGCTCCGTGCCCTCGGCGATGGGCGCGTCGACGTGAAACTCGTCGTGCGGCGGCTGGCCTTCGACGACGGCCAGGTACTGCTTTTTCACCACGCCGTTCATGAAGCTCTTCATCAACCGCTGGCAGGCCTCGAGCGTTCGGCCGCACACCACGAGGCCCGAGGTCTCGCGGTCCAACCGGTGGGCGGGGTCGGCGCGAAAGCCGTACTTCTTCTTCGCCTGCTCGACGAGCGTGTTGTGGTGGTACCGCGCCGTGGGGTGAATGGGCAGGCCCGCAGGCTTGTCGAGCACCAGCAGCGCGTCGTCGATGAAGACCTCCTTGAGCGCGTCGGCTTCAGGCACCGTTGGCTCTTCACGAACGCGGCGCCGCAGCTCGAACGTCAGCCCCGGCCACACCGTCGTCGAGGCCTTGAGCTTGCGCTCGTACACGAGGTCGTTCTCGATGATCTCCTGCACGCGCGTGCGCGAGGCGCGCCGGATCTTCTCGCAGAGGTACTTGTCGAGCCGCCAACCCGCATAGTTGGGCTCGACGGTGTAACGAATGAGCGCGACGTCATCGTCGTCTTCGAGGGGCTCCACGGCGCGTGACGCTCTCGCACGATTCGGGTTCCAGAGTCGATCTCCCGACTGACGCGGGTAAGGTGCGCCCCGTGATGCACTCCGTCTTTCTGGCTCTCACGCTCGCGGCCGCTCCGAAGCTCGCCGTCGTGGACGTCGACGCCCCCGACTTGATGATGGGTCTGGGCGCGCAGGTCACGCGCGCGCTCGTCGCCGAAGCGCAGACGCAGAAGTACGACGTGGTGACGCCTGAAGTGCTGCGCACGCAGCTCGATGCCCGTCGCTACGAGTCGCTGCGCAAGTGTGGCGGCAACGCTGCGTGCGTCGCGCAAGAGCTCTCGGGCCTGGGCTTCAAGCGCGCGGTGCTGGGCAAGCTGGCGCGCGACGAAAAGAACTACCTGCTCAAGCTGTGGCTCGTCGACGTCGACGCGCTCACCGTCATCGCCGACGTCGACCGCCCGATTCTCATCGCCGCGCGGCGCTTTCAGAAAGACGTCGAGCAGGCGGTGCCTCCGCTGCTGCGCGGCGAACGTGAGGCGCGCGGCACGTTGACCATCACCAGCAACCTCGACGACGCGCAGATTTCGCTCAACGGTGAGTTCGTCGGCACGCCGCCGCTCACGCTCACGCTCAAGCCCGGCAAGCACGAGGTGAAAATCACGCGCAGCAAGTACCTCGACGTGACCCGCTTGCTGAACGTCGAGCCGAACCAGGAAACGAAGGAGCACATCAAGCTGTTGCTGATTCCCGGCCAGTTGCCCGACGCGCAGGTCGTGCCGAAGCTCACGAAGAAAGACGACGCGCCGGCGGCGCAGGGCGTGACGTTGTCGCCGCTGACGTGGGTGCTCGGCGGGCTCGCCGTCGCGGCCGGTGGCACGGGCCTGACGTTCGGCCTCATCTCGCGCGGGCAGGAAGAAACGCTGCGCCGCGGCTACGACGTGAACGCGCAGGTCTACGCCGGCACGCGCGCGCAGGCGCTCGAGCAGAACCGCAACGCGCTGGTCGCCAACGTGGCGCTCGGAGTCGCCGGCGCTGCGGCCATCGGCGCCATCGTCTCGGGCATCGTCGACGGCACCAGAGCGCCGCCGGTGCAGGTGGTGCCTGCCGCCAGCGCTGACGGCGCAGGCGTGTCCATCGGAGGGTCGTTTTGATGCACGCCCGGGTCTCGTTCGTGTTCCTTCTTGCGGCGTGCGTGCAGGTCAACCCGTCGGCGCGCTACTCGTGTGTCACGCCCGCCGATTGCGGCCCGGGCTTCGAGTGCATCGCGCGCTTCGAGGCGGTCTCGCAGTGCTTCCGCGCCGGTGAATGTGTCGCCGACGAGGTGTGCAACGGCGCCGACGACAACTGCGACGGCCGCGTCGACGAGACGTTCCCCGAGGCGCTCGAGGCGTGCACGACGACAGCGCTCGGCGTGTGTCGGCCCGGCACGCGCACGTGTGAGGTTGGTCAGCTCGCGTGCGCGTCGACGCTCGTGCCGTCGATGGAGCTGTGTGACGGCCTCGACAACGACTGCGACGGCGAGACCGACGAGACCTTCGACCTCACGTCAGACGAGGCGAACTGCGGCGCGTGCGGCACCGCGTGCACCACTGGCACCACGTGCCTCGCGTCGCGCTGCGAAGAAGCGGAGTGCGACGATGGCGACGACAACGACGGCGACGGAGACATCGATTGTGATGACGACGCGTGTCTGGGGCAGGTGTGCGCCACGTCGACGCCGCCTCCGTGGCTGTGCGGTGTGCTGCGCTTCGACGCAGGCACGCCCGACGCAGGCTCGTGGGACGGCGGGCCGCAGCGCGGTTGCTACGCGCCCGAGCAGCAGTGCGACAACGGCTTCGACGACGACGGTGACGGTGAAGTCGATTGCTTCGACCTCGATTGCGCTGGCTTGACGTGCGCCAGCGGCAACGTTTGCACCAACCGCGCGTGCCCGCCGTGAGGAGATTTTCCATGAAAGCAGCGCTGCTCTCGTTGTTCATCGCCGTGCCCGCGCTCGCGCAGAACGTCATTCCGTGGCGGCTCGAGACGCTCGCCATTCCGTCGTTTCAGGCCGGCGACCCGGCGCTCACCAGCGTCATCGTCGGCACCGACACGGCGCAGGTCGGCGCGTACGTCTACGACCTCGATGGCGGGCTGCGCGAAGTCGTGCCGTTCGGCATCTCTCGCTCAGCCGACGTACGCGGGCCTCTCATCGCGGTGTCGACCGCCGCTGGTGGCGTGCGGCTGATGTTCATCGGCAGCCCGCTCACCGCGGCGTCACCGTCGAACATCAACGTCAGCAGCCCGGGCCAGCTCGCGCTCGGCTCGCTCGATGACGGCGGCACCACGTTGTGGGTCGACACGTTGAGCCCCGTGCTGCGTCACTTTTCGCTCGAGCCGATTTCAGGCGGGTACGACGTCGTTTCCCTTCCTGACGTGACGCTGCCGGGGACGCCTTCGGGGCTCTCGCACGACGACCTCGCAGGCGTGCTGTACGCGGCCGTGCCGGGGCGGGGTGTGTTCGCCGTCGACAACGACGGCGGCGTTACGACGGTCATCGAGACGTCCACGGGCTCGTTGGGCGGGACGCTCGGCGGGGTCGACTTGCTGCAGACCTCCACCGGCCTCTTCATCTTCACCACCTCTCCGAGTGACGACGCGGTGGTGGTGCACGCGCTCGATGACGCAGGGGTCACGCCGCTGGGCTCGTTTCAGCTCGGCGTTCCCGACGGTGGTGCAGAAATCGTGCGGCAGCCGTTGTACCTCGACGTGTCGACGTCTGTGCCCGGGTACCCGGCGGGCGCGCTGCTGCTGCACGACGGGGCCGGCGCCAACTACAAGCTCGTCGGCCTCGATGACGTCGCGGCGCTCATTCCACTCGGCTCCATCACGCCGAGCGACGGTGGGGTGGGGCCGGTCGACGCTGGCAGCGGTGCCGGTGGCGGTTCCGGTGGCTCCATCGGTGCAGTCGGTGGCCCCGGCGCGGGTCAGGGGCCGTCGGCAGAGCGCCAGCAGAGCTGCTCGACGGCGCCGCTCGTCACGCTTCCGGCGTTGCTGCTGCTGTGGTGGATTCGCCGACCCCGCTCATGAAGAAACTGCTCCTCGCGCTCTGTGCCCTGCTGCTGAATTGTCAGACCACCCGTGACGCGGAGCACGCCGCAGTCCCCGTGACGCCCACGCGGGTGGGCACGGTCGCGAAGCCGAACCAGCCGCTGCGCATCACCATCGTCGGCACCAACGACGTGCACGGCTGGGTCAACGGTATGACCGAGAAGTTTCCGCGCGGCGAAATCCGCTACGGGGGCCTCGCTACGTTCGCCGCCTACGTGAACGCGCTGCGCGCCGAGAACCTGGGTGGCGTGGTGCTGCTCGACGCGGGAGATCTCTTTCAGGGCACGCTGGTCTCGAACCTCACCGAGGGCGGTGTGGTCATCGAGGCGTTCAATCAGCTCGGCTACGACGCTGCGGCCATCGGCAATCACGAGTTCGACTACGGCCCCGTCGGCCCCATCTCCGCCGCGACGCAGGCCACGATGGACCCGTTCGGTGCGCTCAAGGCGCGCATCGCGCAGTCGAAGTTCCCGCTGCTCTCAACCAACATCTACGAAGTCGCCACGGGCGAGCGCCCGGCGTGGTTGCCCAGCGACGGCACGGTGATGCTCGAGCGCCACGGCTTGAAAATCGGCGTCATCGGCCTGACCACGCCGCAGACGCCCACCGTCACGTTGCCCATCAACGTACAGACCTTGAAGTTCCGCCCGCTCGGTACGGAGGCGCTCGCGGCGGCCACGCGGCTGCGTGAGAAGGGTGCTGACCTCGTCGTCGCCGTCGCTCACGCCGGAGGCCGCTGTGAAGACGGCACGCACCACGAAGATCTCTCGAGCTGCGACCTCGACGCGGGAGAGATCTTCGAAATGATGAAGGGCCTGCCTGAAGGCACGCTCGACGCGGTGGTGGCTGGCCACACGCACGCGCGCGTCGCGCACTTCGTCAATGGCACGCCCATCATCGAGAGCTGGGCGCTCGGCCGTTACTTCGGCCTCATCGAGTTGTTCGTCGACCCCGCAACGAAGAAGGTCATTCCCGGTCGCACGCTCATCAACGCGGGCGTCGAGATCTGCGAGACGTGGGACATTGAAACCAAGAGCTGCGACCCTCGGGCGTTGCGCGCGCGCGCGGACGTGGTGACGCCGGTGCAGGCCCGCTTTCGCGGCACGAGCATTCGGCCTGACCAGACCGTCTTGCAGGCCATGCAGCCCGCCGAGCAGGCCGTCGCCGAGCTGCAGCAGAAGCAGCTGGGCTTGACCGTGCCGACCACGTTGGCCCGCGTGTACGAAGGCGAGAGCGAGCTGGGCGACTTCCTGGCCGACTCGCTGCGCGCCATGTCGAAGACCGACATCGCCATCATGAACCCCGGTGGGCTCCGCGCAGATCTCCGCGCAGGGCCGCTCACCTACGGCGCCGTGTACGAGGTGATGCCCTTCGACAACGCGGTCGCCGTGCTCGACCTCACGGGTGAGCAACTCGAGCGGCTGCTCACCGCTGCGTACGGCTCGAAGAAGGGCGTCTTCCAGGTTTCAGGGCTCGAAGTGAAGCTCTCGCGCTGCGTGGTGCCTGATCGCCTGCGGGGCTTCTCGCTGCCCGGCGGCAAGAAGATCGACCCGTCGAAGCGCTACCGCGTGTCGATGCCCGACTTCCTCGCGCGCGGTGGCGACGGGCTGGCGCCGGTGCTCGCGACCATCGACCCGTCGCACGTCGACCTGTCCGAGAACAAAGGCAGCAACGTGCGCGACGACCTCATCAACTACTGGCAGGCGAAGAAAGAGCTCTTCAAGGTCCCGAAGGGCGGTCGCGTGAGCTTCGTCGACAACGCAGAGACCTGCGCCGCGTCGAACATGAGCGACCGCGTCAAGATGCCGTGACGTGACAATACGTGACAGGGCACTTTTCAAGTGCCCGTCATCTGGTTAAGAAATCCATCTGGAGCCGAAAAATCGGCCCTGAACGAGGGTAACCAGGTGCTCTACAAAGTGACGCCGATGATGACGCCGGTCGAGCCGAAGCGGGCCGCCGACGCAGACGCTCCGCCCAAAGAAGCGCGCAAGCGTCGCAAGTCGGC
Organism: Archangium sp.; assembly: GCA_035910535.1. GTDB lineage: Bacteria > Myxococcota > Myxococcia > Myxococcales > Myxococcaceae > Archangium_A. The sequence continues at coordinate 84,406 of JAMHXF010000039.1, read as the reverse complement.
GGTGTTCGATGCTGACGGCAATGAAGTGCTCATCACCATGATGTGCCTCAAGTGCCGCTCGATGAAGCCATTGGCGATGTTCGGTCTTCGCAAGATGGCTGACGGCGCGATTCGCAACCAGCCGTGGTGCCGCACGTGCCGCAGCGGCGCGGGCACCAAGAAGAAGAACGAAGCCGTCGAAGCCGAGACCGCGACGGAAACGCCGACGGTGCAGGCCGCGCCCGCTGAGCCCGAGGTTCGTGGTCCGCTGAGCCCGCTCGAGCAGCTGCTCGCCGGCCCGGTCTGAAAAGCTCTTCGAGCTGCTGAAAAGCGAAGCCCCGCGTCTCTTTCGAGATGCGGGGCTTCTTGTTGCAAAATGCCTGCTGCGTTGTGGAGGTGAACGGGATCGAACCGATGACCTTCGCATTGCGAACGCGACGCTCTCCCAACTGAGCTACACCCCCTTACGGGGCCCGACGTCGCAGCGGGCGGGCGGCTGACTACGTCTTCCGAGTACCTGCTGTCAAGGATCGAAACGAGCCTGTTTTGACATTTGACGCGGACAGACGCAGGTGCCAGAAAACCGCACCTTTCCGATGCCTCCTGTGACGAAGACGCTGAGCCCGGCCGAGCTCGCAAAACTAGAACATGCATTCGCGACTGATCCCGGATCAGAGGCCTACAAGCCTCTGGCCGAGGCCTATCTCGGCATGGGCCGGTTCATGGAAGCGATGGTGGTTTGCAAGAAGGGTGTGAAGGCGCACCCCTCGGTTGCTGACCCGCGTGTGCTGTTGGCCCGTGTCTATGCCGAACAAGGCAAAGACAAGAAAGCCATCGAAGAGCTTGTCGGAGCGCTGCAGGTCGCGCCCGCTGACAAGACAGCGCTCCGCATGATGGGCACGTTGCAGCTCAAGGGCGGCGACGCCGGCGGCAAAGACAACCTGCTCAAGGCGTTCGAGGCCGACCCGCAAGACGGCGAGACGCTCGAGCTGATGGCGAAGAACGGTGTACCGGTGCCCAAGCCGGTCGCGCCGGAACCGCCGCCGCCTCCTCCTCAAGCTGCGCCGCCGGTGTTGCAGCCGGCCTCGGCGCCTGCGGGTGCCACGGCGACGTCGGGGGTTCAGCAGCCGGTCGCGGCTCGCCCGTCGGCGCGACCGCCGCAGCGTCAGCCTGCTCCGCGCCCTTCGCAGCCGGTGCAGCGCGCGCAGCCGCCGCCGCGTCGTGAGTACGACGAAGGCGACGATGACGACGTCGAGACCTCCGATGTCCGCCCGCGCCCGCAGAAGCGCAGTGGTGCGTCGAAGGCCGTGTTCTTCGTTCTTCTCTTCGCTGTGCCCGTGGGCGCCGCCGGGTACCTCGGCTACGGTCAGTACCGCGCGAAGTTGATCCGCGAGGCGAACGCTGCGAACCGCGACGCCACCACAGAAATCAAGAAGGACACCTTCAAGGGCTACCAGGACGCCATCGCCAAGGCCGAGTTTGCGCTCGGGCTCGACGCGAACGCCGACACCAATCGCAACGCGCGTGGCCTGCTGGCGTACGCGTACACGATTCGGTGGGGCGAGCACATTCACGACGAGTCGAACCGCGAGAACGCCGAGAAGAACATTCAGGCCGGCCTCGCCGCGAAGGAGGCCTCGGCCTACCTGCACGCTGCGGAGGCGATGTTCAGCTTCTACAACGGCAAGACGGCTGACGGCCTCAAGGCCATCGACGCGCGCATCACCGCTGCCGAAGCCGAGCGCAAGAACGTCAGCCTCTACTACCTCACGCGCGGCATTCTTCAGACCAACAGCGGCGACCTCGAGGCGGGCAAAGACGCGCTCGAGCACGCGCAGGCCATCGCGCCTGATGACCCGCGTGTGTATGTCGCGTTGGGCAACCTGCACCGTCGCCGCGGCGCAGACCTGCAGGCGCTCTCGGCGTTCACCAACGCCATCAAGTATGCGCGTGGTGGTCACCCTGACGGCCTCATCGGCACGTCGAACCTGATCCTCGATCAAGAGAACCCGGGCAACGGCTACTGCGCAGCGGCGAAGAACGTGAAGGACCTGGCGGCGATGACTGACACCGCGTCGCCTCGCCAGCTGGCCACCAACAGCTTCGTGAAGGCGCTGCTGATCAGCCGCGTCTCGCGCGACATTCCGCTCTACAGCGACAAGGCGTTCCAGAAGACGCTCGAAGACTGCACCACCGTGAAGCCCGACGAAGCGCAGGCGAAGAAAGACATCGCCGCCGCCGAGAACGACGGCCTCTCACAGGACCGCGCGAACCCCGAGCTGCTGTTGATTCGTGGTCGCCGCCTCGCGTGGGAAGGAAAGCTCGACGAGGCCGCCGCGGAGATTCGTAAGGCCATCGAAGCCAACCCTCAGGCCTCGCACTTCCATGTGGAGCTCGCGAAGGTGCTGACCAAGAAAGAGGGCGGCGAGCCCGCCGCTGAAGAGGCGCTCGTGAAGGCGCTCACCATGGTCCCTTCGAGCCCCAAGCTGCTCTCGATGCTGGGTCAGGTTCAGTACAAGCAGAAGAAGTTCGACGCCGCCCGGCTGACGCTCGAGAAGGCCGTCGCCGACACAAAGACCAAGAACCCCGAAGCGCGTCACCTGCTCGGCAAGCTCTACCGCGACGACAAGAGAGACTTCGGCAAGGCGGTCGAGAACCTCAAGCGCGCGTCAGAAGAGTTCTACGCCGACCCGTCGATGGCGTCGGTTGCCTACGACGACCTCGCGCTGACCTACGAGCTCAAGGGCGAAAAAGACAACGTCAACGCGACCTACGAAAAGGCGCTCAACGCCGACAAAGACAACCCGGCTCCTTACTGTCACTACGCGCGCTTCCTCGCGAAGGACCCCAAGGAGAAGGACAAGGCGAAGACGCTGGCGCAGCAGTTCGTGAAGATGGCGCCGAAAGACCCGTGCGCCGACGAGCTGCGCGGGTTGTGACGGTCGGGCGGCTTGTCAGGCCGCTCTACAAGCGTTAGGTGGCCCGTCGTCGTGAGGGCCGAACCACTCCACGCAGAAGTCGCTGAACCACGCTCGTTGGGCGCGTGGGTCGGTGACTTTCTGGCGCTGACCAAACCGCGGCTCTCGGCGCAGGTGCTCTTCACCGCTGCTGGTGCCATGTGGCTCGCGGGCGGCGCGGCCGACGTGCGCACCTGGGTCTTCGCGATGCTCGGCACGGCCGGCACCATTGGCGCGGCCAACACGCTCAACTGCGTCTTCGAGCTCGAGTCAGACCGGTACATGGCCCGCACCGCGCGGCGCCCGTTGCCCACGGGCCGACTGTCGGCGACGGCGGCCGTGTTCTTCGCCGCGATGCTCACCGGGCTCTCGCTGCCGATGCTGTGGCTGGTGAACCCGCTGACGGCGGGCCTCGGGCTGTTGGCGTTGCTCAGCTACGTGTTCGTCTACACGCCGCTCAAGTCGCGCTCGCACTGGGCGATGCAGGTCGGCGCGCTGCCGGGTGCCGTGCCTCCGCTCATGGGGTGGACGGCGGCGACGGGGCGCATCGAGGCTGGTGGTCTGGCGCTCTTCGCCATTCTCTGCGCGTGGCAGCTGCCGCACTTCATCGCCATCGCGCTCTTCCGCAAGGGCGAATACCGCGCTGCCGGGCTGCACACCGTCGTGCTCGAGAAGGGTGATGACGCCGCGCGGTTGCATGCGGTTGGCTATTCAGTGCTGCAGTTCATCGCCTCGGGGCTGCCGTACTTCGCGGGGGTCGCCGGGCCCGTGTACCTGGCGGTCGCGACGCTGGGCAGCGCGGCCTACCTGGCCTACGCCGTCTACGGTTGGCGCACGCACGCTGACGCAGCCTGGGCCCGTCGGCTCTTTCTCTCGTCGCTGGCGTACCTCACCGGGCTCTTCATCGCGCTTGGTGTCGGGCTCTGAAGCCTTGTCTGGCCGCTGTGTCGCGGCTACACCGTGTAGGTGAGGGTGGGGAGCCGGTCCCCGCGCGCGCATGGTGGGGAAAGCCAACCAGACGGTGTCGTTGACTGACGTGCCGCGCGTGCATGGAGAGACGGCGTTGCAGAAGGTCGGGGGTCGTTGGGTCGCGGCGACGCCCGACGAGCGGCTGCACAGCTTTGAAGGTGCCGAGGGCGCGGTGTCGGAGGTCGGGGAGCGCATCGTCGAGTTGATCGACGGTCGCCGGAGTGTCGCCGACATCATTACGGTGTTGCTGGCGGAGTTCGACGTGACGCCCGAAGTGGCGCAGCAAGACACCCTGGATTTCATCGGTTTATTGGCCGACAAACAGGTCCTTTCGCTCTGAATCAGACAGAGAGCGGCGGGCACAAGAGACGAGACGGGAGCGCCATGGTTCGAGGGAACATGATTCGGGTGGTGTTGGCGGTGGCGAGCGCGGTGATGGCCGTCAGCGGTTGTCAGTGCCCTGACCCCAACCCTCCGGTGACCTGCGCCGAGTCGACCATCACGTTCGACCAGCCCACCGACGGCGCGATGGTCGATTCGCCCTTCGACGTCTCGATTTCGGCGCGCAATGCCGACGGGTCGGCGTTCTCGTTCGACTCGGCGTCGCTGCGTGCGGGCGGCATGAGCTTCACCGGCACGGTCAGCGGCAACCGGGCCACGTTCACCGGCGTGACGGCGGTGGCCGGAGCGCTCGAGCTCTCGGCGTCGATTGCGCAGGGCTCGTGCTCGAAGACCGCGACGCAGGTGGTCACCGTGCGCAGCACCTCGTGCACCACGCCGGCGGTGACTGCGGTGACCTTCCCTCAAGACACGAACGGCGACGCGACGCTCAACTCGCTCGAGCTGCCCAATGACCAGCTGCAGGTTCGTGTGACGGCCACCTGCGTGAGCGGCGTGCAGGTGCGCATCAAGCGCGGCAACACCGTGGTGGGCCCGTTGACCGAGTTCATGAACGGCGCAGCGTTGGTGACCGTGCCCGTCACCGGCAACGATCGCTACGAGCTCTTCGCCGAGCTGGTGCGTGACGGCGCGGCGGTGAATCAGCCCGTCGGCGCGGCGCTCGGCACCATTCAGATTTCTCGGAGCACCCCTTCGTGCAGCGTGACGACCAGCGGCGTGTTCGGCCCCCGCGACGACGCCGAGCCCTCGATTCCCGGCTTTCAGATGCGCGTGCTCGGCACCATGGCCGCGACTGGCTCCGGCTCGCTCGAGGTGAACGGCCAGCAGGCGGTCGCGGTGACGCCCAACATGGCGGGCGACGTCTCGGCTGACTTCACGCTCAACGCGTCGGACGCCTACACCGCGACGCTGACGTGCCTCGACGCCGCAGGAAACAGGTCGACGGCCACGGGCGCGTTCTCGCTCGACTTCGACCCTCCGACGGTGACCATCACGCCGCCTCCAGCAGTGGTGACTGACTCGCCGCTCCGGGTGACGGTCGCGACCAACGCGGAAGACGGCTCGCAGGCCACGGTGGCTCGCGATGGCGTGAGCGTCGGCTTCGGTGTGGTGGCCAACGGCATGGTGACGCTGGAGGTGCCCTTCGGCGCTGACGGCGTGTACGTCATCGACGTCACGATTGAAGACCTCGCGGGCAACACGGCGACGGGCTCGGTGACCGTCACGGTCGACCTCTCGGGGTGCGGTTTGTTGTTCACTCGCCCGGCGACGGCCTCCGCGCTCTTGACGCCCGCGCAGCTGAGCAGCGGCACGTACGCGTTCCAGACGAGCAGTGACCCGCTGTGTGCAGGTCAGCAGGCGCGCCTCTACCGCAGCGACCGTCAGGCAGACGGTGGCCTGAGCGCAGAGACCCAGGTCGGTACGACGACGCTCGTCGGTGGCACCGGCTCGTTCGCGCCGTTGACGATGACCAACGGAGACTTCGTGTTCCGCGGCGAGGTGACGAACCTCAACGATGCGGGCGTGAGCGCGGCGACGGTGCACGTGGCCGTCGACCTCGAAGGCCCGGCCATCACCAACCCCATCGTGCCGACGGGCCAGCCGGCGGCGCTCATCACCGCAGCACAAGACACGCAACCTTCGACGCCCGGAGTTCAGCGCACGCTGACGTTCTCGGCGCGCGTGCCCATGGGTGGCAGTGTCGACGTGTGCATCACGCAGATGACGGACGGTACGACGACGCTGCTGCCGAGCGCCGAGTGTGGCAGCGGCTACTTCCGCCTCCGTCAGGGTGTCACCAGCCCGGCGAGCGGCTTCACGTTCCCCGAAGGCGCCTACTCGATGAAGGTTGTCGTCGTCGGCTCGGGCCTCATGCCTGCGCCCGCTTCGGCGCCGGTCTCGTTGGTGGTCGATGGTTCGCGGCCGTGTGTGCAGGGCATCACGCGCTCGCTGCCTCAAGACCTGAACGGCGACGGTCGCCTCAACATTGCCGAGCTGGCGGGGGCTCAACCGCTGCTGCAGTTCACGTTGGGGTGTGGCGATACGGCCGCGACGTTGGCGTCGACCAATGGCGTGGTGCTGCGTGACATCACCAGTGGCGCGCTCGGCGCGGCGCGCGCGTCGACGACGTCGTTCGCGGGTTCAATCGCGACCGTTACGTTGACCGGCCCGTACACCACGGAGCTCGACTTGAACCTGTTCGTCGAACTCTCCGACCTGGTGGGCAACAAGAACCTGCTCGCGGCGATGAACGACCCGGCGACGTATTCGTTCCGCGTCGACCCCGTGGCGCCGCTGTGCGCGGTGACGGCGCCGACGCAGGCGTCGCTCGGCATCGCGCAGGTGCCCGGCGGCAACCTGACGGTCGACATCGGCACGTCGGCAGACGTCGGCACCAACGGCGTGTCGGCCACCTTCACGGGTCAGGCGGCACGTGCGCTGACGCCGGCACTCAACACGGCTTCGACGACGTACGCGTTGACCGGTGACAGCACGTACACCATCGGGGCGACCTGTACCGACGCGTCGGGCAACGCGACGACCGCGACGGCACGCACCACGCGCGTCGACCTCGTCGCGCCGACCTGCGCCATCGCCAGCCCGGCGGCCGGCACGATGAGCACCTCGAAAGACATCTCGACGACGGTGACAGTGGGCGATGTGGCGGCCGGGCAGTTGGTGACGGTGACGTCGTCGGTTAACGGCATCAGCAACAACCTGCTCACGGTGGGCGGCACGGCAGCGACGGGCGTCGTGAGTTACCCCAACGGCTTGCAGACCATCACCGCGACGGTGGCTGACGACGTCGGCAACACGTGCACCACGGTGCCCGTCTCGATCACGGTGAACAGCACGTCGTGCACCCTGGCGTTCGACCCGACCGGCCCCGTGGTGACGAACGCGCAGGGCAGCTGGTTGAACCGCGCCGGCGTCGGCTTGCCAGAACAGGGCACGACCCCGGCAAACGGCGCTGCGGTCATCAAGGTCGTCACGTCTGACTGTGGCGCGGGCAAGAGCGTGTACCTGTATGCCGGAGCCGCTTCGGCGACGCCGGGTGGTACTCCCGTGCAGACCGTAGCTGGCGGCATCGCGACGTTTGCGTCGACGGCCTTTCCGGAGGGCGCGCTCTACACGGTGACCATCGACAACGGCACGGGGCAGCTCACGCACCGCAGCTTCACCGTCAGCCTCAAGGCCCCGACGGTGGCGAGCATCGCGTTGCAGCGCTCGGCGACGGTGATGACCGCGGTGGCCGTGGCGAAAGATGCGGCGCTGGTCTTCGGTGCCGCGCAGGGCAACCGCCGCGTGGAGACCGCGACCGCAGCTGACCTTGTGTTCGGAGACCTCAACGGCGCGATTGATGATGCGCAGTTCCAGCTGACGCTGGCGGGCCTTGATGGCGCGAATGTCGGCGCGTTCCAGGGGCGGCTCGACGTGCTCGAGGGCTCGACGGCATTGCTGCCGACGGTGACGGTGGGCGCGGCGCCGTTCGCGCCGTCGTTGCCGGTGCTGAAGCTCGGTCACCGGTTGGACGATTCGACGACGACGTTGGTGATTCGCGTGACGTCGCCGGCGGGCAACACGTTCACGAGCTCGCACGTGTCGATGGTCGACGTGATTGCGCCGGCGGCTCCGACGGTGACGCGCAACCTGACGTCGGCGCGCGCGGCGACGGTCGAGCTGACGTGGGGCGCGGTGTACGACGACGGCTCGAACGCGGCGAGCGGCGGGCTCACGGGTGGCACGCCAGTCGCGGGGTACGACGTGCGGTGGACGACGTCATCGGTGCCGTCGAACAACTCGATGGCCGCTGGCGCTGACTATTTCGGGTCGTCGTCGAAGGCTGATTCGGTTGAGGCGTGGTCGGCGAGTTCCATCACGAAGGCGCTGACGTTGCCTCCGTTGAACACGTACTTCATCGCAGTGCGCGCACGCGACGAGGTGGGGAACTACTCGACATTCGCCGCGCCGACGGGCCTCGACAATATGTGGACGGAGCTGACTTTAACTGTCGCCAATGCCCCCGCTGACTTTGGGCAGACGATTCTCGCCAACGCGAACGTCACTGGAACGTTAACGAACGACATCGTGGTCGCGGCACCAAGCTTCAACAGCATCGGTGCCGTCTTTGTTTTCAATGGTTCGGCGGCGCTCGCGTCGCAAACGACCTGTGCAGCTGGCTGCACTCAACTCAACCCGCCTGACTCTGTCGGTACGTTCTTCGGCAGCGACGTCAGTTCTGGCGGGAATGTGGGCGACGACACAGCCGACACAACGACTGCAGGCATGAGCGACATTGTCGTTGGTCAGCGCGGCTACACGACGACTGGCCGCGCGTTCGTCTTCTTTGGTTCAACGGGCACCATCACCAAATCGATTGAGATTCGTGGCGATGCTTCGAATCAGATCGGGTGGACGGCAACTCGCGTCGGCGATCTCGATGGCGATGGGCTCAGTGAAGTCGCTCTCCCTGCTCACAACTTTGGGGCCGGTCGTGGGCGCGTGTACATCTTCAAGGGTCGCTCATTCGCGAGTTGGCAGAGCGCCTTCGTGGCGGGTCAGCAGTACATCGCGGTCACTTCCGCCGATTGGGTCATCGAAGGCGAGTACCTCTACGCGTCGACGCCGACGAATACCTCCAACGGTTTGGGGCTCAATCGGCTCGGTGTGACGACACTTCCGGGGGTCACGGGACGTTCGTCGATTGACGGAGGCGTTGCGCCGGAGCTTGTTGTCTCGATTCCACGTGGAAACGTGAGTCGCCTCGCGATCTACGGCGCTGCACAGATCACGGCTTCATCGGGTGCAGCTCCCCTGGGCGCGTTCGATGGTGGCATTCAGGTGTTGTCGCAGACGCCGTTCGCGTCGAATTCTATCTCGCTTGGGTTCGGTGCTTCCGTCTGGGGCTCGGCACCGGTGCAGCGCCTCGACCTGGCTGACATGTACGTGGGCTACCCGAATGAAGCTCGTGTGTATCGATACTCGAGTTGGTTCTCAGGTGGGGTCACTGGCGGTGTCGCCACTGAGTTCATTCAGGGCGTGGCGGGCTTCGGTTCAAATGTGCTTGCGGGAGATCTCAACGACGACGGCCGTTTGGACTTGTTCGTCGGCGAAGGCTCGGCGTCGAACAACGTCGCATGGATCTTGTTTCAGAGGTCTGCCGGATTCGATTCGCCCGTTGGTGGCAGCAACGTTCAGTTCAACGTCTCGTTGCTTCGTTCAGTTCGTAATGGTGGCGTCACGAGCCAGATGCCCAATCGTTTCATTGGCTTTGGCGACTTTGGTGTTGGCACAAGCGTTCTTGCTGCGGACGCTGCCAGCGGGAGCATTCGCATATGGAAGTGAATCTGAAGGCTGTCTCGCTGAAGAAGGCGTGGGCTCAGCCCGTGGTGAAAACCGGGACGTTGGAGCCGTCGTCCGCCACGCTGCTCATGTGCTCTGCAAATGAGGTTGATTGCAACTTGGTCTCTCCTGGCTGTGGGTGTCGCCCGGGCTCTGATGTGACGCTCGTGTGCGAGAATGACTGCGGTGGCCCGTAAGGGAGGCGCATGGAGCCGGGGCCCAATCCGGCTCCACGCGCCTTCGACCGTCGGGTCCCATTCACCGCTCCACCCGACGTGGGGTGAGTGAGCACATGCTGCGCCAGCTCCAACTCCGCGACATCTGACGAGCGCCGCACCTCGCGCCGTCTCCCCACCCGGACGAGCACGAAGACGCCACTTCTCACTCTCGGCTATTGAGGCGCGCATGCCCGTCGAGCTGCGTCGCGGAGGTCTCGTGCTTCAAGGCACGCCGCTCTGGTTCGACGCCCGTACGCGCTCGCCCGTCGCCTTCGTCAGCCACGCGCACAGCGACCACATCGCCCGGCACGAGCGCGTCATCGCCACCGCTGAAACGCTCGCGCTCATGCAGCACCGCCTCGGGCCTCTCGATGCGACGACGCCCTTGGCCTACGGCGAATCACTCGAGCTCGGCGGCCTCAAGCTCGAGTGCTTCTCGGCAGGTCACGTCTTCGGTTCGGCGCAGGTTCGCGTCACGCGCGGCGACGGTCACCGTGTCGTCTACACCGGCGATGTCTCGCTCGAGCCCGCGCTCACTGCCGCGCCGGCGCAGGTGCTCGAGTGCGAGACGCTCGTCATTGAGTCGACGTTCGGCCACCCGAAGTACCGGTTTCCTCCGCGCGCGCAGCTCTACGACGACGTCGCGCAGTGGGCGCAGCGACAGCTCGCGCAGGGCGTGCGACCCATTCTGTTGGCGTACTCGCTGGGCAAGTCGCAAGAGACCGTGCGTCAACTCGCGCTGCGTGGCTTGCCCGTGCGTGCGCACCCGTCGATTCACGACGTCGCGCTCGTCTACGAAGCGCTCGGCATGCCCGTGGGTGCGAAGCGCTTCGAGGGCACGTTCGAAGACGGCGAGGTCGGCTTGTTCCCTCCGTACCGACGGGGCAGCGCGCTGGTCGACGTGCCGCGAAAGTCACTCGCGGCGTTGACCGGCTGGGCGGTCGAGCCCTGGGGCGCGCGGCGGTGCGGCGCCGACCTCGCGTTTCCCATCAGCGACCACGCTGACTTCACGTCGCTGTGTGACTACGCGAAGCGCAGTGGCGCGCGCGAGGTCATCACCATTCACGGCTTCGCCGACGAGCTCGCGGTCGAGCTCCGCAAGCAGGGGCTCTTCGCGCGCGCCGTGCACGAACAGGTTCAGATGGAGCTGTTCGGGCTAAACACCGAGCGATGAAGGCCCAACGACTGGTGCTTCTCGCGGAGCTGCACGGCGCGACGCTCACGCGCGCTGACCTCGAAGGTGACGACGGTCTCCAGCTGCCTGCAGCGCTGCTCGATGCGTGCGGCTTCATCGTCAACGAAAAGGTCGACGTGTACTGCCTCGAGTCGGGGACGCGGTTGTCGTGTCGCGTGCAGGCTGGCGCGAAGGCAGGTGACGTGAACGTCGGCGGAGCTGCAGCTCAACTTCTGCACCCCGGAGCGCGCGTAGTCATCGCGTCGTGGGGCTGGGTGAAAGAGAAGCAGGCACTGAAGCACGAGCCTCGGCTGGTGCGTGTCGACGAAGGCAATGCTCTACGCGGGTGATTTCGCGTTGAGCTGGCTCAGCGCTGGCGCGTCACTCATTCGTTTGAGTCGCAGCCCCGTCGGCGACGCCTCGCGCAGGGGTGTGGACTGACGAGCGATGGAAGAGCCGTGCATTGAGACCTGCGTGCGCGGACTGAGGAACGTTGTGAGCAACGAGAACGGCCCTTCGTTGCTTGGGAGCGCGCGGGCCTCGCCGTTGCGTCGAGTGAGGAAGAAATCAGTTCGTCGTCGACGTGCCGCGAAGCAGTGCGCGCGGATTGGCGAAAGTTGTGTGAGCAACGAGAACAGCCCTTCGTCGTTCGGGAGAGCGCGCGGACGTCGCCATCGCGTCGAGTGAGGAAGAACTTAAGTTCTTCGTCGACGTGCATCGAGACAGTGCGTGCGCGAACTGGCGAACGTTGTTCGAGCGACGCACCTTCGTTCGAAGTTCAGAGCGTCGAAGCGCCGCTGAGTCGAGTGAGGAAGAACGTGCGTGGGCGAGCTGGCGAGCGTTGTGCGAACCTTCACCGAGAAGGAAGTGCTCGCGAGCTGATGCTCGGTGTGTCGAGCCCCGTCGCCGGTCGGTATTCCTTGATGCGATGGCTTCAGATGCTCTGGCCGCTGAACAACTTGTTGGCCAACCGCGTGCGCTCCGCTTCCGAAGCGTCGGGGTCGCGGGGCCGCTCGAAGCGACGGAGGAAGATGTCGGCCGCCTGTGCCGCAGTCCCTGCTCCGCGCAGCGCGTTGCCAGCCGACGATTCGGTGTTGGTCAGCTCCCACTGCACGAACGCGAGCTGCTGCTCGAACGTCGACTCGCGAATGTCGACACCCATCACGCGCTTGAAGTCTGCCTGACGCGGGTTTTCCCACTGCGCGAGGCCGTAGCCGGGGCCGCCGCCGAACTGCGCCTGGCGGTGGTTGAGCTGTCCGCCCGATTCGTAGATGAGGTTGGCGACGATGCCGGCGGCCTGCTCCTTCGTCCAACCCTGGCTCTCGAAGTAGCGCATCGCCGCCTGCGCGCGCTCATTGAGCGTGGCGTCGGCGCCGATGGCATCGACGCCCGTCGTGCCATCAACACCTGCGGTCGGCGGCTCGGCGCCGGTGGTCGGAGGTTCAGCCCCGGCGGTCGGCGGCTCCGTAGGCCGCGAACCACCCGCGGGAATGGTCACGCGCTGCCCGGGGAAGATGAGGTCGGGGTTCTGAATCTGCGGGTTGGCCTCGATGAGGGCCTGCAGCGGCACGCCGTTCGCGCGGGCGATGGCCCAGAGCGTGTCGCCCGGCACCACGTTGTGTACGCCTTCGGTCTGCTCCGTCGCGGCGTCGCTCTCGAGCTGGTCTTGCACGGCTTCCGGTTGCGTCACGCCGAGCATTTCGCCGGTGTTGCGCCGCACCTGTGCTTCGTCGCGCGAGAACTCCGACTTTTGCTTGAAGCCTGCCTCGGCGGCCTTCTTGGTCGGCGTCGTGTCGTTACCGGAGAGTTTCGTCGTCGGGCGGACTGCCGAGTCATTGCCGGTGCGCTTGATCGTGCTCATGCCTTGTTGTCGCACTCGCGCGCCAGAAGGTTGCGGAGCGCCTACACAAGGCTCGCGAGCCATGACGCCTTGCGCCACCATGCCGCCATGAGCGCCGGCTTCATCGACCTCCACTGTGGTGCGCGCGTCGTGCGGGTCGACGCGTCACTCTGCGAGATGGCGAGCGAGCGCGTGCATTGGAAGCACTTCCTCGCCACGGGCACGCCTTCGCTCGTGGTGCGCCGCCACGCGCAGCTCGAGGGCACGCGCATTTCGGCGCCGCTGGGTGACTGCACGTTTCGTCACGCGGGCGAGACCCTCGACGTGCAGGTCGACGACGGGACGTATCGAGGCGAGCTCGTGCTGCGACTGGCCTGGTACCTGTGCGCAACGGCGCAGGGCGCGGTGCTCATTCACGCGTGCGGGCTCAAGCGCGGTGACGTTGCCGTGGTGGCGTCGGGCAAGAGCGGCAACGGCAAGTCGACGCTCTCGCGCCTGGGCGTCGGTGCGGGGCTCACGCTGCTCACCGACGAAGTGGTGATGCTCTTCCCCGACGGCCAGGTGAGCGGTACGCCGTTTCGTTCTGACTTTGAAACGCCGGGAACGCCGGGGTTGGTCACCGCGCGCTACTTCTTCGCGCTCGAGAAGGCGCAGCACGAAGCGCTCAAGCCGCTCTCGGCGCTCGACGCCGTGCAGCTCGCGATGTCGCAGTGTTTCGACATCGCCGAGGTCGCGTTGCCACGCGCGGAGGTTCGTCGGCGACTGCTCTCATTCTTGAGTCACGTCGAGCCGCGCACGCTCGCGTTTCGTAAAGACGCAGCCGCTGGGCACTTCGTCGAGGCCGCGCTGCTTCGATGACCCAAAAGAAAAGCCGCGAGCTCCATTGAAGGAGCTCGCGGCTGAAAACGCTTCGAAGCCTGTTCGCCTTACGCTGCGGGGGGCGCGCTGCCCGACATCGCCTCGACGTGCGCCGTGGCCTCAGCCAGGTACGCGAGGCGGCGCATGCGGACTTCTTCCGGCAGCTCCGCGAAGTTCTTGAACGCGTCGCCGAGCACCGAGCGGTTGCCGTTGCTGGCGATGTGCGCCAGGTCCTGGCTGGGCTCCTGCGAGTCGACCGCCTCTTCCCAGTTGTTGTCGGGAGCGAAGCCGGCCTCGAGCAGCGACGAGAACAGCTGCGCCGCCGCGAGCTTCATGCGGAGCTCACCGACGAGGTCGAGCGCTTCGGCCGAGGCCTTGAGCTCCAACAGCGCGCCGGTGATGCGCGGGTCGACGTCAGAGGTCGCGTCTTCGATTTCGACGGCCTCACGCAGGTCGGCGTTGAGCCCGTCGATGGCGGCCTCCGAAGGCACCACTTCTTCACCGACTTCGCGCAGGTACATGACGGCGACGGCGACATCACCACCACCGCTGGCGACGACTTCTTTCGCCTTCGCGACGGCCTGCATGTCGGGCACGGGGCGGCGGCCTTCGAGGCGCGTCTTCACGGCTTCACGGTACTGGTGCTCGAGGCTGGCGCCGGGCGGCATGCGCACGGGCAGGGGCGGGCGCAGGCCGGGCACGTCGAGCACCCACGGCGGCGGGTTGGCGATGTGCTTCAGGCCGCGGAACAACATCGTGCCGGCCGCGTCGCCCGGGCGGAACGGGGGCAGGTCGCTCTCGGGCGCGTCAGACTTGAGGCCCATGACGGCCGCGCGCTGCTCGCGCGTGAAGCTGGTGACACCGACCGCAGGCGGAGGAGGAGGCGGCGGCGCGTCTTCGCCGTCGAGGCCCGTCACGCGGTCCATATCGCAGTCGTCGAACTCGAGCTCTTCGAGGCCGGTGGCGCCCGTGAAGTCGCAGCGCAGCAGCTTCAACTTTTCGAACGTGGCGCCGTCGAGCTTCGCGCCGCGGAAGTCGCAGTCTTGAAGGCGGCCGCCGTGGAAGTACGCGTTCGAGAGGTCGGCCTCTTTGAACGAGACCTTCGAGAGGTCGCACTTTTCCCACTCGGAGCCGATGAGCGTGAGGCTGGAGAGGTCGGCGTTGGCCGAGAACAGCTGCGGGAACGTGGCGCCGGTGTGGTCGAGCGGCACCTTTCCGTCCTTACGAAGCTGGTTCCACTGCCTGGAGCCGGACTTGAGCAACTCTTCGATGTTGACCTGCTTAGCCATGGCGGCGGCTTCTACCGTAGCCATCGGCACTTTCACTGTGTTTCTGGGGCCGTCTGTTCGGCGCGCGCCGAGACGGACCGAAGTGACTGGAGAGAGCGCTTTCACTGGCTGGCCGCCTTGGCTACAGGCCCTGACTTCTCATGCTCGAGTATCGCGTCACCGACGACCACACCGGGGTCCGCCTCGACAAGTACCTGAAGAAGACCCTGGCGAACGTGCCGTTCAGCCACCTCTTCAAGATGATTCGCGTGAAGAAGATTCGCGTGAACGGCAAGCGCGCCAAGCCTGAGCAGGAGCTCGCGCCGGGCGACGTCATCACCGTGCGTGGCGACGAAGGTCAGCTGCTGGGTG
Source organism: Archangium sp. (assembly GCA_035910535.1). Taxonomy (GTDB): domain Bacteria; phylum Myxococcota; class Myxococcia; order Myxococcales; family Myxococcaceae; genus Archangium_A. The sequence continues at coordinate 69,029 of JAMHXF010000039.1, read as the reverse complement.
AGCGCAGCGAGCGAAAACCCGCGCCGCCTCCGCCGGTCGACTTGTCGCAGCTCGACATTCTCCACGAAGACGACTGGATCCTCGTGCTCAACAAGCCCTCGGGCATGGCGGCGCACACGGGCTCAGGCATCACCGGCGGCACGGTCGTCGACGTGGTGCGCGCGTACCTGGGGCCGAAGGCCGAACGAAACGGCTTCTCTGCGAGCCCCGCCCACCGCCTCGATCGCGAGACGTCGGGCGTCATCATCGTCGCCAAGCGCAGGCCCGCGATGGTGCACTTCACCGACGTGTTCACGCGGCACACGGCCAAGAAAAAGTACCTCGTGCTGGTGAAGGGGAAGATGCCCAAAGGCAACGGGCTCATCGAAATTCCGCTGCAGGAGCACCAGCAGACCGCCGAGAGCCGCGAGCGCCGTGGCGTCAACATGCAGGAGGCGCGAACCCGCTGGGAAGTGGTGTGTCAGAACAGCCACGCGGCCTTCGTGTCGTGCACGATTGAAACTGGCCGGACGCACCAGATTCGGCGACATTTCGCCGCCATCGGCCACCCCGTTGCGGGGGACCCGAAGCATGGGGACTTCGCGTTCAACCGGGAGGTGAAAGCGAAGTGGGGCTTGAAGCGTTTGTTTCTGCACTCCACGCGGCTCGAATTTCCGCACCCGGAAGGCGGGCGCCGCATGGTGGTTGAAGCGAAGTTGCCGGAGGAACTCACCGATGTGCTCGTTCGCGCAGGTCTCGAGGCTCCGGCTCCATGAGTGAAGGGAAACTGCTGTTGGTCAACGTGCCAAGTAAGCGCTGGTGGAAGCTGCCGTTCAAGCTGCTCGGCTTCCTGCTGTTCACGGGAGCTACGGCGGCGGTCGCCGGCTACGGCTTCGTGTACTGGAAGTACTCCGACGGGCTGCCCGACATCCCCAAGGTCGACGAGTACCGGCCGCCGATTCTCACCGAGGTCTACACGGTCGACGGCGTGCTCGCGGGCGAGTTCTACAACGAGCGCCGCAAGGTCGTGCCCTACGAGCGCATTCCCAAGCGCCTGGTGCAGGCCTTCATCGCCGCGGAAGACGCAGACTTCTTCGACCACTTCGGCATCGACGTGGTGGGCACCGGCCGCGCCGTCTTCAAGACCGTCGTCAAGAAGGTCACGGGCAAGGGCAAGGTGCAGGGCGGCTCGACGCTCACGCAGCAGACCGCGAAGGCCGTGCTCATCAGCACCGAGGGTTACAAAGAGAGCACCGCGAAGACCATCAAGCGCAAGATTCGTGAAGCGCTGCTGGCGCGCCGCCTCGAGAGCGAGCTGACCAAAGAGCAGATCCTCTTCCTGTACCTGAACAACGTGTACCTCGGGCACCACAGCTACGGCGTGCAGAGCGCGGCCGAAAACTATTACCGCAAAGACGTCAAAGACCTGACGCTGGCGGAGATGGCGTTGCTCGCCGGTTTGCCGCAGGCGCCGTCGAACTACTCGCCGTTCCGTGACGCCGAGAAGGCGCGCCGGCGTCGCCAGTACGTGCTCGGGCAGATGCTCGAGAAGGGAATGATCAGCAAGGCCGAGCACGACGAGGCCAGCCAGGGCGAAGTGAGCGTGTACCCGGTGGAAGACGTGTTTCACCAGTTCGCGCCGTACTTCACCGAAGAGACGCGCCGCGACATCGTCAACCGCTACGGCAACCCCGTCTTGCTCAACGACGGCCTCAAGGTCTTCTCGACGATGGACTCCGAGAAGCAGCGCGCCGCGCAGGACGCGACGATGGCGGGGCTGCTCGCCGTGGACAAGCGCCAGGGCTACCGCGGGCCGGTGATGCAACTCGAGGGCAAGGCGCTCACTGCCTTCGTCGAGAAGAGCAAGAAGGTGATGGCCGACACCGAGATTACGCCCGGCCGCTATTACGTCGGCGTCGTCGCCACCATCGCCAAAGACAAGTCGGTCGCCGACATCAACATCGGTGGAAAAATCGCGAAGCTGCCGGCGCTCGGCATGCGCTGGGCGCGCGAGGTGAACGGCGAGCGCTACTACCCGTCGGTGCTCATCAACAACGTGGGCCCGCTGAAGGTGGGCGACGTGTTGGTCGTGCGCGCGGTGAAAGACAAGAAGGGCCTCACCGACGACCGCGAGGCGTGGAGCGACTCGCTGGCCGCCGAAGTTCCCGAAGGCGTGCCGCTGGTGCGCCTCGAGCAGGAGCCCGAGCCGCAGGCGGCCATCGTCTCCATCGACCCGCACCGCCAGTACCTCTCGGCGATGGTCGGCGGCTACGACTTCGACGCCAACGAGTTCAACCGCGCGTTCCAGGCGTGTCGTCAGCCGGGCAGCTCGTTCAAGCCCATCGTCTACGCGGGTGCGCTCGAAAAAATGGGGTGGACGGAGGGCACCGTGCTGCTCGATTCGCCCATCGTCTACGACGACCCCGAGAACCAGAACCGGTGGAAGCCGGCGAACTACGACGAGGGCTTCAAGGGCGAGGTGCTGCTCAAAGAGGCGCTCGTCAATTCGATGAACATTCCCGCGGTGAAGACCTTCATCGAGCTCGCGCGCTTCCTCGGCAACAAGAACGAGGTCATCGGCATCAAGGCCATCAACGAGTTCGCGCAAGGGCTGGGCTTTTCGACGCCGTTGAACCCCGACTACTCGGCGGCGCTCGGCAGCTCGTGTGTGTACCCGTACGAGCTGGTGCAGGTGTACGCGACCATCAACCGCCTGGGCCTGAAGAAGCCGACGTACTTCGTGCGCAAAATCGAAGACCGCTTCGGGCGCATGGTTGAGGACCACACCTCGTACGACGACGCGTGGGCCTCGCTGCAAGACCGCGTGGCGTCGGGCTACGCGCGCCTCAACGAGCCTGGTGAGCAGGTGTTGTCGAGAGAGACCGCGTACCTCGTGACCGACTTGATGCGCGGCGTGGTGCAGGGCGGCACGGGCGCTCCGGCGCAGCGCCTGGGCAAGCCCGCAGCCGGCAAGACGGGCACGACGAATGATTCGTTCGACGCGTGGTTTACGGCGTTCACGCGAGATCTCGTGACGAGCGCGTGGGTTGGCTACGACTTGAACCCGCACCCGCTGGGTCGCTACGAGACCGGTGGTCGCGCGGCGTTGCCCATCTGGCTGGCGTACATGAGCCGCGCGCTCGAAGGGCGCTCGCAGCCGGAGTTCGCGCCGCCGCCGTCGCTCGGGCTCATTCAGCGCCGCATCGACAAGAAGACGGGCCGCATCGCCTCGAGCATGAAGAACTCGATGACGCTGTGGTTCAAGAAGGGCACCGAGCCTGAAGACCGAGAGCCTGAAAAAGGTTCAGCGGGCGCGGACCAGTTCCTTCAGATTCCGTGACGCGCGGCGCGTGAGGTCGCTGAGCACCAGCACCGGCGCGACGAGCACCGCGAAGAACCAGCTCGCGGCGTAGGCCAGCCCGCCCGCGAGCGACGCGGCGGTGCTGGGCACCGTGCCAGACAGAAAGCCCACGTCTTCGCGAAAGCCGCACACGTGCAAGACGAAGAACAACGCGAACCCTGCGATCGCCAGCTTCATGATGCCAGCACCACGGCGTAGAGCAGCACTGCGTCGGCCAGCGTGTTGCCTGCCGCGAAGTGAAGTCGGCCCGTCTTCGTGACGGGGAACGCGGCGAAGCGCAGGCTGGTCACCAGCTCGCGCAGCCAGACGTCGTCACCAAATGCAGCGGCGCCGACCAACGCGAGCCCGCTGGCTCCGGCGTTGGCTTCGAGCAGGGGCACCGTGGGGCCGCTGTCGACGTCGTCGGGGCCTCGCCAACTGGGAGGCCACTCGGCGGACCACCCGAAGCCGAAGAGCCGCCCTGCGAGCTGTGCTTTCGCGAGCGCGTACTGTTGCTTCGCGAAGTCGGCGTCGACGAACTGCAGCATGTGCGCGGCGAGGAAGAGCGTCGAACCTTCGGGGCCGTCGAGCGGCTCGCCGCGCCACGTGAAGGACGACACGAGCAGCCCGGTCGTAGGGTCGACGAGCGCGCGCCTGGCGTGCGCCACCCACGCGCGCCGCAGCTCCGAATGATCAGTGCCTTCGACTTCATCGGCGAGGCTGGTGGCCGCGAGCGCGACGGTGTTGCAGTACGTCCACGCTTCGTCGGGGTAGCTCTCGGCTGAGAGTGCGGGGCCGCGTCGCATCGCCGCCGTCAGTCTTTCGATGCGGGCGCGGAGCGGCTCCCGAAAGCGCGGCACGGAACCCACCCGCAGGCGCGCCGCGAGCATCAACGCCACCTCGCCGTCGACGAAGAGGCTCTTCGTCTGCGAATCAGCAAAGGGCTTCGCGTGAAAGTACGGCAGCACGAAGGCGTCGGCCTGCGCCGCGTCGAGCGCGAGCGTGTCGTCGAGAAGCGCGTCGACGTCGGCCAGCAGCTCGGGCCGCGTGTTCGCCTGCCGAAGAAAGGCGAGCACCGTGAAGGTGCGCGCCATCAAGTCCCACTCCGGGTTGCTCCGCTGCAGCGTGTCGCGCGGCGCAACGCGGAGCTGCTCCGTCAGCGGCGTCGCCAGCGTCTGCGGCTCGACGCGGAAGAAGAGGTGCAGCACCGACACCCACAGCACCGCGACGACGCCGAGCCTCAGCAGGGTTTTCATGCCGCCGAGCATCGACGGCGACCGCGTGTCACTTCACAACTTCACGGTGAACGGTCGGAGCGCGGCGTTCAGCGGTCACGCCGCCCAGTTGGGCACCGGCCGGCCGATGTTGCCGCCCACCGAGGTCAGGTGAATGTCTTTGCGGTTCGACCGCAGCGCGTCGGTGCCGCGGAAGTACGCCGCGACCTGGCTCTTCGCCGATGACGACGCGCGCTTGTCTCCGATGGCGATGGCGTGAATGTGCGGCGAGAAGCCCTCGACGGTGCGGCGGCGCCACGCGGCGAAGCCCGCCATGCGCAGCGCCTTGACGACCTTGTCGGCCGTCGCCGTCGAGTACTGGCGAATGCTGATGTCGAGCGCGCCGCCACCCGAGTGCGTGCCCGCGCTGGCCGACACGCTGCTGCTGTAGCTGCCCTGCGTGATGGTGAGCCGCGAGTTGATGCCCATTTGCTTCATGTACGTCTCGGCGCGCTCAATCATCACGCGGGTGCGCACGTTGACCTTCGCCCCTCGGAAGCTGACGACGCGGTAGTCGGCCGGCGGCGCCTTCACCGTCTTCCACGTGGTGCTCGCCTTCGGCAGCGCCTTCACTTCTTTCGCGAGCTGCGCCTGCACGCGCGCACCAGCGACACCGTCGGGCGTCCACCCGTGCTTGCGCTCGAAGGCCTGCACCGCCGCCTTCGTCACGGGCCCGAAGCTGCCGTCGACGGTCGCCTTGTAGAGGCCGAGCTTCTTGAGCTGGGTCTGCAGCGTCTTCACGCGCGCGCCCGAAGCGCCGACCTTCAGCGAACCCGGCGCCGTCGCTTTCGCCAGCGCGTCACGCGTCTTTCCGTCAGCAATGCCGTCGGCCTTGAGCCCCTGCTTCTTTTCGAAGGCAGAGACGGCCTTCTTCGTGACCGGGCCGTAGGCACCGTCGATGCGCGCCGTGTAGTGGCCGAGCTTCGCGAGCTGCTGCTGCAGCTGCGTGACGGCAGAAGAACGGGCGCCAACGTTGAGCGTCGAAGTCATGCAGGTTTGTCGCCCACATGGGCCTCTCGATTTTCGGAGGGCCTGCGACGCGCGCTTACAAACGGGCGTCATTTTTCTACGCATTTCCCGCGACGCGGGACGCTGGCGCAACGTGCGCAGGCGCGTTAGCCGTCGCGGCGTGAAGTCTTCGGTGCCCACTCAGGTTCGCGTCGGCGTGATGGACTCTGAGCGCCCCGGCGTGGTGGTGACGCTGCTGGTTCGACACCTCGGCGTCGGTGAGCGCCTGTGGCTGGCGACGTGGCGCTTCTTGTGGGTCGGGTTCCTGGCGCTGTTCATCTCGAACTTCATCCTGCTCATCGTGCCGTTGCCGCACATTCACCTGTGCTCGTTGCCGGTCGCGCTCGCGCTGGGGCCCTTCGTTTCGTACCTGACGTGGCGCATTCGGGCCCGCTTCGACGCCCAGCCCATGCACTGCCCGCGCTGCAGCAAAGACATCGAAGTGCCCGCGAACCACGGCGGCTGGCCGGCGCGCTTCAACTGTGTGCACTGCGGGCGCATGGTCGAGCTGTCACCCGCACTTCCGGCGGCGTGATGCTGGCACCCGTCGGCGCGGCCGTGAACGTGCGACCGAAGTCAGAGCTGGCTGCGCTGTGGCAGCTCGCCTTGCCGCTGGCGCTCGCGCAGGCCGGCCAGGCGTTGATGGGCATGGTCGACACGGCGGTGCTCGGTCGGCTCTCGGCTGCGGCGCAGGCCGGCGCGGGGCTCGGTAATTCGCTGACCTTCACCTTCAGCTTCTTCGGCATGGGCGTGATGTTGGCGCTCGACCCGCTCGTCTCGCAGGCCATCGGCGCGGGGCAGCCGGCGCGCGCGCGTTCGTACTTCTGGCAGGGCGTCTGGCTGGCGTTACTGACGAGCGTGGTGGTGATGATCCCCATCGCCGTCGTGCCATTTCTGCTCGAGCCCTTCGGGGTCGCGCCGTCGGTCGCTGAAGGTGCGCGCCAGTACATGTGGTGGCGTCTGCCGGGCGTCGCGGGGCTGCTGCTCTTCGTCGCGGCGCGCAGCTACCTCACGGGCACCGGGCGGGTGGCCATCGCCTTCTGGGCGATGGTGGTGGCGAACATCGCCAACTTTCTGCTCGTGGTGGGCTTCGTGTTCGGCCTCGGGTGGGGCGTCGGTGGCGCGGCGCTGGCGACGGTGCTGTGTACGTGGTTGCAGCTCGGCGTGTTGATGCTGGGCCTGGGCCCTTCACCTGAAGGCACGAAGCGGCGCTTCAACCGCACGGAGGTGTTGCAGGCGCTGCGCATTGGCGCGCCCATCGGGCTGCACTTCATCGCGGAGTCGGGCGTGTTCTCGCTCGCGGGTGTGTTGTCGGGCGGGCTCGGTGAGACCGCGTCGGCGGCGCATCAGGTGGCGCTCAACTGGGCGAGCCTCACGTTCTGCGTCGCGGCGGGCATCGGCAGCGCGGCGTCGACGCGCGTGGGCTGGGGCATCGGGCGACGAGACGTGAGCGCAGCGCGGCGCGCAGGCGTGGTCGCGTTCGGTAGCGCGGCCGTCTTCATGGCCGTGGCGTCGATGGTGTTCGTCGCGTTCCCTCGCGTGATGGCGGAGCTGATGTCGAAGGACACCAACGTCATCGAGACGGTGATTGCGTTGTTCGTCGTGGTGGCGGTGTTTCAAATCTCCGATGGCGTGCAGGCCGTCGGGGCGGGGGCGCTGCGCGGCATCGGCGACACCACGTTCACCTTCTGGGCGAACATGGTCGGGCATTGGCTCATCGGCTTGCCGGTCGCGTGGTTGCTGGGCGTTCGCGGCACGCACGGCGTCGTCGGCTTGTGGTGGGGCTTGTCAGTCGGGCTCACGGCGGTCGCGGTCGCGCTCGTCGTGCGGTTCCTGCTCACGACTCGAAAGCCGGTCGCGGCCATCGAGGCGCCGCCAGCCACTTGATGACGCCCGCGTCGACGGGCGGCCGGTTGAGTTGAGGCGCCGCTGAAGTTCAGCGCAGCCGCTTGAGGATCGCCGTCTTCATCGGGCCGGGCATCGCGGCCGCCGCGCCGATGAGCGAGCTGAGCTGCCAGGGGAATGCGTAGACGCCCGCGCGGCGCACCATCGCGCGGCCCATGCGCTCGACTGCGTCGTCGGTCTCGAGCAGAAACGGCATCGACTCGGGCTTGTTCTTGGCCGTCATCTCGCTCTTCACGAAGCCGGGGTGAATGCTGGTGACGGTGATGCCGTGCTTCTCGACGTCGAGGCGCAGGCTCTCGAGGAACATGGCGAGGTACGCCTTCGTCGCGCAGTACGCAGAGCTGGCAGGCAACGGCACCAGGCCCGCGAGCGAGCTGATGCCCACGAGGTGGCCGCGCTTTCGTTCGACCATCGCCGGCAGCGCGCCGCACAACGTCGCAGTGGCGCCGGTGACGTTCACGTCGATCATCTTCCGCACCGAGGCCCACTTGAGGCGGCGCGGCTTGGTGTCTTCACCGACGCCGGCGTTCGCGATGACGAGGTCGAGCCCGCCGACGTCGGCGTCGAGCTGCTGAACTTTTTCGAAGGTCGCGTCGGCGTCGCTCACGTCGAGCTGCAGCGGCACGATGTTGTCGCCGGCTTCGGCCTTGAGGGCTTCGAGCGCGTCGAGGCGACGGGCTGCGGCGTAGACCTTCACGTCGCGCTTCGCGAGCCACACCGCGAGCCCACGACCAAGACCACTCGACGCGCCGGTCAGCAGCGCGGTCTTCCAGGGCAACGAGCTCACTGTTTGGGGACCTCTCCGCACGAGACGTAGACGGCGGGGTCTGTCGCGTCGTGCGCGTTGATGGCGAACTTTCCGCCGGCCAGCGTCTTGAAAGTGAGCGAGACGACGGTGGTGCTGCCGAAGCGGCCTTCACCGAGCTTCTCGAGGCGGTCGAGGCCCGCGCGGACGGGGCCGATCTCGCCGCAGTCTCCGTCGTGAATGTGCGCGGTCTGCGGTGTGTCGCCAGTCGTCGGAATGGTGGTCTCGACGGTGACGCGGATCTGTTCGCCGAGATCTTCGAGCACCGCGAAGCCGGTCTGGCCCGAGTTGTTGTCGGACTTCATCGTCACGCGCAGCTCAGTGGGTCCACAACCAGCGAGGCACAGGAGCGCTACGGCGGCGGCCGTGATCTTCATGAGGCGACTTCTAACCGGGTCCTCCTCGAGGCAGCGCACCAATAGTCTTGGTGACATCACCAAAGATGTCAGCGCTCGTTGAGCACGGTGGGCAGCCACTGGCCGCCGGTGACTATTTTCATGTGCGTCACGCGCGCTGCGACGTGCGTCACACGTTCACGCAACGTGCGCGGCAGCTGCTGGCGCCATCGCTCCGCCGGGGCCCACGTGTGCTGTCCCACCATGCGCAGCGAGGTCTCCGGTCGAGCGAGCCAACGCGTCCACGCCGCCGCGTCGCCGTAGAAGCCATCGAGTAACACCACGTCGGTCGCGCGTGACGACGTGAGCCACGACTTCAACGTGCGATTGCCGCCGCTGTGTCCGATGAGCACCGTCCGCTCCGGCAACGTCATTCGAAGCTCCGACGACAGGGCGCTCACCAACGCGTCGAGCTCACCGAAGACCACGGGCTTTCGCGGGCCCGAAGGCGCGGCGACCGCCACGAACAACGCCGGCACGTTCGAGCCCGCGAACTGCCGCGCCAGGTGATGCCCGTTGAACGCCGAGTCGACGTCATCGCGGTAGCCGTGCACGTAGAAGACGACGCGCTCGAACTCGCCTCGGCACCAGAGGTGCACGGCACCCGCGGCGAGCACCAGACGTTGATGGTGACCACCCTCGAGCATTTCCCCGGGAGGACACGGCGTGGACGACGCGATGAACAGAGTGAGCAACGTGAGCACGCCCGCTGGCAGTGCAGCGGCCGTACGTGCGCGAGCCGAACCGGAATGCAGCGCGAATTCGGGAACTTGCGTGGCGCCAACGGCGACGGTCGCGATGGGGTGGCGTAACGTCGCGTTACCCGACGTCACGTCGCGTGACGTTCTGCCCTCCGTGAGCGCACCTTTCCCCAGACTCTCGGTGATGTTCGGCCCGCGCCGTGGCGTGACGCGCGACGTGCCGACTCGACTGCTCGTGGGGCGTGGCGCTCACTGCGAGCTGCAGTTGCTCGACGAGAAGGTCTCGCGGGAACATTGCGTGTTCGAGCGGCGCGACGACGCGTTGGTGCTGACCGACCTGGGTTCACGCAACGGCACGTGGGTGAACGGCGCACGGCTCGCCTCGTCGCGCGTGCTGGCGCCGAACGACGCCGTCGGCATCGGCGAGACGCTCGTCATCTTCGCGCCCGATGTCGAAGCGCTGCTCGCGCGCGATGGTGACTCGACGCTGGTGATGAGCGGCGGCGCGCTCGGCGCCACCACGACTGCTGCAGCGCCTGATGACGACACGTTCGCCCAGGCCGGTCGACTCATGCTCGAGGCTGCGCTGGCGACGTCGGCCGATGACGCCGCGAAGCGGCTCGCACGCGCGGTGGCGACGGCGCTGCGCTGCGACGAGGTGCTGGTGTGCGGGCGAAATGCAGAAGGTCTGTTGCGACCATGGGCCGGCATTCCGACGGGCGCGGTGCTCTCGGTCAACGCCGCGCTCGCAGAGTTCGCCATCAAGCAGCAGCGCGCCGTCGCCGTCGAAGAAGCACAGCCGCGTGCCCAGCGAGATGATCAGACCACGCGCATTCTGAAGAACCGCGCCTTCGTGCTCTGCGCTCCGCTGGGGACGAGTGGTGTGGTGTTCGCATCGCGCGCGACGTCGTTCGATTCGCAGGAACTCGCGTTGGTTTCCGTGCTCGCGACGGCGGTGGCGCCTGCGCTTCGGGTGGCGACGTCGGTTCGCTCGGTTGCTGGCGACGAAGCTGTCATCGCTGAAAGCGCGTCGATGCGTGAAGCGGTGCGCGTGGCGAGGCTCGCTGCGGCGACCGTCAGCACGGTGTTGCTCACGGGCGAAAGTGGCACCGGCAAAGAAGTCGTCGCGCGACTCGTGCACCGCGAGAGTCGTCGCTCGAGCGGTCCGTTCGTCGCCATCAACTGCGGCGCGTTGCCCCGTGAGCTCGCGGAGTCGGAGCTGTTCGGTCACGAGAAGGGCGCGTTCACCGGGGCTGCAGCTCAGCACGCGGGCGTCTTCGAGCGCGCTGACGGCGGCACGTTGTTCCTCGATGAACTCGGTGAATTGCCGCTCGAGCTGCAGGTGAAGTTGCTGCGTGTGTTGGAAGAGCGACTCGTGTGGCGACTCGGTGCGCGCGCGCCGACGGCGGTCGATGTTCGCCTCGTGTGCGCGACGAATCGTGAACTCGAGAAGGAGATTGAAGCCGGTCGCTTTCGTGAAGATCTCTTCTGGCGCGTGAACGTGGTGCGGGTGCCGTTGTCGTCGCTTCGTTCGCGACCTGAAGACGTCTTGCCGCTCGCGCGAAGACTGCTCGTGAAACACGCCGCGGCGATGGGCCGTCGTGAACTCACGTTGAGCCACGACGCAGAACGCGCGCTCACTTCATTCTCCTGGCCGGGAAATGTTCGCCAGTTGTCGAACGCGCTCGAACGCGCGGCGGTGTTGAAGACCGACGACTCGCCGATTTCACTCGCGGAACTTCCGCCTGAACTCGTCGCCGGCCACGTCACGCGCGATGGCCGAAGTGGAACGCTCGCTGAGCTCATCGCGGTGCTCGAGAAAGAGCAGATTGTTCTCGCGCTGCGCCGGGCCAACGGCGTGAAGGCGCAGGCCGCGGAGCTGCTCGGCATTTCGCGCCCGACGCTCGACCGGAAGCTCGTCGAATACGCGGTGGACGTGCCGTGAACTTCTTGTGCCCGAGCTGTCGAACTCCGCTGCCGCGCGGCGCGGTGGCCGAGGCGGTGACGTGCTCCGGGTGTGGCGTCGCCGTCGATTTGACGCGCGTCGAGACCGCGCCCGGCCAGGCGAGGTTGTGGCCCGAGGTCGACCTCAGCGGTGAAGCGCTCGGTGGCTACCGCCTGCAGACGCGCATCGGCAGCGGCGGCATGGGCACGGTGTACGACGCGCTGGCGGCTGACGGCGCACGGGTCGCGCTCAAGGTGCTCGCGCCGTTGCTCGCGGCCGAGCCTGCGCTGCGTGAGCGCTTTCACCGCGAAGCGCGCGCGTTGGAGGCGCTCAAGCACCCCGGCGTGGTGCGGCTGCTCGCTGAAGGCGAAGAGCGCGGCTTCTGTTGGTACGCGATGGAGCACGTCGACGGCGTCGACCTCCGAGAGCGCTTGAAGTCGGGGCCGCTACCAGTTGGCGAAGTGAAGTCGCTCGCGATTTCGGTGCTCGACGCGTTGGAGGCGGTGCACGCCGCGGGCTTCGTTCATCGCGACGTGAAGCCCAGCAACATTCTGCTCTCGAAGACCGGCCCGCGACTGTGCGACTTCGGCATCGCGCGGCTCGAAGGCGCCAACACGCTCACGGAGTCAGCGGCGGTGTTGGGTTCACTCCGCTACATGTCGCCGGAGCAGCGCTGGGGAAAATCAGACGCGCGCAGCGACCTGTATTCGCTCGGAGTCGTATTGCACGAGGCGCTCGCGCTCGGCGTTCCCGGCGAGAAAGAGCTGCCGAAGTCGACGCCGTCGTCGCTCGTGCGGCTGATTGCCCGGCTCACGGCGGCGGCGCCAGCGAAGCGGCCAGAGAGCGCTGCTGACGCGAAACGTCTGCTCTCCCCGACTGCGCCGCGCTCGCTGATGTTCGGCGTGCTGGCGGCGCTCCTCGTCGCCGGCGTCGGCGCTTTCTGGTCGCAGTCTGCCGACGAACTCGTGGTGACGCCGGTCGTCGACGCTGGTGTCAGCGCGCTCGAGGTCGTCGTCGATGCAGGTCTCGCCGCGCCACAGAGCGTGGTCGACGCAGGTGTCGAACCCGTCGACGCGGGTCTCGAGGTTCCCGACGTCGTGGTGCCGAAGCCGCTCATCAAGTCGCCGCTCGTGAAGAAGGTGACCAAGCGCATGAAGCCGCTCCCGTCGACGAGCGTCACGCTCGAGGGCCCGCCTGCGCGGCTCAACATCGACGGTCGGTATTGGCGTGAAGGCCCCACGACGGTGCGGCTCGAGTGGGGCGAGCGCTACGTCGTCGTTCAATGCGGCAGCCCGAAGAGCAAGAGCGGCGTGAAGTCGAAGCGCTATGAGCTCACGCTCACCGCGGAGCCGCAGACGCTGCGCTACGAGTGCCCGTGAGTCAGCGCCAGGCGCGCACGATGACCGGCGTGTAGTGGAACTCGGCGCCCGGCGTGTTGGGCAGCGCACGGAGCTCGCGGACGGCGTCGTGAATCAACGTCGCTGACGCCGCGCCGAGGGACTCGTCGAGGCCTTCGAAGATCTCCGCGAACTCGTCGACCAACGCTTGAAAGAACGCCGGGTTCGCCTTCGAGCCGCGCAGCGCGTGCCGGTCGACCTCGAAGCGGCGAAACCCGGCAGCGCCGAACACCCGGTGAATTCGCTCGCCGATGTACGGGTCGCCACCGGCCGCGAGCTGCGCCGCGTTGAGCCGTCGCATCAGCTCGAACACCGCTTCGCACGGAGGCGTCGTGCCCAGCGTCGCGTTGTCGACCTCGACGAATTGACAGAATGCGCCGGGCTTCAACACGCGCCGCACTTCACGCAGCACCGCGACTGGTGAGGGCACGTGTTCGAGCAACCAGCTGCAGTGCACGCGCTCGAACGTGGCGTCGGCGAACGGCAGGCGCGTGCCGTCTCCGCGCAGCACCGACAGGGCAGGGTGATTCGTGCGCGCGGCGGCCAACTGCGCGGCCGACAAGTCGACCCCGACCAACTCGATGCCGGGGAACGCGCGGAGCAGCCTCGAGGCCATCGCGCCAACGCCGGTGGCGAGGTCGAGCACGCGCTCACCCGACTTCAAGTCGAGCGAGGTGAACGTGAACGACGCCGTGAAGTCGGCCTGCTTCTCGAGCCGCGCGACCTCTCGCGCGTCGGTGCTGCCATGCACGTAGCCGGGTTGCGCCATGCCTTCGTCATAACGACGCGGAGCGCCACTTCAACGTCGCGTCGATGGCTTCACGTGCCTGCGCAGAAGCGCCGGTCGGAAATTCGTCGCGGCGCGCACCGGCCAACACTTCGACGCACGCGTGCACCGACTGCGAGAGCCCGTCGAGGTCGTAGCCACCTTCGAGCAAGAGCACGAGCTTGCCGCCGCACACTGCTTCCGCGAGTGACTTCATCGCGCTCGTCATCGCCGCGAAGCCGCGCTCGGTGACGTTCATGCCTCCGAGCGGGTCTGCTCGATGTGCGTCGAAGCCCGCAGACACGAGCACGAGGTCGGGCCGGTACTGCTGCGCGATGGGAAGAAAGACGTCGTGAAACACCGCGCCGTAGTCGGCGTCGCCCATTCCTCCGTTCAACGCGACGTTCACCGTGAAGCCTTCGCCCGAGCCGTGGCCGATCTCCTGAGGCGCTCCGGTGCCCGGGTAAAACGGAGACTGGTGCGACGAGCAGAACAAGACGTCACGCCGCTTCGCGAACGTGTGCTGCGTGCCGTTGCCGTGATGCACGTCCCAGTCGAGCACCAGCACGCGCTGCGCCCCATTCACGAGCGCTGCTTCAGCGGCGACGGCGACGTTGTTGAACAGACAAAAGCCCATCGCGCGATCCCGCTCGGCGTGGTGCCCGGGCGGTCGCACCAACGCGAAGCCGTTCGTCACTTCACCGCGCAGCACGGCCTGCGTCAGCTCGCACGCGGCGCCCGCAGCGAGCACCGCCGCGTCAGCGCTGCCGGGGCTCACCGCCGTGTCCGTATCCAGTTGCGCGCTCTTTCCAGACAAGGCGAGCACGTGCTCGACGTGCGCGAGTTCATGCACGCGCGTCAGCTCTGCCTTCGTCGCGGCGCGCGCAGGAGAGCGCTCGACGCCGTCGATGGGCGCCGCCTCGAGCACCTCGTGAATCGCGCGCAGACGTCCCGGCGACTCCGGGTGCATGGGGCCGGCGATGTGACGGAGGTACGCCGGGTCAGTGACGACGCGCGTGCTCATCGCAGCTTCGACTGCAGCGTGCCCTGCACGGGGAGCGAGAGCTCGACCTCCTCGAGGCTCACCGCGCGCTGCGTGACCGGGCAGTCGAACTGCAGCGCCTTGAGCAGCGCCTCTTCACCGCTCACGCTCTTCGCGCGCTCGTGGAGCCGCTGCACCAACGTCGCGCGGTGCGCTTCGGGGTCGGCGACGACGAACACCGGCAGATCACGCCGCACGTCCAGCGCCGGCTTCTGCTTGCGGCCTTCCTGCGCGAGCGCTCGAAGTAAGTCGTCGAGCTGCGCAAGCCGCTGCGCGCGGTCCCAGAAGGGTGCCTCTTTCGACAGCGGGAGCTCGAGCACCGCATGCACCTGCGAGACACCTTTCCCGTCGGTCGGCAGGTCGAAATCGGTCACCGTCAACGTGGCCTGCAGCGGAGGCAACAACTCCTCCAGCCGCTGCACGGCGCGACGAAGCAGCGGCAGCGCCTGGCTCGCGGAGTCGGCCTCGACGGACACGTGCAACTGGAAGCGCGCCCGGTCGGGCCGCACGACGAGCGTGAGCGCAGGCGTCGGGGTCTGCGCGCGGTGATCTCCGTACTTGCTGAGCATGCGCGCATGATGCCTCACGTTTCTTGAAGGCGCTGCCGCCCGCTGTCACAGTCGTCGGCCAAGTGGCTGCGCGTTCTCAGAGACCAGGCCTCACCGGGGCCATCATCTTCGTGATGTTGGCGGCGTTGACCTTCCTGGTGTTGGCACTCTTCATCATCGTGCCGATGCAGGCCGACACGTACCTCACCGACACGCTCTGGGAGCGCGGCAAGGCCGTCGCCAAGGAAATCGAGCGCAAGGTTCACATCGCCCCGCGTGACGGCATCGACACCGCCGCCGTGGCCGAGGTGAACAACATCGTTCGTGGCGAGCGCGACATTCGCAACGTGTGGGTGTTGATCTGCGGCGCCGACTGCATGTCGAGTGACCTGCTCGCGTACAGCGGCGAGCCCGACTCGGCGCTCACCAACTCGGTCATCAAGCTCTTCAACGAAGAGGGTCACAAGGTGCAGCTGCACCTCGACTCGGGCGAGCTGTTGGTGGCCAACGCCGTGACGGCGCAGGGCGGCATGACGGGCTTCATCCTGGTGTCGATGGACCGCGCGCGCATCGACGAGGCGCGCACCTCGCTGCGGCGCACGTTGCTCATCGCGCTCATCATGAGCGTGGTCATCATCATGGTGCTCGTCACCGTGCTCTCGCGGCTCCTGCTCATCAACCCGCTGACGACCATGCGGCAGATGGCCATGCGGCTGGCTGAAGCAGATCTGTCGGGGCGCGTTGAAGGTGCGCCCACGCGTGAGCTCGACGAGCTCGCCGACTCGCTCAACAGCATCGGGCAGGGCTTGCGAGACACGCTGGGTCGCGTGCGCGGCGTCGCCGAGAGCGTGGCGCAGGTCATCGATCAAATTTCACGCACCGCCTCGACCACGACGTCTGGTTCGTCGACCGTGTTGACGCGCGTCGAAGAGACCTCGAGCGCGATGGTCGAAATGCTCAGCTCGCTCAAGGGCATCGCCGAGAACGTCGAGGTGCTCTACCAGTCGGCCGAAGAATCCAGCTCCAGCATCATGGAGATGTCGACCACCAACGACGAGGTCGCCGCGAACGTTCAGAAGATGGCCGCGTCCGTCGAAGAGACGACCAGCGCCATCGAGCAGACGACGTATTCCATCAAGGAGGTCGCGCGGAACGTCGAAGACCTGCTCAAGAACACCGAGACCACCTCGTCGTCGATTCGCGAGATGGACATCGCCATCGGCCAGGTCGAGACCAACGCGTACGAGACGGCGCGCTTGTCGGAGCAGGTCTCGAAAGACGCCGAGACGGGCATGGAGTCGATTCAGAAGACCATCGTCGGCATCGACCGCATCAAAGACTCGAGCAAGACCGCGTCGAGCGTCATCGAGCAGCTGGGTCGGCGCATCGGTGAAATCGGCAACATCGTCGACGTCATCGACGACGTCGCCGAGCAGACGAACCTCCTCGCGCTCAACGCCGCCATCATCGCCGCGCAGGCCGGTGAGCACGGCAAGGGCTTCGCGGTGGTCGCCGACGAAATCAAAGACCTGTCGGAGCGCACCGCCGCGTCGACCAAGGAGATCGCCGACCTCATTCGCGCCGTGCAGTCGGAGTCGCGCAACGCCGCCACCGCGATGAACACCGGCGTGCGCAGCGTCGACGAGGGCGTGGTGCTCGGCCGTGAAGCCGAGAGCGCGCTCAAGAAGATTCAAGACTCGGCGAAGAACTCCACGCAGATGGTCAAGGCCATCGCGCGCGCCACCGTCGAGCAAGCGCGCGGTTCGAAAGAAGTCACCGCCGCCGTCGAGCGCGTGCGGGAGACCATCGAGCAGATCAACAAGGCCACCAACGAGCAGGCGCGCGGCTCCGAGCAGGTGATGAAGGTCGCCGAGCAGATGAAGTTGCTCACGCAGCACGTGAAGCGCTCGGTCGACGAGCAGAGCCACGGCGGCAAGCAGATCAGCCGCAGCATCGAGAACATCAACGAGATGGTGACGCACCTGAACCGCGCGCAGAAAGAGCAGACGCGCGGCACCGAGCAGGTGCTCAAGGCCATCGAGACCATTCGTTCCGTCGCCGACACGCAGAACCGCTCGGTCAAGCAGCTCGAAGAGGCCATCGAGACGCTGCGCAACCAGGCCGACGTGCTGCGTGGCGAGGTGCGTCGCTTCCGCGTTTAAGCGAGGCGCCGCAGCACCCACTCGTTGCCGGCCAGCGCGAACGCTTTGCCGGGGTGCGCGTCGACGCCGCGGTGCCAGCGCGCCAACGGCGTCTCCCAGTCACCACCGCGCGCGCGTTCGATGCAGGCCACGAGCAGCTCGCAGTACCAGTCGGTCGACTGCGTCTGCTTCACCTGCTCGAGACACGCGGTCGCGTACACCACGTCGCCCTCGAATGTGGCCAGGCAGCCGAGCTGGTTGAAGGTGTCGGTGAGCAACCAGTCGGCGTCACCCTCTTCGAGCCGCGAGACCATCAACTTCAGGCGCGCCTGACCTCGCTGCACTTCGCCCGCATCGAGACACGAGAGGCTCCACCCGAGCTCGAAGGCCTCGACTTCACCTCCGTCGGGTAGCAGCGCTTGCGAGGCGCGCCAGTCGAGCACGTCGGAGATTCGCGCGCCCTTCGAGACGGCCTGCAGCGCGGCGGCGTTGGTCCAGTGCGCGATGACGTCTCGCGGTTGCAGCACCTGCTCGAGGTCGGTGCCGCTCGGGGGCGGTGAAGGCAGCAGCGCGCCGGGCAACAGCGCGGTCACCAACGTGAAGCCGCCCATCACCAGAAAGATGCCGAGCGGCGACGCGAGCGACGTGTCCTGCGCGCGCCAAACGAGAAACGTCGCAAGCGTGATGAGCGCCGTCATCACCGGCCCCGCGAGCGCGACGATTCTCAAGCGAGGCCCGAGCCGCTCGACACCGCACGGCAGCGCGTTCACCCCACCGCCGAGCTCGAGCCGCCAACGCACCTTCACGCGCGGGCCGGTGAAGTCGAGCACCAGCGGGCCGAACTGCAGTCCTCGCAGCTCGAACTTCTGCCAACGCGACGCCGCGAGGTGCGCCAGCTCGTGCAGCACCACGTGAAGCAGCCACGCGCCGATGGCCAGCGCCGTGACCTGCACCGTCGAGCGCAGCACGAGCTCCCAGCCGAGCTCCTGGGCCAGCGCGGAGAGGCGCCAGCCCACCGCGCCCATGGTCACCACGTACAGCACTCGTCGAACGCGCGGATTCACGGGGAGGTACCGGTTCTAACGCCTGATGCATCTGCCGACGTTTTCTCTTAGTGCCTCGCCAGCCATGCCCGACGGAGCTCCAGCGCCGCAGTTGTCGCGTCACCAGTGGAGCATCGTCCTGCTCATCGCCGCGGTGCAGTTCATCAACATCCTCGACTTCGTGATGGTGATGCCGCTCGGGCCCGACTTCGCGAAGGCGCTCGGCATCGACGAGTCGCACCTGGGCTACGTCGGTGGCGCGTACACGGCGGCGGGTTGTGTTTCGGGGCTCATCGGCTCGTTGTTTCTCGACCGGTTCGATCGCCGCAAGGCGCTCGCGGTGGCGATGCTGGGCCTGGTGCTCGGTACGGCGGCGGGCGGCTTCGCGGTCGACCTGCCGACGTTGTTGTTTGCGCGCGTGTTGGCCGGCGCGTTTGGTGGCCCGGCCACGTCGCTCTCTTTCTCCATCATCGCCGACTCGATTCCTCCCTCGCTGCGCGGGCGCGCCATGGGCACGGTGATGGGCGCGTTCTCCATCGCCTCGGTCATCGGCGTGCCGATTGGCCTGTGGCTCGCGGAGGCGTTCTCGTGGCGCGCGCCGTTTCTGGGCGTCGCTGCGGCGGGGCTCGTCGTCTGTGGGTTGGCGATTTTCCTGCTGCCGCCGATGACGAGCCACCTCGAGCGCAAGGGCCCGAAGGTGACGCTGCGTCAGCTCGTCGACGACCCGCTCGTGCAGCTCAGCTACGCGATGACGGCCATCGTGATGATCGCCGGCTTCGTGCTCATTCCGAACATCGCCGCGTACCTGCAGCTCAACCTCGGGTTCCCCCGGAGCGCGCTCAAGTGGGCCTACGGCGTCGGCGGCGTCGCGAGCTTGCTGGCGACCCAGCTGGGTGGCCGCGCGGTCGACCGGTTCGGCAGCTCCCGCGTGGGCGCGTTCGGCGCCGGCGCGTCGATGCTCGTCGTCTACTTCTTCTTCTACCTGCCGCACGCGCACGTCGCGGCGGGCCTGGTCATCGCCGTCTTCGTGGCGTTCATGATCGCCAACGGCCTGCGCAACGTCTCGTACAACACGCTGACGACCAAGGTGCCTGCGCCAGAGGTCCGCGCGCGCTTCACGTCGATGCAGTCGGCGGTGCAGCACGGCGCTTCGGCGCTCGCGGCCATGGGCTCGGCGCAGCTGTTGTCGACGGTCGGTGAAGGCGAAGCGCGGCACCTCGAAGGCATGCCGCTGGTGGCCATGGTGAGCATCGGCCTGAGCGCCGTCGTGCCGGTGATGATCTACTTCGTCGAACGTGGCGTGCGCCGCCGCGCGCTCACGGCTTCTTGAAGAGGTGACAGCTCACGCACTGCTGCGGCGGAGTCGGGTGACTCTCCTTCGGCAGGTTCACGTGACACGAGCGACAGCTCTGCGGCCCGAAGCCCGGCTGGGGCGTGTGCGGGCCGTGACAGCTGGTGCACTTCGCGGCGTGCTGCTTCACCTGATGCAGCCCCGGGAGCGCCTGGTCGTGACACTGCGTGCATGTCTTCAGCACGCGCGCGGAGTGGTTCTCGTGACACGACTTGCACTCGGCGTGGCCCTTCTGCGGCGGCGTCTTGCCTTCGTGGCAGGTGAGGCACGGCTTCGGCGGCGTTGACGGCTCGTGCGGCAGGCCCGCGTGGCAGTTGCCGCACACCTGGTGGCCCTTGTTCTGCGCCGTCTTCGCGAGCTGTTGCTCATGGCAGTTCTTGCAGAGCGTGGGCTTCGGCTTGCCGCCGTGCGGTGCATGACACGACGCGCACGCCAGCCCCTTCGCGTGCACCACGGGCGCCTCGAAGGGCTTGCCCTGGTGACACGTGGTGCACGCCACCGCGCGCGCGGTCGTCATTTCCTGCGCGTGGGGCGGGTGACAACCGGCGCACGTCTTTCCATCGGCGCTCTTCGGGTGCTGCACCAGCGTCTTCGTGTGACAGCTCGTGCACGCCACCGGCGCCGCGCGCGGTTGGTGTGGTTGGTGACAGCCGGTGCACGTGTGTGTCTCTGCCGACAGCACCGGCTTGCTGGTGTGACACGACGTGCACGCCTTCACCGCTGTCTTCGTGAAGGTGTGCGCGGTGTGACAGCTGCCGCAGCCAACGTGACCATCTTCGAACAGCGCGCCGGGTTGCACGCGTGACGCCGCGGGCATGGTCGACGCCTCGTGGCACGTCTTGCAGCGCTGGCTCGCGACGGGCGCCTTCGAGTGATGCGGGTGACACGCCATGCACGTGTCGGCCATCGTCGACGCCTTGAAGCCGTGCTTCACGGTGACGTCGTGGCACTCGCGGCAATCAGCGGCCTGCGTGAAGGGCACCTCATGCGGGCGATGGCAGCTCGCACACTGCCCCGCGTGCACCTCGATGGGTGGGGTTTTTCCCTGCGGCTCACGGTGACAGTCGAGGCAGCGCCACTTCTCGAAGCGCTGGCCGACGGTCTGCGAGGTGAACGGGTGGCACGTGAAGCACGTCATGCCCACGCCGCCATCGAAGGGGTGATGCTGCGACGATTCTGGCTGGTGGCACGTCACGCACAGCTCGGGCCCCGGCGAGGTGAAGCCCGCGTCGCGCAGCTCGTGACACGTCGAGCAATGCAGCTGTTGCTCACCCTTGAGCGCGAGGTGCACCTCGTGACCGGGCGTGAAGCGCGCGAGGCGGTAGCTCCCGGGCACCGGCACCGGGCCCGCATCGGGGGTCTCCGGCATCAGCCCGCACGCCGACGCGCACGCCAGCAAGAGCACGGGCCACGCGCGGTCGATCACGGCGCCTGACGCTTCCCGCGCGCGACGTCAGCCGCGATGGACAGGCCGAACAACAGGCACGCCAGCACGCCGAGGCCCTGCGCCACCGACATCGACGCCACCACCGGCAACGGCGCGCCCGACACCACGCCCCACACCATGGTGGCCAGCGCCAACAACCCCAGCACACACGCCACGCGCAGCATTCGGTCGATGGGCCACTTCGCCAGCAGGTTGAGGAGTCGCTTCATGCTCAGAGCTCCTCGGGGCGCTTGCTGAACGGGTGCGCCACGCCGTGACAACCGGCCGACGCACACGAAATGGTGCCCGCTTCGATGGCGTCAGAGGCCGCGAGGTGCTCGCGCACGTTCGAGAAGCTGGCGATTTTCCCCGAGTGGCACTGCTGGCAGTTCATGTTGGGGAACGGCTCGGCGATGCGCACTTCGTCGAGGAACTTCGGGAGCTCCCACTTGCGGTAGCCGACCACGTAGTAGTTGTAGACGTGCGACATGCCCTTCAGCTTGGTGAGCGGGTAGCCCATCATTCCGTAGTTGGCGTGGCACGTGTAACAGGGGTGCGCGCCCATCAACTTGTTGCGGCTGTGCCGCGCGGCGAGGCCCAGGCTGTTGACGTCATTCACGTCGGCGAGGTGCGCCTCCATCACGTGACACGAGCCGCAGAAGCTCCGCTCCGTGGTGCGCTCCATGCCTGAGGCCGTCGTCGCCACCGCCGCGATGAAGGGGAAGACGGCGAGCCCCAGCAACAGTTGCAGCCGCGTGCCGGCCGTCAGCTGCGGCCGACGCACGAGGTAGTGCAGCAGAATCGCCGCCGCGACGAGCGACGTACCGACGGCGAGCGCACCGATGGGCGTGGCGACGCTGCCCAGCTCCATCACGGCCCCAGCGCGTGCGCGACGTCGATGCTGACCGACTTGCCGCTCGCGTGGCACACCGCGCACGACTCGAGGCCGGTGACGCTGACGGTGTTGACCGCTGCGTGGGCCTGCGCCGCGAGCGACGTGTGGCAGGTGGTGCACGCCGCGCTCACCGGAGGCACGAAGTCGGCCGTGGCGACCACCGCCGCCGCGTCACAGGTGGCGCCGCCGTCGGCCGGAGGCGTGGCGCACCTGCGCGTCTCGCTGCGCGAGGCCAGCGCGTCAGGCGTGAGCGGAATCGAGGCGCCCGTCGCGGTGTGGCACTGCGAGCACGCGTTGAGCGGCGACGGGTAACGCACGTTCGCGTGGGCGGTGTGCAGCAGGTCTTTCAAGTTGCCGGCGACCGCGGTCACCGGAAGTCCGCTGGCCGGCACCGTCACGCCGCGCGTGAAGTTCGGGTTGTGGCACAGCACGCACATTTCAGGGTTGGTGCGGAAGCCCATGTTGGTGGCCGAGTTCCCGTGAAAGTTGAGGCCCTGATGGCAGCCGTCGCACTTCGCCAGCGTGACCGACGTGCGGCGCGCGACGGGGGCGGGGTCGGTGACGGCGAACGGCGCGACCGGGTTGACGGCGCAGTAACGCGCGCCCGCGTCGCTGTTCTGACAGAACTCGATGCCCACCGAGAAGCTGCCGGTGTCGGTCGACAGCAACGCCGTGCGCGCGCGGTAGGCGAAGACGCCCGCGTCGACCTGCTCGAGGCACGTGCCGCCGTCGGTGACGGTGGCGCAGTCGGGCGCGGTCTCGGCGGTCTCGCTGTAGTAGCGGCCAATGTCCTTGTTCGGCCCGGCGAAGACGAAGCGCAGGCGCGAGACGCGGTTGGTGATGACGTCGCGCGGCTGCCCGTTGATGAACGAGGTGAACGTGACGCGCGGCACGGCGCCCGGAGCCGTCGGCGCGGCCTGCGTGATGACGCTCTGGAGCTTGAGCGCGTTGGCGGCGCGGCGCGGCGTCACGTGCACGTCGGCCACGGGGTAGAGCGAGTTGTCGGCGTGACAGACGATGCACTGCGCGTCGGTGCGCGGGCCGGCGGTGTGCTGCACGAAGCCGCTGGGCGGCGCGGCGTCGAAGGAGATGCGGTCGTGACACGTGGTGCACGCGGCGATGGTGGGGTTCGTCTTCCAGCGATCTCCCTGCGCGCCCGCACCGGTGTGACACGCTTCACAGTTGGCGAGCTTCCCGGGGAAGACGACGTCGCTGAAGTCATGCACCGCGCCGCCGAAGCCGATGATGCGGTACGGCGTGCCGGCCTGCACCGAGGGCAGGCTCGAGCCACGGTGGATCTTGTGCACCATGTCCTTGAAGTCGATGGAGTTGCCCGTCTCGGGGTCGATGTTGTTGGTCGTGGTGTGGCACATCACGCAGAGGCCCACTTCACGCCGCGCGCCGCCGTGCGCTTCGAGCCGCGTGTGACAGGTGTTGCAGCCCTGCGTGGTGGCGACGTCGCGCTTGACGGTGACGGGCTGGCCGTCAGGGCGGAAGTCGAAGAGCGGGTTGGCGACGTCGCGCGCGCCCTGGAACGTGCGCGTCGCGTAGATGCCGACGGTGTGCGTACGTGACGCGTTGGCGCCCGTGACCGCCGGGGTGCCGAACGTGTAGCGGTACATGCCGCTGCCCACCGGCTCGAGCTCGAGCCACGTGCCGTTGGTGTCTGCCGCGTTCTGCGGAAACATGCCGCCGTCGAAGGCGACGTTGCGCTTCGTGTAGCTCGTGTACTCGAGCGGCAGGCCGTCGCTGCGCTCTCCAAGCCACGCGAGGAGAAACGAGAGCGACACCGCGCCTTCGGTGTACGTGCCGGTGCGGTCGAGCCCGCGCCCACTGCTGTCGGCCAGCTTCACGTCGACGCTCGCCACGTCGTTGGTGATGCCTGCGTCGAGCACCGTGATGACGAGGCCCGCGCCCACCAGGCGGAAATCGCGCCCCGGCGCGCCTGCGTCACCTTGCGGCCCTGCAGGCCCGGCGTCTCCTGTTTCACCCGGAGTTCCAGGCGTGCCCGGGGTGCCCGGCGTACCGGGAGCGCCTGGTGTGCCGACCTCACCGGCCTCTCCCGGAGGTCCCTGCGGCCCTTGCGGCCCGGGCTCTCCTGCACAGCTCAACCACAGCGCCGCGACTACCAACGAAGCTCCGACACGACCGCGCATGGGCTTTCTCCTCACAACGCTTTTCCGGCGGAAGAGCAGTTCTGCACAAGCGCATATTTTGCGGTTGATGAGTTTGTCTTTGAGCGCGAAATCAGTGCTTCGAAACAGCGCGTGAAGTCGAGGGAGGCAAGCGGGGTGTGTCGTCGAATCGTCAGTGCTGGCTTCGCGCTCTGCGTGCTCGCTGCGGCACCGGTTCGCGCGCAGGGGCTCTGGGCTGATGCGCACGTCTCGACTGTCGCGCAGCTGTTCTCGCAAGGGCTCGTGCCCGGCCTGCCCGGCGCGGTGACGCGCATCGAGCCCGCGTACCCGTTCACGACGACCGGCTTCATGCGCTTCGGAGGTATTGATTTGCCCGGCGCGAAGAACAGCGTGTCGGGCGAGCTGTCTGCGTGGGGTCGCGTCGGCGCGCGCGATGGTCTGCTGGGCGACGGCGACGTCACCGCCGCGTGGGTGCAATACCGGCAGGAACACTTTCGCGTGAAGCTGGGCCGTCAGGTGACGTTGCCGGGCTCGAGCCGATACCTGCGCTTCGACGGCGTCTCGCTCGGTACGACGTACGGTGTCTTCGAGCTCGACGTGTACGGCGGCTGGGTCGCGCTGCCCCGGTGGAACCAGCCGCGCGGCGCGATGCTGTTGGGCTTCGTCGGTGACGCGCTCAAAGACCCGCTGTACCTCGAGGCGCAGAACCGTGCGGGCCAGTTGACGGCCGGTGTGCGGGCTGGCGTGAGCTTCGCGAAGTGGGGCCGCGCGTCGCTCGCGTTTCACGAGCAGCATGACGAGCTCGGGCTCGCGTTTCGCGTGTTGAGCGCCGACGCGCTGGTGCGGCCCGCGTCGTGGTTGCAGCTCGGAGGCCGCGTCTCGTTCGACGCCGCGGCGCTCGCCATTCCCGAAGCGCGCGTGTTCGCCGACGTGACGGCCCTCCAGGCGCTCCCGATTTCCATCGACTATGCGTTCGCCCAGCCGGCGCTGTTGTTGCCGAAGTCGTCGGTGCTCGCGGCCTTCGGTGGCGCGGCGTGGCACGAGCTCGGCGCTGAGACGCGCGTGCAGTTGCCGGGCTCGTTGTCGGTGACGCTGCGGGGCGCCAGTCAGCTCTTCGAAGGAGATCGGCTCGGTGGTCGCGGCACCGCGCGCGCCCAGTGGACGCCCGGGTTGGACCGCCGCTGGCTGGTGCTCGCCGAGGTGTCTCGCGCGTGGGTGCCTCCGTCGGGCTTCACGCAGGTGCGCGTGGCCGCGCGGTGGAAGGCGACCGAAGCGCTCAGCGCGTCGGCCGACGCGGCGCTGTATTTCTATGACACCGAGGTGCGTGGGCAGCGCGCGTCTGCGACCGGCATCACCAGCGTCGAGTGGCGCTTCTCGCAGTGGGTGCGCGGCCTGGTGTCGGGCACGGTGATGACCACGCCGTACGCGGCCTTCGAAGCACAGGCGCTCGCGCGGTTGGTGATGGAGCTCGACCCCGTCAGCGCAGGGAGCGGCACGTGAGCCCGTTCATTCGCAGCGCGCTGCTCGCAGGGCTGGTCGTCGGCGTCGGCGCGGCGTGTACGCGCACGCTGCTCACGCGCTTCCCGCACCGCGCGCACCTCGCCGAGCACGCGTGTGGTGGCGAAGGCCAGCCGAAGTGCATCTCGTGTACGAATTGCCACACCGAGGCGCACGGCACGTTCGCCATTCCGAACGCGGGGCAGTGCGCGTCGTGTCATCAAGATGGCGTGCAGCGGTGGCGCACGGCGGTGCGGCCGGCCATCGCAGAGCTACCAGCGGGCAAGCGCATCGTCTTCTCGCACCCGCTGCACCTCGAGCTGCCCGCCATCGCGGGGCAGTGTGTGAAGTGTCACGCCGGTGCGGTGGGCCTCGAAGGCGGCGCACCGTTGTTTCCGCCGATGGCGACGTGCACCGGGTGTCACCAACATCAAGCGCAGTTCGAGCAGGGCACGTGCACCGGCTGTCATCGCCCGGGCGACCTGCGCGGGCTCAAGCCGGTCTCGTTCCTCTCGCACGACGCGGCGTGGCTGAAGCGGCACGGCGGTGAGGCGCGCGCGCAGGGAGCGCTCTGCGCACAGTGTCACGCGCAGACGAGCTGCGATTCATGTCACGACTCGAGCAAGCCGCTGGGCCCGCAGACGCGGAACCCCGAGGCCATCGAGAAGGAATTCGTGCACCGCTTTGACTTCTTGTCGCGGCATTCGCTCGAGGCCGCGTCGCAGCCGGGCACGTGCTTCAGCTGCCACGCGCGCACCGAGTGTGATGCGTGCCATGCCTCGCGCGGCGTGAGCGCGTCGGTGCGCGGCGCGGCGAGCCCGCATCCCCCCGGGTGGGCGAGCGGCCTGGGGGCTTTCAACAACCTCCACGCGCGTGACGCGCGGCGCGACATCGCGAGCTGCGCGTCGTGCCATGACCAGGGCCCGCAGACGAACTGCGTGAAGTGTCACCGCGTGGGTGGCATTGGCGGCACGCCGCACCCGCTGGGTTGGCGCAGCACGGAGCCCGTCACTTCGCCGGGCTGCGCGGCTTGCCATGGCGGTGGGTTGTGAGGCGCGCGCTCGTGGTGGGGTTGCTCTTCACTGGTTGCTTCGTGCCGCGGGAGCCGCAAGGCCGCGAAGACCAGGCCTGCACGCGCTGCCACGGAGACGCGTCACGCGAAGGCACCGCGCTTCAACGTGCAGCGCCGCCCAACGACATCTTCGGCAACACCGGCGCCGAATTTCCCGGCGTCGGTGCGCACGCGCGCCACGTCAACGGCTCTGCGACGGCGGCGCCCATCAACTGCACCGCGTGTCACGTCGTGCCTGCGACCACGGGCGCTGCTGGCCACAACGATGGCGTGACGCAGGTGGTGCTCGCGCGCGGCGGCCAGTGGAGCCTCGCGACGCGAACGTGCACGAACTCCGGGTGTCACGGCGCTGTCTCCGGCGTGTGGACCCGCGCGCGCCCGGTCGACGCGACGTGCGGCACGTGTCACGGCGTGCCGCCTGCGTTGCCGCACCCGCAGGCCGGCGCGTGTGTCGGTTGTCACGGTGACGTGGTGACGGCCGACGGCTCCATCAAAGACGCCACGCGCCACGTCGACGGCGTGGTGCAGCTCTCGGCCGCGCGCTGCGACGCGTGCCACGGCGGCGATGCGTCGGGTGCTCCGCCGCGCGCGCTCGATGGCGGCACGGCGCCTTCGCAGCGCGGCGTGGGCGCGCACGCGCGGCATCTCCTGGGCGGCCCGACGACGCGGCCGGTGGCGTGCGCGGCGTGTCACGTCGTACCCGCGACGCCCGCCGCGCCGCAGCACCCCGATGGGGTCGTGCAGGTGCGCGACTTCGACGTGGCGAGCGCCACGTGCGCGTCGTCGTGTCACTTCGGTGCGTCTCCTTCGTGGACTTCAGGCGCGCAGCTCGACTGTGCCGGCTGTCACGCCGCGCCGCCGCCTGCCCCACACCCCGCAGCGACGCAATGCGCGCTCTGTCACCCGGCCATCGCGGCGAACAACCGGGGCACGCACGTCGACGGCCGCGTGAACGTCACCATGCCGACGACGTGCGACGGGTGTCACGGCAGCAGCGTGAACGCGGCGCCTCCCAGAGACCTGCTGGGCAACACCGACACCACGCAGCCCGGCGTCGGCGCGCATCAGGCGCACCTGGTGGGCCGCGGCTTCGCGCGCGTCGTCGGGTGTCAGGAGTGCCACGCCGTGCCGAGCGGCGTCGTGGCGCCCGGTCACCTCAACGGCGTCACCGAGGTGCGCTTCACCGGCGTCGCGCTCACGAATGGCGCGACCCCCGTCTTCACCGGAGGCACGTGTGCAAACTCAGCGTGCCACGACATCGCGCACTTCACCGGCGCGCCGGGCGGCGGCACCTCGACGATTCCCGAGTGGACGCGCGTCGACGGCTCGCAGCGCACGTGTACGTCGTGTCACGGCGCGCCGCCTCCGCCTCCACACCCGGCGGTCAGCGCCTGCGAGACCTGCCATCACAACGTCACCGCGCAGCGCACGTTCGTGCAGCCCGAGCGACATGTCGACGGCACCGTCGACTTCTGAGAGAGACACGCCATGCAGAAGCTCGTGTTCACCGGAGTCATCACGTTCGCGGTCGGGGTGTTGGTCGGCCGCTTCACCGTCATCGCCGCGAAGCCCGACGCGCCGCCGCCCGTCGCGATGCCCGTCGCACCGCAAGCTGAAGCGCCCATGGCGGGTACGTTGAGCGGCCGTGTGGCCGAGGTGTTCCAGGTGCCGCAGTACACGTACCTGCGCCTCGAGTCGGGTGCGTGGGCGGCCGTGGCGTCGCAGCCGTCGCTCGCCGTCGGCGCGCAGGTGACCGTGTTGGTGCAGACCGAGATGACGGACTTCACCAGCTCGTCGCTGGGGCGCACGTTCGCGCGCATCGCCTTCGGCACGCTCGACGGTGACGCGCCCGAGGTGCCGTCACAGGGGGTCGCCGCCGCGTTGGCCGCGGTGCAGGCGCCGGCAGTCACCTTGCGCATCGAAGACGTCTTCGCGGGGCGCACCGACTTGAACGGCCAGCGCGTGCGCGTGAAGGGCACCGTCGACCGGGTGAACAGCGTGCAGGGCATTCACTACGTGCACTTGAAAGACGGCTCCGGCAGCGCGGCGCAGAAAGATGACGACTTGTTGTGCTTGAGCACCGTCGCGCTCGAAAAAGGCGCGCAGGTGACGCTCGAGGGCACCGTCGCGGTCGACCGCAACGTCGGCATGGGCGTCAACCCGGTGGTGCTCGACGGCGCAGTCACGCGCTGACCGGCGCCGCGATGGACTGGGACCACCTCCGACACGTGCTGACGGCCGCGAGGCTGGGCTCCTTCGCGCGCGCGGCGAAGGCCCTCGGGGTCGACCACACCACCGTCGCCCGCCGCGTCGAGGCCGCAGAGAAAACGCTCTCGGTGCGGCTGTTCACGCGCACGACCTCGGGCCTCACGCTCACGCCCGACGGTGAGCGGCTGCTGACTTCGTTGCGCGGTGTGGAAGACGCGGTGCACGCCTTCGAGCGCGTCGCGACCTCGAGTGACGGAGAGCTCGACGGCCCGGTGCGCGTCACCTCGCCGGAGACCTTCGGCGTTACGTACCTCGCGCCGCGCCTCGCGGAGTTCGGCCGTCGTCACCCACGGCTTCGGCTCGAGCTGGTGCCGGGCGGGGAAGTGCTCGACCTCGGTCGTCGTCAGGCCGAGCTGGCGGTGCGGTTTTTTCGCTCGAAGCCGCAAGACCTCGTGGTGCGCCGCGTGGCCGACGTGGTGTACGGCCTGTACGCGTCACACACGTATCTGCGGTCGCGTGCCGTCACCGGCGTCGAGCTGCGCTCGCATCGCTTGTTGTCGACGTCTCCTGACCAGCGCGCTGTCGAGAGCACGTGGCTCAGGAAGCTCGCGCCGAACACCACGCCGGTCTTCGTCAGCGACCTCAGCATCGCGCTGCTCAACGCCGCCAAAGCGGGCGCCGGCATCGCCGTGTTGCCGCGCTACCTGGGCGACGCCGAGGCGGCGCTGCAGCACCTGCCCATGCCCGCGCCGCCGAGCGAACCCGTCTGGTTGACGGTTCACCGTGACTTGAAAGAGGCGCCCCGGGTGCGCGTGCTGCTCGATTTTCTCGCCGCAACGCTCCGCGCTGACCAACCGCTTCTGTCAGGCCGTTGAATGGCGTGATTTGCGCTGCGTTCGACTCAGCGTTGATCCCCCTCGCTTACGTAGGCTACAGGCCCGCACCCCATGAAGACTCGCCTTCTGTCGCTGTCGCTCGCCGCAGTTCTCGCCGCTCCCGTCGCTCTTGCGCAGGAAGACATCGAGATCGCCGCTCCCAAGGGCTCGTCGCTCGACGACGGCACCGGCGGTCGCCGCAAGGCCATCACGCCCGATGACCGTTCGCAGGCGCTGAAGGCGGCCGAAGAGCGCAAGAAGCGCGAAGAAGAAGAAAAGAAGCGCGCCGAGGCCGAAGCCCGCGCGCTCGAGGCCGAAGCCCGCGCCAAGGCCGCGATGGAGGCCGCAGAGAAGCTCAGGGCCGACACCGAGGCCAAAGAGAAGGCCCGTGAAGAGGCCCGTAAGGCGAAAGACGCGCAAGACCTCGAGGACAAGAAGAAGGCGCAAGAAGCCGAGGCCAAGCGCCTCGCCGAAGAAGACAAGAAGCGGAAGGAAGACGAGAAGAAGCTCGCCGAAGAAAAGAAGAAGTACGACATCGAAGAGCGCAAGCGCCTCGCCCAGGAAGAGAAGGAAAAGAAGGCCGAAGAGAAGCGCCTCGCCGACGAGAAGAAGAAAGACGACGAGCTCGAGCGTCAGAAGAAGCTCGCCGAAGAGCGTGACGCGAAGCTCGCCGCGCAGAAGGAAGAGCTCGAGAAGAGGAAGGCCGACCTCGAAGAGAAGAAGCGCCTCGCCGACGAAGAGAAGGCGAAGAAGGCTGAAGACGCGCGCGCCTCTGCCGAAGAGCGAAAGAAGAAGCAGGAAGAAGAGAAAGAGAAGAGAGACGCCGAGCTCGCCGACAAGAAGCGCGCGGCCGACGACGAGAAGCAGCGCAAGGCCGACGAAGCCGCCGAGAAGAAGCGCGCCGCCGACGAAGAGAAGGCCCGCAAGGCCGAAGAGCTGGCCGAGAAGAAGCGCGAGGCGGAAGAGGAGCGCAAGCGCAAGGTCGAAGAGGCCGCCGAGAAGAAGCGCGCCGCCGACGAAGAGCGCCAGCGCAAGGCCGACGACGAGCGCGCGAAGAAAGACGCCGCGTTCGCTGAGAAGCGCCGCCTCGCCGATGAAGAGAAGAAGCGCAAAGAAGAAGAGAAGCGCGCCGCTGAAGACGCGAAGCGCCTCGCCGCCGAGGCCGCGAAGAAAGAGAAAGAAGACAAAGAGAACCAGCGCCGCGTCATCAAGGGCGGCGAGGCTCCGGCTGCGACCACCACCGCGACGGCGGGCAAGGGCCTCGTGCCCGCGAGCAGCGCCGATGAAGCGAAGAAAGACCCGCGCTTCGTGGCGGCAGGGCTCGTCGAAGACGCGCGCGTGAAGGTCGTCTCCGTCGCCGAGAAGTTCCCGTACTACGGCATCGCCAACAACGGCTGCGCGGCGGGCAAGCACTTCATCACCGCCGAGCTCATCTCTCCGTTCGACGGCCAGTCGAGCGGCCTGCCGGTGGTGCTGCGCGTCGAAGACCCGAACCTCGGCCCCGCCAAAGTGGGCAGCTTCCTCGCGTTCTCGGGCTTGCGTCGCGCAGGCAAGGCGCCCGACGGCGTCTTCGTCTACTGCGGCAAGGGCACCGCGTTCCCCGTTCGCCGCTGAGCCAC
This sequence comes from Archangium sp., assembly GCA_035910535.1. Classification (GTDB taxonomy): domain Bacteria; phylum Myxococcota; class Myxococcia; order Myxococcales; family Myxococcaceae; genus Archangium_A. The sequence continues at coordinate 37,662 of JAMHXF010000039.1, read as the reverse complement.
GCTTCGGCTACAAGCCGTCAACAGATGTTCAACATCGGCTCCGGCGAGCTTGCGCTCATTGCGGTAGTGGCCCTGCTGGTGCTGGGCCCGAAGCGCTTGCCTGAACTTGCGCGCGGCATCGGCAAGTTCATGCGCGAGTTCCGCCGGCAGACCGATGAAGTTCGCGGCGTCGTCGAGCGCGAATTCTACAAGATGGACCACGAGGGGCCGCCCGAGGTGCCGGTGTTGGTGCGGCCGGCGCAAGACTCGGTGCACAGCGGCGCCGAGCCGTTGGACCTGCTGCCTCCCGCAACTGAGACCGTGCCCTCACAGCTCACCCAGGGCCAACCGCAGGCAGAACCACCGCCCGCGGGCTCTCCGCCTGACAAGAGCACGACGTAAGAGCGAGCGATGGCCGCCGAAGAAGCCGATTCTACGCCCGACGCGTTTCGCATGAGCCTGATGGAGCACCTGGGCGAGCTGCGCACGCGGTTGATGCGCTTCACCATCGCCGTGTTGGTGCTGGGCGCGGCGTCGCTCGTCTTCGCGCGCGAAATCTACGGGGTGTTGATGCGCCCCGTGTTGCTCTCGCTGCCGCCTGACGCGGCGTCGCTGGTCTACACGTCGGCCATCGAAGAAATAAACGTGTTGATGAAGATCGGCCTGTACGCCGGGGTCTTCCTCTCGACGCCGGTGCTGCTGTGGCAGATCTGGGGCTTCGTTTCGCCCGGCCTCTACGAGAACGAACGCAAGCTCGCCGGGCCCTTCATCGTCTTCGGCACGCTCGCGTTCGTGGCCGGGGCGCTGTTCTGCTACTTCGCCCTGCTGCCGCAGATGTTCACGTTCCTCCTGCAGAAAGAGGAATCGACCGCGCTGAACCGACGGCTCTCGGTCGCGAAGCTGCATGAAGAAGACGCCGTGCGCGCGCTGCGCCTGGGCGACTTCGAGCGTGCCGCAGCATGGGCGCGGCTCGCTTCAGGTGACTTGAAGGCGCCGGGCGAAGGTCAGACCACAGAAGGCATGTTCGGCCTCACGTTGACGCTGGTGCCCAAGGCCGACGTCGACGTGCAGGCGCGCATGCAGGGGCTGGGTCGCGTCATCGACGCGCTGTCGGCGGCGCAGGGCCCGAAGGCCAGCCCGGTGTTGTTGTCGGCCAACGACAAGCGCGGCGAGGCGGTGAAGGCCTGGGGCCTTCGTGAGTTCTCGCTGGCGAACACCGCGCTCGATGAAGCCGCGCAGCTGCTCGGCGGCGTGGCGCCCGAGCGCGCCGGTGAAATCGCCGCAGTGTGGGAGCTCGAGCGGCTGTTGGGGGTCGCGCAGGCGCGCACCGAGAGCATCAACTGGACCAGGCCCATGCTCTCGATGAACGAGCAGCTGACGCTGGTGTTGGTGTTGGAGCTCGCCTTCGGCGTCATCTTCGAGTTGCCGCTGGTGATGATGGTGCTGGGCCTCGTGGGCCTGGTGTCGTCGGCGTTCCTCTTCAAGTACCAGCGGCACGCGTTCGTGGTGTGCCTCATCGTCGCGGCCATCATCACGCCCACGGGTGACGCGGTGAACCTGGCGCTCATGGCCGGGCCCATGCTGCTTTGTTACGAGCTGGGCGTGGTGCTGGTGTGGCTCGTCGAGAAACGCCGCGCGCGTCAGGCCGGGGCTCAAGGCACGCCTCCCGTCGAATGATTCGTGCGCCGGTGGTCAAGCCGCCCGTCTCGCAACGCCTGCTGCGCGCGGCGCGTTATGCGTGGGCGGTGTTGTGGCGCTTTCGCCTGACGCTCGCGTTGATGGTGGTGTGGTTCGGCGTGCTGCCGCTCATCTACATGGGCCGGTACCCGGACGGCCCGTCGTTCGGTCGCTCGCTGCACCACGTGTATTTCCTGCTCTTCGGGCAGCCCTCGCTCGACTACGTCGAAGACTGGGTCCTCGAGGCGCTCAACATTCTGATTCCGCCCCTGGGCCTCGCGACGGTCGTCGACGGCGTGGTGCGGTTCTCGTACCTCTTCAACGCGCGTAAACGCGCAGACCGGGAGTGGATTGAAGTGCTCGCCGAAAGTCTGAGAGACCACGTGGTGGTGTGTGGTGCGGGTCGCGTCGGGTTTCGCGTGACGCTCGAGCTGCGCAGCCTCGGTCGTGAAGTGGTGGTGGTCGAGAAGCGGCCCGACGCGCCCTTCGCGGCCGTGCTGCGAGATCAAGGCGTGGCCGTGCTGGTCGACGACATTCGTTCACCGGGGAGCCTGCAGCGCGTCAACGTCATGAAGGCCTCGGCCATCGTGTGCGCGACTGATGACGACCTCTCGAACCTCAACGTGGCGCTCGACGCGCGCAAGTTGAACCCCGACGTGCGCGTGGTCATGCGCCTGTTCGACGACGACCTCGTGGAGCGCGTGCGCGACAACTTTCACGCAGAGGCGCACTCGACCTCGGCGCTCGCGGCGCCGGCGTTGGCGTTGGCGGCGCTCGACCCGCGAATTCTCCACAGCTTTCACGTGGGCGAGCACCTGATGGTGGTCAGCCGCTTCACGGTGGGCCCGGCGCTGCAGCCGCTCAACCTCTCGGCCGTCAGAGACCGCTTCGGTGGACTGACGTTGTCGATGAAGCGCGGCGCCGCGCCCGAGGTGCTGCACCCGGCGGGCAACACACCGCTGCAGCTCGGTGACGAGCTCGTCGTGCAGGCCGCCTACCGCGAGTACGTCGAGCTGCGCCGCTTCACTGGTGAAGAGAAAGCGCCCCTCGTGCTCGCCGGCGTCGCTCAAAGAAATCCCGCCGGGAAATAAGAGCTCCCTGCGGTCGTTACCGAGAGCAAGTCGCCCTGACGGGCGAAGGGGTCGGATACTCCCAGGAATTTCCAGGATTCGTGTGCGGGGGTGGTCCTCGCCACTGGAAACGAATTGCACCCTCCGACGTCTTCGCCCGTTCAGGGCTGCTGTGTCTTCGGGCCGAGGCCGGCCTTCTTCCGGGCCTCCAACAGCTTCGCGACGTCGCTGGCTGGCAGCGGCTGCACCGTGCCGAGCTGACGCGCCGCCGACAGAATCTTCGCGTAGTGCTCGACGAGCTCCATGCGCAGCAACGCCTGATTCAAGTCGGCGCCCAGCGTCAGCGCGCCGTTGCCAGCGAGCAGCATGGCGTCGACCTGCGCGGCGGCCGCCTCGACGCTCTTCACCAGCTCCGGCGTCTTCGGCATCGCGCGCGGCACCGTGGGAATGCGGTCTCCCAACGAGACGAGGATTTCCGGCATGGAGATGGGCGTCAGCTCCTGCCCCGTGAGGCCGAAGGCCGTCGCCGTCACCGGGTGCGCGTGCAGCACCACTTCGACTTCAGGGCGCGCGCGGTAGGCAGCGAGGTGCAGCTCGAGCTCGGAGAACGGCTTCTTTCGGCCCTCGAGCACCTTGCCGTTGAGGTCGACGATGAGCAGCGAGCCGTCGTCGACGTCGGCCTTCGAATACGCGGTCGGCGTGATGAGCAACCGGTCGCCGTGCAGACGCACCGAGATGTTGCCGTCGTGGTTGGCGACCCAGCCGTTTGCGTGCAGGCGGCGAGAGAGCGCGACGACTTCGGCGCGGAGCTTCGGCAGCGGAGCAGACGGCATTACGGAGCCTTCGGCACGTCGACCTGGTCGACGACTCCGACGATGAGCGCACGAATGGGGGCGTCGGGGTCTTTGAGGATCATGCGCACGCCGCCGCCTTCATTCATCACCAGCACCACGTCGCCTTTGCCGGCGCTCGAGGTGTTGTCGATGGCGAGGTACGACTTGCCCAGCGGCTGCTGCTGTTCGTCGAGCGGCTGCACCACCAGCAGCTTGCGGCCCTGAAAGACGGGGAGCTTCTCGGTTGCGACCACGGTGCCGAGCACGCGACAGAGGTTCACGCGTCGACCTCGTCAACCAGGCCGACGATGGCGGCGTCGACGGGCACGAAGGTCGGGGTGCACGCCAGCGCGGCTTCGCGCGAACCTTCGAGCATCACCAACGAGCCGGGGCTGGCCGACATGAGGTCGACGGCAACTTCGACGTGCCCTGAAGGCTTGTGAGCGTGGTCGACGGGTTGAACGACGAGAAAGCGCGCGCCTTCGAGGCCCGTGACTCGGTGGCTGGCAACGACGGTTCCGATGACGCGACCCAGGTACATGCGGGCGCGGAGAATCGACGGGAACGACGTGGAGATCAAGGCGAGACGGAGACGCCCACCTTGAACGGCAACTCGACCTGCGTCTCCGCGTCGCTGCCCGGAAACACGATGCGCTTGCCGGTGTTCATCATGCACTGACCCCAGTCGGTGATTTCGTGCTTCTTCGGCTCGACGCCGGCCGACTTCACCGCGCCTGACGGGCCTACGTTGAGCACCACCGTCACGTTGCCGACCGCGATGTTCGGGTTGCGGCGGAGCGCGTTGTCGATGCACGTCTGGAACGCTTTGGCCTTGTCGGCGACGACCTTGCTCACTGCTTCAGGCGAGAGGCCCGAGGTGTTGACGGCGTTCGCGCTGGCTGTGTCGTCGCCCGTCTTGCGCACTTTGGGCACGGCCGTCTTGCGGTCGTCTTCGCCGTAGAAGGCCGCGAGGCTGGGGTCTTGCACTTTGGGCACGACGACCTCGGGCTCTTCGACCTTCGTCGAGCCGGGGCTCTTCACGGCCACGACGCGCGCCTTCGCTTCGCGCTCGAGGCGCAGGCGGTCGGCGTCTTCTTTCTTCTTCTTCGCGTCGCCGGTCAGCAGGTCTTTGAGGCCGGCAGCGCCGCCAGCTGAAAAGAAGCTCTCCTGCACTTCCTGGCCGTTCTCGTCGGTGCGCGTGACCGTGGGCAGCGAGACGATTTCGAAGGTGTTGAGAATGTAGACCAGCGCGATCGGCCCACCGATGAAGGCGAGCACGAAGAGCGCGATCTTCCACGGCGGGTTGCGCTTGTTCACGCCGGCCTGCGCGATGAAGAAGCGCGTCGCTTCGCCGGGCGGGGGGGCTTCTTTGCCGTCGTCTTGCGAGAGCGCCGCGAAGGGGTCGAGCGGCTGCGCTTCAGGGGCCAGCGCGGGCGCCGCGACATCGGCTGCGGGGCCGGGAAGGTTTTCGAGCTCGGAGCGCTTCGGCAGGTCGTGCAGACCACTGACGTCGCCGAAGAGATCGTTGAGCGGCTGGTGTTGGTGCACCACCGCGCCTGCGCCGTTCTGCGCGGTGGGCCGCGTGGCGAGGCCGGGGGCGGGCACTTCGTTCGACAACGCGACGTCGCGCTGCACGGCGGCGACGGCCTTCGAAGGCGGGCGCGGAGGCGGTTGCGGCGCTGGCGTGGGCACGCTCACGCCGGCGAACACCGGGCTGACGTCGGGCACGTCGCTGGCGCGCTTCCAGTCGCTCATGCCGGCCTTCCAGAGGTACGTGCGCAGCGTCACTTCGCCCGACGTCACGCGGCGCTGCAGCTCGTTGAGGTCGAAGGGGCCCTGCTGTTTGCCTCCCAACATCGCGAACCACTGCGCGGTGGTGTCGAGCGGCGGCATGGCGCGCGTCGACTCGTCTTCCCACGGGGAGCGTTGGCTGGGCACCACGCCACCTCCCTGCGCCACGGGGGCCGCGACGGCGGCAGCGGCCACGTTCACGGAGATGAGGTTTTGACACTGCTTGCAGCGGATTTTTACGGAGCTCTTCCCCACGACCTTGTCGTCGGAGATGACGTACCGCTTTCCGCATTTGTCACAGGTGACGTTCAAGTGGACTGCCGGCCTTGTTGCGAGGGGTTGAAGGCGCGCCGACACTAGCTTGTGATTCGTTGACTTGGAAACTCGCCGCAACTAAGTCGCGCGGCCCATGCCCGCCAAGGATCTCGGCAACAAGCACGTGTGCTTCAAGTGCAGCGCGAAGTTCTACGACCTGAAGAAGCCCGACCCGATCTGCCCGAAGTGTGGCGCGGATCAGCGGGAGGCGACCGCCAAGCCGGAAGGCCGTCGCAGCCGCCTGTCGGCGGTGCCGAAGATCATCGAAGCCGTCGAGCCTGCTGAAAAAGAGACCGACGACGACGAGGATGAAGACGAAGAGGTCGAGGAAGACGAAGAGCCTTAACCAGGCCCTCCACGTCTTGCTTCGCGACGCCGCGCTGTCAGGTCACCGTCGACCTGAGCGCGGCGTTTCGCGTTTTCGGCGCTTACGCCGTGCGCGGGCCGTTCAATTCCCGAATGGCCTTGACGATCTGCTCCCACGCGGAGTCGCTCAGCTGCTGCTCTCCCTGCGGTCTCGGTGTCGGTCGTGGCTTGTTGGTTCGTCCCATACGTCCTCCCGCGAAGTTGCTCCAGCAAGCTGCTTGCCAGCGTTGGTTCCCTCTAACGGGCGAGGGTGGCGTTCGATTTCCCAACGACTTGGGTGTCGCTGCGTTGCCGCGTTCCTGTCGCCACAGAGCCGCGACCCTGACTCGCTTGTCAGGGGCTCTCGTAAGTCGTGGATCGCCAATAAGGTTTCAGCTATGGGCGACTTCGTCTTTCACTTCGGAGGAAGTTTTGCGGGACAAACTGCTGGCTCTCGCGGCGTTGCAAAAGGTCGACCTCGACATCGCGGCCTTGAAGAAAAACGCCGAGACGTATCCTCGCGAGATGGCAGAGCTCGAAAAGCAGCTCTCAGCGGCGAAAGCCGCGGTCGACGCCGAGCGAACGAGGCTTGAACAGCTCGATTCTCAAAAGCGCACCCTCGAGCAAACCATTACCGAAGACCGCGACAAGGTGCGCAAGTGGGAGGCGCGATTGTCGGAGCAGCGCTCGACCCGTGAGTACTCCGCGCTCGCTCGCGAAATCGACATCGCCAAGAAAGGCCAGCTCACGATGGCCGAGGAGGTCCAGGAGCTGGGCCGTCAGGGCCTCGTGCAGCGTGAACTGGTGAAGGCGAAAGAGACCGACTTCGGCACCCAGACCCAATCGCTCGTCGATCGCATCGACGTGCTGCGCGGCAAGCTGGCGGAGGTCGAGGCGCAGGTGAAGAGCGTCGACCTCAAGCGCGCTGAGTCGGCGCAGTCGGTCGACGCGACGTTGCTCCGTCAATACGACGTGGTTCGCAAGAAGCGCATGCCCGCCCTGGTGCCGGTGAACGCGCCGGGCACGTGCAGCGGTTGCCGCATGAACATCCCCGCTCAGCGCTTCAACACGCTGGTGGCCACGCGCGGCATCGACACCTGCCCCGCGTGCTCGCGCATCATCTACGCCGCCGAGACGCTCGAGGCCACGCCGGCGAAGTAAGCCGGTCGCTGCATGGCCACGAAGAGCTCCAAATCGCTGTCGGGCAAGGCGCTGCAAGCAGCAGTGCTTCGCTTCATCGCGCGCGAAGAGCCGCTCGTCGCCACGCTCGGCGCGTTCCCACAGCTCGACCGGGTCAAGCTGCAACGTGCGCTCGAGCGCGCCGCCGGGCTGCTCGAAGGCAAGGGTGTCGACGAGCCCGAGGCGCCTCCACCGTACCTGCGACTTCGTTTGTATTCAGACGGTCAGGCGCGGGGAAACCCGGGCCCTGCGGGCGCCGGTGCGGTGCTCGTCGAGCCGTCGGGTCAGGTCGTCGACAAGCTCGGCAAGTTTCTCGGGCACCAGACCAACAACTACGCCGAGTACATGGGCCTGCTCATGGGCCTCAAGCGCGCGCGCGAGCTGAACGTGCGCGAGGTCGAAGTGTTCGCCGACTCGGAGTTGATGATTCGTCAGCTCGGCGGGCGCTACCAGGTGAAGTCGCCGTCGCTGCGGCCGCTGTATGAAGAAGCGCTGCAGGTGCTCAACGGCTTCGAGCGCGTGAAGCTCGTACACGTGCCGCGCGAAATGAACCGCGCCGCCGACGAGATGTCGAACCGGGCCATCGAAGAGCGCATGTAAGTCAGTCACCTGCGCCGCAGTGCGTGTGCTACGCGCGATGACGGTCGGAGTCACCCGGGTGAACGCCGGTCACTGCTGGACGGGGTGACGGGAGGAAAGTCCGGGCTCCACAGAGCAGGGTGCTGGTTAACGGCCAGTCGGCGTGAGCTGCAGGAAAGTGCCACAGAAAAGAAACCGCCTCCGGCAACGGAGGTAAGGGTGAAACGGTGCGGTAAGAGCGCACCGCGCTCCTGGCGACAGGGGCGGCACGGCAAACCCCACCCGGAGCAAGAGCCAATAGGGGAGCGCTTCTTTCCCGAAAGGGATTGCGGCATGGGCGGCTCGTCCAACGCTCCCGGGTCTGCTCGCTAAGAGTTGAAGGCGTCAGCAATGGCGTCTCTAGATGAATGTTCATCGCCCTCGGGAAACCGCGGGAGACAAAACCCGGCTTATGGGTGACTCCGACCGTTTCGTTTTTGAAACATGCAGGGGCCGGTGGGCAAACGCCGGCGGGGCGCGTTAACAAGGCGCCCGTGTCTGACGTGCGCCCCAGGGTGTTGATCCTCGATGACGACCCCGGTGTGCTCGAGAGCCTGGAGCTGCTGCTGGGCGACGAGTGTGACGTGACGGTGAGCGACGCTCCGACGCGCGCGCTCGACCTGGCGACGCGGTTGCCCTTCGACGTGGTGGTGACCGACTTCCGCATGCCGTTGATGAATGGCGCGGAGTTCGCGGCGGCGCTCAAGGCGCGCATCAACCCGACGCCGTACCTGTTGATGCTGACGGGCACGCCGAACGACGTGAAGGCCTCGATGCCCGGCGCGCAGGACCTGGTGATGGTGCTCGCCAAGCCCTTCGACCCGGAGCGGTTGCTGCGCATGGTGTTGCAGGTGGGCCGGTTGGGCGTGAATCGCCGGTCGACGGCCACCCCGCTGCCACAGCCGGTCGATGTCGGTTCTCGATCCTGAGCGTGAAAACGTACGGCGGGTATTGCTCGCCGAGCGGCTGCTGAACGCGCGTCGTACGCACCTCGTGCGTGCGTGGGCGCTGGCCTTCTTCGTCGGGCTCTTCGTGGTGTTGAACGTGCTTCGCGGAGACGCCGCGTGGAACACCGACTTTCGCGCGCTCTTCGTCTGGCTCGGGCTCGCCGTGTGCTTCGTCGTGGTCGCGCGCAAGAGCGACGCGCTGGGCGAGTGGTTGGTGCTCGCGCCCGCCCTCGTCGACATGCCGTTCATCTACTGGGTGCAGCGCGCGCAGTACCCGACGACGCCGAGCCCGTCAGGCGTGGCCGGGTTCTCCATGGGCCTCTTCGCGCTGCTGCTGGCGATCGCCGCGTTGTCGTCGGTGCGTTGGCAGATCTGGGTCTCGGCGGTGTCGGCGGCGGTGTGGGAGGTGTTGCTGCAGCGTGAGGCCGGCGTGTCTGTGGGGGCCATGGTGTCGGCCGTGGTCGTCCTCATGTTGACCGCGTTCATGTTGACCTACGCGAGCGATCGCCGCGCGTCGTTGCTGGTGCAGACCGGGCGGCGCGAGAAGCTGGCGGCGCTGGGGCAGCTCTCGGCGGGCGTGGGGCATGACCTTCGCAACCCGCTGGCGGCCATTTCGAACGCCGTCTTCGTGCTGCGACGTCGGCTCGAAAAAACCGGGCCCATCAGCGCGGGGGTCGAGCAACCGCTGCTGCTCGCCGAGCGCGAAGTGCAGGCCTGTCAGCGCATCATCAACGAGCTGCTCGACTATGCACGTGAAACGCCGCTCGAGCTGCACCCGGTGCCGATGCGGGCGTTGCTCGAAGAGTGTGCGGGCCTGGTGCGCCGCCCGGCCGACGTGCAGGTGGTGCTCGAGCTGGGTGACGAACTCCCCGAGCCTCCTGCCGAGCGAGCTCGGCTGCGGCAGGTCTTCGTGAACCTGCTGCAGAACGGCGTCGAGGCGATTCCTCCGGGGCGCGGCGGCGTGGTGCGGGTGACGGCGGCGGTCGAAGGCAGGCAGCTCGCGGTGCGCGTGACTGACGACGGCACGGGGATGGACGCCGCCACGCGAGAGCGCGTCTTCGAGCCGCTCTTCACCACCAAGAAAGACGGTACGGGCCTCGGGCTGGCCATCGTCGAGAGCCTCGTGAAGCAGCACGGCGGCGCGCTGTCGTTGCAGACCGCGCCAGGGCAGGGCGCGGCGTTCACGGTGCGGCTGCCGCTGCGCTGAACGAGGGGTTGCATCGCGGGGCATGGGCGGTAGAAGCCGCGTCGCATGCGTCTCAGGCCCGCCCTCGTGGTGCTCTCGTCGCTCTCGCTCCTCGCGTGCATCGTGGAGGCGCCGACGAAAGAAGGTACGCAGGTTCAGGCGCCCAGGGCGGCGCCCGCTCCGCCTGCTGAAGTGAAGAGCGGCGCCAACTTCGGTGACGCCATCGAATTGACGAGCGTGATTCTTTCGCCGAGCCGCGGTGTCGCCGGCGAGCCGGTGCGCGTGCTGGCCAACTTCAAGGTGCTCAGCAAGCCCGACCGCGACTACATGATCTTCGTGCACGTCGAAGACGTCGACGGCCGCATCGACCGCTTCAACGTCGACCACCCGCCGCGCGCGAAGCCGACCTCGCAGTGGCAGGCTGGTGAAACCGTACAAGACACGTTCGACATCGCGATTCCCCGCGAGCTGCAGGTGCGCGGGCTCTCGCTGGTGCTCGGCTTCTGGGACCCGAAGACCGACCAGCGGTTGCCCATCGTGAACAAAGACGCAGTGCCCAATGACGGGCGCGATCGCTTGTACGTCGCCAAGTTTCCGGTGGTTCAGCCGTGAAGTTGTTGTTGCTCGCAGACGTCCCTCCAGTGCCTACCGGTACCGACCCCGCGACGCTCATCTGGGGTGGGGTGTGTTTCGCCGTCGCGGTGTTGATGGTGCTGGCGCTGCGCAAGGTGATGGGCCGCAAGCGCCCCGCGCTGCCCGACGAAGACACAGAAGCGCTGCCGTCTGACACGCAGGTCGACGGCGAAATCGAAGCGCCGAAGGTCACGCTGCCGCCGACTGAGGCGGAAGCTGCGAAGCGTGCGGAAGCGGAAGCGGCGCGCGTCAAGGCCGCGGAGCTCGAAGTTCAGCGCCGCAGCGCGACTGAGGCCGACGCAGCGAAAATCAAAGAAGACCTCGAGACCGCGCGCCGTGACGCGTACCGCGCCGAGAAGGCGCTCGAGGCCGAAGAAAAAGACCGCAAGAAGCGCGAGCGCGAAGAGGCCGAACGGCTCCGCGTCGAAGAAGAGCAGCGCAAGAAAGACGAAGCGGCGAAGGCCGAGGCTGAAGCAAAGGCCGCCGCGCAGAAGAAGGTCGATGCCGAGGGCGGTCAGACGCTCGCCGCCGGCCTCGCGAAGACGAAGCGCGAAGGCTTCATGGCGCGGCTCTCGGGGCTCTTTGGTGGGGCGCCCAAGCCGGTCGACGAAGCGGTGCTCGCCGAGCTCGAAGAGGTGCTCTTCACCGCTGACATCGGCGTGAAGACCGCGTCGTCGCTCGTCGAACACGCGCGCGAGCAGGCGAAGTCGAAGACGTTGGGGTCTGCCGAGCTCAAGGGCGTCATTCGTGGAGAGGTGCAGCGCATCGTCACCTTGAAGGCGAACCACGCGCTGGGTGGCGGTGGTCCTCCGCACGTCATCATGGTGGTGGGCGTCAACGGCGCCGGCAAGACGACGACCATCGGCAAGCTGGCGGCAAAGGCGCGTGAAGACGGCAAGAAGGTGCTGCTGGGGGCGGGTGACACGTTCCGTGCGGCGGCCGCCGAGCAACTCGACGTATGGGCCGTGCGCGCTGGCGCCGAGCTGGTGAAGGGCCCTGAGAATGCCGACCCCGCGTCGGTGGTGTTCGACGCGGTGAAGCAGGGCGTCGAGAAGAAGGTCGACCTCATCATCGCCGACACGGCGGGCCGCCTACACACCAAGGCCAACCTCATGGAGGAGCTCAAGAAGGTGAAGCGCGTCATCGACAAGGCGCTGCCCGGGGCTCCGCACGAGGTGTTGTTGGTGCTCGACGCGACGAACGGTCAGAACGCCATCGCCCAGGCGCGCCAGTTTCACGACGCGGTGGGCGTGACGACGATCGCGCTGACCAAGCTCGATGGCACCGCGAAGGGTGGCGTCATCATCGGCATCTGCGACGAGCTCAAGGTTCCGGTGGCCTGGGCGGGTGTCGGTGAAAAAGTCGCCGACTTGAAGGCCTTCGACCCGAAGGAATTCGTCGACGCGTTGTTCGACGACTGACCTTCACCAGATGGTGCGCAGGGCGTTCGAGCTGCGCAGCTTGTCGTCGGCGGTGATGAGCGGCACGTCGAGCTCGACGGCCGTCGCGGCGATGAGCTGATCAGCCGGGTCTCCGTGAAAGTTCTGCGCGATGCGCGTGGAGCGTTGCGCGATGGCCGGGGAAATCGGCACTACCTCGAGCTCGAGTTCGTCGATGACGCTCTCGAGCCAGGCTCCGGGTTCTGAGTCGAGTTCGATGCGGCCGTGCGCGTGAAGCCACGCGACTTCTCGGAGGCTGACATCGGCCAGGAGCCGCTTCTTCGCGTCACGCACCGCCCTCTGCGCCGGCCGCGAGAGACGACCTGCATCTTCCACGAGCCAGAGGAGCGTGTGCGTGTCGAGCAGCACTACTTCAGCCATTCCGGCTCCCCGATGTTCACGATGTCTCCCAGAATTCGGACGCGCGGCTTCTTCGCAGCCTTCGGAGGCGCCAACGGAACCACTCGCGCGACCGGCGTGCCGCGCTTGGTGACGATGAGCTCCTGACGCGTGCGCTCGACCTCGTCGAGCAGCGCCAGGCACTCCGCTTTGAACTTCGCCGCAGGGATGGTCTTGGGCTTCATGACCACTTCAGATGACCATATGCCTGCTTCGCCGGTCAATGCACGCACACGACCTCTTCGACCGGTTCGCGCGGCTCTGACAGCGCGTAGGCAACGCCGGGGTCGAGGTCGTCGTCGGCCGAGGCATCGAAGAGCGTCTCGCCCAGCTTGCGCGTGGCGCGGTCACGCTTGCCGGGGCTCTCGGCCATCATCGCGTCGATGGCGAGTGTGCGGAGCCGCTTGCGCAACGCCACGTCACGCACGAGCGGCACCGCGCTGAGCACCCGCGTCGCGACGCTGTCGACGAACAGGTCCCACGGGTCGATGGCGCGGTCGAACACGGCTTTCATTGCAGAGCGGCTCCGCTGACGTCGGGGACCTCGGTGGTCACCGTACGCAGCGCTGATGCCACGGCTTCGTCGAGCGCACCACGAGCAACCGCCAGCCCGAGCAGCCCGTCGGTCAGCTTCAACGCGCGGCGCAACTTCACCTGCGAGTCAGCGCTCAACAGGCTCACGGCCGCGTTCTTGATGAGCTCCCTCAACGCCTCGTCACGCACCATGCACGTCGCCCGGTAGATGCGCGCCGCCACCTCATCGATGATCAACTCGTTCGCAGTCACGCGCCCGATGTCTCATGCGGGGCTGACATGTGCGCAGTTCCGCGCGGTTAGCCACGCGCGGCGAATAACAGCTGCGTCAACGGCTTGGCCCAGCGCTGCACCGAATAGCGCTCGATGACCGTCTGTCGACCGGCGGTGCCCAGTGTGAGCCGCAGCGCAGCGTCCTCCACCAGGCGCGAGAGCTGCTCGAACCACTCGTCGTCGGTGCGCGCCAGCAGGCCATTTTCTCCGTGCGAGATGATGTCGGTATTCACTCCGACCGGGCTCATCACCGTCGCCGCGCCCATCGCCATCGACACCAGGCCCTTGAGGCCACACTTTCCGCGTGACCACGCATCGTCGGGCAGCGGCATGAGGCCGACGTCCATGTCCCTCAACATCGCGAGCTCGGCGTCGGGGCTCCACGCTTCACCGCGGAGACGCAGCGGCGCGTATTCAAACGTCGCGTCACCCATCACGCGAAGTCGAACGCGCTCGCCGTACTTCGCCACCAGGCGCTCGAGCACCGGCAGCAGCAGCTTCAGGTGAACGAAGGTCGAAGGGCTGCCGCTCCAGCCGATGGTGACCTGTGATGACGGCGCGCGTGAGCTCGGCGCGAAGTACGCGGTGTCGACGCAGGTGGGCAGCACGTGCACGTTGTTCGACTGCCGCCGCGCCCACGTCGCGAGGAACTCGTTCCCGGCGAGCACGGTGTGCGCGAGCCGTGTGATGCGCGCGATCTTGTCGACATTCTTGAGCCACGCGAAGCGACGGTTGGCCTCCGAGACCGAGCGCAGCCAGATGGCGTCGTCGAAGTCGAAGACCACGGGCGCGCGCAGGTGCGCGAGGTACTCGCTCCATTCGTTGCCCAGAAAGAACGCTTCGCGTTGCACGAAGATGACGTCGGCGCGGCGCGTGAGGCTGCCGACGCGCCGGGCGAGCGCCGCGAGCGCAATGCGACCCTTGGTGAGCGCCGAGACGGGCCCGTAGAACTCACGCGCCTGGGCGCTCGTGAGCGCGCCGGCGTAGTCGACCTCGATGCCGCGTTGTCGGAGGTACGGCTCGAAGGCCTCGAAGCGGTACCGCTGGCTGGGCGAGCGATTTCGCCCATGCACGCCGAGAAAGAGCAGTCGCATGCGGTCAGCGGCGGTGCAGCCCGGAGATGATGGACACCACCCGGTCGCGCGCGTCGCTCGTCAGGCTCGAGCCCGACGGCAGACACAGGCCCACTTCGAAGGCCTCTTCGGCGACGCGACCTCCGACCATGCGGCATTCAGAGAACACCGGCTGCAGGTGCATGGGCTTCCACACCGGGCGTGACTCGATGTTCTCTTTTTCGAGCGCGAGGCGCAGGTCTTCACGGCTGGCGCCGAACTGCTTCGGGTCGACGGTGATGACGGTGAGCCAGCCATTCCACTCGCCATGCTTCGAGAGCGGCATGAAGCCGAGGCCCGGCAGCTTGCCGAGCGTGGCCTCGTAGTGCGTGCGATGCGCGCGACGTGCGGCGACGCGCTCGCTCAGCACGCGCAGCTGGCCGCGACCGATGGCCGCGAGCAGGTTCGAGAGCCGGTAGTTCTGACCGATGTGCGAGTGCTGGTAGTGCGGCGCCGGGTCGCGCGCCTGGGTCGCCAGAAAGCGCGCCTGCTCGATGCGCTTCGCGTCGCGGCTGACCAGCATGCCGCCGCCCGAGGTGGTGATGATTTTGTTGCCGTTGAACGAGAACGCGGCGGCGGCTCCGAAGCTGCCGGCCGCGCGGCCCTTCCACGTCGCGCCGAGCGCTTCGGCGGCGTCTTCAATCATCGGCACGTCGTACTCGGCGCAGAGCCGCTCGATGACGTCGAGCTGCGCGCACTGCCCGTACAGGTCGACGGCGATGACGGCCTTCACGCGGCGGTTCTTCGCGCGCGCCTCTTTCAATTCAGCTTCGAGCAGCGCGGGGTCGAGGTTCCACGTCTCGTGCTCACTGTCGATGAAGACGGGCTTCGCGCCCACGTACGTCACCGGGTTCGCCGACGCCGCGAAGGTCAATGAAGAGACGAGCACCTCGTCGTCGCGGCCCACGCCGAGCAATTGCAGCGCGAGGTGCAGCGCGGCGGTGCCGCTCGAGAGCGCCGCGGCGTGCGGCATCTCGACGCGCGCGGCGAACTCTTTTTCGAACCCGTCGACGTGCGGGCCCAACGGCGCAATCCAGTTCGAGTCGAAGGCCTCCAGCAGCAGCCCGCGTTCATCGGGGCCCATGTGCGGAGGAGAGAGGTACACGCGCTCAGGCATGCGCCCGGGCTTAGCAGACCTGCGCGGTCACTTCGTGAGCACGCGCGCCGGTACCCCGACGACGGTCACGCCATCGCCGACTTCGTTGAGCACCACCGCGCCGCCGCCCACCACGCTGTCCGCGCCGACGCGGGCCAGGTGCAGCAACGTCGCGCCGATGCCGACGTGGGTCCTCTCGCCGACGCGCGCTCGGCCGCCGAGGGCACACGCGGGAGAGAGATGCGCGAACGCGCCCACCACGCACTCGTGCTCGACGATGCAGCCGGTGTTGAGAATTGCACCATCGCCGATGTGGGCTTCTGCATTCACGACGACGCGCGGCATCGCCACCACGGCGGCGCCCAAAGAAGCAGAAGGAGAGACGACGCATGACGGGTGCACGAACGACGGCAGCGCGTGGCCGTTCTCGAGCAGCATGCGTGCGACGCGCGCGCGGGTCTTGTTGTCGCCGAGGCCCAGCGCCAGCACGCGCGCCGGTTGCTGCGCGAGCCACGCAGCTCCACCGAGCACCGGCAGCCCCAGCACTTTCGTGCCGATGTTCACGCCGTCATCGACGAAGCCTTCGACTTCATGGCCGCAGGCCTGCACGACCTCTGCGACGACGCGCCCGTGCCCACCTGCGCCGAAGACGAGAACGCGAGGGAGCGTCACGCTCGCAGTATATGGACGGGGTGACGCGTGACCAGCACCTCCGCTTGAAGCGATTCGTCGACGTGGCCGTGAGCGCTGCGGGGCTGTGTGTCGTCGCGCCGGCGTTGGCTGTGGCCGCTGCGGCCGTGCGCGTGTCGATGGGCGCGCCCGTGCTCTTTCGTCAAACGCGGCCGGGGCAGGGTGGCAAGCCGTTCTCCATCTTCAAGTTCCGCACGATGAGCGACGCACGCGGAGCCGACGGAGAGCTGCTCCCTGATGCGGAGCGGCTCACCGCCGTCGGCCGCTTCATTCGCGAGACGAGCCTCGACGAGCTGCCGCAGTTGCTCAACGTGCTCAAAGGAGAGATGAGCCTCGTCGGCCCGCGCCCGCTCTTGATGCGCTACCTGCCGCGCTACTCAGAAAAGCAGTCGCGGCGTCACGAGATGAAGCCCGGCATCACCGGCCTCGCGCAGGTGCGCGGGCGCAACACGTTGAGCTGGCCGCAGAAGTTCGACCTCGACGTGGAGTACGTCGACACCTTCTCGCTGTGGCTCGACGCGCAGATTCTCGTCGAGACGGTCGCGCGCGTGGTGAAGCGCGACGGCATCTCGGCGGGCGCGCACGCGACGATGCCGGAGTTCATGGGAAACGAGGTCGAATGACGCGCCGCCTGGTGCACGTGTTGACCGTCGCCGACTCGCTCGTCTTCATCGACGCGGTGGTGGCTCACGCGCGCGACGCCGGGTGGGACGTGACAGTCATCACGTCGCCCGATGAGCGGCTGGCCGCGTTCGGTCGACGGCTCGGCGTGCGCACCATGGGCATCGACATGCCTCGCCGCGTGACGCCGTTGGGTGACTGGCGCGCGCTGCAGAATCTCTGCGCGTGCTTTCGACGACTCAAGCCCGACGTGGTGCACGCCGGGACGCCGAAGGGCGGGTTGCTGGGCACGCTCGCGGCTGAAGCGGCGCGCGTGCCCGTGCGGCTCTACCAGATGCGTGGGCTGGCCTACGTGACGGCGAAGGAGCCGCTGCGCAGCGTGCTGGCGACGACGGAACGGCTGAGCTGCCGGGCGGCGACGCGCGTCATCTGTCAGAGCCATTCACTGCGTCGCGAAGCGCTGCAGGCCGGGCTGGTGTCGTCGACCAAGTCAGAGGTCGTGCTCGAAGGCAGCAACGGCGTCGACGCCGAGCGTTTTTCGCCGCGCGTGGGTGACGTGCTTCGTGAGCGGCTCGGCATTGCACAAGACGCGAAGGTCGTCGGCTTCGTCGGCCGGCTGGTGCGCGACAAAGGTATTCCCGAGCTCGTCGAGGCGTTCGAGCGCTTACCGGGTGCGCCGCACCTCATTCTTGCGGGCCCGTTCGAGCCCAGAGACCCCGTCGACGCGACGACGCGTGCGCGCATCGACGCCAACCCGCGCATTCACGCGTTGGGGCACGTGAGCGACCCACGCGACACGTACGCGGCGGCCGACGTGGTGACGCTGCCGTCACATCGTGAAGGCTTTCCCAACGTGCTGTTGGAGGCCGCCGCGATGGAGCGCGCGGTGGTGGCGACGAACATCGCCGGGTGTGTCGACGCGGTGACGCACGGCGTGACGGGAACGCTGGTGCCGGTGAATGACGCGGTCGCGTTGTCGCGCGCGTTGGGCCGCTACCTCGACGACCCGGTTTGGGCTCGGGCGCACGGCGTGGCCGGTCGGAAACGTGTGCTGCATTCGTTCTCTCGTGCGCGTGTCGCCGAGGCCATGGTCGAGCTCTACACCCGCATGTCGGACATTTGACGACGCCCCGCCGAGGGGCATACGTCGTGCGCATGAACGGGGCGGGAACTGGAGGGCACGAAGCGGCCATGGTGCCCGAATCAAACGGCTGGCTCCTGCGCTACCGGCGCGTCATCGCCGTGGCGGTGCACCTGCTCCTCTTCGTCGTCGCGCAGGCCAGCGCTTTTGCGTTGCGCTTCGAGTTCAGCTTTCCGCGCGAGTACTTCCCCACGGCGTGGGTGTGGCTCGCGGCGAACGTCATCATTCACCTGAGCGTGTTCGCGTCGGCCGGCATGTTCTCGGGGCTCTGGCGGTACACGGGCGCGAAAGACCTCGTGGCGCTCACGCGCTCGGCGGCGCTCTCGACGCTCGTCTTCGCGCTGTTCATCGTGCTGGGTGGCTACCGGGGGTACCCGCGCTCGGTGCTGATCATCACGTTCTTGCTGACGATGATTCTGGTCGGCGGCCTGCGCTTCGGTGCCCGTTCGTTGTGGCAGCTCGCGCAGAGCGTCGGTCAGAAACGTGAAGGCGAGCGGCTGCGCGTGCTCATCGTTGGCGCAGGCAACGCTGGCGAGATGCTGCTGCGCGAAATGCAGAAGACGCACGTCGGCAACTACGAGCCGGTGGGCTTCGTCGACGACGACGCCACCAAGCGCGGCGTCTCGATTCACGGCGTGAAGGTGCTGGGCACGCTGGTCGAGGTTCCCGAGTTGGTGAAGAGCTCGCGCATCGACGAAGTGGTCATCGCGATCCCCTCGGCGCCCGGAAAAGAGATGCGCCGCATCGTCGACATGGTGACGCAGGCGGGTGTTCCGATTCGCACCATGCCGGGTATTGATCAGCTGATCAGCGGGCAGGTCACGCTCAACCAACTGCGCAGCGTGAACATCGAAGATCTGCTCGGTCGCGACCCCGTCTCGCTCGACACCGACTCGCTCAAGGCGCTCATCGCGGGGCAGGTGGTGCTCGTCACGGGGGCCGGCGGCTCCATCGGCGCGGAGCTGTGTCGTCAGGTGGTTCGCTTCAACCCGAAGCAGCTGGTGTTGGTCGAGCGCTCCGAGCCTGCGCTCTTCGAGATTCACCGCGAGCTGCACGGTCGCAGCCCGGCGGCCGAGCTCGTGCCGAGCATCGCCGACATCTGTGACGTCAACCGGGTGCGGGCGCTGTTCTCGAAGCACCGGCCGACGGTGGTGGTGCACGCCGCGGCGCACAAGCACGTGCCGATGATGGAGTGGAACCCCGGCGAGGCCATCAAGAACAACGTCTGTGGTACGCGCGTGGTGGCCGACGCGGCGCACGAGTTCGGCGCGCAGCAGTTCGTGATGGTCTCGACCGACAAGGCCGTGAACCCGACGTCGATCATGGGCGCCACCAAGCGCGTGGCTGAGCTCTACGTGCAGGCGCTCAACCAGAAGAGCAAGACGCGCTTCGTGGCTGTGCGCTTCGGCAACGTGCTCGGTTCGGCGGGCAGCGTGATCCCCATCTTCAAGCAGCAGATTGAGCAAGGCGGGCCGGTCACGGTCACCGACCCTGAGATGCGTCGGTATTTCATGACCATTCCCGAGGCGAGTCAGTTGGTGCTGCAGGCGGCCACCATCGGGCGAGGTGGAGAAATCTTCGTGCTCGACATGGGGGAGCCCGTGAAGATCGTCGACCTCGCGCGCGACCTCATCGCGCTCTCAGGCCTCGTGCCCGACAAGGACATCGAGATTCGCTTCACCGGCCTGCGCCCCGGCGAGAAGTTGTTCGAGGAGCTCTCGACGGTCGAAGAGAAGGCCGAGAAGACGCGGCACCCGAAGATCTTCATCGGCCGCTTGCCGTCGCGCACGCTGCTGGAGGTCTCTGGCGCGGTCTCGACGCTGCTCAACGACGTCGAGCAGGTGACGACTGACGAAGCGGCGCGCCGCATTCGGGTGCTGGTGCCTGAGCTGGTGCGTGAAGTGACCGCTCAGGTCATCGCGCTGCGACCGCCGGCGTGAGCCGCACCGGCTGGTTCTGCCGCGCCGACCACTGGTCGAGAATCAGCAGCACCGTGAAGAAGAACGGCATCATCGGCGCGCGGTAGCGAGAGAGCGTGCCCATGTTCGTCGTCGACAGGCCGGTGCCCACCGCGAGCGCCAGCGTGAAGACCGTGCAGAAGAGCAGCGCCGGTGAGCTGGCGATGTAGCCGACGACCTTTCGGAGCGAGGTTCGTCGAATTACGCGCACGAAGAGAATGAGCAGCGCCGTCGCCTCGAGCGCGTTGGCCAACTGCACCACGTTGCGCGCTTCGAAGATGAATGGGCGGAACAGCGCGGTCACCAGGCCGATGGGCGCGAGCAGCAGCTCCTGTGTCATCGACCGATCTGCGACTTCGTTCTCGGCCACGCGATCGAGCTGAAAGTTGGAGCCACCTTCGATGCGGTAGCCGACGGCGCGCTGTCGGGCCAGCGAGGTCGCCGCGCTCGCGTCGTCGGCCTTCACGAAGTAGCTGTTGCCGAGCACCAGGCCCGCCGCCGCCACCGCCGTCGCGCCGATGATGGCGAAGGGCCGCAGCGCCGCCGCGCTCTCTGTTTGAAAGCGCTTCCAGAGGTAGAACACCGCCGCGCCGACCGACAGCGCCATGAGCACGTAGGGCTTGATCATCGCCACGACGACGATGGCCGGAGCGATGAGGGCCACCGAGAGCGGGCGTCGCTGCCCTTCCGACAGCCATCGCAGGGCCAGCACGAGAGGCCCGAGCACTGCCATCATCACGGGCTCTTTGAGCAACCCGGCTGACCAGAACACGGCCGTCGGCAGCAGGTTGGTGCCCCACAGCACGCGCACCTGTTGCTCTGGCGCGAACTCCGGCTTCAGCGCACGGTACAGCAGCACCTTCGAGACGTAGTTGATGAGGCTCATCAGCAACACCGACGCGTACAGCGAGTTGCCGGTGAGAAAGAGGAGCACCGTGGCGGTCGCCGACATCGACTGCGTCGAGCTGCCGCCGAACAGAGGTATGGGCAGCTCGTAGGGCCGCTGAAGAAACGCGGCGACCAACTCGGGCCCGAACCGGGGGAGGTCATCGCGGAGCACGTCGGCGACCTGCGCGCCGCTCTCGAAGTACTCCATCATGTCGCCGCCACCGAAGTAGTAGCGGGTGAGCCACACCTGCGCGAAGCCGCTGAGCATGTGCATCGCGAAGCCGATGTTGAGAACGCGATTTTCGGCGGCCGAGTGGTACCGGGTCACGACGGCATGAATGCCGAAGCCGACGAAGAGCACGATGGGTGCGAAGATGAAGTCTTCCATGGGCTTCGGCGCTGAGTCTCCGGGACAGGCTCCCCTATTCGAAGTGTTGGCCTCGATGCCAGCGCACGGTGCCCGGCTCGCGGCTCGGGCGCCGCAGCTCGACGCCGACGCGCTCGTCACGCACGCCGCACGTCACGGCGTCAGCGCGCTGGTGGCCGACTTTCTGGCGGCCTCCCGCGTCGCGCTCCCCGACCCCGCAGCGCGACGACTTCAAGGCGACGCGCGAGCGCTCATCGCGCGCGGTCTGCGCATGCGGAGGCTGACGCTCAAGGTGCTCGACGTGTTGGCGACGCGCGGCATCACACCGGTGCTGCTCAAGGGCTCGGGGCTCGCGGAGCGGCTCTACCCTGAGCAGCCGCTGGCGCGCCCCGCGAGTGATGTCGACGTGTGGGTGACGCCGGCCGAGCTCGACGAAGCGGGCCGCGCATTGGCGACGCTGGGGTTCGCGCAGCAACGCGACGAAGGCCTCGCCGACGTGGCGCACGAACATCACCACGTCGCGTGGGCCAGTCACGAAGGGCTGGTGGAGCTGCACTTCCGGCTCTTCTCGGGTTTCGGCGGGCGCATCTTCGACGACGCGTCGCTGCGGGCGCGGCTCGTCGACGGCACCTTTCACGGGCGCGCGGTGCGCTGGCTCCACCCCGACGACGAGTTCGTCTACCTCGCCACGCACGCGGCGAATCACGCGTTTCTGCGGGCGTCGTGGTTGCTCGACTTGAAGCGCGCGCTCGAGCTCCGCGGCGACTTCGACTGGGCGCGCATGGCCGCAGGGTGTCGCGCCGCAGGTTTTCATTCGGCCGTCAGCGCCGCGCTCTGGGTGTTGCGCGTACAGCTCGAGGTCGCGCTGCCGCCCGCGGCCGTCGAGCACTTCACGTCGCACGCGCTGGGCTACGCGCGGGTCTTCTCGCGGCGACACCTCGAATTGGCAGACCTCGCCGACGCGCGGTGGAGCGCCTTCGCGCTGCGGTTGTGGCTCGTCGACTCACCTCGTGATGGGCTGCGCCACGCCGTCGACGGGGGCCGACGCTGGCTCCGAAGACTGCGCGCCACGCCCTGAGCCCGTCCGCCAATGCCCGAGTCCGACCACAGCCGTTTCTGGATTGCCGCCGAGGTCTTCCTCGCCGCGTCGATGGTGGTGTTGCCGGCGTGCCTGGGCGGTGCGCCGGAGTGGACCTCCTGGGTCTTGTGGTTCTGCTCGACGGGCGCGCTCACGGCGTGGCTCGTCGGCGCGCGGCGCAACCACCGGCGGTGGGGTTGGCACGTTTCATTGCTGCTGCCGTCGCTGCTCGTCGCCGTCACGCTCGTGCAGTTGGTGCCGTTGCCGCCCGCGCTGCTCGCGGTGTTGAGCCCGCAACAGGCCGCGCTGCGTGACTTCTCGCTGGTGCCGTTGGGGCTCACCGCGTGGAGGCCCATCGCCGTCGACGCGCCGGCCACGTTGAAGGGCCTGAGCCGGTTGTTGTCGCTGGGCGTGTTGTTCTTCGTCGCGCTCGAGCTGGGTCGCGTCGAAGGCGTGCGGCGCCGGTTGTTCTCGGTGCTGGCGCTCTCGGCGTCGGCCATCGCGGCGTGCGGCTTCCTGCACCTGCTCGCCGGCGCCGAAGCGCTCTTCGGCGTGCGCCACTTCTATGGCGTGGTGCCGCTCCTCACGCCGTTCGGCAACACCAACCACCTCGCTGCGTTTCTGACGCTGGGCGCCACCATCGCGCTCGGCCTCGCGCTCAAGTCGCCCACGCGAGACGCGGCCATCGGCTGGGGCGCGGCAGCTGCGGTGAGCGCGGCTGCCATCTTCTTTTCGTTTTCGCGCGGCGGCATCGGCGTCTTCATCGGCACGTGGGGCCTCGTGGGCCTGAGCCTGCTCGCGCGGCGCAGCGGAGGCATGCGCGGTGTCGTGCCCTGGGCCTTCATCGTCGGCACGTTGCTGGTCGCCGGCTTTCTGTCTTTTGAGCAACTGCTCGAGCGCGCCGAAACGCTGTCGACGCTCGACAAGTTCAAAGCGACGAAAATCGAGCTCTGGCCGATGTTCGCCGCGGGCCTCGCGCCGTACTGGTTGCTCGGCATGGGCGCCGGGGGCTTCGAGCTCGGCTTCGCCCCGTTTCAGACCCGCGAGCTCTCGCAGACCTTCACGCACCCCGAGGTGGTGCCGCTGCAGTGGGTCGCCGACTTCGGCCTGCCGACTGCGTTGCTCGCCGGTGGGCTGGTGCTGTGGCTCGCGTGGCGGCTGTGGTTCATCACCCGGCCGGAGGTGACGGCGAACGTGGTGTTGCTGGGGCTGGTGGGCGTCGTCGTGCACGACGTCTTCGACTTCGCGCTCGAGCTCAACGCGTTGGCGCCCGCGGCGTGCATCATGGCGGGGCTGCTGTTCTCAATGGACGCGCGCAACGCCCGCCTGCGCGTGCACGCGATGTCGCTGCCCGCAGGTGTGGTGGTGATGGCGGCGGGCGCGGTGTCGCTCGTCGTGGGGCTGCCCGGTTTTCGCGACGCCGAAGACTCGCTGCGTGACGTCATCGTCGAGGGTCGTGGCTTCCCCGAGGTGCGCGCGCAAGCGCTCAAGCGCATCGACCGGCACCCCTCGGACTGGGTGCTCTACGCCAACGTCGCGAACGAGGCGTCGCGGCGCGCCGACCCGCGTGAGGCGCTCGCGTGGATCAACCGCGTGCTGTCCCTGCGCCCGCGTGACGTCGGCAGTCACATTTCGGCGGCGCAGGCGTTGTTGCGGCTCGGCCAGCCTTCGCAGGCGCTCACCGAATACAAGCTCGCGTGGGCTGCGGGTGACGACTCGTCGCTGAACGCGGGCCTCGCGTTGGCCTCGAAGCTCGGCGTGTGGGACCGGGTGCTCGTCGATTCACCTGGCCACCTCACGCGTGCGTACGGGGCGCTGCGCAGTCAGAGAAAAGACCTCGAGGCGCGCGCGCTGCTCGACGCTGCGCAGCTGTTGCCGCCGAGCGACGAGGTCGCGCTCGAGGCGCAGCTGCTGGGCGTGCGGCACGAGTCGGAGCTGGGTTCACCGCAAGCAGCGCTCGCGGCCATCGACCGCATCGACGCGTCGCTGCGAGAGCGCCCGGAGTTCGTGATGACGCGCGTGCAGGCGCTCGTGCGCCTGGGCCGCAACGAAGAGGCCGCAGCTTCACTCGAGCGACTGCTCAACCGCGACCCGACGAACCTCGCGGCGGGGCTGGCGCTCGTCGACGTGTTCTCGGCGCAGAACCGCCCGTCGGCCGCGCGAGAAGTGCTGCAGCGCGTGCGCCCGTTCGCGAACGCGGCGGGCCAGCGCAGCCTGATGTTTCAGCGCGAAGCCACACTCTGGATTCAAGAAGAGCGCTACCCGCGCGCGCTCGACGCGTTGCAGACAGCGGTGCGCATCGAGCCGCAGAGCCCCGGGCTGCACTACCGGCTCGCGGAGGTGTACGAGCGCATGGGCAGCCTGCATTCGGCCGTCGACGAGATTCGCCGCGGTCGCCTGCTCGACACACCGGAAGGCGCGAAGAGCCGCGATGCGTGGCTGACTCGCCTCGAGACGGCGCTGGGCCCGCTTCAGTGACGCCGTGAAATTGAACTGATCGGCACCGAGGTGGTACTCACGTCGGCGTGTCCGGCTCCATGTCCACCGGGGAGGTGCTGTCGTCGACCGGCGTCGACCCGAAGTTCTATCTCCGCGTCATTATTAGGCGTAAGTGGCTGATTCTGTTGGTGTTTTCGTTGGTGGTAGGCGCCACGACGCTCTACACGACGCGGCAGCCGCGGGTGTTCGCCGCGCAGATCAGCCTCATCATCGACTCGAAGGAGCCGCGCTTCCTCGACAACCAGATTCAAGACGTCAACAACGACACGACCTCTTATTACTGGGCGAACAAGGAGTACCTCGAGACCCAGTACAAGATCATTCAGAGCCGCGCGGTCTCACAGCGCGTGGTCGAGAAGTTGGGCCTGTCGACCGACGCCGAATTTCTGGGGGTCGCGAAGATTGCCGACGCGAAGCAGCGCGCCGAGCTGATGACCCGCATGGACGCGGTCTCGCGCCTGCAGGGAATGATCAAAGTCGAGCCCGTCAAAGAGTCGCGTGTCTCGCTCATCAAGATTGAAGACCGTGAACCCAACCGCGCGGCGCTGCTCGCCAACGAGGTCGCGCAGGCCTACTCCGACGAGGTGATGGCGCAGAAGCTCCAGCTCACCGAGAACGCCAGCAAGTGGCTCGACGAGCGCCGCGACAGCCTCTCTGACTCGGCGCGCACCAGTGAGCTGGCGCTCTACGAGTACCGCAAGCAGAGCGACATTCTCGCGCTCGATGACCGCGCCAGCATGGTGTCCACCAAGCTGCAGGAAATGGGCAAGGTGTTGACCGAGGCGCAGATTCGAATCGCCGCGCTCAAGGCGCGCTCGTCGGCCATTCGCGGCGTGCAGTCGCAGCAGGGCGCCGACGACCGCCTCTGGGCCGAAGCGCTGCCCGCCGCGCGCGAAAACCAGACGCTCATCAAGCTCAAAGACCGCATCTTCACGCTGCGCAACGAGTGCACCGACCTCGCCTCGCGCTACCTCGAAGAGCACCCCAAGCTGCTCGAGTGCCGCGAGAAGCTGGCGTCAGGTGAAAAGGACTTCGCGCGCGAGCTCTCGAACATCGTCATCTCCACCGAGGCGGAGCTTCGGGAGGCCGTCGAAAAAGAGCGCAACCTGAAGGGCCTCTTCGAGGCCTCGAAGACCGAGGCCTTCGAGCTCGAAAAGAAGCGCGTCGAGCTCGACAAGTTCAAGCAAGACGCCGACAACGCCAAGCGTCAGTACGACTCCGTCTACAAGCGGCTCAAAGACATCGAGCTCTCGGGCCTGCTGCGCACGTCGAACGTGCGCGTGCTCGATGCCGCGCGCCCGCAGCTGGCGCCCATTCGCCCCAACGTGCCGCAGGGCGTGTTGATGGGCGTCATCGCCGGCCTCGTCCTGGGCCTGGGCCTCGCGTTGCTGCTCGAGTTCCTCGACTCCAGCGTCACCAGCCAGGTCGACGTCGAAGAGCGCCTGGGCCTCACGTTTCTGGGCTTCGTACCGACGATTCCCCTGCACGCGGGCAGCTCGCCTGACTTGCACATTCACCGCGAACCCAAGTCACTCATCGCCGAGTGCATGCGCGCCATTCGCACCAACGTGCTCTTCATGTCGCCCGACAAGCCGTTTCGTCGAATGCTGGTGACCTCGAGCGGGCCGCAAGAAGGCAAGTCGACGACGACCATCAACCTCGGCATCGCCATGGCGCAGAGTGGGAACCGGGTGCTCATCGTCGACACCGACATGCGCCGCCCGCGCCTGCACAAGGCCTTCGGCGTGCCCAACGATGTCGGCGTGTCGTCGCTGGTGGTGGCTGAAGGCAAGCTCGACGACGCCATCAAGTCGACCGAGGTGCCGGGGCTCTTCATCATGCCGTGCGGCCCGATTCCTCCGAACCCGGCCGAGCTGCTGCACACCAAGGCGTTCTCTGAGCTGCTCGACAAGCTGGGCGAGCGCTTCGACAAGGTGCTGCTCGACAGCCCGCCCGTCGGCGCGGTGGCCGACGCCGTGGTGCTGGCGACGCAGGTCGACGGCGTGGTGATGGTGCTCAAGGCCGGCAAGACGAACCGCGACGTGGCCAAGCGCACGTTGCGCGCGCTCACCGACGTGAAGGCGCCGCTCTATGGCGCGGTGCTCAACGACGTCGACCTCGAGCGCAGCAAGTACGGCGACTACTATTACGGGTACGCGTACCGGTATTACGGCGAAGGCGACAAGAAGGGCGCCTGAGGGCTACGCGGCCTTCCAGGTCTCGTGCCACGCCTGGAACATCAAGATGTCCCAGAGGTGGAACTCCCACGGTCTGCTGGCGTCGAGGTGCTGCGCCCACCGCGTCTGCACCAGGTCAGCGTCGAAGAAGCCCTCGGTCTTGAGGCGCGTCGGGTCGAGCAGCGATTCAGCCCACGACTTGAGCGGGCCACGAAGCCAGTCGCCGAGCGGAATGCCGAAGCCCATTTTCGGGCCCGAGACGAGTTGCTGCGGCACGTAGCGCTGCAGCAGTTTGCGCAGCAGCCATTTGCCGGTGCCTCCGCGCACCTTGAAGTCGAGCGGCAGGGTCCACGCGAACTCGACGAGGCGGTGGTCGAGCAGCGGCTCGCGAGCCTCGAGCGCCACGGCCATCGTCGCGCGATCGACCTTGGTGAGAATGTCGTCGGGCAGGTAGCCCAGCAGGTCACGCAGCATGAACTCGTGTGCCACGTCGGCTTCAGGCAGCAGCGACGGTGACGACGCGCGCGCGTTGTCGGGTTGGAGCAGCACGTGGTCGCTCGGCAACCAGTGCGACGAGAGGGTGTGATGCATGTCTTCGCGGCTCTGCACGCGCAGGGCGGCCGCCGCCTTGTGCATTCGAATGCCCATGATGCGCATCGCGGGGAGAAGCGGGCGCCCCCGACGAAACAGCTCGTCCCACGCGTGTGGCGAGCGGCTCGTGATGGCGTCGGCGAGGGTGCCTCGCAGCGCATCGGGGAGTCGTCGCTCGAGGTTCCACAACCGCGGTCCCCAGACGTGACGCGTGTAGCCACCGAACAGCTCGTCGCCTCCGTCGCCAGACAGCGCCACCGTGACGTCTTTGCGTGCGAGCTGCGCGACGAGGAAGGTCGGCAGCTGTGACGAGTCGGCAAAGGGCTCGTCGTAGATCTGCGGGAGCCGGGGAATGAGATCGAATGCGTCTTGCGCGGTGACGGTGAGCGCCGTGTGCTGGGTGCCGAGGTGCGTGGCGACGGCGCGCGCGGCGGGGCCTTCGTCGTAGTCGGCGCGCTCGTTCTGAATCGAAAAGGTGTGCACCGGGCGCGAGCTCTGCGCCTGCATGAGCGCCACGACGATCGACGAGTCGATGCCGCCAGACAGAAACGCGCCCAGCGGAACGTCGGAGATCATCCGCAGCGAGACCGCGTCGCGCAGCAGCCAGTCGAGGCGATCGATGGCTTCGGTTTCGGTGCCTTGAAAGACGTTTGCACGGCCGGCACGGGCGACGGCGACTGCGTCCCAGTACTGCTGCGTGCTCGAGGTGCCGTGCGCGTCGGTGAAGGTCGCGATGGTGCCGGGTTGCAGTCGGCGGGTCCCGTGAAAGATGGCCTGCTCGCCGACGACGCAGTTCGCGCGCAGAAAACCCGAGAGCGCTTCGCGATGAATGGTCGTGTCGAAGCCGGGGAACCGATGCAGCGCCTTGAGCTCAGACGCGAAGGCGATGCCGTGCCTGGTCTGGGTCCAATAGAGCGGCTTGATGCCGAGGCGGTCTCTGACGAGATGCAGGCGGTGCTCGCGCTCATCCCACAGCGCGAAGGCGAACATGCCGACGAAGCGGGAGACGGCCTGCTCGAGGCCCCACGCCTCGATGGCGGCGAGCATCACCTCGGTGTCTGACGAGCCGTGCCACGCGGGGGCTTGCTTCGTGGCCTCGAGCTCTTTGCGGATGGCGGCGTAGTTGTAGACCTCACCGTTGAAGGTGATGACGTAGCGCCCCGACGCGGAGCGCATCGGCTGATGGCCGCGCGGCGAGAGGTCGATGATGGCGAGCCGACGATGCGCGAGGAACACGCCGTCGCGGTTCCATTGCCCTTCGCCGTCGGGGCCACGGTGACGCAGCGCCGTGTTCATCTGGCGCAGCAGCTGATGGCCATCGTCCGCCAGAACGCCCGGAGCCCAGAAGCCCGCGATTCCGCACATGACGCGGGCTGTATCTGAAAGCCGTCGCGGTCGCGAGGCTCGCTGCACCCTGTGGTACATCAACGAAAATGACGCGCGTGCTCGTGACGGGTGGGGCGGGGTTCATCGGTTCGCACTTGTGTGACCGCCTGGCAGCGAGAGGCGATGAGGTCGTGGTGTTCGACGATCTCTCGTTGGGCCGACGAGAGAACCTCGCGCAGCTGCCGGGCGTACGCTTCATCAACGACAGCATTCTGAACATCGGCCGCTACACGGCAGAACTGCAGGGCGTGACCCACATCTTTCACCTCGCTGCGCTGATCAGCGGCTACGACAGCTTGCGCACCCCCGACGCCTATTTCGAAGCCAACGTCACCGGCATGCTCCGAGTGCTCGAGCTGGCGCGCGATTTGTCGAAGCCGCGCGTCGTCTTCGCGTCGTCGTCGACGGTGTATGGCAACCGCAGCGAGCCGACTTGCAAAGAGACCGACAACCCGTCGCCGGTGACGCTGTACGCGCTCTCGAAGCTGGCTGGTGAGCACCTGTTGGAGATGTACCGCGAGCTCTACGACTACGAGTTCTGCGCGCTGCGGCTCTTCAACGTGTACGGCCCGAGGCAGAACCCGCGCCACCCCTACGCGAACGTGACCTGCAAGTTTTCGCATGCTGCCGCCGGAGATCGCCGCGTGAAGCTCTACGGCGACGGAGCGCAGACGCGCGACTTCGTACACGTGGACGACGTCGTCGCCGCGATGCTGCGCGTCAGCGAGGCCACGCCGTCACGGCTCTACAACGTTGGAACGGGCCGCGACGCTTCGATTCGCACCTTGCTCTCGACCGTCGAGCAGGTGAGCGGCACCACGCTCGAGGTCGAGCAGTGTTCTCCCTGGTCGAACGACATTCGCGCGATCCGCGCTGACGTGTCACGCGCAGAACGAGAGCTGGGGTTGCAGGCACAGGTCGAGTTGCAACGCGGCTTGCGCTCCACGGTCGAGTACTTCCGGGGCACGCCGCGATGAGTGGGGTCGCGCTCGTCGTCTCGACGTATCGCGCTGATGAAAGCGTGCTCCGATTGCTGGAGCTCGCTGCGTCGACCGTCGACGCGCCGTGGAGCGCGGTCTGCGTCATCGACTCCCAGGGCTCGGGGCGTGTCGCGGAGCACATCGCCTCGCGTGGTTGGAAGAACGTCGTGTACCGCACGCACGCGATGAATCTGGGGAGCGCCGGCAACCTCGCCGCGCGCTTGAGCTGGGCCGCGCGGGAGGGCTTCGACTACGCGTACGCGCTGAACCACGACGGGCAACTCGACGCCGACGTGGTGCGAGGCCTCGTCTCGAGCGCGGAGCTCCGCGCGGGTTTGAGGCTCGGCGCCATGTACCCGCTGCGTCGCTACGTCGGCCGTGGCTCGAGGTTCGATCTCACGGGGCGCTCGCGGTTGCCGATGCCCTTCGTGGGGAGCTCCACGAAACCAGCGGAGCCATTTCGCGTGACGTGGGCGAGCAGCAACGGCGCGCTGTATTCGATGCAGCCGGTGCGCGACGGTTTGTTGCCGTGGTCCGACTTCTGGATGGGCTGGGAAGACCTGGCCTACGGCTGGTTGCTCGATGATCACGGCTACGAGCAGTGGGTCGAGACGTCGGTCATCTTCGACGACGACTACGAGACGCGCGACGTCGCGCAGGGCGTCACCGTGACCGAGAAGCCGACCTGGTACGCGTACTACCAGATGCGCAATTTGCTCCTCGCGGCGCAGCGCACGCGCCAGTCGCTGGTGGCGCGCAGCGTGCTGGCCGCGCGCTTCGCGATGGAGTGTGGGCTCACGCTCACGGTGCGTCGCGAGAAGGGCAAGCGACTGCGGCTGCTCTCGCAGGGCATCCGCGACGGGCTCCTGGGCGTCAGCGGCAAGGGCCCCGTGCCCTGAGGGTCACTTCGCGCGTCGTATTTTTGCGCGCAGCTTCTTCAGGCCATCGAGTGATTTCTCAACCGCTCTCACTGCGCGCGCGCGCGTCGGTGACAGGTAGCCGAGCGGAACGCGATTGTTCTTCACCAGCGTGCTCTTTTCGTTGCTGCGCTTCTTCTCGACGAAGGCCAGCCCGTGGTGGAAGTGAACTCCGAAGACGTGTTCATCGAAGTACGACGGTGTGTACGCGGGGCGGTGCCACTCGACCCAATTGGGCGCGTCGGCGAGGCGCTTGAAGTAGCCCATGCTCGTGTCGGTCGCGTCGAGCGACAGCGAGCCGCCCATGCCGGGCCAGTACGAGGTTTCGAGATCTTCTGCTGCGTAGATCCCTCCCTCTACGAGCCCCCAGACGAAGAGGTACTCGAACGAGGCGATGACATGAGCGCAGAGGTGACTGCCGTCGTCGATGATCACATCGAACGGGCCGTGGTCGGCGATGAGCCGCTCGAGCACTTGCGTGTCAGCCTGACTCCCCTGCACCGTGTGAATGCGATCTTCCCGGTGAGGTGTCTTGTCGTTGATGTCGAGGCCGACGACCGTTCCGCGCGTGAAGTAGTCCTTCCACATGCGGAGTGATTGGCCGCCTGCACGCGGGTCGAGATAGCCGCCGATGCCGATCTCCAGCACGCGGACCTCTCGTTCCCGGAGGTGCGCGAAGTAGCGATCGTAGTGTTGTGCGTACCAGTGGCCGTTCCACTTGTCGGTGCCATGCTTCGTCGCGAGTTCCGCCAGTGAGCTCATGTCGTCGTACCTGCAGGAGTCAGACTCGTTCGCGTAGCGATTGAGTCGCGAATGAAGGACGGGCTGAGTACCACGAGGATCTTCATTCGCGTCGGGAGGTCGACGCGTGGCAGCAGGCGCGACAGCCGTGCCCGCGCGGGGTCACTCCGCAGCAGTGTCTGGGCTCGATCGAGTCGCGCTTGCGCGTCACGTCGTTGTGTCTTCGACAGCGTGGTGGAGCCCGAGAGGCGGCGCGCATAATAGAGGAGACTCGAGACGCACCGGAGCAGCTCGGCGTCAGCGCTGTGGTCGTCGAACCCGGCGTCTTTCGCCAACAGCCACGTATGAAAGTGGGTCACGGGCAGGTCGAACGAACCGACGCTCAGCTTCTTGGTGATCGCGTCGGGGTTGTCCTGCCGGTAGAAGAACGTCCCATCGCAAAATGCGATGGTGCGCGCGGCCAGAAAGAGCCGTCGGGTCGTGTATTCGTCGGCGTTCATCGTGAAGTCGGAGTAGCCGACTCGGTTGACGAGTTCAGTCTTCCAGAAGACGAAGCCGGAGATGCTCCAGTCGAGCGAGAGCTCGGCTGCGGCTCTTCCGCTCAACACGCGCGAGCGATCTCCGGCGACGCCGATCAGGCTCCTGCCGGGAGCTGCGCCTTCGGTGAAGAACTGCGTATCGGGCACGACGCCATCGGCGTCGAGGCAGGCGGCGCGCTCCATCGCCTTCTCAACCCAGTCTGGGGAATAGAGATCGTCCTGGGAGGAGTAGGCCATGTACTGCCCGCGCACGTGCGGCAGCAGCTGTCGCATGACACGCGGAGAAGTACCGAGATTGGTGGGCATCCGAATGAGGCGGAACCGCTCGTCTCGGCGCGCTATTTCTTCGACGATGCTCGCGCTGTCATCGCTCGACGCGTCGTCGCCGCAGAGCACTTCGAAGTCCTTGAACCGTTGTGCTGCGAGTGATTCAAGCGTCGCTCGAAGGTACCGAGCCCCGTTGAAGACCGTGATGACGACAGTGACGCGCGGCGACTTCATCGATTGGCAACCCTAACAAGTCGTCAGGCGACCGGTCGGAGTTCGAAATGAGTGGCTCGGTCGATGGCGCGCCCAAAGCACAAGGTCTCGCCGGCGCGGTGGCGGTCGGCGCGATGGCGGCGATCATCAGCGCGGTCGGTTCGCTCATTCGCTCGAAGTCGTCGGCGCTGGCGCTCGGCCCGGCGGGTGTCGGGCTCATCGCCGAGGTTCAGCAGTTGTTGGCGCTGGTTCAGGTGCCAGTCTCGACGCTGGTCGGCGCCGGGCTCACGAAGACGCTCGTGGAGGCGAACGCGGTCGGCAGTGAAGCGATGCGGCGCCGGGTTCGCGACGCCACGACAGCGGTGCTGCTCGTCGCCGGGGCGATGGCGGTGCTCGGCGTGCCGTTGGCGGCGCTCGTGCTCGACGGCGAGGGTGACGTGGCTTCGCTGACGCAGACCGTGGCGTTGGCGGGTGTCGGTGCCGTCGCGACCGCATGCTTGAGCGTCTATGCCCAGTCGCTCACCATCTGGCGGCGCTTCACCAGTTCCGCTGCGGTGACGAGCACGAGCGTCTTCATCAGCGCCATCGCGTCTGCGTTGCTCGTCTTCCTCGTCGGAGTCGACGGCGTCTTCATCGGCCTCATCGTCGGACCCGCTGTGGCGTTCCCCATCGCGATGCAGCAGATGCGGCGGTGGGGTGGTGCGGGCTCCTGGTTGCCGAGTGGCCGCGTGGAGTTCGCGCCGTTGGTCACCTCCATTCGTATTGGCGGTGCGGCGCTCGTTGGCAGTCTCGTCACCCAGTCAGCGCTGTCGGTGCTTCGCTGGGCGCTCATCGACAGCGGCGGTCGGGAGACGCATGGTTTGTTTCAGTCTGCGTGGGCGCTCGACATGCTCTTTACGGGCCTGCTCACGACGGGTCTCTCCAGCTATTTCTTTCCACGGTTCGCTGCGACGAAGTCGACGGAGGAGCTCCAGACTGAGGTGGTCGCTGCTGCGCGCTTCATGCTGCTCGTGGGCACGCCGGCGGTCGTGCTCTTCGCGGCGACGCGTCACGTGCTGTTGCTCGTCGCCTACTCGGAGCGCTTCAGCGACGCCTCGGTCGTCGTTGGGCTCTTCGCCGTCGGCGACGCGCTCAAACTCATCGGCTGGGTTTCTGCGGCCCCGTTGCTCTATCTCGGGCGGGCGCGCGCCTTCATGCTCACCGAGGGCCTCGCGGCGGGAACGCTCGCTTTGGTAGGCGTGGTGCTCGTGCCGCGCCTGGGCCTCGTGGGAGGCGGGCTGGCCCAGGTGTGCATGTACTTCGTCTATCTCGTCGTGACGCGCGTCGTGCTTGCGCGCACGTTGCGCGTGACGGTGCCGCTTCGCCTGCCGTTGGCGTTCGTCGGGGTGGCGGCGGCGCTCGCCGCGTTCGTCTTCATCACTGAGCGTTCGCCCTGGCTTTCGTCGATTGGTGTGCTGATTGCCGGGCTCATGGCCGTGCGCGCGGGTGCCTGGACGTTCGCGCGGCGTTGGCTCAAGGCCCGTTTGGAGACTCCGCGTGAAAGCTGAACTCCCCCGCATCGCCGTCGTCATTCCCGCCTACAACCACGCGAGGCTCGTGCGCCGCTCGATTGAGAGCGTGCTCGCGCAAGAGGGCGTCGAGGTTGAGCTCGTCGTCATCGACGACGGCTCCCGAGATCAAACGTGGGCCGAGATTCAGCGGCTGCTCACTGAGCGACCGGGCGCGTTCGTGGCAGTGCGGCAAGAGAACGCGGGCATCTGTCGAACGCTCAATCGCGCGGTGTCGTTGACGAGCGCTCCGTGGATCGCAGCGCTCGCGTCTGATGACTATTTCTTGCCAGGAAAGCTGCGGAAGCAGGCCGCCGTGTTGGCTCGTTCACCCGCTGTCGGCCTCGTTCATTCGAGTGGCTACCTCGACTATCAGAACGGGAGTCCACTCGAGGACATGACGGGTGGCTACGTGCCCGCTATTGGCGCGTGCCTCGAGGGGCTGCTGACGCAGGAGGTGCGAGTCGTCGCGCCTTCGATGCTGTTCACTCGCGCGGCCTTCGACGCGGTCGGTGGCTTCGATGCCTCCTTGCGTGCAGAAGACATCGACTTCTTCGTTCGACTTGCCGCTGCGGGCTTCGAGTTTCAGTTCATCGCCGAGCCGCTGATCGTGAAGACGAGCGTCGAAGGCAGCGCTGGGAAAGATGCCCGCGGGCTCGTCGAGGTTCATCGGCTGCTCCTTGAAAAACAGAGACACCTTTTCTCTGCTGCGCGCTTCACCGACATCGAGCGACGAATGTACGGCCAGCTCGTCGGCCTCGCTGTGGGGGTCGGTGATCTCCAGACCGCGCTGGAGCTCGCTCGAGCGCAGAAGTCGCTGCGCGCCTACGGCCCGCTCGCGCTGCGAGTTGTTCGTGGTCAGGTGCTCGACCGCCTGCCGCCTTCGCTTCGTCACTCGCTGCGATTGTTGCGATCTCGCGTGAGGGCTCGGTTCATCGGTTGAACGCGACAGCCTCCCGCAAGGCCCGCTCGAAGCGGTCACACATCGTTTCGAGCCCGAAGTGCTCCAGGGCGAGTCGCCGCGCGTCGACGCGGCTCTGCTCACGTCGCGCGATCGACGCCTCCCTGAACCACTTCGTCAAGGCGCCGAAGTCGCCCTCGCCGTGTTCGAGGGTGTGCAGCGCAAGAGGCGCTTGCGCGGCGAGCACGTCCACGTCGCCGATGCTCCTCGAGCTAATCGCAGGCACTCCACACAGTGCGTATTCGGCGACCTTCACGGGGAACACTCCGCGCGTAGAGAGCGACGGCGTGATGAGCGCGAGGCCGAGATCAGCTGCGGGCATCAACTGCGCGAGCCGGTGTTCGTCGACGTAGTCACAGCGCACCTGCGCTGAGAAGGGTGCCAGCGGAGCAAGGAGCTCGGTGAGGTGTGGCCCCGGTCGCGAGAAGACGCGGAGGTGCGGAGCTTCTGGCACGGCGAGCAGGTGACGCAGCGCTCCCGCCATCGCCGCGACTCCGTACTTCGGGCCGAGCGAGCCGACGTAGATGATCAACGGCGCCGACCCTGGAACCTGCATCGCCGCGCGTGCCGCTTGCCGAGACGCCTCGTCGCCGACGTCGTACGTCGTGGGAGACCGGCCATTGTACGCGACGTGAAGGCGCCGCGCCGCGATGCCGGTGCGCTCGACGAGGAGCTGGGCGGCGGCGCTCGACCTGACGATGACGGTTTGGCTGCTTCGCGCGACCGCGCGTTCGACTGCGCGAAGTGAGCGGTAGACCGGAGATTCTCTCGAGAGTCCTCCGAAGTCGGCTCGTTCGTCGTGCATCATTCCGTCGGCGTCGAAGACCAGCGCAGGTGGCCCAACCATCGATGCTCGAGCGATGAGCGTCATCGCGCCGGGAATGAGGCTGCGCGGCATGGTGACTTCGAAGCCGTGTGCCTTGATTTTTTTGCGTATGAGCGCCGCGCCGCGCGGGAGGTTCTTCAGCGCGCTGAAGCCTCCCTGGCCTGCTCCGACGTTGATGGCGTCGTACTTCAGGCCATGCCTTTGGGCGCTGGCGTTCAATGATTGAACTCGTGCCGCGTCGGCCCAGGTGAACTGCACGGTGCTGACCTTGATGCCGCGCGCGCCGAGCGCGTGGAACAGGGGGAAGTACAGGCCCGAGAGATAGCCGCCGTCGGCTCCGTCCCAACTGATGAAAAGCACCTCCATGGGCTGTCGTCAGCGCGCGCCGGCGCGTGCCGCCGCGCTGAACTCGGCGTAGTCGCGGTAGTAGTCGGCTTCGTCGTAGCGGTGCGAGGCCATCACCGTGCAGACCGCGCCTGACGAGAAGTTCACCAGCTCGCGCCAGATCATGTTGGTGACGAAAAGGCCCTGGTAGCTGCGATTGAGCGTCACCGTCTTCTTGCTCGTTCCGTCGTCGAGGATGACGTCGAAGCTCCCCGACATCGCGACGATGAGCTGCTGCAGCTGTCTGTGCGCGTGGCCGCCGCGCGACTCACCGCCGGGCACGTCGTACAGGTAATACACGCGCGCGATGTCGAAGGGCACGTGACGACCGCCTTCGATGAAGGTCAGGTTGCCGCGCGGGTCGGAGATCTTCGGCAGCTGGATGAGGTGGCAGGCGTCGATGCTCACGTTCGTGGCCTCGCGGGCATGCCCAGGACGGTCGTGCCGGCGGCAACGTTCTTCGTGACGACAGCGCCAGAGCCCACCGTGGCTCCGGCACCGATTTCTGTGCTGGGGAGCAGCGTCGAGCTGGCGCCGATGACGGCGCCTCTGCGAATCGACGGGCCCGTCGTGCGCGCGTCGTCGTAGCCCTGTCGTGCCATCGCGTTGTCGTTGGTGGTGGCGACGTGCGTGCTGATGAACGCGTCGTCTTCGACGACCATGTTGCCGGTGAGGTGTGTGGCGTCCATCACCTTCACGTTGTTGCCGACGGTGACGTTGTAGTTCAGCGACACGTGCCGACTGATGATGCAGCGGTTCCCGATGCGGCATTTTTCGCGAATCGACGCTGAGTCTCCGACCAGACAATTCGAGCCCAGCACCACGTCGAAATAGATGACGGCGTGAGGCCCGACGGAGCAGTTGGCGCCGATGGTGACCTGCGGCTCGAACTCGATTTTTCGCGCCGTAGCGCCAGCGCCTTTCGGCTCACGGCCCACGACGGCGCCATGAAAGACCTCGGTGTTCTCGCCGAGCGTCACGCCGGGGCCGACGTACGCGTGAGGGTGAAGGCGGCACCCGGCACCGATGACGGCGCCGGCGCGAATGATGACGAACTCCATGACTTCGATGCCGGCGTCGACCGGGAGCTCCGCTTCGACGACAGCCAGTGAACTGATTCGATTTTGGGTGCTCATCGAGAACTCCAGGTTCGTGCCCGCGTCATCGGGTCGGCATTCATACGCGGTCTTCGAAGCCGGTGCGCGCGTTGAACGCAGTGCTAAGTCGACCGACGAGATGACGAACACCATCCCGTTTCTTTCTTTGAAGCACGCCACCGACGAACTGCGCGCCGAACTCGACGTGGCGGTCGGCCGCGTTCTCTCGTCTGGCTATTACATCGGCGGGCCCGAGGTCGAAGCGTTCGAAGCCGAGTTCGCCGCGTACGTGGGCGCGAAGCACTGCGTCGGTGTCGCCAACGGCCTCGACGCCATCACGCTCTCGTTGCTCGCGCACGGCCTCAAGC
>JAMHXF010000038.1:0-1057 GCA_035910535.1 Archangium sp. | reverse complement strand
GGTTGGGCAGGTCGGCTGTTGACCAGAGCCCGACGCTATAAAAATAAGGATAAAACGTGAGGCAGCCCCAGCCGAGCTTGAAGCCGACCCGCTCCGCGAAGAAGTCGTACGTGTAGAGGTGCACCTCTTCGAAGAACAGGTACTCGCAGAGGAAGAAGCTGAACAGCGCGACGTAAAGGAAAACGCCCGGCGACGCCGCGTCCGGATGCGCGAGGACGTGGTGCGCCGCGAACGAGCCGAGGTTCAGTTCCAGCTGCACGGCGCCGAACAGGTACAGGAACATCTTAGCATCGACGGGCGAGCGGCCCACCCACAGCTGCGGATTCTCGCGGCGCCCGAGGAACAGGTCGGCGAGCAGGCCACGCCCGGTCGGTGGCGCGGTTAGGACGATCGCCAGGGTGAACACGAGCCCGAGCGTGCAGGCACCCGCCAGCCCCTCCCAGCGGTGCGTCCACAGGAAGTCCCACGGAATCAGCCTGCAACGGGCGAGGGACCACGCCGCTGCCAGCGCGACGGCGAGCACGCGCAGGCCGTTCAGGCGGTAGCGCAGCGGCTCTCCATCGGCGCCGCGCACGTAGCCCTTCACGGCGCGCGCCGGCACGACGAGGTGAAGCACAAGCACGACGACAGCGACCACCCACGGCGCGAAGAAACCCAGCATTATTCGAGACCCGCCATCGACCGCTCCATGATGTTCACCGCAGTACGGCGCGTGACGAAGCGCCGCAGGAAGAAGTTCGCGAGCACGTTGATCCAGCCGGGAATCACGACGGGGCCGCGACCAATGGCGTCGAGCGTGCGGGCGACCACCTCCGCCGCGTCGAGCGTCCCGGGCGCGTCCTTCTTGAGCGCCTTCGCGAACCCGGGCGTGCGAATCGCCCCCGCGCACGACGCCAGCACGTCGACACCCTTTGGCCGCAGCTCCGCCCAGAGGCTCTCGGCGAAGACCGTGTTGAACGCCTTGCTCGCCGCATACGCCGTCAGCTTTGGCGTCCCCTGGAAGCCGGCGAGTGACGACATGAGCACGAGCGCGCCCCGGCCACGCGCGACCATCGCG
>JAMHXF010000037.1:0-1336 GCA_035910535.1 Archangium sp. | reverse complement strand
TCTCGGCCACCTTGTCGAATAGCTCGCGGAGCTGCGCGTCCTTCTTCTCGTTCACGCGCCAGAAGGCCCAGCCGAGCACCGCGACGAGGCCGTAGGGGCCGGTCGCTTGAAGCCACGTCGCAACGCTGGTGAAGGTATCCATCCGTCTCTCCTCTTTGGTCAGGCCACAGCGGGCGTGGGCAGCAGGTCTCGAACGTCGGCACGACGCACGCCGGTCGCGCGCTTCACCGCTTCCTCGAACGAGACGTCCGGCGCGAGCCCGGCCTCGAGGCGCAGCCATGCGTAGAGGACGAGCATCGAGCCGTCGGCGTGCCCGAAGTACTGGTGCGCGAGCACACCCGGCAGCGGCGCCTTCGCGGCGGCAGGCACGAGGCCCAGTGCGAAGCGTCCGTCCCGAAGCCCCGGCCACACGCGCGGCACTGCGATGCCCGGCGCGGGCGCGCTCGTCGTCCAGCGCACGAGCGCGGCGACCGCTTCCGCCTGCGCGGGCGTCGGCAGGACGTACTCGCCCTTGTGCGCCCACGGCGCCTTGATGACGCGGTCCCACGGCAGGCCCGGCTTGAGGTAGCTCGGGTAGTAGGGGTTCACGACCTCGACGCCGAACGACGGGCCGTTGTGCTGGCTCGCGTGCCAGAGGATGTCCGTCGCGAGGTCGCCGTGCTGCGTGAGCGCGCCGTCCGCGCCCATCACGAGGTGGACGCTGAGCCCGCGCTTCTTCAACACCGCGATGGTCGAGTCGACGCTGCGCGTGACGGTCTCGTGGATGACGAGCTCGACCGCGCGAGCTCGTTTGCCCTTCGAGGGAAACCGATGGACGCCGTCCTCGGCGAACGTGCGGATCAAGAGGCCTTCAACCGGGCACGTGGCCTTGCCGCCGACGATGAAGCCGCCGCTCACTGGCCGGGCTCCTTGCCCTGGAGTTCCTCGACGGCACGCACCGGCAGCTTCAATCCCGTGTCGAAGAAGCGGGCCCTGACCTCGGTGGCGATGGGCTTGGTGACGATCTGCTCGACCTTGCCCACGAGGCGTTCGACGACGCGGCCCTTCTTCACGAGCTGCGAGTGCAGCTCGTCGACCATGAGCCGGTGGAGGTGCCCGGAGCTGCCCTGTGACGGGTGCGCCTGCTCGCTCGCAGGCGAGCGCACCAGGAACTCCCGCGAGCGACACGTTGGGCACTCGGGCAGCGGGACCACACCGTCCTCGACCTGCTCGGCGTGCTCGACGCCCACCGCGAGGTTTGCGAGCGCGACTCGGTTCTCGCGATCACAGCCCGCGCAGCGCTGGACGATCTCGACGTCGGTGATCTCCTGGATGGCCATCGATGCTCCTCACGCGA
>JAMHXF010000036.1:0-10148 GCA_035910535.1 Archangium sp. | reverse complement strand
CGATCGATGGCTACGCGCTGGGCGGCGGCCTGGAGCTCGCGTTGGCGTGCGATCTCCGCGTGGCGTCACACAGCGCCAAAATCGGCATGCCCGAGGTGACGTTGGGCATCTACCCGTCGGCGGGCGGCACCTGGCGGCTCCCACGGCTCGTGGGGCTCGGGCGCGCCAAGGAGCTCATCTACACAGGGCGCGTCGTCGACGCGGCTGAGGCGGCCGGCTGGGGCCTGTGGGAGTCCTTCGTCGAGCACGACGCGAAGGCTGAAGCGCTGCGCATCGCGAAGTTGATCGCCGCCAATGCGCCGCTGGCCGTGCAGGTCGCCAAGGTCTCCCTCAACGCTGCCGCGCGCGTGAATCAGGCGCCGTTGGAGTGGGTTGGGCAGGGCCTGCTCTTCGACTCACCCGAGAAGCACGAGCGCATGCAGGCGTTCCTCGACAAGCGGAAGAAGTAGTCAGCTCTTCGGCGCCTCGACGGGCGGTGCAGCGGCGGCCGCAGCAGCTTCCGCGGCGCGCGCGCGGTTGGTGCGCATGGTGTCGCGGAAGTACCAGACCACCAGCGCCGTCGCGCCGAGCACCACGAGCCACCCGCTGTCGAACGGCGGCGACGGAGGCGGGGGCGGGGGCGGCGGCGGCGTGACGCGCTCGAGCTGCGCGCCGTCGAGCGCGGCGAGGCTGTCGAACACCTCGAGCTCGGTGATCGAATACATCGAGTCGCCACCGCTGGCCGTCAGGCGGAGGAACCGCGCCGACGCGGTGAGCGGGCTCGAGGTGCGTGTCTGCACGCCGGGGAGATCGACAGGGCCCGCCGCCCAGATCGGGTACCAGGTGCTGCCGTCGAGGCTGCCGGAGAGATCGTAGCGATCGTTGTTGTCGGCCTGAATGCGCGCGGCCGCGATGATCTCCGGCTTGCCGAGGTCCCACTCGAGCACTCCGGTCTTCGCGAGGATCGCGGCGCGCGGGTTGTTCCAGATGTCGGCGTCGGTCGACGCCACGCCGTCGCTGAGCAGCGCGGCCTTGTCGGTGCCTTCCGACTTCGTGACGACGGCGCTGCGAAGCAGGCTGGGGCGGGTGGTGCCCGCATCATCTGCGGTCAGCGCGAGGGCGAGAATGAGGCCGAACGTCATGGGGCGCGCACCATACATCAAGGTGTTTTCAGCGCCCGTGCTGCGGTTTAACCGCGCGCATGAGCCTCTCGATTTCGCACGTCGGTGTCGTCGGCGCGGGCACCATGGGCCACGGCATCGCGCAGGTCTCGGCGCAGGCGGGCTTCGCGGTGGCGCTCTTCGACACCACGCTCGCGGCGGCACAGGCGGGCAAAGCGAAGGTGCAGAAGAACCTCGAGGTCGGCGTCGAGAAGGGCAAGGTCACCGCAGCCGATCGCGACGCGGCGCTGGCGCGAATCACCTGCGTGGCTGAGCTCTCGGCGCTCGCCAACTGCCAGCTCGTCATCGAAGCGACGCCCGAGAAGCTGGCGCTCAAGCAAGACCTCTTCCGAACGCTCACGGCGATCTGCGCGAACGAGGCGATCCTCGCGTCGAACACCAGCTCGCTCTCGTTGACGGAGATCGCCTCGGCGGCGACCAACCCCGCGCGCGTGGTGGGCCTGCACTTCTTCAACCCCGTGCACCTGATGAAGCTGCTCGAGGTGGTGCTCGCATTTCAGACCTCGCCGGAGACGCTCGAGGCGGTGAAGCGGTACGGCGCCGCCATCAAGAAAGAGCTGATCGTCGTCAAAGACTCGCCGGGCTTCGCTTCGTCACGGCTGGGTGTCGCCATCGGCCTCGAGGCAATTCGCATGCTGGAAGAGGGCGTCGCCAGCGCGGCCGACATCGATCGCGCCATGGAGCTCGGCTACGGCCACCCCATGGGGCCGCTCAAGCTGGGCGATCTCGTGGGCCTCGACGTGCGCCTGGCCATCGCCGAGTACCTGTTCGCCGAAACCGGGAGCCCCTCGTTCCGCCCGCCGCAATTGCTCAAGAAGCTCGTGCGAGCGGGTAAGCTCGGCAAGAAGTCCGGCGAGGGCTTCTACACGTACTGACGGAGCTGCCCCATCTCGACGTCTGGTCCCCAGAGCGCGATCCCCTTCGGCTCGTACCTGCTGCTCAAGCGGCTCGCGGTCGGCGGCATGGCGGAGCTCTTCCTCGCGAAAGACACGCGCAGCGATCGACTGGTGGTGCTCAAACGAATTCTCCCGTACCTCGCGGAAGAGGCCGAGTTCGTGCGCATGTTCCTCGACGAGGCGCGCATCGCGGCGTCGCTGCACCACCCGAGCATCGTGGAGCTGTTCGAGCTCGGGCACCTCGAGGGCTCGACGTTCATCGCGATGGAGTGGGTCGATGGCATCGATCTGCGCCGCATTCTGCAGAAGGAGCAGGAGCGCGGCGGCGTGGTGCCGCCCGGTGTCGCCGCGTGGTTCGTGGCGCGGTTGTGTGAAGGCCTGCAGCACGCGCACTCAGCGCGCGACGCGAGCGGTCTGCCGCTGGGCATCATTCATCGCGACGTGAGCCCGCAGAACGTGATGGTGGCGTTCAACGGCACCGTGAAGCTGGTCGACTTCGGCATCGCCAAGGCCACCGCGTGGATGAGCCGAAGCAAGCCCGGCGTCATCAAGGGCAAGTTCCTCTACCTCGCGCCCGAGCAGCTCACGACGGATCCCCTCGATCACCGAATGGATCTCTTCGCGCTCGGCACGTTGCTCTACGAGCTGACGACGGGGCAGAGCCCGTTCTACCGAACGTCGACTGAAGCGGTGATTTACGCCATTCGCATGGAGGACCCGGACCCGCCGACGAAGGTGAAGAAGGGGTTTCCGCCGGCGCTCGAGAAGATCATCTTGAAGTGCCTCGTGAAGGAGCGCTCGCGGCGCTACCAGTCGGCCGGAGACATCGGCGCGGCGCTCGAGCGCTTCATGCGTGACGAAGCACCCACCGCGAAAGACGAGGCCATTCGCTACGTCTCGAAGTTGTTCGGCGACGACAGCGAGCGCACGGGCATCTACATCCCCCCGAATGCGCAGCGGGCTGACAGCCGCACCGACACCAGCACGCGGCCTGATCGCCCGTATGTGCGCCCCGGCCCGCCCGTGCCCGAAGGCCGTCGTGAAACGGGCGAGGTGAACGTCGAGGGGCCCACCCGCGCAGATCGCCCGAAGGTTCGCGCGCCGGTCAACAACCCGTGGGAGCCCGAAGTCACCGCGCCCATGCCGCGCGAAGCGCTGCCGGAGCCGAAGCGTCGCGACTTTCAGTCGACCGCTGAGCTCATCGAGCCGGTGGGGGGCAACAGCAACATCGAGCCCACGGCGGTCTCAAAAGCGGGCGAACGAGACCTGGAGGTTGGCGAGGTCTTCAAGCCGTTGATGCCCACGTGGCAGGGCGACTCTGCGCCGCAGCTGACGCGCCTCGCGCCCCCGTCGCCTCCGCCCGCGCCGGTTCGCAGTCGCATGGCTGCGGTGAGCAAGCCGCCTCCGCCGCTGCCGTCGTACGACTCGATCCCCGAGGTCTCGGTGGTGTCGGCGGGCGAGGCGACGCAGGGCGCGCTGCTCGACGAATTGATCGGCGACGATCTCCCGGAGCTCTCGGAGTCTTCGGAGCCGTCAGAGCCTTCGCCTCCCGCGCCGTCGACGCGCGCGCCGCCGAGAAGAAACGTGTTGTCGGCGCCTCCGACGCGCCGCCCTGCGCCCAAGGGCGACCCCGACGACTATGTCGCGACGGTCGACCAAGCGTACGCGCTGTCGACGCTCGGCGGGTCGACGAGCTCGCGCACGTTCATCGCGATCTTCGGCGTGGCGATCGTCGTGGTGCTGGGGCTCATCGCGGTGTTGGCGTGGAACGCCTCGACACCCGAGGTCGTCTCGCCTCCGCCGACTCCGACAGGGCCGCCCCCGGTGCCGAAGTCGTCGCTCGTGCGCGTGCAGATTCAG
Source organism: Archangium sp. (assembly GCA_035910535.1). Taxonomy (GTDB): domain Bacteria; phylum Myxococcota; class Myxococcia; order Myxococcales; family Myxococcaceae; genus Archangium_A. The sequence continues at coordinate 6,232 of JAMHXF010000036.1, read as the reverse complement.
GCGCCGAAAGGCACCGCGTTGTTCGTCGGTGGGAAACCCGTCGTGGCTGACGTGGTGTTCGACTACCTGCCTGGCGAGCTCGCGGTGAAGTTCACGTGTCCTCCCAGGCGCAAGAATCAAAAGGGCCTCGCGGGCTCGTTGAGCGCGCAGATTCCCCCGGTCGACCGCCTCGTCATCGTGAAGGTGAAATGCGATTGAAGCGCTTCGTGGTGCTGTGGTGCGTGCTGGCAGGAGCTGTGTCGGCGCAGGGTTCACTCGCCGATCGCGTCAGTGAAGTTCGACTGCGCAACGGCATGACGTGGCTCATCGTCGAACGGCCTGAAGCCCCTGTCTTCACCGGCTACGTGCGCGTGCGCGTCGGCGGCGCAGACGAAGTGCCCGGGCAGACGGGCCTCGCGCATCTCTTCGAGCACATGGCGTTCAAGGGCACGCCGCGACTCGGCGCGAAAGACTGGGTCGCCGAGCAGCCGTTGTTGATGGAGCTCGAACGTGTCGGCGACGCGCTCGCAGACCTGAAACGCGCGGGGAAGACGGACGCGGCGCTGGAGGCGAAGTTGCTCGCGCTCCAGAAGCAGCACGGCGCGCTCTTCGACGAAAATGCGCTCGCGCGGCTGTACCAGGAGAACGGCGGCGTAGGCCTCAACGCGACGACGGACAAAGACATGACGTCGTACTTCGTGAGCCTCCCGAAGAACCGGCTGGAGCTCTGGCTGACGGTGGAGGCGCAGCGCTTCGCGGCTCCGGTGCTTCGTGATTTCTACACGGAGCGCTCGGTGGTTCAGGAAGAGCGGCTGCGCAGCATCGAGACCAGCCCGGTCGGCGCGATGTACGAGGAGTTGATGCAGCTGGCGTTCGTCTCGAGCCCATACCGGTGGCCGACGGTGGGCTACGCGGGCGATCTCGCGGCGATGAAGCAGAGCAACGCGCGCGCGTTCTTCGACCGTCACTACGTCGCGTCGAACGCCGTGGGTTGCATCGTGGGCGACGTGAAGGTCGAGGTGGTGAAGCCGCTGCTCGAGAAGACGTTCGGGGCGTTGCCGCTCGTGCCGAGGCCGACCGGCCCGGAGTTCTCGGAGCCGCCGTCACGCGCGCAGCGTCGCAGCGTGCTGACGTTCGACGCCGCGCCGCGCCTGTTCATCGCGTTTCGAAAGCCGGCGCCGCCTGCGCATGACGACGCGATCTTCGACGTGCTCAACCTGTTGCTCGGCGACGGCACGACAGGGCGGTTGCAGAAGCGCCTCGTGTTCGACGAGCGGCTCGCGCAGGGCGTCGGCATTTTTTCAGGGCCGGGGATCAGGTTGAACGGCCTGTTCATCATCTCGGTGACGCCGATGGCCGGAGTTCCCGTGGAGAAAATCGAAGCAGCGGTGATGGACGAGCTGGCGCTCTTGAGTCGCGAGCCGGTGAGCGAGCGAGAGCTGCAGAAGGTTCGCAACCGCGTGACGGCAGATCAGGCGCGCGCGATCGAGTCGAACGGTGGGCTCGCGAATGCGCTCTCCCGTGCGCAGACGCTGCTGGGTGACTGGCGGTACGTGATCGATCTGCCCAAAGAAATCGACGGCATCACGGCGGAAGAAGTGCAGGGCGCCGCGAAGAAGTACTTCGTCAAAGAGAACTCGGTGGTCGTCACCATGGTGCGCCCATGAACCGCGCGAACGAGGTGCTGCTGCTCGTTCTTGTTTCTGGTTGCGCGAGCGCGCCGGTCACCCGGCCACAAGAACCGCTCGTCGCGACGCCGACGCGGGTGAGCGTCGTTCGCCAACTCCCGGCGGAGCTCGACGTTGACCCGACGAAGCTCACGCCGCCGCCGCTCGAATTCGAGCTCAAAGCGCCGCAGGTCGTCACGCTGCCGAACGGGCTGACGCTGTATCTGCTCGAAGATCACACCGCGCCGCTCGTGTTGCTCAGGGCGTTGTTGCCCGTCGGCGCCGTGGACGAGCCGGCGGTCAAGCTGGGCCTCACGTCGTTGTTGGCCTCGCTGCTCACCACCGGCGGTGCGGGCCCCCGCACGCCCGACGCGCTCGAAGAGCTGCTCGCCTTTCATGCTGCAGACCTCGGCGCTGGCGCTGGCGACGAATACACGACGGTGCAGCTCTCGCTGCGCGCGGCAGATCTCACCACCTTGTTCCCCGTCTTCGCCGACGTGGTGCAGCGCCCGCGCTTCGACGAAAAGCGCTTCGAGGTCGCGAAGGGTCGCCTGCTCGAGGGTCTTCGCCGCCGTGAAGATCGCCCTGAGTCCGTCGCGTCGCGCGCGCTGTCGAAGGCGCTCTACGGCCCCACGTCGCTCCTCGGTCGCGAAGCGTTGGAGAGCACCGTCAACGCCGTCACCGTCGCCGACGTGAAGTCGCTCCACGCGGCGACCTGGGGTGCGACGAGCACTCGGTTGATCGTGACTGGCGACTTCGACACCGCGCAGGTGCGCAAGCTGGTCGAGCAGCACTTCGGCACGTGGAAGGGCGGCACCGCGCCGCACCGCAGGTGGGAGCCGCCCCTGGCGCTGCAACGTCGCGTCATCCTCGTGCCGCGGAAGGTAGCTCAGGCCAAGGTTCGCATCGGCACCTTCGGCTACGCGCGCAACAGCGCCAAAGAGTACCCGCTGCGGCTCGCGAACACGGTGCTCGGGACCTTCGGAGTGGGGCGCCTCTACAAGGAGATCCGCGACGAGAAGGGCCTCGCGTATTCGGCGTTTTCTTCCATCGGCCCCGGGCCGACGACGGGCCAGTTCACCGCTGGCTTCGACACGAAACCGGCGCAGGTCGCCGAGGCGCTCGAAGCTGCGACGCGCATCCTCTCGACGATCGGGAACACGGCGCCGCTGACCGACGCTGAGCTGCGCACGGCGAAAGACGTCGCGCTCAACACGTTCGCCTTTCGCTTCGATTCCGCTGCGAAGGTCGCCTTCGAGCGCGCGCAGTTCGAGCTCCTCGGCTACCCGCGCGACTACCTCGCGAAGTGGCGTGCGCAGATCAGCGACGTCACTGCTGCGCAGTCGTCAGAGGCCGCGAAGCAGCTCGACGAAGGGCTGCAGATCATCGTCGTCGGTCCGCCGGAGTTGATCGGCGACCTCTCGCGCTTCGGGCCGGTGAGCACGATCACCGACGTCGAGCAATTTCGCTGACTGCGCGGCGCCTTTTTTTGACGGGTCTCTACAGCTCCGTACGCTTTGCAACAGCTCGCTGCAGCTTTCACACAGCGGGCTCTTCAAAACGAACCAGGAGCGAAAGCCCATGAGCAACAAGCGCAAGCAGAGCCGAGTCAACCTCGACATCTACCTGAACAAGTACGTCGCCGGCGTTCCGTATATGGCGCGTACGTCTGACATTTCGCGCGAAGGTGTGGGCCTCGCGCACTTGATCGAGCCGGACCAGGCGGGCAAGCGCGTCGGGCTCCAGTTCCAGCTCCCGGGCTCCGAAGAGGTCATCTACGCCGAAGGCGAGGTGGTTCGTGAGTGGGCCGATCTCGACAACCGCGAAGAAGGCAGCGGGGTGCGCTTCACGCTGTTGACCGAGCGCCACCGCCGCCTCATTGAGCAGTTCGTCGTGCGCAACGACGCCTGAGTGAACGGTGTTGAAGGTTGGAGGAGCCCGACCGTATGTTGGTCGCTGGTCTTCTCCACTTTCCCCGGGGGCGTTGAACATGAAGCAGTTGATCTGCGCAGTGATGCTGTGCGTGCCGATGGGGGTCTTCGCCCAGGGCAAAGACGCCAGGCCCGCTGAACCCAAAGCGCAACCCGGTGTGAACTGGTCTGGCCAGGTCGTTCGCGCGACGGGGCAAGGCGCTCCTGACCTCAAGGCGCAGAACCCCGCGCAGGCCCGCCTCGGCGCTGAGCGTGCGGCCCTCGCCGACGCACTTCGCAACCTGCTCGCGCAGGTCAAGGGCGTGTCCGTCGACGGCACGAAGAAGATGAGCGATCTCATGGAGAAGGACGAGATTCGCACCCGCGTCGAAGGCCTCGTGCGCGGCTACAAGGTCGTCAACAAGCGCTACTTCTCTGACAGCGGCGTCGAGGTGGAGATCGAAGTTCCCCTCGCGTTGCTCTCTGACGTCGTCGACCCCGACGCCACGCAGCTGCTCGCGGTGGGCAAGCCCGACGGCGAGAAGTCGGCCACTGGGCTGGTCATTGACGCGCGCGGCCTCAAGGTCACGCCCTCGCTCATGCCCCGCGTGCTCGATGAAGGCGGCAAGGCCGTCTACAGCATCGACTCTCTGTCGGCTGATGCGCGCAAGCAGTCAGGCGTCGCCAGCTACGTGCAGAGCCTCGAAGACGCCAACAAGTCGCTCAAGGCCGGTGAAAAGCCGCTGGTGCTCAAGGCCTCGAAGGCCACCGGCGCTGACCTGCAGTTGGCGCCTGAAGACGCGAAGAAGCTCGCCGCGCTGAACACCGCGTTCCTTGCCGACGGCAAGGTCGTCATCGTCCTCAACTGAAAGCGACTCATGAACGCACTCAAACTCTCAGTTGTCGTGTCGCTCGCTGCCGTCACGGCTTTCGCGCAGGCGAACGTCGTCACCAAGGAAGGCGTCGGTGAAGCGGCCGTCGTGAACAAGGACGAGCTCAAGGCCTTCGAAGAAGCCAAAGAGAAGGCGCTGCGCGCGGCCGTCGAGCAGGCGTCTGGTGTCCGCATCGACGCTGACACGGTGGTGGTCAACAACCAGCTCGTGCGCGATCAGGTCTTCGCCAACACGTCGGGCTACGTGAAGAAGTTCGATGTCGTCGAGAAGAAGGTCGAGAAGGGCGTGGCGATCGTCAAGGTGAAGGCTGACGTCATCACCGACAACCTCGACAAAGACATCACCGCGGCGCGCGATCTCGTCAAGCGCATGGGTCGCCCGAGCATCGTCATCGTCGTGCAAGAGCAGACCGTGCCGCTCGATCAGAAGTCGCTGCTCAACTCCGAGAACATGGCCACGGCGCTGACTGACGTGCTCAAGGCCGACGGTTGGGACATCAAAGACGCACAGGCCATGAACAAGAAGTTGAAGCTCGAGAGCGCCGCGACGCTGGGCGCCAGCGAGCTCAAGGAGATCTCTGATCTCTCGAAGGCGAACTTCGTTCTCTACGGCAAGGCCGTGCTCCGCCACCAGGACGGCAAGGAGCTCGGTCCGAACTACTTCCCCGTCAGCGGTGAGTACGATCTCGCGCTCGCGGCCACCGACAGCGAAGAGCAGATCATCAAGCTCAACGGCAAGCTCGTCATCTCGGCGGCGAAGCAGCCTTCTCCGGTCGTCTCGTACGAGCGCACGGCGTTCGAGCTCATCAAGGCCAAGCGCGACGAAATCGTCACTCCGGTTCGCAAGGCGATCCTCGAGCACTTCCGCGACCAGACGGTCAACGGCAAGAAGATCAACGTCAGCGTCTCGGGCCTCGAGAGCTTCGGCGCCGCGAAAGACTTCAAGAAGTCCATCGAGGCGATCAAGGGCATCAAAGACGCGACGCAAGACGGCTTCGCCAACGGCAAGGCCGCCTACCGCGTGACCTACCTCGGCTCGACGCAAGACTTCGCCGAAGTCGTCGAGACCTCGACGTTCAAGAAGAAGAAGCTCAACGTGGTGTCGGTCACCGGCAACACGCTGGAGCTTCAGGTCGGTAAGTGAGGCTCGCCGTCTGGGCGCTCGCCGTCAGCGCCTGTGCCCAGACGCCGACGCCCTTCGACTTTGGCGCGCACAAGCTGCCTCCCGCGCGCGTCACCACCAAGAGCGAACTGGTGCTGCGCTGTATGCCGAACGACGCCGAAGTGCTGCTCGATGGCGTGCCGCAAGGCACCTGCGACGACTTCGGCGGAGAGCCGAAGGGCCTGTCGATACCGAAGGGCGCGCGCCACGTGCAGGTGAAGAAGCGTGGCTACCTGCCGTGGGACTCATTTCTCGAAACCGATGGAACGCGCGTGGTGATGACCGTCACGCTCATCTCAACTGGAGGGACGCCATGAACCGGCTCCTCGTCGTCGCCGTCTCGCTGCTCTCGTCGCTGTGCTTCGCCGAAGTGGGAAAGATCGCCGCGGTCGAAGGTGACGCCAGCCGCACGCCGAAAGGGGGCGGGGCCGCCGTGGCGTTGACGGTCGGCGCCGCCGTCGAGCTCGGTGACACGCTCACCGTGAAGACCGGCAACCTCAAGTTCGAGCTCGCCGACGGCAGCGTGATTCTGCTCGCGCCCGCCTCGACGCTCGAGATCACCGAGGCCGAGTTCGAAGGCCAGGAGCGAAAGGGCTTCTCGGGGCTGCTCAAGGGCGGCTCG
>JAMHXF010000035.1:0-82359 GCA_035910535.1 Archangium sp. | reverse complement strand
AGCAGGACGCTCGCAAACTCCGTCGCTACAAACGTCGATGGAAAGTCGAACGTCTCTTCGCCTGGCTCAAGCGATGGCGTCGCATCGCGACTCGTTGGGAACACAAAGCTGAGAACTTCCTCGGCTTCGTGCACCTCGGCTGCATCGTGCTGCTGCTTCGACGCCTCTTCGGGCGGACGCGGTTATGAGACGTGCTCTAGCTCCTAGGAAGTGGCGTCCCACGATATGTGGTCGTAAATTGACAGTGACTTTTTCCCAAGTAGGCATGTTAATGGCTTTTGTGGCGCCGCCACCGCAAGCGCAGGTCCTCCCCCTCTGTTGAGGAGAGAGGTTGAAGACGTTTCCGTCGACCGACGTCGTGTCGATTGTCTGGGTGGGTGAGTGGTATGGTATGTCGATGGGTTGCGCTTCGGCTTCTTGATTTGGTGGGCTATGGGGCTTAAATTCTTGATGATGAGTTGTGTTGTTGTGGTGTTGGCTGCTTGCGGTCAGCAGCCAATCCCTTGTTCGACGAACCAGGAGTGCGACGATGCGTACGCGGCAGCGCAGGTGCGATGCGCGAAGCGCGATGCCTGGTGTGAGAACAGTGTATGTGACTACATTTGTCGTCGCCCCTGCGACGCCGCCGGCGCGGGTTGCGAGGCGGGTGAGGCTTGTGATTCTGCGAGCGGCACGTGTACGGGCGTGACTGTCGAGTGTGCCGACGACGCGGCGTGCGGGACTCTCAAGGCGGCAAGCGGATTTACGTGCGTCGACAGCAAGTGCTCGTCCCCGGGCTTCTCGTTCCGGCACAAATGATCGCTGCCGTATTCGCGTCAGCGAAGCAGTCGTTCGAGCCATGCGGATGCCAACGACGCGGGGCTGTGTGTCTTTGACTAGGGGGGGCGCCGCGCCAGGTGCGTTGAGTCAGTGCGCGCCAACGGCTCGACGCGGCCTGCCAAAGTAACGGGGCGGTACAGCGCGCTGGTGATTCCCGACTGTCGGAGAGCGTCCGTAACTCACTGAAAGCGCGAGACTTTTCGACTTCTGTGAGATCCTTCTGACTCCACGAACGTTGGAGGGGGAATGAACCGACTTCTGCTGTTGGCCGCCGTACTCGCCGCGCCCGTCGCGCTCGCGCAGGGCATGTTGATTCCGACGGACACGTCGATGGGGCCGCTGGGCATCAAATACCAGCGCGTGTCGGCTGAAATCATCGACGGCGCCGCCGTCACGAAGGTCGAACAGGTCTTCGTCAATTCGAGCAATCGCCAGCTCGAAGCGCACTACGTCTTCCCGTTGCCCAAGGGCGCCGCGCTGCAGGACTTCTACCTGTACATCAACGGCAAGAAGACCAAGGGCGAGATGCTCGAGAAGCAGAAGGCCACCGACATCTACGAAGGCATCGTGCGCCGCCTGCAAGACCCGGGGTTGCTCGAGTACGTCGACACCGACGCCTTCCGCGCGCGCGTCTTTCCGGTGCCCGCCAACGGTGAACAGAAGATCGAGCTGACCTTCAGCCAGGTGCTCGACTTCAACGCGGGGCTCTACAGCTACCACTACCCGCTCGGAGCCGGCACGCGCGGCGCGCCGAAGCTCACGGTGAAGCAGGACTTCACGTTCTCGGCGACCATCAAGTCGAAGACGCCGCTGCGCAGCATCTACTCGCCGACGCATCGCCTCGGGGTCTCGCGCAAGTCTGAGAATGAAGCGGTCACCGGCCTCGAGCTTGGCGCGGGCGCCGACATCTCGAAGGACCTCGATCTTTTCTACACAGTCTCAGACAAGTCGGTCGGGCTCACCTTCATGTCGCACCGGCCCGACCCTGATCAGCCGGGCTTTTTCATGGCGCTCATCTCGCCGAAGACCGAGCTCAAGGCCGACGAGATCATCGCCAAGCGCGTCACCTTCGTCGTCGACACCTCGGGCTCGATGATGGGCGATCGCATGAAGCTGGCGCGCGATTCCATCAAGTACTGCGTGCAGAAGCTCAACCCGCGAGACGAGTTCAACGTGGTGCGCTTCTCGACCGACGTCGAGGCGCTCTTCGAGAAGCCGCAGGCGGCCAACGAAGCCAACGTGAAGAAGGCCGTCGAGTTCGTCAGCGGCCTCGAGGCCATCGGCGGCACGGCCATCGACGAGGCCATGGTGCGCGCGCTCAAAGACGGCGCCAACCGCGGCGACAAACCTCACATGGTGATGTTCATCACCGACGGCCACCCCACGGTCGGCGAGACCGACGAGGCCGCCATCAGCAAGAACGCGAAGGCCGCCAATCAGGGCTCGCGCGTCTTCACGTTCGGCGTGGGTGACGATCTCAACGCGAGGTTGTTGGATCGCGTGGCCGATGAAGGGCAGGGCACCAGCGACTTCGCGCGCGACGGTCGCGACTTCGAGCTGAAGATTGGCGGCTTCTTCGACAAGGTCGCCAACCCGGTGCTCTCAGAGCTCGCGTTGGATCTGAGCGCCTTCGGTGCCTACGACGTCTACCCGCGCCGCCTGGGCGACCTGTTCAAGGGCAGCCAGCTGGTCGTCATGGGTCGCTACCGCACGCCGAAAGACGGCACGGTGCTGCTGACCGGCTCGTTCAACGGCAAGAAGCAGGTCTTCGAGTACCGCGCAGACGCCGCGAAGCAGAGCAAGCAGTTCGACTTCGTGCCGCGCCTCTGGGCGATTCGAAAGGTCGGCTACCTGCTCGAGGAGATCCGGCTGCGCGGCGAGAAGGCCGAGCTGAAGGACGAGATCGTCGCGCTGGGCAAGAAGTACGGCATCGTCACGCCGTACACCTCGTACCTGGTGGTCGAAGACACGCCGATGCCGGTCGCGCAGAACCGACCGTCGCCTCCGCCGCGCTCCGAGCCGTGGGTCAGTCGTAGCCGCGCAGAAGAGAAGGCCGCCGCGCCCAAGGGTTCGGCCAGCGGCTTCTTCGGCGGCATTGGTGGTGGTGGTCGCGCGGCGGCCGCACCGGCGCCGACTGAGTCGACTGTCGATGACTTCAGCGCTGACTTTGCCGGCCCCGCGAAGGCCGAGGCGATGAAGAAGGCCGACGGCAAAGACGGCATCGCGGTCTCGAAGGCGCTCCGCAAGATGAAGGAGCAGAACGAAGGCGAGCGCGTCGACGAGCCGGTTCGTTCAGCATCGGGTCGCACCTTCATCTTCCGCAACGGCGGGTGGATTGATTCAGACGCGCAGAGCGGCACCGCGAAGCAGCTCAAGGTGAAGTACCTGTCTGACGCGTACTTCGCGTTGCTCAAGGCCCGCCCTGACCTGAAGGCCGCGCTCGCGCTGTCGGACCGGTTGGTCATCGTCATCGGCAAAGACAAGAGCGTGGTCATCGACCCCGGCGCCGGGGAGACCAAGGTCGACGCAGTGACGGCCTTCCTGAAGTAGCTGGGTGCCCGGCCAACAGCGGCCGGGTTCCCTGCGAACGAGCTGGGTTTCCGGTCGCGTTCTCGGCGGCTGACCTGGTCGCTGCGCTCGCAGGTCATCTCGCCCGGCCAACAGCGGCCGGGTTCCCTGCGAACGCTCCTCAGATTTTTGAAGGAGTGCAGCGCTTCGTGGCACTACTCGTGGTGGGAGCGCATGTGTATGGTCCGCTCCCACCGCGCGTTGGCCGACGTCGCGAAAGGCACCTCTTCTCGTCATGGCAAGCCCGAAGTTCCTGTGTCTGTTGGCGCTGCTGTCACTGAGCGCGTGCTTCACGCCCACCCGCGAGCCCGACTGTCTCTTCGACGGCACGTGTGAATGCAAAGTGAAGGCGGACTGCCCCACCGGCAGTGAGTGTCTCAACGGCAAGTGCTTCGAGGTGCCCGACGCCGGGCGCCCCGGCGAGCTCGGCTGGCCCTGCGCGGAAGACACAGAATGTCTCTTCGGCCCGTGTCTGCCTCAGGGCCCCGGCAACGGGCGCGTGTGCAGCGCCGTCTGCGCCGTCGACGGCGGCACTGGCTGCGACAAGGGCTACGAGTGCAAACAAGCCCCCGACGCCGGCGCCGGGTTTCTCTGCGCGCCGCCCATTCGTGTGCAGTGCCTCGCGTGTGACAGCGACTCCGACTGCAACGCCATCGGCGACAAGTGCACCGGCATCGGTGACGGCGGCACGTTCTGCACCACCGACTGCTCGCTCACCGGCCAGTGCCCCACGGGCAGCGTGTGCCGCGCGACGGTCGCCGGTGCGCGCCAGTGTTTCCCGCAGAGCAACACGTGCGAGTGCAGCTCCGTTTCGGCGGGCCTCACGCGGGCCTGCCAGCGCACCAACCCGCGCGCGACGTGCTTCGGCGTCGAGACCTGCCAGCCGCAGGGCACGTGGAGCGGGTGTGACGCGCCGCTCGCGGCCGCTGAAGTGTGTGACGGCCTCGACAACGACTGCGACGGCCTGACCGACTCGAACGACCCAGACCTCGTCACCACCGGTTTGCCGGGCTACCCGAGCTGCCGCAAAGGCCTGACCTGCACCGGCCTGTGGAGCTGCGGCGGCACGGCCGACGGCGGCTTCGCGTTTCAATGCTCCGCGCCCGACCCGAAGGAAGAGGTGTGCAACGGCGCCGACGACGACTGCAACGGGCAGATCGACGACGGCCTCGTCGACGGCGCGGGCAACTACGTGAGCGCGCGCGCGTGCGGCAACTGCGCGACCGACTGCTTCGTGGTGCTCGAGAACCTGCTGAGCGATGGCGGCGTCGTCGTGCCCGGCGCGGCGACGTGCGACGTGCGCGGTGGCCAGCGCGAGTGCGTACCGAGGCTCTGCGAGAAGGGCTCGTACCTGACGCCCGCCGGAGCCAACCCGCAGATCTGCGAGAAGGCGACGACGTCGCAGTGCCGCCCGTGCACCACGTCGTCTGACTGCCGCGTACCCGGCGACGAGTGCGTCAACGTGGGCAGCGACCCCGACACGTTCTGCGCGCAGAACTGCGACGTCACCTCGGTGCTGGAGGGCTGCACCGGCGTCGTCGGCGAGCAGGGCTGCTGCCCCGCCGACAACACCTGCCAGGCGTCGGGCGCGCGGAAGCTGTGCGTGCCCAACGGCAACAGCTGCCAGTGCACGCCCGACCGCGTGGGCATCTCGCGCTCGTGCTTCGTCACCTCTGGAGCCGCCACCTGCATCGGCGCGCAGACCTGCAACGCGCAGGGCACCTACGGCGCGTGCGACACCTCGATGACGTCGCTCGAGTTCTGCGACGGCCGCGACAACGACTGCGACCAGCAGGTTGACGAGGGCTTCATCAACACGAAGGGCAGCGGCACCTACGACTCAGACGCGCACTGCGGAGCGTGCAACAACAACTGCGTCGCGCGCTGGAGCCCCACCATTCAGCACGCCAACGGCGGCTGTGTCGCCGGGCCGAACGTCGCGCCGGGCTGTGAAATCGTCAGCTGCACCACCGAGCGCGTGGGCGGCGGCGGCACCTGTCGCACCGATGCCGACTGCACCGGCAGCGGCACCTGTCACCCCACGTACCGCCAGTGCGTGCGCGCCTGTACGTCGCCCGGTGCGTGCGGCGTGGGAGAGACGTGCAGCGCCGGCTTCTGCACGCGCACGTGTACGAGTGACCCGGTGTGCGTCGGGGCGTTCGGCGCCGGCGCGCGCTGCACCAACGGCACGTGCGGCTTCACCTACCAGTTCGTCAACGCCGACCGCGAAGACACCAACGGCTGCGAGTGTGCGTCGAACCCGTCGGTCGTCGACGAGCCCGAGCGCTACGCGGCGTACCCGACGGCGGGCCTGCCCTACATCGATCGCAACTGCGACTTCGTCGACGGCGTGGAGGCCACCTCGCTCTTCGTGTGGGCGCAGTCGACCAACGCACAGGGCACGCGCGCCAACCCGTTCCGCACCATCGCGCAGGCGTTGATGGCGCACCAACCGGGCACGCACACCGCGATCCTCGTCGCGCAGGGCACGTACGCCGAGCAGGTGGTGTTGCGCAGCGGCGTGCAGCTCTACGGAGGCTATGCGCCGGGCTTCGCGAACCGAGACATCGTGCTCTTCCCCACCTTCATCGAGGCGCCCGAGCCCGGCGCGTCAGGCCCGCGCGGCACCGTGAACGCCGAAGCGCTCAGCGGGCGCACCGTCATCTCCGGCTTCACCATTCGTGGCTACGACGTGAACTCGAGGCCCGTGCCCGGTGAAGCGGCGCGCAACAGCTACGCCCTCTACGTGCGCGACTCAGGCGGGCTCGTGGTGCAGAACAACCACGTCGTCGGCGGGCGCGGCGGCGACGGCACACCGGCCATCCCCGGCATCGCGGGCGTCAACGGCGGTGCGGGCGTCAACGGCGTCAACGCGCGTGAGTGCAACACGCCCGACTGCACCGGAGAAACGCAGGGCGGCGGCGCGCCGGGCACCAACACCTCGTGCATGGCGATGGGCAACTTCGGCGCGGGCACCAACCTGGCGCTCGACCCGCAGCAGTACGGCTCGGTGGGCGGCTTGAATGGCCGGGGTGGCTCGAACGCGGTGTACCGACACTCCGACCCGTCGCAGACGCAGTTCTGCAAGTACGACTGCACCGTGCCCGGTGACGGGCTGGCGGGAGGCGCCGCGCAGAACGGCGGAGACGGAACGCCGATGGGCATGGGCCGTGGCTGCACGCAGTTCCGCGGCGGTGTGGTGGGGCTCGACTGGGCGACGACGATCGGCACCGGAGGCGCGAATGGCACGCCGGGGCGCGGCGGCGGCGGCGGTGGCGGCGGCGGCTGCGTGCGCAACTCGAACCCCACGACGTGCACCATCGGGCGGCGCGTCGGAGATCTCGGCGCGACGGGCGGCGGCGGCGGTGCGGGTGGCTGCGGCGGTGGCGCAGGCAGCGCTGGCGCGGGTGGCGGCGGCTCGTTCGGCATCTTCGTCATCGGCGCGGCGCCCACCATCGAAGGCAACCTCATCGACTTCGGCTTCGGCGGCTTCGGTGGAAACGGCGGCGCGGGCGGCTACGGCGGGCTCGGAGGTCAGGGTGGCCGCGGCGGGTTGAACACGTCGGTCGCGTGGTGCGCGGGGCAGGGCGGCCCGGGCGGGCGCGGCGGCAACGGCGGCGCCGGCAGCGGCGGCGGTGGTGGCTGCGGCGGCTCGGTGTTCGGCGTGGCGGGGGTGAACCTGCCGACGGCGACGTATGCGTCGACCAACACGTTCCCCATGCCGGCGTTCCTTCCGGTGGGCGCTGGTGGGGCGGGCGGGCCTTCGCCTGCCGGCACGGCGTTCAAGGGCGGCGACGGCGCGGCGGGCATTCTTTCCAGCGTGGAGAGCTTCTGATGTCGCGCTCGAATTTCATCGTTCTGCTGCTCGTGCTGCTCGCGGGCTGTGGCCGCACGAAGCACTCAACGCGCGTCGGGCCGTGTGTCTTCGACGCCGACTGCGCCGACGGCCTGCGCTGCGTGAACGCGGTCTGCACCACCTTCGAGCTGCGCGACGGTGGCTACGACTACGGCCTCAAGCGCTTCGGCGAGCCGTGCGATGCGGGCACCGAATGCAACTCGACCTTCTGTCTGGGCGGCCCGGCGGGCGCGTTCTGCAGCGTGGTGTGCGGCAGCAACGACGCCGGTTGTCCTGACGCCTACGAGTGCAAGCGCGTGCCTGACCCGTCGCTGCGCGATGGCGGCAGCGCGAGCGTGAACCTCTGCGCGGTGCCCCAACCGCTGCTCTGTCAGCGCTGCGGCGAGGACCTCGACTGTGGCGCCAGTGGCGGAGATCGCTGCCTCAAGGGCGACCTCGACGCGGGCTTCTGCGCGCGTGACTGCACCTTCACTGGCTGCCCGCAGCTCTACACCTGCGAGCAGGGCCAATGCGTGCCCGAAGGCCGCACCTGCGACTGCGTGCCCGAGACGGTGGGCCTGCAGAAGGCGTGTCTGGGCGAGGCGAACACCTTCGGTCGTTGCCGCGGCAACCAGGTCTGCCAGGTCGACGGCGGCTTCACCGCCTGCAACGCGGCGCTCGCGCTCGAAGAGACGTGCAACGGCGCCGACGACGACTGCAACGGCGCCATCGACGACTTCACGGCGCCTGAATGCACGCGCACCTCGGGCATGGTCACGTGCCGCGGCCCGCAGGTCTGCTTCGCGTCGGCCGGGTTGGTGTGCACCGCGCGCGCTCCGGCCACGGAGGCGTGCAACTACGAAGACGACGACTGCGACGGCCAGGTCGACGAAGACTTCCGCCCGGCGCGCGGCCTGTATTCGACGGTCGCGCACTGCGGCGGTTGCAACAACGACTGCCAGCGCATCATCGCGCACGCCGTCACCACCACCTGCGACGTCTCCAACGACGTGCCGCACTGCCGCGTGACGTTGTGCGAGCCCGGCTACTTCCCCTTCGAAGACGGCTCGATGTGTCTCCAGTTGCCCGACACGCTGTGTTCCCCGTGTCAGGTCGACGGCGACTGCGTGGGCCCCGGCAGCCGCTGTCTCACCGTCGACGGTGCGCGCGTGTGCGGCCGCGATTGTTCAGCCGGGAGCGCGTACCCGCCCGGCTGCCCCGGCGGTTATTCGTGTCAGGCCGTCGCGGGCGGGCCCAACCAGTGCCTGCCCACCACCGGCACGTGCAGCTGCCGCGCGCAGACCCTCGGCACCACGCGCGCGTGTCGCCTCATGAATGGCGGCATGACGTGCAACGGCTTCGAGACGTGCGCTGCGAGCGGCGCGGGACCGTCGTGGAGCACCTGTGACGTCAACTCGTTCAACCCGGAGATCTGCGACGGCCGCGACAACAACTGCGACGCGCGCGTCGACGAAGGCTTCTTGAACCAGGCGACGGGCCGCTACGAGGCCGCGCAGCACTGCGGCTTCTGCAACAACGACTGCACCAAGTACTTCTCGCCGACGCTGCAGCACACCACCGGCGTGTGCGATCTCGCGCCGACGTTGCCTCGCTGCACCATGGGCCCGTGCCTGACCGAGACCGTCGGCGGCACCACCTTCGAGTGGGTCAACGTGAACGCCGACCCGGCCGACGGCTGCGAGTGCCGACGCGTACAGGGCAACCTGACCATCGACTTGCCGGACCGCTTGCCGGCGACGGGCAACGGCGCGTCGTGGGTCGACGAGAACTGTGACGGCATCGACGGTGTGATGGGCGACGCAGTCTTCGTGTCGACCAACGCGACGCCGGGTGGCAACGGCACGCGCACGGCGCCGTTTCAGACCATCGCGGCGGGCGTGGCGGCGCAGCAGGCGCAGAACAAGCGCTACGTGCTGGTGGCCGGCGGGCTGTACCGCGAGAACGTGCGGCTCTTCGACGGGGCGCAGGTCTTCGGTGGCTATGCGGCCGACTTCCTCAAGCGCGACCCGCGGCTCTACACGACGACGTGGCAAGGCGTTCAGCCGGGCACGGCCATCGCGCCGATTCACGCCGAGTCGCTCGGTGCAGCAGGCGCGGCGCGCGAGACGGTCATCTCCGGGTTCGTCATCACCGGCTGGGACGCGACCACCAACGTGGCCCCGGGCGCACAGGGCGAGACCTCGATTGCGGTGTTCCTGCAGAACGTCGGCCCGCGCTTCGTGTTGCAGGGCAACGACGTCATCGCCGGGCGCGGCGGCACCGGCGGGCGCGGCGCGACGGGCACGCAGGGCTTCGGCCGTCAGGCCAGCACTCAGCTCAACGGCCTCGCGGGCCTGGGCAGCAACTTCTTCTCGAGCGGCTCGTGCACGCCGGCGAACCATCGCAACGGCGGCCTGGCGGGCAGCAACGCGCAGTGCAACGGCGCCAACGGTGAGCCTGGCGGCAACGTGATCTGCCCGGTGTACACCTTCGCGGGCAACGTGGGGCAGCAGCAGGCCTACGTGGCGCCTCCCACCACGAGCCGCAACGGGCCCGGGGGCTTCGACTGGAGCTTCGACACCTTGAGCTCGCCGGGCTGCAACCACGTCACTGAATCAGGGTTCCCCACCACCATTCAGCCGCACGACGGTGAAGACGGTCGCCCGGGCGCTGACGGCAACGGCGGCAACGGCGGTGCAGGCGCGACGAACCGCGCGCGCTTCGGCACGTTCTTCGGCGGTCGCTGGGTGGCGTCTCCGAACGGAGCGCTCTCGGGGCAGGCCGGCGTGGTGGCGCAGGGCGGTGGTGGCGGCGGCGCCGGTGGTGGCGTCGCGCGCTTCACGGCCGGGGGTTGTCAGGCGTGGGAAATTGGCGCGGCCGGTGGTGGTGCGGGCGCTGGTGGCTGCGGCGGCACCGGCGGCAACGCTGGCGGCGCGGGCGGTGGCTCGTTCGCCATCCTCATCACCTCGCAGCTGCCGAACGCGGCGTTGCCGACGATTTTGAACAACCGCGTGCAGCGCGGCGCGGGCGGCAACGGTGGTGACGGCGGCTTCGGCGGGCCCGGTGGGCTGGGCGGCGCAGGTGGCTTCGGTGGCGACGCGGCGCGCTGGAGCAGCTCCGTCGGCGGCAAGGGCGGCGAAGGCGGCAACGGAGGCCCCGGCGGTGGTGGCGGCGGTGGCGCCGGCGGGCCGTCGTTCGCGGTCTTCACGCTCAACGTGCCGGTGGGCGGCTTCTCGGGCACCAACACGTTCCTCACGTCGGCGTTGCTCGACACCAGCGGCCCGGGCGGCGCGGGTGGCAGCTCGCCGGGCTCGTCGACGAGCAGCGGCACGATGGGCGCGCGTGGTGCGTCGGGCAACTCGCTGGCGTTGGCGACGTGTACGGCGCCGTGTGCGGGCACGTGCGATCTCAACGGCGTGTGCATTCCGAATTGATGAAGCTCCCGTGAAGTTCGGCCTGCGCGCGCGTGAGAGCGTGCCCGCATGCACAGAATCGTTATCGCGGTGTTGCTCTTGTCTGCCTGCGCGAAGTCTTCGGAGCGCCCGGTCGAGCGGTTGTTGATTCGCAGCGCGCAGCTCGTCGCCACCGTCGAACGGGTGGAGGGCGTCGAGCGCGCGCTGAGCACGAGCGTCGAAGCGCTCGGCGGCTTCATGACGAGCTCCGAGCAAGGCAGCGCGTTGACGCTGAGCTTCCGGGTGCCTGTTACGGAGCTCGACGCCGCGCTCGCCGAGGTGGCGTCGCTCGCGAAGCGTGTCGAGTCACGTCAAGTCAAAGGCGACGACGTCACCGAGGAGTCCGTCGACCTCGAAGCGCAGCTGCTCAACCTCGAGGCGACCCGCGCCCGGCTGCGTTCGCTGCTCGAGAAGTCGGCGACGGTCGATGAAGCGCTCCACGTGAGCAAGGCGCTGAGCGAAACGCAGGGTGAGTTTGAGCGGCTCAACGGCCGCGCCGAGTTCCTGCGCAAGTCGGTCGCGCTGGCGAGCGTGACGGTCTCGTTCATTCCCGAGGCGACGACGGACTGGCGGCCGCTCGAGGTCGCGCGTGGCTCGGTGCACGCTCTGGTTCAGTTCGCACATGCGCTCGGGAGCCTCGCCATCGTCGTGGTGGTCTTCACCCCGGTGTGGGCGCCGATTGCGCTGCTGATTCGCAGGCGACGTCGGGCCGCCTGAGCGGTCGATTCGCGGGCGCGAGCCGGTCGAAGTCGGCACAATGGTTTGAGTGCCAACGAAGTCTGCGACGCCCGTGAAGCGATGGTGGCGAGGGGCGCTGCTGGTGTCGTTTTTCTTCGTGCCGGTGGCGCTGCTGCGTGTCCCCGAGACGCAGTGGTTTCAGGTGCGCGTCTCGGAGTTCGCGAAGCAGCGCGACGTCGGGCTCGGTTGGCAGACGCTCGCGTGTACGTGGGCCGCAGGGCACTGCGAGCTGATCGCGTTGTCGGTGGAAATCGACGGCGTCCGAATCGCCGTTGATTCACTGGGGCTGACGTGGAGCTGGCGGCCGCTGTTGTCGAAGCGCGTGGAGGTGACGTCACTGGTGGTGAAGGGCGTTCACGTCGAGCGCTTTGCGCCGGGCGCGCCGTCGACCGAAGACTCGGGCCCGCTGTCGGCGACGCTCCAGGTGCTCGACCTGCCGATTTCGGTCGAGACGTTCGTCATCGACGACGTCGACGTGCGCTGGCCGGTGGGTGATCGCCGGCTCGAGGTCGCGAGGTTGAACGTCGGTGGCTCCGCGAAGCTGGGAGCCGTGCCTTCGATTGTGGTGCGCGTCGACGGGCTCGCGTTGCGCGTGCTCGAAGGTGAGGTCGCGCGGCTCGACACGCAGCTGACGCTCGCGCTGCGCGCGGCGCTCGAAGGTCAGCAGCTCACGTTGAACGCCAACGCTGACGTCACGAAGAGCACGCCGTCGTGGCCGCTGTCAGGCGCCGACGTGCTGGCGCTGCAGGTGAAAGCCGACTTCCTGCCTGCGCAGCACCGCGTCGACGTCGAGCTGCAGCGGTTGTCTGCGTTGAGCCACGCCGTCGTCGGCACCGCGAAGGCGTCGCTGCCTGACGAAGGCACCCCACGCGTCGACAGCGCCGACGTCACCGCGACGCTGCACCCACTGTTGCCGCTGTTGAAGTTGTTCGAGCCGTCGTTGGAGCTCGACGACGCCACGCTGCGCGTCGAGACGAAAGAGGCCGCGCTGAACGTCAGGTTGCACGCGTCGCATGTCGGTGTGCTGGGGAACACGGTCAAAGAGCTCGAGCTCATCGGCAACGCGACGGCGAGCGGTGACGCGGCAGCGCGGCTCACGACTCGCCTGGTGGCAGCAGGCCCGGCGCGCGTGTTGGGCGTCGCGGTCGCCGCGAGCACCACGGGCTTCGATGCCCAGCGACTTCGCGGCGTCGTCACTGCGACCATCGACGTGAAGGCGCTGGAGGTCGACGGTGATGCAGTCACCACCATCGCGCCGACGAAGGTGACGTTGAAGGCGACGCTCGGTGACGAGGTGCAAGTGGACATCACCGGTACGCCGGGTCGCGCGAAGGTGACGGCGGGCGCGCTGCGCATCGACGCGAAGCCGGCGCCGTTGACCATCAACGCCACGCTCGACTCGAAGTATCGACTGACGGTCGCGAAGGCGACGTTGCCCATCAACGACATCGAGGCCACGAGCCCGTCAGGTCGGCTGCGCATCGACGCTCTGACGCACACGCTCGCCGCGAAGGGCGACCCGCGCGACGAAACGAACGTCGCCTTCACCTTGGGGCTCGCGCGCATAACCGGCCGCCGCGACGAGTTGTCACTCACCGTCGACAACGTCGACCTCGCTGGCGCCGTGCGGCTCGAGGCGTGGAAGCCGCGACACATCGAAGGCGCGCTCTCGCACACCGGGCTCCACGGCGCGACCGAAGCGGGGCGGCTCACGTTTTTCTACGACGCTGCGCCCGACGTCTTCGACGCGTGCATCGACGGCACGCTGCCGCCGCTCACGCTCCACGCGACGGCGAAACGACATGGCCCTTCGCTTCACGCGACGCTCAAGGCGAACGCCACGTCGCTCGGGGTGCTTGCGCCATTCATGCCTGGAGAAGTTGGTGGCATCGCGCTCGATCCGAAGGCGCTCGGCTTCACGTTCGACGGCGCGGTCGACCTGCCTGACTACGCGCGGCCCACGGAGCTCTCGCTCAACGCAGACCTCTCGATGCCGAAGCTCGTGGTGCAGCGCGACTCGCGAAGAATCTCCGTCGACGCGGTGAACTTTCACGTCACGCATCGTCACGCGGACCTGCTGGATCGCGGCAAGGCGCGGCTGCGGCTCGAACGCCCGTCGGTTGGCGAAGCGAGCATCGACGGCGCGGTCGAGTCGCACCTGGCGATCGAATTGGACCGCGCGCGCGGCGTCGGCTCGCTCAAGCTGACGCTCGACGCGAAGAAGGCACGCACGCTCGCCATCGACCTCGGGCTGCGCCGCGAGAGAGACGGTCGGCTGCATCACGAGTTCGACGTCGACGTGCTGCACCTCGGGCCGTGGGCGCCGTTGGTCGGGGAGCTCTCGGCGACGCCGCCGGGGTTGATGCTCGAGCAGCTCACCGCGCACCTCGTCAGTCGCGGAGACACGCTCGGGCTGCTCGACGCCGACTTCATGCCCGCGCCTGAGTGGAGGGCGCTGTCTGACACCACGTTCCACGCGGATCTCGACGTGCGGAACCTCGTGCATCACCTCGACGGCGAAGAGACGAAGGCGCCGCACGTGAACATGCGCATCGACGCGGGCGTGCTGCACGGCGCGGTGACGATGGCGGCGAAGCTCGAAGTGCCCAGCGTGGAGATGGACATCGGCACGCAGCACGTCGCGCTCACCGGCGTGCATCAGCACCTCTCGCTGCGCTCCGAGTCGGACCCCGATGCGGGCCTGCTTCACCTCGATCTCGACGGCACCATCGACGAGCTCGAGCAGAACCTGTGGCCACCATGGCAACCCTCGGCGCTACACCTGAACATCGACGGCAGCATCGACCGGCTCGCGGCGCTCACCATCGACAGGTTCCTGCTCGAGAGCCCCAGCGCGGGCACGAAGCTCACGCTCTCGAAGACGCTGCGCGGCGAAGGTGGTGATTCGGTCGACGTGTCGGGGCAGCGCCTTCGACTGCAGGGAAAGCTGACGCAAGACCTCGCGAAGCTCGACGGTTCGCCGCGCACCTTCATGGGGAAGGGCGTCGTCGCGGTCGGCTTGCGCATGCAGAGCGCAGACCTCTCGACGTTCCGCGTGCGCGGGAAAGTCGAGCTCACCGATGCGGGGGTGTCGCTGCCGGCGCAGCACTTCGTGGCTGAAGGTGCGACGGGGGTCATCCCCTTCGAGGAGGCGTTCTCGCTCGACGCGACGCACGGGGTTCGCCTCGTCGTCGCTGCCGACCCGTCTGCGTTCGCGCGCGCCCGCGCCGCAGAGCTGCAACCGTTCCTGACGCAAGACGGGACGCTCTCGTTGCGCAGCGTGCGGTGGAGAGACTTCGAGCTCTCGCCCATCGTCGCCAGCCTCGCGCTCGAGCCGAACCGCTTCGCGCTCTACAAACTGAAAGCCGAGAGGGGCCGCGCGCGCATCTCGGGGCAGGTGTTCGTCGACTTCAGGCCCGGTGAAGAGGTCGTCAGTTTTCGCGGCACGTTGACGGGGCTCGAGCGCAAAGGCGCCGCGACGCCGCTCGACGCGAACGCTGCGTTCACCTTTATTCCGCGACGCCTGGAGCTCGACGGGCGGGTGCAGGTGGTGCGCACCAGCAAAGAGCACCTGCTCGACTTGCTCGACGTCATCGACCCTCACCACGAGGTCGGTTCGCTCAACACGGTGCGCACCGCGATGGCCTTCGGGTACCCGCGTGAAGCGCAGCTCGACTTCTCCGACGGGCTGCTCTCAATGGACATCGCGCTCGGCGGGCTCGCAGGGCTCTTCGAGATCGGCACCGTACGCGGCGTTTCGCTCGGGCCATTCTTCAACCGCTACGTCGCACCTTCACTTCGGAGCTCGCCATGACGCGCGCCGTGTTTCTCGTCGTCGCCACCTCGTTGCTGGCCTGCATCAAGGCTCCCGACGTGGTGATGGTCGACCGCCAGACGATGCTCGAAGAGCAGCTCACCGGAGAGCTGCAGCCGCTCGACAACACGCTGCGTGAGCTCGCGCTGGTGCCGACCGCGCAAGACTTCACGCGAGGTCAGCTCGAGGCCGCGGGAGTCGACCTGCAAGACGACACGCTCCGCAAGGTCACGCGCGTACACGCGGTCATCTTGTCGGAGCTGGAGCTGCTCGACGACTTGCTGATTCGCCGCTGCGTCGGTGAGGCGAAGTCGGGCCTGCTCGAAGAGACGACGGCCACGTGCTCCGGGCGTCACAACGCGGCGCGCACCTCGGCGTCGGTGAATCGCGTGAATCGTGCGCGGCAGCAGCTGTGGCAGCACCTGCGCGACAAAGAGCCGGGCGTCGCCCCCGAGGCGTTGCAGGCTCGTTGGCGGGCGGCGCACGTGAAGACTGTGGTGTGCGGTGGTCAGGTGCAGCGCGACGACGGCACCTGGGAGATCGTCTCGTGCTGACGCGCGTGTTCGTCATCGCCTTCGCGACGACGGCCTTTGCTGACGGCGCGCCGCGCCCTGCGGGGGTGACGCCGATGCTGCAGCTCACCGCCGGTGAGTCGGACCAATTCTCGGGCGCGCTGCTGCCTGACGGAAGGTCGCTGCTGTTCGCGAGCAACGTCAACGGCACGGTCGAGTTGTTCACGCAGCCTCTTGGGGTCGGAGCGCCGACGCTGTTCTTCGACGAGCGCGCCGACGTCGGTGCGCCGAAGTTGTCGCCCGACGGAAAACGGCTGCTCTACCTGTCGTACCGAGACGACGCGTTCGGCGATGCGTGCGTGTTGACGATTCCCGCGAAGGAGCGTCGGTGCTTCGAAGGCGGCGGCGCGGTGCTGCACGCGTTCTGGTTTCCCGACAGTCGACGCATCGGGCTGGTGACGCGCGCGGAGCTCGACGCTCCGTGGCGGGTCGTCGCGCTGCCCATTGACGCGGCGCCCAACGCGAAGGGCACGGTGTTGCGCGAAGGCTTCTTCAACACGCCGACGATTTCACCCGACGCGAAGTGGCTCGTCGCGGTGCCGCTCACGCCGGTGGCCGACGGTGGCTCGAGGGCGCTCCCGCGCGCCGCGAAGGGGTTGATGCTGTTGCCTGTCGACGGAGGGCAAGCGCATTCGTTTCTGCCTGCGTTGCCCGGCGCGTCTGCGTCGCCTTCGTTTTCGGCCGACGGTCGCTACCTGTATTTCACGCAGTTCCCCGACGACTCCGACGCTGACGGCGTCACCGATGGTCACGACAACGGCGTGCTCGTGCGGGTGCCGTGGCGCGGCGTCGAGACGGAGTCGACCGACGTCGAGGTGCTGACGAGCCCGCGCACCAACTGTCAGGACCCGATTCCCCAGGCTGACCGGCTCTTCGCCACGTGCGCGCGGCGCGGCGTGCTGCAGGTGATGACGCTGCCGCTCGAAGGTCAGGTGCCCGCGTCGCTGACGAAGGCCGAGCTCGACGCAGAGGCCGACGCGGCGCGGAGCCGGTGGGACCGGTTGCTGTTGCAAGAGCGTCGGCTCGAGCTCGAGACGGAGCCCACGCAACGGATCCGCCTCGAGCGCCGGCTGGCGATGTCGCACCTCGAGCTGGGCTCGTTCGACTCTGCGGAGTTCGACCTCGAGCTGATGAAGCAGGACGCAGGGGTCGACACGTACGAGTTGAACTGGGCGAAGGTCGCCATCGAGCTCGTGCAGCGTCGACGTGCGGAGGCGCGGCTGCCCTTCGGAAAGTTGTCTGACCGCTTCATCACTCGAGAGAAGGAGCGGCTCACGCGCCTGCAGCCGTTCCTCGACGACGCGCGGCCGACGGTGCGGCGGTTGTCTCGGTTGGTGCGCGTCGAAGTGCTGCGAACGCTCGGGCTCAAGAGTGAAGCGCTCGAGGTGTTCGAAGCGCTCGACCTCGACGCAGAGACCGACGTCGACGTGTTGCTGCTCTGGGGGCGCTTGAGTGAGCGCATGTATCGAGACCTCGACGAGCGCGGAAAGTGGTCGCGCGCGCTGCTCAAGCTCTCGCGGCATCCGGCGTTGAGCGAACGTGAGCGCCTTCATCAGGCGCGGCGCTTCGTCGAGGTGCTGACGCGAGGTCGAGACGTGGAGGCGCGTCGGGTCGCGCTCGAAGCGGTGAAGCCCACGCTGCCAGCCGACAGCGAGGCGATGTTGTTGCTCGACGTCGAGCTCGCGCTGGACCGCATCACCACGCAGACGCAGCGTGAGGCTGTCCCCGTGCTCGACGCGTTGTGGAAGCGCGTCGACGGCTTCGAGGCGCATCGTGAAGTGGCCATGGCCGTCATCGAGCACGCGGCGCACGAAGACTTCGAGGTGCTGCTCGATGTGTATGGACGTCGCTGGCTCGACTCGGTGCCCGCCGACAGCCCGGAGCTCAAGTACGCAGAGGCGCTCTACGCAGAGGTCAGGCTCGAGCGCGCGTACGTCGAGCTGCATGCGGGGCGGTTGGAGTCGTCGGCTGACTTGTTTCTCGACATCGTGAAGCGCACGCGGAGCCTCGAGGCGGTCAGCGGCTACGTCGAGGCGAACGCGCGTGGCGCCGTCGACGGGAAGAATGTGACTGCAGCGCTCGAGGCCGCGTTGCCGGGGGAGCCCAACGTCGGTTGGCGCGCCTTCGCGGCGGCGAGCGTCATCGCGCGCTCGTTGCCGGCGCTCGACGACGCGCACCTGCGTGATGAGATTTCTCGCGCGACTCAGTTGTTGGGGCCGGCCCTCGAGCCGTTGAGCCGCACCACGGAGCTGCATCACCTGCTCGGCTACCTCGCGCATGAGCGCTTTCACCGGCTCTCCGAGCGCCCGGCCGCGTTGGAGGCGCATCGCCGCTACCACCTCGCGCTCGATCTCGCGCCCGACGTGTATCGCCGCCGCGCGAGTCTCCTGCTCGAGCTGGGGTTGCTTCAGGCCGCGCTCGGGAACCACCGCATCGCGCTCAAGCACTTCGATGAACGTGAGCGGCTGCCCTTCGTGCGCGACGAAGAGGCGTTGGCGTTTCGGCTCGCGCGGGCGCGGAGCTTCTTCCACGCCGACGAGACGAAGCGGTCGGCCGAAGAGTCGTTGCTGGGCGTGAAGCTGGTCGAAGAGAAGCAGGCGCTCGCGGCGTTCCTCCCGATTGCGCTGGAGCGCGCGATGTTCTGTCACCTCATCGACGGGCAGTACGCAGAGGCCGCGAAGTTCGCGGCGCGGTTGAAACCGTTGTTGCCGGCCTCGACGTCGGCGCAGGTGAAGGCGCGGCTCGCGGAGGCCTCGGCCCTGCTGCACGTGGGCGATGGTGAAGGCGCGCGCAAGGTGCTGGCGGAGGCGCGGTCGTCGCTCGACGCGAAGCTGCCGGTGCACACCACCGACGCGTTGTCGGCGCACGGGCCCACGCACCTGACGTCAGACGAGCTCCGCGCGCTCGTCGCCGGGCTCGAGGCAGAAGCGCAGCGCATGGTGAATGACGCGGCGGGTGAGCTCGCGGCGCTCGCGGAGCGGGATCGCCTGCTCTCTCTGCGTCAGGCCGCCGCGCCGCGCGACGAGACGCTCTACGCGCTGATGCAGACGTCGATGCGGCAGGCGCGCACTGCAGCGACGTTGTCGCAGTGGGGTGAGGTGCGAAGTCAGCTCGAGACGGGCTTCGAGCGTGAAGCGAGTTGGCGCGCGTCGACGGGTTCTCAGCTCGCGCTGGCCAGCGTCGCGTTGTGGAGCCTGTGCGCTGAGGTGAGCATGCTCGACGCGAAGGCGTGCCCTCGGCCGCGCGAAGAAGTGCGCGCCGCGTTGATGACGGCGCTCGAGCAGGCGCGACGTCAGCGGTTCCAGAACGCGCAGTCGCTGCGGCTCGTGCTGCCGATGTTGCTCGCGCGCATCGCGCCGTGAGGGGCGTCGTGTGCGCGGAGCACGCCGTGGTGGCCGTCGACGAGCGCTGCTTTAGCCGCGGAAGACGAAGAACCAGAGCAGCAGCACGATGCCGAATGGAACACCGGCCACCCACAGCAGCAGCGGCATGCCGATGCGACCTTTGGGGGCCTGCTTGATCAACTGCGACGACGAAGCGATCTCTGCGGTCAGCTTGTTCATGGGTGTGGCTCCTTTGAACAAGTGCCATTGCAACCGCGGGGCCCTCCGTGTTGCCGCAGAGTTGGCGGCGCGTGGAGCTACAACGGTGACCCACGTGCGGCGAATTGGCGCTCACTTTTCGAAGCGCAAGCGCTCGACTGAATCGGCGAGGCAGCGATCGTCGGTGATGTCGAGCCGCAGCGGCGTCACCGACACGAAGCTGTTGGCCTGCGCCCAGCGATCGCTGCCCTCTTCGACGGCCTCGACGGGCATGGCGGTGAACCAGAAGAGGTCGCGGCCATACGGATCTTTCGAGGGGATCACCTTGCCGTCGTAGTGACGCACGGACTGGTGCGTCCACCGCACGCCGTAGGGCGCGAGCGGGAAGTTCACGTTGTGCAGCAGCGCTTCGGGCTTCTTCGTGAGCAGCGTCGAGAGCACCCGGTGCGCGTACGGCTTGAGCAGCTCGTAGTCGCCTTTCTCTTCGATGCTCGGCGCGCTCAAGGCGATGCCGTGCAGGCCGAAGAGCGCCGCCTGCCGCGCCGCCGCCAACGTGCCCGAGTGCCACGACGCGTTGCCGAGGTTGAGGCCCTGGTTGATGCCCGAGAGCACCACGTCGACCTTTTCCCAGTTGTGGACGCCGAGGGCGACGCAGTCAGACGGCGTGCCGTTGACCCGAAACGCCTCGAAGTCACCGATGCGCGTACGTCGGTAGCTCAAGGGCCGGCTGGAGCTGATGGCTTGACCCATGGAGGACTGCTCGAAGTCGGGCGCGACGATGCGCACGTCACCGAACTCACTCGCCAGCTCCGCGAGCGCTTTGATTCCGGGGCTGTAGATGCCGTCGTCATTCGCAATGAGGATCCGCATGGCTGCCCCGTAACGACCACGCTGATTGCCGCACGCCGCGAGGTCGCTACGTGTTGTTGACGATGCCAACCGGGAAAACAAAGCGGGTGACGCTCGTGCAGAACCCTCACGCAGGGCAGGGCGCGTCGACGCAGAAGCAGTTTCAACGCGCGCTCGAGCAGGCTGGCTACGAGGTCACCGCCGTCGACCCTGATCACGGGCTGGGCAAGTCGATCACCCGCCGCGCCGACGTCGTCATCGCCGCCGGAGGTGACGGCACTGTGCTCGGTGTGGCGCGACGGCTGGTGGGCACGAAGGTGCCGCTGGTGATTCTGCCGCTGGGCACGGCGAACAACCTCGCGAAGACGGTGGGCGTGGCGCCGGAGGTCAAAGGCCTGCTCGAGACGCTGGAAGATCCCCTGGAGCGCGACCTCGACATCGGGCTGGCGACCGGCAGTTGGGGCGAGCGCTATTTCTGCGAGAGCGCGGGCGTGGGGTTGTTCTGCGACCTGCTCAAAGACGTCGTCGACGAGTCGGACAAGGCGCCGCAACACGCCGTGCGAGTGCTCGGAGACTTCCTCGCGCGCAAGCAGGCGCGCCGCTTCGAGCTCACCATCGACGGTGACGACGCGAGCGGTGAGTACCTGATGGTGGAGGTGATGAACGCCGGCCTGCTGGGCCCCAACGTAATGCTCAGCCCGCGCGCGTCACCGTGGGACGAACTGCTCGACGTGGTGCTGGTGCGGCAGAAGGACAAGCGACGCCTGGCGACGTACCTGATGCAGCTCGAGCACGACCCACGCGCGACGCCGCCGAAGTTCGAGACGCGGCGGTGCCGTCACGTGTCGCTTCGGCTCGACGGTGAGGCGCTGCGCATCGACGACTCGCTGCGACCGAAGCGCGGCGCGATGCCGTCACACTTCGCCGACCTCCGGTTGCTGCCCGGCGCGGTGCGGTTGTGGTTGCCGCACACCAGGCGACCGAAGCGCTGACTGTTTCAACCGCGCGGGCGGAAGCCTTCGACGCGCTCCCAGTTGCCGACGATGAAGAGGTACGGCTCGACGCCTGTGCGCTGCAGCTCCGGCAGGCGACGCTGTGCGTGCCAGCGCAACACGGGGTCACCCGTCACCGCCAACAACGCGTCGACATACGCGCGCTGCAGCAGCGGCTTCTTGTAGATCGAGTGCAGCGTCACCGCGGTGTCGCCATACGTGCACGCGTTGCGCATTGACGGCGCGTCGCCCGGCCACGACGCCCAGCCCGCCTGGTGCAACGCCTCGCAGTGAATGCGCACCAGCTCGAGCGTCGGGCCCTGGCCGTAGATCTGCCGACGCAGCAGCGCGTCGACGCGGCGCTCGAAGGCGAGGCGCTCATCGCGCGACTCGAACGCAGGGCGGCCCGAGGTCACCACGCCGTTCTCGTCGACCGCGCGAACCTGGTGCAGCTCACCGAGCGCTTCTTTCACCGCGGCCTCGGCGATCTCGTCGTCGGTCATCACGTCGTAGGCCGTCACCGCCAGCGCTTCTTCGCGCGAGACGTGCGCGCAACCGACAAGGCCAACCATCACCACGCTCGTGAGCCAGTTCTGCATAGGTGGCTGAGAGACACGGGTTCCTCGCTGCGAGTGCAAACAACTACAGTGCGCCGCCATGACGCGGATTCCCGTGTGGTTGTTGGTGGTTGCGGGCGTGGCTCAGGCGCAGACGCAGGTGCTCGAAGGGCAGCTCGACGGCGGCGCCGACTTCGAGATGATTTCCTTCGTGGTGCCCTCGGGCACGGTGGAGATCTCCGTTTCGCACCCGAAGCCGTTCGATCAGCCCAACAACATCCTCGACTTCGGCCTGTGGGACCCGACGGGCTTTCGTGGCTACGGCGGAGGCAACAGCGAGCCCTTCGTGGTGGGCGAGCTCGCCGCGTCGCGCAGCTATTTACCGGGGCCGATTCTCCCCGGCACGTGGGGCGTGCTGGTGGGCAAGGCGAAGGTGCCGCAGCAGCCGCCGCGCTACCGGTTGGAGCTCGAGTTTCGAAGCGTCGCCACGCTGCCTCCGCAGGCGCGCGCTGAGCTGCGGCCCGTCGAGCTGTCGACCGACGCGCGCTGGTACGCGGGCGACTTTCACGTGCACTCGTCGGAGAGCGGCGACGCGCGCCCGAGCCTGGACACCGTGGCGACGTTCGCCGCGTCACGCGGGCTCGACTTCGTGGAGTTCAGCGAGCACAACACCAACGCGCACGTGGGGCTGCTCGACGCGGCGCAGGCTCGGCACCCCAACGTGTTGCTGGTGCCCGGCGTGGAGTTCACGACGTACAAAGGCCACGCGAACGGCATCGGCGCGCTGCGCTACGTCGACCACCGGCTCGGGCTCGGCGGCGTCACCATCGACACGGCGCTCGCGGCGTTGAAAGAGCAGGGCGCGATCGTCTCCATCAACCACCCGCTGCTGGATCTCGGCGACGCGTGCATCGGCTGCAAGTGGGAGCACCGCGTTCCGCGCGATCTGCAGGCCGTGGAGCTCGCCACCGGCGGGTGGGACAAGACCGGCGTGTTCTTCACCAAAGACACCATCGCCTGGTGGGAGCGCCTGTCGTCGCAGGGGCTGCGCGCGGCGCCGCTTGGTGGCAGCGATGATCACGAAGGCGGCGTGGGCAGCGGCGCGTTCTACAGCCCCATCGGCAACCCCACGACGATGGTCTTCGCGCGCGGGTTGTCGGTGGCCGCGTTGCTCGACGGCGTGCGCGCCGGGCACACGGTGGTGAAGCTGCAGGGCCCCGCAGACCCGATGATCGATCTGCGCATTGGCGACGGCATGGTGGGTGACGACGTGGTGGTCAGCGCGGGCGAGATCGTCGCCACGGTGACGGGCGGCGCAGGGGCGACGTTGCTCGTGCTCCGCGACGGGAAGGAATACGCGCGCGTCGAGGTGGTCGGCGACTCGTTCGAGCACCGACAACCGTTGACCGAGGGCGGCCGCTACCGCGCGGAGGTTCAGCTCGAAGGTGAGCCGCGCACCATCACCAACAACCTGTGGGTGAGCCTGGTGGCGCGGCCCGAAGGCTGTGGGTGCGCTTCGGGCTCTGAGCTGTTGTGGCTGCTCGCGGTCGTGCTGCTCCGCGAGCGCCGCAGCTACTTCGTGGCCTGACCCGTCGGCGCGTCACGCACCTCGAACTTCATTTCGTCGGCCGTGGCCTGGATCTCCGGCGCGTACATCGCCTCGAGGCGGGCGGGCAGCGCAGAGAAGCGGCCGGGCACCTCGGCGCGCAATTCGTAGCTGAGCTTCGTGACGCCCACGGGGATCGCCTGGAGGAACATCGCCACGCGATCCGTTCGCAGCTCCGCGTGCGCGCACGCGTAGTTGCAGACCTCACGGCCCGAGGTGAGCTGCACCGCTTCGAAGCCGGCGGGCTTCAGGTCTTCCACCATCAAGAACTCCACCGCCTTGTTCGCGGTGAGCTCGAGGTCGACACGCACGCGAACGCCCGACTCGACGGGCATGCCGTATTCCGCGCCGATGGCAACCTTCGCGTCGGTGCTGGGCTTGCCGAGCATGGTGTACGTGCGCTTCACCTTCACGTCGCCGCCCACGCCGCGAATGAAGTCGTTCATGTTGAACACGTCGACCGTCGCGCCGAAGTAGCCGGTGGCGTTGCCGCCGTCGTGCTTGATGGTGACGGTGTTCTTTCCGCTGCGGAACGCGGAGTCGGCCAGCACCACGGGCTCCTTCAGGTCGAGGCCGCCCTTCGTGTACGGCACTCGCTGCACCTCTTTCCCGTTCACCGACACGATGAAGACGCCCGAGCGCGCGCCTGCGTTCTCGCGGCGCGCCAGGTCTGCCAGCGCGTAGATGGCGAAGGCCGTGTCGCGCGTGTTGCGCCAGCGACCACCGTTGCGACGCAGCACGAGGAAGTCGGTCAACGGCGCGATGAGCGGCGACTTCAAGTCGTAGCGCGCGTACGCCATCAACGTGAACGCCGTGGCCTCGATGGCCGCCGAGGTGCTCCACGCGTCGTTCGCGTCACCGACCGCCGCGTCGGCGCGTGACTGCGCGGCCTTCACCACGTCGTCGAGGTTCTCGACCGCCACGCGCGCGCGTGCGTCTTTCAGGTGCAGCAGCGACAACGCCAGCTGCGCCCGGGCCCGCGGCGTCAGTTCAGTGCGCCGCGCATACACCGTGTCGACCGCCGCCTTCGGTGCGCCGCCCGTGCTGGCCAGCGCGTACACCGCGTAGGCGTGCGTCTCGGGTGAGTTGAGCGCCGCGCCGAGGTTCTTGACGAGGAACTCGCGGCCGCGCGCCACCACGTCGGCGCGCACCTCGAGGCCCGCAGACTTCGCGAGCGACAGCGACGACACGACGTAGGCCGTCATCCACAAGTTGGTGTTGTCGTCGCGCCACCAGCCCCAGCCGCCGTCGCCGTGTTGGAACGAATAGAGCCGCTCGAGGCCCTGGTTCGTCATGTCGTCGAGGTTGGCCGGCACGCGCGTCGACGGGAGCTTGAGATCGTTCACCGCGCGCCGCGCGATGGTCGCCGGCACGAAGCGCGAGAGCGTCTGCTCGACGCAGCCGTACGGGTACGACGCGAGGTAGGGCAGGCCGTCGAACATCACCGAGAGCAACGTCGGCGACACGCTCAGCTCGAGCTTCGTCAGCCCTGCTTTGCGCTTCTCGGGCAGCT
The DNA here is from genome assembly GCA_035910535.1 of Archangium sp. GTDB lineage: Bacteria > Myxococcota > Myxococcia > Myxococcales > Myxococcaceae > Archangium_A. The sequence goes on along the minus strand of JAMHXF010000035.1, from coordinate 57,502 downwards.
CGAACTCGAAGCTCTGAGCGTCTTTCACGCGGCCGGTGAAGAACTGCCGCTGCGCCGAGCCGTGCACGAAGGCCGGCAACGTCCACTCCATGCCGTCAGACGTGCCGCCGCCCTTCACGGTGGCGCGCAGCAGGCGATCTCCCAGCGCGACGACCTTGAACCGCGCGTCGACACGGAGCGTCTGCTCCGGCTCCACGCGCACGGTGCGGCGGCCCGGCGTCAACTCCTGAAAGCCCGCAGCGGTGATGTTCACGTCGACGTCGGTCGCTTTGGGCAGGTGGCTCTCGACGACAGCCGAAATGACGACCTCGTCACCTTCGACGAAGAAGCGCGGTGCCTGCAGGCGCACCATCAACGGCTTCGCGGTGCGCAGCTGCGTGCTGCCCTGGCCGAGGTTCGGGCCTTCGGTCACCACGGTGGCGACGGCCTTCCACGAGGTCAGCGAGTCTTTGAGCTTGAGCTGCTGCGTCGCGGTCGAACCCAGCTTGCCGCTCAGCTCGGGGAACCAGCCAGCCGAGGTGCTGAAGTCGCTGCGCATCTTCACCGGCTCTTCGTTCTTGTTGCCTTCGTCACGGCCCGACGGCCCCGCCGCCGAGTCCTTCTTCGACGACTCCCGACGCGCGACGCCGCTGCTGCTGCGCTCTTCTTCGGGCGACGAATCGTCGGCCAGCGCTTTGCTCTCGGCGGGCGCGGCCGGCATGGGCGGTGACAGCGCCCGCGTGCGACCCAGGTCAAGCTCCGCCACGGGCTCGGCGCTCTTCGACTTCTGCGCAGCGACGGCGGCCACCGGGCGAGGCCGATGCGCGCGTTGGTTCTGTGAGGTCTGCGTTTGCACGGAAAGCCGCCGCGGCGCGCGCCCGAAGAAGGTGAGGAAGTCCTTCTTTTCGGGCGCGATGGCGAAGAGCGATTCGTCGACGACGGTGAGCGCGGTTTCACTCGCCGCACCGACGGGCCCGCCGAGCGACTTGAGGGTCGCCGTCACCGCGCTGCCGGGCTCGGCCGACGCACGCCCGAAGTCGACCGACACGCCGAGCTCGACCTCGCTGCCCTTCACGCGCAAGGGCAGCTGGCGCTGCTGCATGTAGACGTCTTCAGGGCGAATGGCCTTGAGCCACCCGTTGGGCGCGAGGTCGGGCGGCAGCTTCATTTCGACGAAGCGTGCGCGGCCCTTGAGCTCCACCATCTGCACGAGCGCGAGGGTCTCGGACTCCAGCGTCAGCAGCACGTGCCCACCGGCGCGATTGCCCGCCACCAGCACGCGCAACGTGTCGCCCACGCGCAGCGGCGAGCGATCGACGAATAACTGAAACCCGGGCCCCGGTACGACGGGCTTGCTGTCGCTGGTGAGCCAGAGCTCCGTGGTGGCCAGCACGGTCTCGGTGGTCTGCGTGGCGTCGAGCACGTCGACGCGCACGCGCCCCACGGCGTCGGCGTCGAGCACCGCGCGGCCCAGGCCTTTGCTCAAGCGCGTGCGCACTTCGCTGATGCGCGTGGCGCCGCCGGCGTCGTTGAGCCGCATGAGGCGCACGAAGACCTCGGGGTCACTCGGCCGGCTGTTGGCGTCTTCAGCGCGCAGGGAAACGGTGACGCGCTCGCCGGGCTTGTAGAGGAAGTGGTTCGTCTTCAAGTCGACGAAGAAGGGCGCCGCCGAGACCTTGATGGAGCCGGCGCCGGAGATCTCACGGCGCGAGCTGTCGGTGACGAAGACCTGCACCGCGTACTCGAGGTTCTGCCCCGGCGACGGGTACTCGGGCGCATCGAGCTCTGCGGTGCCGTCGGCGCCCGTCTTGAACTGCAGCGTGTGCTGCGCGAACGTGCCCCAATAGCTGTCTCGGCGAGAGCGGCCGCGCGGGCGGTACTCTTCGTCGTCGTAGTCGTAGCTCCGCTCGACGTTGTCGGTGCTGTTGGTCGGGTCGTCGGGCCACGCGCCGAACTGGTGATTCCACCCACGAATGGAAACGAGCGCGCGCCCGGTGGCGTTGGCGACGGCGCCGCCTGAGTAATAGGAGGCCTTCACCTTGAACTTCACCTTCTCGCCGGGCTTCGCGTTGCCCAGCGCCTCGACGGAGACGATGTACTCGGGCGGCTTGTACTCCTCGACGCGGAAGTCCATCGACGGCTGCGTGTAGTACTGGCCGTCACCTTCGATGCTCACGCGGTACGCGCCGAGGCCTGCGGTCTTCGGCAGCGGCAGCGTGAAGTGCGCGGTGCCGAAGGCGTTGGTGGTGAGCTCCTGCTTCGCCAGCTCTTTGCCCACCGGGTCGTTCACTCGCACCCACGCGCGCTTGCCGACCAGCGGCGCCGACGGGCCGCCTTCCCGCGTGCGGAGGAAGAGCTTGAGCGCCACCGTCTCGCCGGGCTTGTAGAGCGGGCGATCGCTCATCACGTAGCCGAGGTGCTCGCGGTTGTACGCGCTCCAGTACGCGCCGCCGGCGTTCGACCACGCGAGCTGCTGGCCCTTGCGCACGAAGACCATGCGTGAGTCGTTGTTCTTCTCTGACTTGAAAGACACGAGGCCGTTGGCGTCGGTGCGGCCGGTTTGCTTCAGGTGACCGCCGCCGGAGCGGTACTCGAACATCACCACCTCGGTGTCGGGCTGCGCCTGACCCGTCTCCACGTCGAAGGCGGCGACGAGCACCTGGTGGCGGTCGCTCTTGGTGACGATGCTCAGCTGCGTGACCAGGGCCCACGTGCGCGTCGTCACGCCGTTGCCGCTGCCTTCGAGCACGAAGAGCCCGGGGCCCGCGTCGTCGAGATCGAAGTTGAAAGACCCCGGTGCGTGCCGCGACGACTCTTCGAGCTTCGTCGACCACGTCTTGATGACGGTGCCCTTGAAGGTGCTCGGGTCAGACGGCCATTCACCGGCGTTGAAGGCGAGCGGGTCGGTGCGCGAGAGCACCCACTTCGCAGTCGTCTGGTTGCGGTAGCTGACGAAGACCTGCGGCTTGACGCCGGGCAGTTCGTTGTTGGCGACCGACACGCTCAGCGTGGGCCTTCGGATGTTGGCGGCGCGGCCTTCGGCGTTGCTCTTCACGTTGCTGGTGGTGCCGCTGAAGCGCTTGCTGATGGCGTCGAAGTACTCGAGCGCGAGCACGTACTTGCCTTCGTTCTCTTTGCGTTCGCCCATGGCGTAGAGCGCGTCGTCAGCCAACTCGGTGCGGCCCTTGCCGAGGTCGATGAGCTCGGCTTCGGCTTCTTCGAGCTTCTGCCCGGTGTTGAAGCGGGCGCGCGCGCGGCGGTAGCGGAAGGCGGCCTGCACTTCTTCCGACGAGCCGAGCGAGAGCCCCAGCGCCGCGAGCTTGTCGACGCGCGGCGAGTTCCAGAGGTTGTTGTCCATTTCACGTACCAGCGCCGCCTCGAGCAGCCCGCGCGCTTCAGCGCCGCGACGCCCGGGCTCTGCGCTGGCCTGCTGGAGCAACGGCGCCATGACGTCGAAGCTGCGCGCGCCGCGCTCCCACAGCGCGTGCAGCGCCACGGCCCGCGCGAAGTCTTTTTCACCGGTGTCGGCCAGCTTCGTCAGCTCGTCGGTGCCACCTTTGCTCGCGCGCAGACAGGCGGCGGCTTTCTTGGCCAGGGCCTCGCGGTTGCCGGGCTCCGCTTTGACGACGGCCGTGAAGGCGTCACACGCGCGGGTGTTGGAGCGCTCGACATAGGCGCGGTTCGCGTCGTCGAACGTGGTCGCCAGGGTCGTCGTCGCGACGGTCAGGGCCAGACAGGCCGGCAGGAGCTTCATGGTGGTTCCCCCTCGGGTGTGGGCGCGCATGACACCATGGAACGCACGACCCCTCGGGATAGATCTCTGAGGGAGGTTTTCAAGGCGCCTGCGAGGTAGGGTTTTCACCCAGATGTGGCAGTGGAACCCCTACGCACCCTGGGCCGCGCTCACCGTGCTGACGTGTGGCGCGTTGGCCTGGTGGGTGGCGAAGCGTTCGCGTTCTCAAGCCGGGCGCGACTTCGTCTTCGTGGCCGGCGCGCTGATGATTGAAGGCCTGGGCGTGGTCATCGATCTCTCGGCGGCCTCGCTCGAGGGCAAACAGGTCGGCGTCTTTCTTCAGTACTGCGGCTTCACGCTGGTGCCGACGGCGGCGCTGCGCTCGGCGCTGACGAACACCGGCCGGAGGTGGATGTCGTGGCGGGTGTTCTGGCTGTGCATGCTGCCGGGCATCGCGTTGGTCCTCGGGCTGCTCACCAACGAGCTGCACCACGCCGTCGAGCTCGTCAGCGAGCTGTCGCCTCGCGACGGCTTCGTGATGCGTCGCTCGGTGGCCGGCTGGGCCTTCTGGGCCTTCGTCGCGTGGGCGTACCTGCAGGTGCTGGGCGTGGCCATCGTCTACGGCTTCGAGGTGCTCAACGGCAGCCCGCTCGGGCGGCGTCACGCGGTGCTGCTGCTCGTCGGCACGCTGGTGCCGTGGGGAACCAACGTCATCTTCCTGCTCGGGTGGAGCCCTGACCCGGCGCTGGATCTCACCGTCTTCGGGTACACGGTGACGGCGGTGCTGTGGGCCATCGCCGTGACGCGCGGAAAGATGACCGACCTCGTGCCGGCGGCGCGGAACCTGGTCTTCGATCGCCTCGTCGACCCGGTGGTGGTCATCGACTCGCAGGGCCGGTTTCTCGACGGCAACGCGGCGTTCTCGAAGCTCGCCGACGAAGCGCTCGCCGAGCTGCCGGGCCACCAGCTCTCGGCGTTCGGCCTCGCCGACGCGCTCACCTCCGACGAGCTGCAGCGTGGCGCGCGCACCTTCGCCGTGAGTCGCACCTCGATGCCCGAGGGCGCCCAGGTGCTCGTGCTGCGCGACGTCACCGAGCGCGCCGCCGCCGAAGCCGCCCAGCGCCGCGCCGCGCAGGAAGCCGCCGCCCTCGCCAGGGCCCGCACCGACTTCCTCGCGCGCATGAGCCACGAGGTGCGCACGCCGCTCTACGGCATTCTCGGCGCCACGGAGCTCGCGCTCGATCGCCCGCTCGATGAACGCGCGCGGGAGCTGCTCAAGGCCGTGCAACGCAGCGGCACCGCGCTGGTGGGCGTGGTCGACGAGATCCTCGACTTCTCGCGCCTCGACGCCCGTGAGGTGCGCGCCGAGGTGCTCGACGTCGACCTGTTGCAGCTCGTCGACGATCTACTCACCGTCTTCAACGGCCTGGCGCGCGGGCGCGGCCTCGTCTTACGCGCCGAGGTCAACGCGGAGACGCGCTGGGTGCGCACCGACGGCCAGCGCCTGCGGCAGGTGCTGACCAACCTGTTGTCGAACGCGCTCAAGTTCACCGACACCGGCGAGGTGGTGATCGGCGTCGACCTCAAGCGCAGCGAGCAGCGCTGCGACGTTCGCTTGTGGGTGCGCGACACCGGCTGCGGCATCGCGCCCGAAGCGCAGGCCCGTATCTTCGAGGCCTTCGCGCAGGCCGACGACACCGTCTCCCGTCGCTACGGCGGCACCGGGCTGGGGCTCTCCATTGCGCGCGGGTTGGTCGAAGCGCTCGGCGGCGAGCTCGTGCTGCACAGCGTGCCGGGGCAGGGCTCGACCTTCACCATGCGCTTCACGCCCGAAGAAGGGCACGCCCCGAAGCCTGAAGCGCTGCGCACCGGCGGCCAGCGCGACGGCACGGTGCTGGTGGTCGACGACCACCTCGTCGGGCGCACCATTTCGCGCGCCATGCTGGAGCGGGAAGGCTGCCGCGTCGACGTCGCGTCGTCAGGAGAAGAGGCGCTCGCGATGATTCAGCCCGGTCGCTACGCGCTGGTGTTCCTCGACGTGCGCATGCCCGACCTCGACGGGCCGGAGGTGCTGACGCGGCTGCGCGCGAGCGGCATCGACACGCCGGTCGTCTGGCTCACGGCCGACGTGCTCGGCGCGTTCCCCGGCTCGAGCGACGCGCAGGGCGTGCTGCCCAAGCCGTTCCGCGCCGAGGCGTTGCGCGCGGTGCTCGATCGCTTCGTGACGCTCACGCCGGTCGTCGAGCGGCCCCTGTTCCCCGAGGTCACCGAGGCCTTCGCCGAGTCGAGCGCGAACGAGCTGGCGGCCTTGGAGAAGGCCATCGCGGCCCATGACGCCGGCGAGATTGCAAGGCTGCTCCACGAGCTCAAGGGAAGCTCCGGTTTCGTGGGCGCGACGGGGGTTGCAGCGCTCTGCGGTACGGGCGAAAACCCCTCGATGTTGCTGCCGAAACTGCACGAGGCCCGCTCGCAGGATCTCCAGCGTCTGCGCGCTGCTGTGACGTCGGGCCCGGAGGCGAAGGCATGACGGTGCGAGTGGTGCTCGTCGACGATCACCCGGTCACCCGCATGGGCCTGCGCGCGGTGCTCACCGGCGCCCGGGATCTCGAGCTCGTCGCAGAGTGCGGCGACGGGCAGGCGGCGCTGACGAAGATCTTCGAGCTGCTGCCCGACGTGGCGCTGCTCGACCTGAAGCTCCCCGACATGACCGGGCTCGACGTGCTGGCCGCGCTCGATGAACGTGATTGCAAGGTGCCGGTGCTCTTCCTGTCGGGGCAGTCGAACCCGGAGTACCTGATTCAGGCGCGCGCGCTCGGCGCGTACGGGTTTCTCACCAAAGACACCGCGCCCGAGCTGTTGCTGCGCGCGGTGCGTGACGTGGCGCAGCGCCGCGCCGTGTGGACGGCCGAGCAGCGCGCCGCGTTTCAGGAAGCCGCGACGCAGCCCTCGTTGTCGCCGCGTGAGCTCGAGGTGCTGCGCGCGCTGTCGACGGGCGCGTCGAACAAAGAAATCGCCGTGGTGCTGGGGTTGTCAGACGGCACGGTGCGCATTCACGTCAGCAACATCTTCGCCAAGCTCGACGTCGACGATCGCACTGCCGCGGTGACGCTGGGCCTCAAGCGCGGGCTCATCGAACTTCCGTAACGTTTCTATGACATCGGTCAGATGAACGAGCGGCGCGACTCGCGCAGGTTGGGTGAACTCCATGAGTTCGCGAACCTTGTTTCTGGCGTGCGTTGCGGTCGTGGTCCCCCAGCTCGTCTCTGCCCAGGTCGCCGCCGGCGTCTCTGACGAGCGGGTGCGGCTCCCCGGCGCGCCCGGCAGCATCGAAGGCACGGGCCGCAACGCGAGCGTCGAAGGCAACCAGGGCGCGCTGCAGAAGACCCTCGAGCTCGCCGTGCCTCCCGGCTTTCCCGGCCTGACGCCGGAGATCAACTTCACGTACACCTCGTCGGCTTCGTCTGACGTGCTGGGCGTGGGCTGGTCGATGCCGAGCTTCTCCATCGAGCGCATGACGTCGAAGGGGTTGCAGAAGTACGACCTCGACGATCGCTTCGCCGTCGGCGGCTCGGGCGAGCTGCTTCGCACCGCGGCCTCGGGCGCCGACGCCACGTACCGCGCGCGCTACGAAGGCGGCTTCGTTCGCTACACGTGGCGCAACCGCGGCACCGGCGAGGCCGGCAGCTGGGTGGCCGAGTACCCCGACGGGCGCGTCGGCTACTTCGGCGCTGACGTCGCGGGCGTCGACAACACGCTGGCGCAGGTGCGGGTGCCCGCGTCGAGCAAGACCTTCCGCTGGCACCTCACGACGATGGTCGACCGCTTCGGCCACGAGATGAAGCTGACGTGGACCAAAGACGCGAGCGGCACCGCGCTGCTCGAGCGCATCGACTACGTCTTCGAAGGCGCCACGCCGCGCTACTCGCTGCGCTTCACGTACGAAAATCGTGGCGACATCATCAGCGACGCGCGCCCGGGCTTCGAGCTGCGCCTCACGCAGCGCCTCAAAGACGTGCGGCTCTTCGCGGCCTCTGAAGTCGTGCGTGCGTGGGTGCTTGGCTACGAAGCCGAGACCGTCTCGGGTGGCCCGTCGCGCCTCGCGCAGGTGGCGCGCTTCGGCCGTGGCAACGAGGCGTTCCCCATCATCTTCAAGTTCGGCTACTCGAAGACGCTCGAGGGCGTGTGCGGCGCCGACTGCACGAAGCCCTTCGTGAAGAACATGGGCCCGGTGCCGGCCGACTTCGGCGTCGGGCGCGCGACGCTCATCGACATGAACGGCGACGCCTTGCCTGACGTGCTCGCGAGCACCATCTCCGGCGCGCACACGTTCTATTACGCGTCGCTCGGCGCCGACGGAGAGGTCAGCTTCCCTTCGGCCGGCGTCGCCAGCGCGCGCACCACCGGCGGCAGCGCGTTCGTCTATGGCTCCACCGCGAAGGTGCAGGTGCTCGACGTGAACGGCGACGGCTTCGTCGACATCACCGAGTCGTCGACCGGCGCGGTGCTCTGCAACGACGGCTCGGGTGACTGGCAGCCTTCAGGCACCGGCGTGTGCCTCGGCGGCAGCCAGAGCACCAACGGCGACTACGACGCCGACGACACGAGCGACGACGGCCAGGTCGACCCGCTCTACGTGCGCTTCTTCGACTTCGACAACGATCGCCGCATCGATCGCCTGCGCACGCTGGTGGGCGGCACGTCGACGGTGGTGCTCGCGAACACGCCCACGGGGCAGACCGAGGTGGCGGTGCAGAACATCGGCGCGGTGTTCGACCAGTCATCGCTGCAGCTGGCCGACATGAACGGCGACGGCCTGCAAGACCCCGCGCAGCTCATCGTCAGCGGTGCGGCCGTCACGGTCTGGTACCGGCTCAACCTGGGCTTCGGTCAGTGGGGCGACGTCGAGACGGCCACCGTCACCATGCCCGACGCGAACTCCGCCGCCGCCGCCGAGCTGCAGGACATCAACGGTGACGGCCTGGCCGACGTGGTCTCGGTGCCGGCGAACGTGGTGCTCCTGTCCATCAACCGCAACGGGGGCCGCTTCGACGCGGTGCGCACGTTGAACGACGCGTCGCTGGCGCCGGGCTCGACCATGCCTTCGAAGGGGCTGCAGACCATCGTCGCCTTCGCCGACATGAACGGTAACGGCTCCGACGACGTCGTCTACATCGAGCCCGGCGGCGCCATTCAGTACGTCGAGCTGTTCCCCGTGCGCCCGAACCTGCTCAGCCGCTTCGAGAACGGCGTCGGCTCGGTCGAGCGCATCACCTACGCGACGTCGATTTCGGAGCAGGCCCGCGACGAAGCCGCAGGTCAGCCGTGGCAGTACCGCGTGCCCAACCCGATGACCGTCGTGAAGGCCGTCGAGCGCTACGTGACGTTGACGGGCAGCGACTCCGGCGGGCTCAAGGAGCTCACCACGTACCGCTACCACTCGGGCTTCTACGACGGCGTCGAGAAGCAGTTCGCGGGCTACGCGCAGGTCGAGCGCGAGCTGCTCTCCGACATGTCGCGCGACGCGCAGGAGCCCGGCTTGTTCGTGATGGACTTCAACGTCGGCCAGAGCAACCCGTTGTTCGGCGGCGCGCTCGAGAAGGAGCGCGTCTTCGCGTTGCCGGGGCGCGAGCTGCTCAGAGAAACGCGGCAGGTGAATGAAGCGTGCGCGGTCGAAGGTGGCACCGCCGCAGTCTCGTTCGTGTGCCAGCGCGCGACCGACACCATTCTCGTCGAACGCGCTGCGGCCGACGCGGTGACGCTGCGCACCGAGCGCGACTTCGACGGCTACGGCAACGTGGTGGCGCTGCGCGAGCTCGGCGTCGTCAACCGCGGCACGCCCGAGAGCCCGACGGCTTGCGCGCCGTGTCTCGCGTCGGGCGTCTTTGGCGAGGCGTGTGACACCACGTGTGTGGGTGACGAGCGCTTCGTGACCAGCACCTTCGTGGTGCCGACCACCGCGTGGTTCACCGAGCGAATCGCCAACGAGAAGACGAGCGCTTCGGCCACCGGCGCGGGCCGCGAGACGCGCACGTACTACGACGGCCCCGCGTTCATCGGCCTGCCCGCAGGGCAGCTCACCAACGGCGTCGTCACGCGGGTGTCGGTGCGCAAGGGCCCCGGCGCGAACGACTTCATCGACACGCAGCGCAACGAGCTCGACGCGCACGGCAACGTGGCCGTGTCTCTCGAGCCCACCGCGAGCCTCACCGACGCGACGCGCGGCTACAACAAGAGCGGCTACGACGCAGCGGGCCTGTTGTTGATCAGCCTCGAGCGCACGCTGGGTGGCGCCGACGTCAGCTCCCTTCGCCGCGACTACGCGTACGAGCCGGCCTTCGGGCTCGTCTCGCAGGCCTCGAACTGGGTGCCGTACCTGGGCGCTGCGCCGCTCAACGCCGCGCAGCAGACGCGCTACCGCTACGACGCGCACGGCCGAGTGGTGCTCGTGCTGCAGCCCGGAGAGACCGACGCCAACGCGAGCGAGAGCCTGTCGTGGCAGCTCGCCGACCCGGCCTCGCGCGTCGAGCGACGCATTCGTTCGAGCGCGACCAGCGGCAACGACGTGGTGAGCGCCACGTGCTTCGACGGCCACGGGCGCCAGTACCAGTCGCTGCGGAAGATCAACGAGAGCGCGTGGCAGGTCGACGGCTTCACGGAGTTCGATTCGCGCGGCGCCATCGTACGCAGCTACCAGCCCTACGTGTCGTCGACGGGCTCGTGTGAAGTGGCGCCTCCGCAGAGCGTGGCGTTCACGAGCTACCGCTTCGACCCGCTCGCGCGCGCGATTTCAGCCACCGACGCGGCGGGCAAGACGCGCACCACGAAGTTCGAGGTGCTCGCCACGCGCGTGACGGACGAGCTCGGCCACGTCGTCGTGGAGCGCACCGACGGGCTCTCGCGCCTCGTCGCGCTCGAGCGCCTCGACGGCACCGACGCGGCCACCACGCGCGTGAACTACGACGTCTTCGGCAACGTGGGCGTTACGCGAGATCCCTCGGGGCAGGCGCGCACGCAGACCTTCGACGCCGCCGGGCGCCTCACCGCGGTCGACGACGTGAACGGGGGCGTCACGCAGCTGACGTTGGACGACACGGACAACGTGCTTCGATCAGTCGACGCCGCCGGCAACACCGTCGAGACGCGCTTCGACGCCATCGGCCGCAAGGTCGCGGAGTGGTCTGCCGCCGACGAGCCCGGCACCAGGCTCACCTGGGTCTGGGACCGCCTCGCGGGCTGCACCGAGTGCACCAACGCCGGCAACATGATGGTGCAGCGCACGTGGCCTTCAGGCGGTGAAGATCGCTACGGCTACGACGCCGAGAGCCGCGCCGTGTTCCGCGCGCGCACGCAGGGTGGCAAGACGTTCATCTTCCGCACCAGCTACGACGACGCAGATCGCGTGAAGACCCACCTCTTCCCCGGGGGGCTCTCGCTCGACCGCAGCTACGACGGCGCGGGCCGCGTGACGACCATCAGCGGCGTGGCCACCGAAGTGAAGTGGGACGGCCGCGACAACCTCGAGGCCATCACCTTCGCCAACGGCGCCACCAGCGCGTGGACGTGGGACGCCGTTCGTCGCCTGTCGACCATCGAGACGAAGGCCAAAGACGGCAGCGCGGTGCTCAAGCTCGGCTACCAGCGCAACGACAAGGGCCTCATCACCGGCATCACCGACGGCGCCGGTCGCGTGGCACGCGCGGCGACGTTCACCAACGACGCGCTCGATCGCCTGCGCACCGCGACGTTCGGCGCCGAGACCCTCACGTGGGACTACGACAAGAGTGACAACGTGCTCAGCGTGACCTCGACCCGTGGCGCCGACAGCCGCGCCCACGCCGGCACCTTCACCTACGGCACGCGGCGCAACGCGGTGCTCTCGACCACCGTCACCAGGTACGACTACGACGGAGCAGGGCGCATGAATCAGCGCGGCGCCTCGAGCCTCATTCGTGACTACCGGGGTCGCGTGGTGAGCGCGACGGGCGGCGCGCGTGAAGGTTCTTTTGCCTACGCCGACGCTGACCGCGTGGAGCGCACCGAAGGTGACTCGACGACGTGGTACCTCGGAGACGACTTTGAGCTGCGCGACGGCATCTCGGTGCTCTCGGTGAAGCTCAAGGACGATCGCATCGCGCGGCTCGAGAGCGACGCGCTCGCGGCGACCGTGTTCTCCGACCTCGCGCCGGCGAGCGGCAGCGGCGCGCTGACGCCCACCGGAGACCAGACCATCGACATCGCCGATGCCTGGCTCGCGCAGGCCGCGGGCAAGGGTGTCGTGCAGTTGTCGGGCGGCCCCACGCCGTCAGCCGTGAAGGCGCTGCTGCGCTCTGCGGCGCGGCGGTTGCTCATCGACGACGTCACCGCGCTGCACTCCGATTCGGTGCACTCCGTCGTCGCGGCTACGGGCTCGAGCGGCGCGCTGGTCGGTGAGCAGGTCTTCTCTCCCACCGGCGTGGCGCTCGAGAGCAAAGGCTTCGTCGACGCGTACGGCTTCACGGGTCAACAGCTCGACGAATCGACGGGCCTGCTGCACTTCAAGTTTCGCGACCTCGACACCGTCACCGGCCGTTGGGATCAGGTCGACCCGGCGTTCTTCTCGCTCGACGCAGCGGCGCTTCGTCAGCTCGGTGAGTCGACCACGGCGTACGCCTACGTCGGCAACGACTTCGCCAACAACTTCGACCCCAACGGCCTCAAGAAGGGCGGCGGCAAGGGTGGCAAGTGGCTCAAGAACAAGATCACCCCGTACCGCGGCGTCGATCGTGTGAATAGCAAGGGGCATCGCGCCAAAGGCACCAAGCTGCGCACGTACATCATCGGCATCGCCGTCGTCGCGGTCATCGTCGTCGGTGTCGCTATCGCTGGCGGGCTGAAGGCTGGGGGCGTCATCGGTGGCGGCAACTCCGGGCCGACCAGCACGTCGCCGTTCAACATGAACAACGGCGGAGGTGACTCCGGCGGCGGAGGCAGCGGCGGGGGCGGCACGCTGGTGACTGGTGGTGGCGGCGACGTGCCGGTGTTCCGAGGTGGCCAGTGAGAGCGCTGTTGGTGGTGCTGCTCTCTTCGCTGCTCGCGGGCTGTGCGTGCAACCCGCAGTGCGAGCCCGGCGCGTTGAACTGCGCATGCAAAGAAGCGAGCGCCTGCAACGACGCGTTGGTGTGCGGCGGCGACAACACGTGCGTCGCGCCGACGTTGGCCACGCTGCAGGTGACTGACGCCAACGCGCGCGGCTGCGAGTTGGTGCTCACCGAAAACGAAGGCACCACGGTGGCAGCGGTGACCTTCAAGAACGGGCTCGAAGGCACGTGGGTGCGTCAGGCGCCGAAGGTCGCGGTGACCTTCGTGGCCGGCGGTGACAGCGCGGTGAGTGGCCAGGTCGAGCTCGGCCTCACGGGCCCCGCGAGTGGCGTCAGCGTCAGCAAGACAGGCTGTGTCGACGTGCGCGGTCAGCGGCTGGCGGGCGTCGCGGCATCGGTGCAATGAGCTGCAAACGCATCGCAGCTCCTATGACGTCCATCAGTTGTGACGACAGTGGGGTTGTACGAGCGTCCACGCGTTGACGCCGCCTCCCGGAAAACAGGTCATGAAGCTGCTGCTGGTGATGGCGTACGTGTTGGCGCTCGCAGGTTGTGCGTGCAACCCGCAGTGCGAGCCCGGCGCGTTGAACTGCGCGTGCAGAGAGGCGAGCGCGTGCAACGACGCGTTGGTGTGTGGTGATGAGAACACGTGCATCGCGCCGACGTTGGCCACAGTGCGCGTGACTGACGCGAACGCGCGCGGCTGCGAGCTGGTGCTGACCGAAAACGAAGGCACCACGGTGGCGGCGGTGACTTTCAAGAACGGGCTCGAAGGCACGTGGGTGCGCCAGGCGCCGAAGGTCGCGGTGACCTTCGTGGCCGGTGGCGACAGCGCGGTGAGCGGGCAGGTCGAGCTCGGGCTGACCGGCCCCGCCAGTGGCGTGAGCGTGAGCAAGGCCGGCTGTGTCGACGTTCGCGGTCAGCGGCTCGTCGGTGTGGGCGCTTCGGTTCAGTGAAAGACGTGGGGAACGCGATGACTCGATCGATGCGGAACGTTCTGTGGGCGCTGGGTGCGGCGGCGCTGGTGGCGTTGACGGGCTGCAACCCGCCCGTCGAGCCCGACGGCGGTTCCTGCGCTGCAGGCACGCAAGGCTGCGAGTGTGTCGCCGACAAGTGCGGCAAGAGCGGTAACGGTGAGCAGCTCATCTGTATGGGCGGCACCTGCGAGGTGATGGCGTGCCCCGCCGGTGAGCGCGGGTGCGTGTGTCGCGCCGGCACCACCTGCAACACGCCGGGAGACGCGTGCACCAACGGCTTCTGTCTCGCGGCGGACTGCACGCCGTCGGAGAAAGACTGCTCGTGCATCGCCGGGAGCTGCGAGGTGGGCCTCACGTGCTTGAGCGACGCCGTGTGTGTCGACAGCAAGGGCTACGAAGGCGGCGCGTGCCTCGACACCGGCCGCTGCTACCGGGGCGCGCGTTGCGACAACTCGACCAACCGCTGTGTGTACTGCGACCCCGGCACGCCCGGCTGTCAGTGCCGCCCGTCGAACGGCTGCAATGCGGGGCTCGCGTGCTCGGCTGACCTCTGTGTGTCGGCCAACGCGCTGCCGCCTGCGAGCCCGGTGTGCTTCACGCCGTGCCGCGCCGACCTCACGCGCGACGGCCAGACGGTGAGCTGCGGCGCCGACGGGCTGCTCGAAGGCTGTCTCGAAGGCCAGAGCTGCTCGAACGGGAGCTGCGTAGCCCCGGGCCAAGCCGCGCCGACCTGCAGCAATGATCTCCAGTGCCCGTTCTTTCAGGTGTGTCTGCAGGGCGGCTGCTACTCGAACTGCGACGTGAACGCCGACTGCGCGTCGGGGCTCGGCTGCTTCAAGCACGCGTGCCGCACCTCGTGTCGCGTGTCGGTGGGCCAGAGCGCGTGCGCCACGGGCAGCGCGTGCGTGGCGGCCGACGGTGAGAACGGCTTCTGCCTGCCGGTCGGTCAGACGACGTCGGCGGCGACGGTGGCCGTGCCGCAAGGCGGGCTGCACCTGCCGCGAGCGCGCCTCGAGCTCTCGAACGTGAAGCCCGGCGGCGACTTCATCGTCGTGCCGCGCGCGTCGATTACGCAGGACGTCTCGGTGCGCAAGCTGTGGCACCAGGTCACCTACGCCGATGGTCGCACCGAGCGCCTCGACGCGCCGCTCGACGCGCAGGGCGCCTACCGCGCATGCAACGCCGCTTCGAATGAGTGCCCGCTGTGGTGGCTCGGCGTCGGCGCCGCAGGTTCGACGCCCGCGCAGCAGGAGCTCACGCAGTTCCGCGTCGCGCCCAACTGCGTCGATGACGTCACCACGCAGGTGCTCGATGCGGGCTCGCAGGTGGTCTGCCCGCGCGTGGTGGTGAACAACGCCGGCGGGGTGCAGGCCACGCGTTGGGAAGGTGTGCTGGAACTCTCGTCAGGCTCGAGCCGCACGCAGGTTCACCTGTCGTACGTCGAGCGCCCCGAAGGCCAGTGGACCGGCGCGATGTACTACTTCGGCAACTTCAACTCCGTGGGCATGCCCGCGTGGATTCAGTCGACCGACAAGCGCCAGGCCAGCACGGTGTCGAACGCGCTCATTCAGCGTTGGGCCGCGTTCCGCGCGGGGTCGATTGACGGCTGGCCCGAGATCCTCGCGGTGCTCACCTCCACGCGCACCGAGTCGTGGAAGTACGGCAACGTGAAAGATCGCTGCCGCCAGGAGTTCGGCAACAGCAGCACGCTCGTCTGTTACCCCTACAGCGAGGCGCCCGGCGTGCGTCGCTACATCCAGAACAGCGTCGCCGTGCCGGTGCCTTCAGGCGTGACGGAGCTGCCGGTGGGGTTCAACTTGAAGCTCAACGCCGGCAACGCTGCTGCGTTCGAAGGCCGCGTGGAGTCGTCGGTCGCCATGCACTACCCGGGCAACCCGTCGCTCAAGCTCGAGTTCGAGGCCAACCCGGCCGACGTCGCGTCGTGCAACGCGGTGGGCGGCGCCGACTGCGTCGTCTTCCTCAAGGGCATGAACGGCGTGAGCGCCGACACCAACGTCATCACCACCGCGGTGGGCGGTCGCTACATTCTCACCTCGGGCTCGTGTGACACCGCCAACGGCTTCGTCGACACGAAGGTGCCGTGGCTGGTGCCGGGCTTCGTGCAGGGCACCATCGCCGACCCGGTGAGTGGCGTGCGTACGCGCACCGAGTGCCGCGACTCGCAGATGCCGTTCGCCACCGCCAGCAGCGCCGAGAACGTGCTGGTGAACCAGGCGCTCTCGGGCGGTAACCCGATCCCCAACGGCGCGCCGGTGCAGCGCAAGCTCCGCTTCATCGACGGCGTGCTCGTGAACCAGAGCGAGCTGCTGCTGTTCTTCGAAGAGAGCTACGACAACTTCATTCCCAACGGCTCGTCGGCCACCGATCGCGCGCCGACCACCGCCTACGGCTTCATGCGCCTCACGCGCGCCGCCGCCGAGCTCGACGCCAGCGACTACCAGGGCCGCGCGCTCGCGAGCGTGCCGCGCACCGCCATTCAACCCGGCGCGCGTTGTTCACCCGACCTGTTGAAGTTGGCGAACCTCACGGCGAGCTCTGCTGCGGCGCTCACCAACCCCCAGAAGTCGTCGCTCGCGAAGCTGCTGCTCAACGGTCGCGACACCAGCAGCGGCCTCGTGAGCCTCGACGCCACCGAGCGCAGCCGTACGCACTACTGGTGTGAAGACACCGGCCTCTTCAACGGAGGCCCCGACCTCGCCGTCAGCCGCGAGTGCCCGGTGACCAGCCGCGTCGTCTACTTCCGCACCAGCACCAAAGACGCCACCGCCATCGCCAACGAGGCGTGCCAGCGCACGATGCTCAACGGCCGCGCGACGTGCTTCGACGTGCTGCAGTCGTGGCGCTCCAACGGCACGGTGCTGGCCGACTACGACGTGGCGTGGCAGTGCTCGGCGGCGACCGACGGCGGCTTCACGGACGTCTACTGCGACGACAACCGCTACGATCTGCGCGCGGGCAAGACGTTCTTCAAGCCGCCGCCTACGCCGCTCGCCGCGGCGAACATGATCGCCCTGCGCCCGCTCATCGACTCGGCGTTCCGGTACAAGACGCGCTTCCGCTCGACGAGTGGTGGCTCGCTGGGCTTCGCGCCCACGCAGTGCCCGGCGAACTCAGACGCGGTGCCGTATTGCTACAGCGCCGCGGAGATCGAACAGGCCCGCGCGCGCGTCGACTGCCTCGTCGAGATCTACTCGCAGCCCAACGTGCTGGGCACCGGCGCACTGGCGCCCGACGTGGAGCTCGCGCTCGTCGACTACCTGCGCAGCAACTTCAGTCACTTCACCTACCAGCGCACGCCGGGCGCCGACCCGTCGACCTACGAGGGCTTCGAGCGGCTCTACGCCGAGCTGTTGATCATGCAGGGCGACGAAGCGCTCACCAGCGCCTACGCGTCGCGCTTCGATCTCGCGGCGGCCGGTGGGGCCAGCTTCCTGGGCAGCGCGTTCGAGAAGAACGGCATCGACCTCACGGGCGTCGCCGGCGCCGAGATGTACAACCTCTACGCGGCCACGCAGTACTACCAGCTCGTGCTCGACCGCCTGTACATGTTCGGGCCCAACCTCGATCGCGCCCTGCAGCTGGGCGGCGTGGTGCCCAACGGCTCGTCGAACCTCATCACGCCCGCGACGGTCACCGACTACCTCGAGCGCCTCGTGCGCGCCGCGTCGCAGAAGTCACGCGCGTGGGGCGAAATCGCGCGGCGGTACCAGAACTTCAACCGCCCCGACCTCGCGCGCGCCGTCATCGAGCGCGCGTACGTCACCACGTACCTCGAGAGCGCGCTCATCGCGCGGCTGATGTTCGACATTCAAGACCGCAGCACCGTGTCGTACGTCGACCAGATCCGCGTGACGCTCGAGAAGGCGCAGCGCACGTACCGCATGGCGCTGCTCGACATGCGCGACGTGTACGGCCAGATCACCGACGAGGTGAACTACTTCGGCTACCCGGCCGAATACATCCCGTTCCCCGCGCTCGACTCGGCGTCGGTCGGTTCTGGCAACGCGTACGAGGTGTTGTCGCTGCTCTCGAAGCAGCGCCTCGATCTCGCGCGTACGCGTGAGCAGCTCGCGCTCTCGAGCGCACGACAGGGGCGCGTCGACGCAGCGCAGTTCCAGTCTGACCTGACGTCGATTCGGAACACCTACGAGAACCAGCTCGCGCAGGCGTGCGGCGTCTTCACCGGCTCCGACGGTCGCGTGTACCCGGCCATTCGTAAGTACGCGCACCAGTCGCCCGACGCGGTGTTGCTGGGCGACCCGTGCGGCCGCATGGGCAACGGAGATCTGCACAACGCCATGGCGGCGGTGAAAGACGCGCGGCTGCGGCTCGAGGGCATTCTCATTCGCCACTCGAACATCATGGGTGACATCGCCATCGAGCAGCAGCGCGTGGCCGACGTGTGCGGCGTCATGCAGCAGCGCGTCGACTACACGTTCAACCGCGCGCAGGTCGCCTCGACCATGCAGCAGGAAATGGCGAAGCAGCGCGCGATGATGGCCTTCATTCAGGGCTCGATTCAGGCCGTCATGCAGTCGATGGAGGTGCTCGACTGCGAGATCCAGTGCTTCAGCTCCATCGCGCAGGCGGCCGTGATGTCGGCGCTCGGCATTGCCGCGGCCGGCACGCAGTACGCCAGCGAATTGAAGATGGCCGAGGCCGAGAAGAACATGCGCGAGTTCGAGGCCAACTCGGTGCGCTCGATGAACGCCTTCGACTGTGGCGGCGCGCTCGCTGGCGACGGCGGCACCGTGGCGCGCGGCATTCTGCAAATCGAGAGCGAGGCGCGCGTCGCCACCATGCTCAACAACACCTTCGAGGTGCGTGTCGAAGCGCTGCGCGCCGAGTACGCGATGCGCGTCGCGCTGGCCGAAGTGACGCGCGGCTTTGGCAACGCAGAGCGCCTGCAGGCCCAGCAAGAAGAAACCGAGCAGCTCTCCATCGACGTGCAGCAGGCGCAGAACGACCCGAACGTTCGCATCTACCAGAACGACGCGGTCATCAACGCCGACGTCTCGTTCCAGGACGCGCTGTCGACCGCGTACCGGCTCACGCGCGTGTACGAGTACTACACGAGCCAGTCCTACGCGCGAAAGGAGCAGCTCTTCCTCATCCGCATGGTGTCGGCCGGCCAGTACAACCTCGAGAACTACCTGCTGCAGCTCGACAACGAGTTCAACGCGTTCGAAGAGGAGTTCGGCAACCCCGACGTGCGGGTGATGGCGCTCTCGTTGCGAGACGACATCATGAAGGTGCCGTACTTGAGCACCACGGGCCGCCCGTTGAGCGAAGCCGACCGCATCGCGCTCATGCGGGAGCGGCTCAAAGACGTGAAGCTGCTCGACTCGCGCGGCTACCTCACGTTGCCGTTCTCGACGAACATCGAGCAGCTCTCGCCGCTGACTCGCAACCACAAGGTTCGCCACGTGGAGATCGACCTGCAGGGCGTGAAGCTCGGTGATTCGACCGCGCGCGTGTACCTGCGCATGTCGGGCACCGGCGTGGTGCGCAACGTCAGGAACGCCACCGACTTCTACGTGTTCCCCGAGCGGCTCGCGGTCATCAACGCGTCGCTGCTGGGCTCGAAGGTCTTCGACCCCGAGGTGTACCGGAACTACCGCTTCCGCGATCGCCCGTTGGTCAACACGCTCTGGGAGCTGGTGCTCAACCTGCGCGACGAGCAGGTGAACAAAGACATCGATCTGCAGACGCTCACCGACGTTCGCGTCCTCATCTACTACTCCGACTTCACCAGCTTCTGACCCGGAGCCCTCATGCGCCTCCCACTCCGCATCTTCATCGCAGCGACGGCGTTCGTTCTCTCAGCGTGCCCTCCGACGCCCCCCGTCATCGACGACGGCGGCGCCGACGCGGGCTGCGCAGGGCAGCTCTCGTGCGAATGCAAAGCCGACGCGACGTGTGAGGTCGGTGAGTGTGTCGGCGGTTCATGTGTCGACTGTCGTCGCGGTGAGGCCGCGTGCGTGTGTCGCGCGAACGGTACGTGCAACACCGGGCTGCGCTGCGAAGGCGCGACCTGCCAGGCGTGCCCCTCAGGTCAGCAGGGCTGTGCGTGCGACCCCGGCGACGTGTGCGGCAGCGGGTTGATCTGCTCGAACGATGTTTGCGTCGCCGACACCTGCGTCGCGGGCACCAACAACTGCCCGTGCCGAGCCACCGACCCGAAGTGTGAAGGCGCGAGCTACTGCGACGCCACCAGCCGTTGCCAGACGTGCAGCTCCGACATCGCCGGGTGCCCGTGCGATGCGAACAGCACGTGTCAGGGCACGACGGTCTGTGACACCGGCAACTCCACGTGCCGCAACACGCTGACGTGCGCGAACCTCGTCACCAACGGCAGCTGTCTGCCGAATCAGGTGTGTGTCGAGGGCTCGGGCGGCGACGCGACGTGTACGGCGATGGCCTGCGTGATGGGCTACCAGTGGGACGGCGCCGCGTGTCGGGCATGTCAGTCGGCCGACTGCTCCAACGAGCCTTCGTGTAGCGGCGCTGACGGCGGGCTCAGCGCGACGTGCGCGACGCAGCACCGCGAATGTGTGACGAGCGGGCAGGTGGCGGCGTGTGGCGCGTGTCTGCAGGGCTTCACGCAGAACGCCTCGGGCGTGTGCGTCGCCGCGCCGTCGTGTGGCAGCAGCACGTGCGCGCTCGCCGAGTATTGCGATCGCACCGGCGCTCCGCAGTGTCTGCCGCTGCCGTGCCCCGCGGGGCAGGCGCGCGGCGCCAACGGCACGTGCGCCGCGTGCAGCACGACGCTCACGTGCCTGGGCGCGGGCTTCTCGGGGCGCGTGTGGCCCTTCCGCACCACGAGCAGCGAGTGCGTGTGCGAGACGCTCGACAACTACTTCCTCAGCGCTGGTGGCGCGGCGACCGCCGAGCGTTGCGACGCCGACGACGACGGCTGGGTGCGCGCCGAGGCCGACGATCTCACCGTGCGCAACGACGACGCGCTTCGACAGAACTCACGTTGCTCGATTCGCACCGCGAGCCGCGTGCGCCTGGTCGACGAGTACGGTCAGCACGTCGACGTGCTCTCGTGCGCCGAGGGGTTGGTCAAGGCGACGCCCGCCCACACCGACGGCGGGTACGTGAACGACGGCCTGCACCTGTTGGCCGACGGCGGGCTGCAGCAGCTCGCTGATGGCGGCACCGGTTGCAGCTCGGTGGTGTCGATGCGGTTGCTCGAGTCGTTGCGCAACGACCTCGGGGGGCCGGTCTCGACGCGCTTCCCGATTTACGGCCGCCCCTCGAATGACGGCGGAATGAGCGGCCGCTCGTTGGTGCCCAGCGAGCTGAACTCACTGACCAAGGGGTGTGTCTCGGCGACGGCAGACTTCAACGACAACAACGCTGACGATCTCACCGAGGTGCAGAGCCGCGGGCCCTGGGCCGATGACCAGGCGCGGCTGCGCTCATTCGCGTACTTCACCGAGGTGCAGGAGGCGTGGTGGGAGAGCGGCGGCGCGAACAACGCGGGCATTCTCGTGGTGCGTGAGCGCTCGCGCTGCGACGCCGAGAAGTTCCCGCTCCGCTACGACC
Organism: Archangium sp.; assembly: GCA_035910535.1. GTDB lineage: Bacteria > Myxococcota > Myxococcia > Myxococcales > Myxococcaceae > Archangium_A. Next base: position 36,161 of record JAMHXF010000035.1, on the reverse strand, counting down.
CGAACGTGGTGCCTGGTCAGCTGCCGCTCGCCGATCGCTACACGTCGAGCGTCGCGTCTCCGTATTGGAGAAACTGCGCGCGCTCGCGCGACGCGCTGTACGACGAAGCCACGCCGCGCCCGAACACCGACTTCGCGCGCTTCTTCTGCGACGTGGCGTCAGGTACGTGCACCAACCTGCCTGGGCCCGCACACAAGGACTACTCGGCCCCCGTCGACGCCACGCGCGTGCAGCTGCGCAACGTCGGGCTGTGCGAGCTCAATGGGCAGAAGCCAGCCGACGGTCGCTGGCGCGGCATGAATCACCACAGCCAGTTCAAGTGCGCGAGCATCACCACGGCGGTGAGCGACCCTTCGTACCAGGTCGCGCCTGCGTCGCTCGGGGCGGGCAACGACAGCTTCATGTTCAACCTGTGCGCCGCGAAGTCGTGCGCGACGGCCGATGATCCTGCGTGCAGCGCGAGCCTCGGCAGCGCCCGCCAGACGAGGCAGCCCGTCATCGAGTGCACGGCGACGGCGACGGCTTCGAACGTCACGGGCTTCGTGGCCGTCACGTACCGTCCGGCGACGCCGTACCAGCGCGGCTGCGTGTCGGAAGACGACCCGACGCTGGGGTGGCGCGACTACCTGTGTCCGGTGCCGCAGTACACGCAGGGCGCCTCGCAGGAGTTCGGTCGCTACAGCTGCTTCAACATGTCGGAGAACTTCCTGTGGGCGCCGAGCGACGGTGGCGTGCGTCGCGCGACGCTCACGTGGGGCCCGAACTCGAACAGCAGCGTCTTCCGTTGAGCGGAGCCCGCTTCATTTTCGTGCTCCGCTGACCGACGCGCTGCACGAAACAAATAGCTCAGTCGCGACACCCGAACTCGCGCTGCGCCTCGAGCATCAACGCGTCGTACCGACCGCGCGGGTATTCGCGGCGATGTTGCGCCCAGTGCGCGCACGCGGCGAGGCGGTCGCCGACGTGGTGCGCGTAGATGACGCCGAGCTCCCACGAGAGCCGCTCACGCGTCGTCGGCGCGCCGCGACTCAGCTCACGCTCCAGCATGCGCACGGCGTTGTCCCACGCACCGCGACGACCGAGCTGACGCATCTCTCCGATGACGGCGTCGGCGTAGATGCGGCGATCGAACTCGCGCCAGTCGAGCTCACCCACGCGAGGCAGCGGCCGCAGCATCGGCAGCGGCGCGAGATCTTCCGGCTCCGCAGCCGGAGGCGCTGGCGCTTCAGCGCGTTGCGGCAGCGGCCAGCTCAACGTCTGCCCCGGGGCGATGGTCGCCACCGCACCATCAGGCGACACGAAGTCGATGCGGCCTTCATGCAGCGTCACTTCGCCCGCGCCCGTTCCGCTCTCCGTCACGGTGAAGCGCGTGCCGCGAACTTCAATCGAACCGCCCGCGACCAACACGCGCACCGACGGTTGCGACTCCGCGACCTTCTTCACTTCAAACGTCGCGCGCCCTGCGATGACGCGAACGCCACGTCGCTCTTTTCGCAGCTGCGTCGCGCCCAGCGTGCGCACCGTGAGCCCGCTCGGCGCGTCGGTGACGGTGGTGTCTGCCTCGAGCTGCACCGTGGGCTCCGAAGAGACTGCAGCTTCACCTCTCGGCACGGTGAAGCCACCGACCTCGAGCTCCGGCGCGGGCTCCACGGCCTGCACGAGCGCGAAGCCCGCAGCCACGCTGAGCCCACCAATCAGCAGCAACGGCCAACGTCGTGGAGCGGGGCGCGAGAACCGCGCGTCGAGGCGCACCGCAGCGTCATGCGGCAGTCCACGTGCACGAACGGCGGCGTCTGCTTCGGCCAATGCGGCGTCGAAATCGCGTTCACGGAACATCGTCGACCTCCCAGCCTGCGGCGCGAATGCGGGCCCAAGCGCGCTTGAGCAACTTCGAGACGTAGCCCTCGGAATAGTCGAGGGTCTGCGCGATCTCCCGCTGCGAGCGACCGTCGAGCACGAGCATCGTCAACGCGACGCGCTCTCTGGGTGGCAGGGTGGTGAGCAAGCGCAGCGCGTCGGCCGCGTCGCCGCGCAGCCGCAGCACGTCGTCTGGCGTGTCAGGCGCGTCGTCACCTGAGAACACGCGCGTCAATCGCGTGAGCCACGAGCGCTCCGACGAGAGCCGCGCCATCGAGAGGTTCGCGGTGACGCGATACAGCCACGCGCCGAGATCATCGGTGTCGAGCCGATGCAGGTGCGCGTGGAGCTTCAGAAACACGTCATGCGTGACGTCTTCAGCCCACGCGCCGCGCCCGCCGCCGAAGCGCACCGCCCACAGGTACACGCGCTCGCGATGCGCGACGTAGGCCACCTCGAAGGTGAGCGGCGCCGCGTGGGGAATCACGGTGCTGGCGGAGATGGGCTCCATCAACTCCTCCACTCACGAGCCGTAGAAAACTTTCCCTGGCTGCGCGTCGAGAGAAAGTGGGCCCACCAGGATTCGAACCTGGAACCAAGCGGTTATGAGCCGCCAGCTCTACCGTTGAGCTATGAGCCCGGTTCGCCTCGACGAACGGGGCGCACCCTACCAGACAGATCGCGCGTGCCTACACGAGCCCGGAAGAAGCGAGAGACGTACCACCACGGCGACTTGAGCAACGCGCTCGTCGCCGCCGCCATCGAGCTCATCAGCAAGGGCAATTCAGAGCAGATCACCCTGCGTGAAGTCAGCCGCCGCGTGGGCGTGAATCACCGCGCGGTGTACCGCCACTTCGCCGACCTCACCGCGCTGCTCGCTGCCGTCGCAGAACAGGGCTACCGGCAACTGCTCGAGACGCTGCGCGCCGCGCTCGAAGGCCACCGGCGCACCTCGCCCGAGAAGCGCATGGAGGCGCTCGCGGCCGCGTACGTCGCTTTCGCCATCGATCACTCTGCGCACTACCGCATCATGTTCGGGCGTCGGCTCAACGAAGACGGGCGCTTCCCCGTGCTCGAAGACCTCGTGCAGGAAGCCTACGTGCTGCTCGAAACAGAGCTCGGTCGTGGCGTCGACGCCGGCAGCTTTGTCGCCCGCCCGCGCCGTGAGCTCGTCTTCAGCTTCTGGTCTCTGGCGCATGGCTTCGCGTCCCTCGCGCTCGTGCGACGCATCAAGGTCAAGCGCGCGCTGGTCGAGCCCTACGTTCGGCAGATCGTCGCGCCCTTCGTGGCCGGCTTGCGCGCGCTCTGAAAAGGACGGTTAATGTCTCCACTGGAGACTTAACCATGACCGAGGCGCTTCGCTTCACCGCTGCTGACGGGTATTGCCTCTCTGGAACGGTGTTCGGCGCCGAGCAGCGTGGCCCGGTCATCGTCATCAACTGCGCCACGGGCGTACGGCAGCGCTACTACGCACACTTCGCGCAGTGGGCGGCCGAGCAGGGCGCCACGGTCATCACCTACGACTACCGCGGCATCGGGCAGTCACGACCGCAGCGGCTCAAGGGCTTCGCGGCGCGAATGAGCGACTGGGGCCGACATGACTTCGAAGGTGCGCTGCGCTCCGCGAAGCAGACGTTTCCCGGGCGCGAGCTGGTCGTCATCGGCCACAGCGTCGGAGGCCAGATTCTCGGCATGGCGCAGAGCAACGAAGCCATCTCGCGCGTGGTGACGGTCGCCGCGCAGGTCGGTTCGTGGCGGTTGTGGCCGGGCGCTTCGAAGTGGGCGTTTGCGGGGCTCTGGTACGGGCTGATGCCGGGCGTCACGCGCGCGATGGGCTACTTCCCGGGCGCGCTGGGCATCGGGGCTGATCTCCCGCGCGACGTGGCGCTCGAGTGGGCGAGCTGGTGTCGCCACGACGACTACTTTCTGGGGCACGGTGTCTCGCGCGACGGCTATGCGCGAATGAAGGTGCCGTTGCTGAGCTTCTCGTTCAGTGACGATGGCTACGCGCCGAAGGCCGCGGTCGATCGACTGCACGCGTTGTATTCGAACGCGCAGCTCGAGCGCGTGCACCTCACGCCGAGTGACGTGGGCGCGAAGGCCATCGGGCACTTCGGCTTCTTCCGCGAGCAGTTCGCCTCAACGCTCTGGGCGCGCGTGCGCGGCTTCCTGTTCACCGCTCCACTTGCATCGCCTGGCGCGCCGGCGCAGCGCCGCGTGCGCTGACGGCTGGTGCCCCGCGGAGCTGGCCCGAGTGACTTCATCAGAAGCGAACAGTGTTCGCGCCGGGCACCCGCGACCTCAGCGCCTTGTCGAAACGGCCGAACGCACGCGACGGCCTTCGATGGTGACGCCTTCATCCTTCAGCTTGCGGGCCTGCTTCAGTGCGACCTGCGGTGCCAGGGTGCCGTCGCTCCGGTGCACCCGCCACCAGGGAACGTCGCGCAGTGAATGCAGCGCTCGCACCACCGCACGCGCGGCGCCCGGCTTCCCCGCCATCAATGCCACACGCGCGTAGCTCGCTGTCTGCCCTCGGGGAATCGCGTTCACCGCGCGCTCCACGGCGAGCAGCCACGGCGTCTTCTCGGTCGGCTTCTTCTTCATGAGGAAATCGTGAAGCTCCGGTGAGGGTGGGGTGCGACGAGCTCGCCGTGAGGCATCGCAGAGTTCCGCTCGAACCCTCAAGGAGGAACACTTCATGCGTCACCTCGCCGTCTTCGCTCTCGTGCTCGCTGCAGGTTGCTCTGCCTCGCGTGCGTCGATGCCCGCCATGCGCTCGCTGCAGTTCTCTGACGCGCCGGTGCTCGAAGAGAACCACTTCGCGCGCGATCGCCTCGCCATGGGTGAAGACGAGCTGCGGCAGATTCTCGCTGCGCCCATCTTTCTCGAAGAGCACGCGCGCATCGGCGTGTTGCCCGTCAGCTCCGGCTACGCACCTGAATACGAGGTGCCGGTTGAACGCGCGCCTGCGGTGCTCGCCACGGCGCTCGATGGCAGCGGCTTGTTCGATCAATCGTCGGAGCTCTCGGCTGACTTCCCCATGACCCGGGGCATCGCCGGCCTGCGTGAGCTCGCCGCGCGCTACCGCACCGAATACCTGTTGCTCTACCGCCACCGGTTCGCCGACGGCGCGCGCGCCAACCCGCTGGCCGTCGGCTACGTGACGATTCTCGGCGCGTTCGTCTTGCCCGGCACCACCGTCGAATCTGCCGGCGTGCTCGAGGCCACGTTGTTCGACGTGAAGACGGGCACCATCCTCTTCACCGTCTACGAGCGGGTGACCAGAGAAGGCCTGTCGACCCCGCCAGGCGTCGAGCAGCGCTGGAAGACCATGCACCGCGAGATGATCGCCGAGGCCACCTCCAAGCTCTCGGCGCAGGTGCTCGAGCAACTGCAGCGGCTGGTCGCTTCACGCCCGCGAAATACCCGAGACGCCGTCGTCCAGAGCGCACCGCCGCCGCTCTGAAATCAAACCCTTACGGCTTCACATTCCTCAACAGAATGTCCTGCGAAGTCGCCCGGTCTTTCTCCACGCGAGGCAGCAACAGACCGCCCCGCCACAAGGAGGAACACCACCATGAAGACGCTTCTCGTCGCCGCTGCTCTCTCGATTTCATCGCTCGCGTTCGCTGGCCCCATGCACGGCGCGCGGCCCGTCGCGCCTGTCGCGCAGCGCCAGGACCTGCGCGGGGATCGCTTCGACGTGGCGCAGGGCCGCCGGCTGCTGCGCGACTTCGACAACGCCTCGGCGCGGCGTGACGTGCGCGGGCTCCGCGTGGTCGACCAGCAGTTCGCGTCGTTCATCAACGAAGAGCTCAACGAGGCGCGCAGCGATCGCACGACGACCCGGCAGTTGCTGAACTTGCAGACGCAGCTGACGCGTTTGTCTGGCCGCTTCGATGCGCGGGCGCTGCAGGCAAAGCGTCAGGTGTACGAGAACGCGGTCAACATCGCCGAGCGAGACCTGCGTGGGTCGCGAAATGATCGGTTCGCGCGCCGTTGATGCCGCCTGTTGACCCTCTCCCCGGCGACGGGGAGAGGGACTTTCAGGCAATTCGTTACTGCCCTTCGACGAAGCTGCGCAGGCGCTTGCTGCGCGACGGGTGACGCAGCTTGCGCAGCGCCTTGGCTTCGATCTGACGAATGCGCTCGCGCGTGACCTCGAAGTCCTGACCCACTTCTTCCAACGTGTGGTCGCTCTTCTCTCCGATGCCGAAGCGCATGCGGAGCACCTTCTCTTCGCGCGGCGTCAACGTGGCCAGCACCTTGCGGGTCTGCTCCGCGAGGTTCATGTTGATGACGGCCTCGTCGGGCTTCACGTGGGCCTTGTCTTCGATGAAGTCGCCGAGGTGAGAGTCTTCTTCTTCACCGATGGGCGTCTCGAGCGAGATGGGCTCCTTGGCGATCTTCAGGACCTTGCGGACCTTGTCGAGCGGCAGCTCCATCTTCTCGGCGATCTCTTCAGGCGTCGGCTCACGGCCGATTTCCTGAACGAGGTAGCGCGAGGTGCGGATGAGCTTGTTGATCGTCTCGATCATGTGCACCGGAATACGAATGGTGCGGGCCTGATCGGCGATGGCGCGGGTGATGGCCTGGCGGATCCACCACGTGGCGTACGTGGAGAACTTGTAGCCGCGCTTGTACTCGAACTTGTCGACGGCCTTCATGAGGCCGATGTTGCCCTCCTGAATCAGGTCGAGGAACTGGAGGCCGCGGTTCGTGTACTTCTTGGCGATGGAGACGACGAGGCGCAGGTTGGCCTCGACGAGCTCGCTCTTGGCGCGCTCGGCGCGGCGCTCGCCGACCCCGATGGCCTCGTACTTCACGCGCAGCACGACGATCTCCATGCCCGCGTCTTCTTCGACCTTCTTGATGCGTCGAAGTGACGTGCGCACGTCGCGATCGAGCGACTCCATGTGCTCTTCGGTGATGTTGAGCCGGCGCTGAATGCGCTTCGAAGCGTTGGGGTTGCCGACGGCTTCTTTCAGTCCCACCTTCAGATCGTTGAGCGGGATGCCGTACTGGCGCTCGAGGTCGCGCAGCTCGTCTTCGGAGCGATCGACGGTCTCGATCATGCCCTTGACGTGCTGAACGATGCGGTCGACGGCCTTCTTCGACAGGCGCATCTCGTCGACCTGCTCCATCATCTTGTCGCGCAGGTCCTTCTCTTCCTGCTTGAGCTCCTTCTTCTTCACCTCAGAGAGCTTCTTGCGACCGTCGAGCTCCTCGACGATGTCTTCGAGCTCCTTGAAGAGCTTCTTGAGCTTCTCGAGCTGCTTGCTCAGGTTCTCGATGCGGTTGAGCTCTGAGGCGTTGAGCTGGACTTCCTTCTCACCGTTGGCGTCGACCTCCGCCTCCGGCTCGAACTCCGACTCTTCCTCTTCCTCGCGCTGCGGCTCTTCGGGCGCGTCTTTGAAGACTTCGCGCACGCGGAGCTTGCCGGTGCGGAGGCGAGGCCCGATGTCGAGCATCTCGTTGACGGCCACCTTGCAGTCGAGCAGGGCGCGCATCACGTCTTTTTCACCGTCTTCGATGCGCTTGGCGATCTCGACTTCGCCTTCGCGGGTCAGCAGCGCGACCGAGCCCATGCGGCGCAGGTACAGGCGCACGGGGTCGTTCGACTTGGTGCCGGCGTCGTCGGCGGCCTTGGGCGTCGGAGCGCCGGGGGTGGCCGCAGCGGCTGCGGGCTTCTCTTCGTCTTCGTCTTCGTCCTCTTCTTCTTCCGCGCCGTCTTCTTCAGCGGCGACGGTGGGCTTCACTTCGACCTGGCCCTCGTTGTTCTTCTGGGCGTCGACGACCTCGACGTCGTTGTCGCCGAACATCGACATCACGTCGTCGATCTGCTCGGGCGAGACCGCGTCACCGGGCAGCGCGTCGTTGACCTCGTCGAAGGTGACGAACCCCTTCTGCTTGCCCTGCGCGAGGAGCTCTTTGACCTCGGGGCGATCGCCGATCTGCTCGTCGCCTTCTTCGTCTTTCTGCGCGTCGGCGTCGACCTCGGCGCCGCCCATCATCTCGATGGCCTGCTCCTCGACCTCCTCGTCCTCGACCTCCGTGAGGCCCTTGCCGCGCTTCTTGAGCTTCTCTTTGGCGAGCGCCGTAGCGTCAGCCGCCTGGGCCGCCGCCGCAGCTGCTGCTGCCTTGGCTCCGGCCTTGGCCTTCTTCTCCTTGTCCTTCGCCGCCTTGTCGTCGACCTTCTTCTTCTTCTTCTGGTCGAGGTCCTTCTTCGTCGGCTTGGACGTAGGAACGTGCTTCGTCGCCATGCGAGGTGGTCTCCGCCTGCTTAAATTGCCGTGAAACTGAACCGGCCGCCCTTAGCCAATTACCGGGCTTCCATCAATAAACGCCTGTCACTTCATTTCTGTGACTTCAACCGCTGCTTGAGCAACAGCAGCTCACCCTGTTCGGTCAGGAGCTCCCTCAATTCCTGCGTGAGCTCGCTGGTTCCGCCCGGGCTGTTCGCCACTTCCCTGGCGATGAACTGCAATCGGTCTTCGATCGCCCTCAACTTGAGGCGCGCCGAAATCGACTCGAACCCTCGCCGCAAAGCCTCTTCGTCGGCCGGCAGCATGTCTCGCGATTTGGTGAGCGCCGCCTTCACGACCTCGGAGGCTTCGTACACCGCGTCTTCGGGCCCGCCGCCCGCAAGTAATGCCTCGACGAGCGTGCGCAAGCCAAGGTGTTTCAATTCGTACGCGACCTTGTGCTGATCGCCCTCGAGCAGCCTGCGGTCTTTGAGCACCGCGGCCACCCAGGTCGCCTCGTTCTGATCCGGTGGCGGCTCGTTCGACTTCGGCTTGGGCGCCGTCTTCACCGCCACCGGCGCCTTGCTCTTGAGCGCGGTCTCGAGCTCCGAGGCCGGCAGCGCGAAGTGCCGTGACATGGCGCCGAACAACGCCGAGCGGGTCAGGCCCACCGGCACCTGCGCGGCGATGGGGCGAAAGCGATCGAGCGCCGCCATCTTGTCTTCGAACTCCGCGCCGGGGCCGCCGGGCAGCAGCGTCTGAAAGAGGTGCGCGGTCAGCGACGGCGCGGCCTTGAGCAGCTCGCCCACGGCTTCAGGGCCCACGCGGCGCGCGAAGGTGTCGGGGTCTTCGCCTTCGGGCAGCACGGCCACGCGCGAATTCACGCCGCCGGCCAGCAAGGCCCCTGCGAGCCGCTCCACGGCCTTTCGACCCGCCTCGTCGCCGTCGAGCAGCAGCACCAGCTCGCGGGCCTCCATGCGGCCCAGGAGCGCCAGGTGGCCGGGCGTGAGCGCCGTCGAGCACAGCGCCAGCGCGTTCTTCACGCCGGCCTGGTGCATGCCGATGGCGTCGAAGTAGCCCTCGCACAGCACCGCCGACTTCTTCTTGCGCACGTCGTCGCGCGCCTGGTCGGTGGCGTAGAGCGTGTCGGACTTGTTGTAGAGCCGGTTCTCTTTGCTGTTCAGGTACTTGGGGCCGTCGTCGCCCTCGAGCAGGCGGCCCCCGAAGGCGATGGTGCGGCCTTCAGGCGAGCGGATGGGGATCATCACTCGCCCGCGGAACATGTCGTAGTACCCGTCGGCCTTCTGGCGCGGCGAGACGAGGCCCGCCTTTTCACCAAAGGCCAGCAGCCCGCGTTCACGCAGCTTGTCGGCGAGCTCCGTCCACGCGAGCGGGGCCCAGCCCAGCCCGAAGGCGCGAATGAGCTCGTCGGTGAGCCCCCGGCTGTGGAGGTAGTCGCGCGCGTGGCGCCCGACGGCGGGGTCCCACAGGCGCTCCACGAAGTGCTGGGCAGCGAAGTCGGTCGCCTCTTTGACCTGCTGCTTTTCTTTCATCGACGGGTCGACGGCCGCCTCGATGTCGATGCCCATTTCTTTGGCGAGATCGCTCACCGTGTCGACGAAGGTCTTGCCCAGCAACCGCTGCACGAAGCTGATGGCGTCGCCGCCGGCCTGGCAGCCGAAGCACTTGAAGCGCTTCTCGTCGGGCCACACGTAGAACGACGGCGACTTCTCGCCGTGAAAAGGGCACAGCCCTTTGTAGCTGCGCCCCGACTTCTTCAGCTCGACGCCATGGCGCTGCACGAGCGCGATCATGTCGACGCGCTCACGCACTTCCTGGATCTTGGAGTCGGGGATCAGCACTCGGTGGGAATCTTCAGCCGAGCTTGCCCAGCTGCAACTTCACCTCTTCGCTGATCGCCCGGCCTTCGGCCTGCCCCTTGAGCCGGGGCGTGACGATCTTCATCACGGCGCCCAGGTCTTTCGACGACGTGGCGCCCGCTTCGGTGATGGCTTTGGCGATCTCGGCGGTCAGCTGCTCGGCCGTCAGCTGCGTGGGCAGGTAGACCTGCAACACGACGATTTCTTTCTCTTCTTTCGCGGCGAGATCGAGGCGGTTGGCGGCGGTGAACTCGGCGATCGCGTCGCGGCGCTGCTTCACCTGCGTGGTGATGACGCCAAGAATCGAGGCCTCGTCGAGCACCTTGTTCGCGCCTTCGACCTCTTTGTATTTGATGGCGCTCTTGATGGCGCGAATGGTGGTCAGCTTGACCTCGTCTTTCGCGCGCATCGCGTCTTTGAGATCTGCGTCGAGTCGCTCACGTACGGTCGCCATTGATTTCGTCCTTTCAAACGCAACGGAGGTTGGCCACTCATTCGAGTCGCCAACCTCCTCGTACTCCTGACCGCGGGAGCGATCAGTAGGAACGGCGGTTCTTCTTCACCGCGCGCTTCTTGGCTGCGATGGCCTTCTTCTTCTTCTTCACAGAGGGCTTCTCGTAGTGCTCGCGCTTACGGATCTCGGAGAGGATGCCGGCCTTTTCAGTCGCCTTCTTGAAGCGCTTGAGCGCTCCTTCAATCGACTCGCCGTCCTTCAACTTGATGGTGGTCATGTGTCACCTCACTTTCGAGACCTGCAGAAAACAAATTCGGGCAGCGCGCATGACACAGGGTCAAGGGGCGACGCAACAACTCATCGCGCGGCGACGCGGAACAAGGTGCTGCCCAGGCGCACGCGCGTGCCCTCGAGCAACCGCCGCTCCGCCTGCGGAGGAATCGCCACGAAGGTGGTGCGCTGCTTCGAGCGATCGACCAGCTCGAGCGCCGTGCCGGCGGGCCGCAGCTCGGCGTGAAAGTCTTCCATCGTCTCGTCTTCGTCGAAGCTCAGCTGCGAGCCGTGCCGCCCCAGCGTGACGACGCCGCGCAACACCCACGTTCGCGATGGCCGGTTGCCCAGCAACACCTGCTCCATGCGCCACGACGCCGCCGGGCGGGGCGCGCCGTAGGGCCACGGTGAATCGACGGGCGCGGTGTCCAACGGGCCGAGGTAACGGAGGCGCTGCAGCCCGACCGAAAACGAGTCTCCGGGGTTGAGCCGCTGCGGGCCTTCGAACGACACCCACGTGCCCGACGGGCTGCCGCCGTCGCTGACCCACAGCTCGCCGTTGCGCTGAAAGAACGACGCGTGGCCGGCTGACATGAACGGGTCGTCGTCGACGTCGAGCACGCCGAGGCCGCGGCCCACCAGCAACGCGCGCCTGGCCAGCGGCAGGCTCGTGCCGACGTGAGGCCCGGTGAGCACCTCGAGTGACCAGTTCTTGCCCGGCACCTCGGCGCCGATGGGCTTGAGCTCGGGGTGTGTCGACGACGCCGTCAGCGAGCTGCGCGGCACCAGCGCGACGTGGCGATCGGTGCGCTCGACCTCGCTGGGCGGCGAGGCGACGGCGGTGGGTTTGCGCGTGAGGCCCGGCGGCGAGTGCTGCGGCGCCGGGGTCTCGCTGCTCCGGTAGAGGCCCGGTGGCACTGCGGGCTGCGTCTTCTGTGGCACCGGCGGCTTCGGAATTTCGGTGCCCGGGCTGGTCTGCGGGGAGGCCGAGCGCATGGCCTGGCGCGCGCGCTCGTGCGTGGGGTCGTCGCGCAACACCCGCGTCAGCAGCTCTTCAGCGCCCGCGCGATCTCCCTGAACGAGGAGCCACACGGCGGCGTCGACGAGCTGATCATTGGTTCGGCCCCCAGTCACAGCGTCGCCTGTAGCACGAGGTGTTCCGTCGAATGAATCACGGGCTGAAGGGGGGCCGATCGAAGCCGTTGCCGTCGGAATCGATGAGGATCGGGTTGGTGAAGGCGAAGGGCTTCGCGTCTCCGCCGCCGTAGGGAATGAGCAGCGGCGAGAGCGAGCGGCTGCCGTACACCATGGCCACCAGCCAGTTGTCGGTGGTGGGCGCGGCGAGGCGGAAGTTCACCCGCTTTCGGTAGCGCCTGAAGGTGAGGCCGCTCTCGTTGGCGGCGGTCTCGAGGTCTCCGGCGGTCAAGGTGACGACCTGCGAGGCCGCGATGCCCGTCGCCGGCCAGTTCGAATTCGTCACGCCGTTGCACGACACGCGCGTGGTGCGCGCCTCGGGGCTCATGGGGTCGATGGGGCAGCGCGCGTTGTCGCCGGGCGTGTGCAGGTAGAGCTCCACGCGCGTCACGTCGAGGTACGAGGGCACCTGCACGTCGACGCTCACGCCGAGATCTCCCGGTACGGGCGGCACCGTGCCGCCGATGCCCACGCCAGGGGTGATCTGCACGCCGGCGCCGTCGACGCGGTAGGCCGTCAGCTTCACGAAGGGCGCGTTGGAGGTGATGACGCGCATCGCGTTGAGGCGCGCGCTGAAGACGTTGTCGTCGAAGTCGCCGGGCGCGTCGGTGCCGGTCTCGACCCACGTGCGCCAACCCGTGGCGAGGTTGCCGTAGTGCGTGTCTGACACGCCGGTGCCTGCCACGAGGTAGCCGCGCGAGAGCAACGTGAACCAGTCGTTGAACTTGCCGCGCGCGAGCGGCGCCGTGGGATCGTAGTCGTCGTCGCCGGGGTTGAGGATTTCGAAGGCGTCGAAGTCGGTGCTGATGAGCTTCGTGTCATTCGCCGTGGCGCCCGGCTGCGGCTCCATGCGGAAGAGCGAAGGCTCGGTGTGCGTGGCGAAGGTGTCGGTGTCGATCTTCAACGCCGTGAAGCCGCCGAGGGAGCCGCGCGCGTGGTTGATCTGCACCGTGCGCGCGCCCATGCGGCGGCCCTCGGCGAAGATCTCGCTGACTGACAACGTGGGCCCGGTGCCTCCGGCCCAGTCGAGCGCGCCGCCGTTCACCTTGTTCTGCGCGTCGAAGGGCAGGGGGAAGAGGTTGTAGTGGCCCCACTCCATCGGGCTGACCTCTTCACCGATGACTGAGACGAGAAACGGCGCGAGCCCGCTCTGCGTGATGACCGGCGCGTAGTCGGTGATGACGTCGTGATCGGTCGCGACCAGCACGTCGAGGCCGTCGGCGGCGAAGGTGAGGGCGCGCTTCGTGTTGTCGACGATGGAGTCAGGCGAGTTCACCGCGTGTACGTGGAGATCGGCGCTGACCCAGCCGGTGGTGTCGATGACGCGCGCGATGATGGCGTTGATGGTGGCGTCGGTGCTGCGCAGGTCGACGCTCTCGCCGGGCACAGCGGGGAAGGTGTTGGGGTGAATCGAATACTCGGGCCCTCGGCTGACGAGCGCGACGTACTGCCCTGCGGGCAGCTTGAGCTGCGTGGTGCCTGACGCGCCGATGGTGGCGATGAGGGCCACGTTGTCGGGCAGCGGGTCTTTGGGCGTGTCGGTGTAGAGCACGAGGCGCTTGTGCGGCACCGCGCACGGCCCGTTGGCGCAGAAGACGGTGACCTTCGCGGGCAGCGGGCCTCCGTTGGCTTCTCGAACGTTCACCGTCAAGGTGCGCGGCGGCTCCAGGGTGAAGCTCAGCGTGGCCGGCGCGCTCGCGAGCACGAGGCTCTGTTTCGCGCTCGGGCTGCGGCCGTCTTTCCACGCCGACACCTGGTAGCTCTGCGGTGGCAACGTGCCCGAGAACGCGCCGCTCGCGTCGGTGAAGAAGGCCGCGCGGCCGCCCGGGCCTTCGAAGACCACGCGCGCGTCGGGCAGCGGCTGGCCGTTTTCGGTCACGGTGCCAGAGAACGTCGAGAGCGTGCTTCCCCGCGCGCGCGATTGTTCGATGAGGTTCGACATCGCGCCGAGATCGCGGGCGACCCAGAAGTCGCGCGCCATGACCGCGTTGCCGAGCGGAGGAATGCGGAGCTCTCCGTCGCGCGGTGTGCTGGTCGTCTCCTGCACCCACGAGCCGAGGCCGAGCAGGCCGTTGGCGCCGATGATGACGCCGGTGATGCCGGCCACCGAGAGCGTCGCGTTCTGCGCTTCGGGCACCAGCGGGCTGCCGGCTTTGTATGGCGCGTAGCCGTACGCGATGCCGGTGCCCTGGTAGCCAAACCACGGCATGCGATCCAACGCGAAGCACAGGCCACCGAAGCCGAAGCCGTCGGTGCACGAGCGCGGGTTGAACAGCTCGAGCACGTAGCCGGGGTCGACGAGATCTCCGACCGCGAGGTTCACGGTGTTGCGGCGGTCGGTGCTGCAGAACGCGGTGATCTGCTGCAGCCGTTGCTCACCTGGGTTCAAGATGAAGTACGTGGTGATGCGCAGCGACAACGCCACGTACGGGTCGGCGTACGGCACGCGGCCCAGCGACGTCGCGAGCTGGTTGCGGATCGACAGGTAATCGTTGGGCGTGTCGTCACCCGACGCGGCCAGCACCACCGAGCCGCCCGCGCTGCCGTCGCGCAGCACGTCGAACTGCGTGGGGTTCATGGTGCGGCCGAAGTTGTAGAGCAGCCCGATCTCGCCGAACTGATCTCCTGCTGGCGCGGCGACGAGATCAGCGTCGATGACGTTGCCTCCGTAAGGCTGTGGCCCGAAGGCGCGCCCCGGGCCCTGCACGACGACGCGGATCTTCTCGTTGGTGAACAGGTAGTCGCCGACGGCCGCGTGCGCGTTGGGCCCGGCGATGAACTGCGCCGACGACTCGATGCGCGCGAGCTGTGAAGCCCCGGCCTCGACGACGTACGGCGTCAGATCGATTTCACAGCGACCGGTGGGCGTGCCGGCGTCGAAGGGCCCTTCGCCTCCGTCGGAAGGAACGCTGCCATCGGGTTCGCCGGTGCCGTCGCACGTACAGCCAGCCAGCGCGGCGCAAGTAACAAAGACGAGGAGACGGCGTGACACGCCCGTCACAATAGCGACGTCAACCTTGCTTGTCGTTCCTGGCCACCACGCGCCACGCGGCGACCCACAGGCCCGCCTCTTTCTTCGTCAGCCGGCCGCGCACCAGCGACGCGAGCAGGTCGTCGACCACATGGCGATCGTCTCCGTGGAGAAACCCCGAGGCCGTGAGCCCCGCGTGCAGCGCGCTCTTCACCTGCCGGAGCGTCGCGTCGTCAGCCAGCGCAGGCCCCGGCGCCGTCACCATGCCACGCCGCGCCATCGCCAGCTCGTAGCCGTACACGATGACTGCCTGCGCGAGGTTGAGCGAGGGCTGCTCGTCAGACGACGGGATGAATGAGAGCGCGTGACACTGCTCGAGATCTTCGTTGCTCATGCCGCTGCGCTCGTCGCCGAACACCAGCGCCCACGTCTCGTCGTTTCGTTGCTCGACCTGCGCCGTGAGCTCGCGCGGCGTGAAGCGCTTGCGCCCGTCGATGAAGCGCATCGTGGTGCCCACCACCCACGTACAGTCGGAGATGGCCTCTTCGAAGGTGTCGACGCGGCGCACGCTCTCGAGCAGGTCGCCCGACTTCACGGCCAGGCGATTCATGCCGGGGCCTTCGAGCAGCTCGGGGTTGGGCGAGACGACGACCCAGTCCTTGAGGCCGAAGTTCTTCATGGCGCGCGCGATGGCGCCGAGGTTGTCGGCATTTCGGGGGCGGAGCAGCACGAGGCGCGGCGGAGACATGGGGGCTGCTCCTTTATGCCAACTGGCGCTATGAGCGCGCGCTCATGAGCACTGCCCCGGCGCCTTCGCTGGCCATCATCTCGCCCGTCAAAGACTTCCTGTTCTTCTTCGCGTCGGCCGGCGTGGTGCTGCTCGCGTGGTTCGCGTCATCGGTGCTGCACGTGCGCGGCGACGTGATTCTGGCGACGGTGGCGGTGGCGTCGAATGGCCCTCATCTGGTCAGCACGTGGACGCGCGTGTACTTCGACCCGCACGAGTGGCGGTCACGCAAGCTCACGACCGTCTTCATTCCGCTGTGCATCTTCGCGCTCGTCTTCGCGCTGAACTGGAAGCTGGCGGAGCACGGCCCGCGAATTCTGAACTCCGCGATTCTGTATTGGGCGACGTGGCACTTCGTCGCGCAGAACTGGGGAATCCTCCGCATCTACCAGCGCAAGTCGGGTGAATCGCTCGAGGCCACCGCGCTCAAGCTCGAGAAGCCGCTGCTGTTGATTTCGGTGCTCTTCTGCGTGCTGCACCGGCTGCACACGGGCCCGCGCACGTTGTTCGGCGTGGAGGTCTATTACGCGCAGCTGCCGTACGCGCTCGTGCTCTCGTTGCTGGCGCCCATCGCGGTGTTGCTGGGCGTGGTGCTCTTCACGCGCCTTCGTGATCGTCACCAGCCGTGGGCGAAGGCCGCGTGGCTGCGGCTCGCGTTCATCGGGTGCTCGTTCCTGGGCTTCTTCGTGCCGTTCCTGCTGATCACCGAAGACAGCACCAGCGCGTTCGCCGCCGCCGCGTGTTGGCACGGCTTTCAGTACCTGGGCATGGTGCGCCACTACAACCGCAACACGTGGAAGGGCGGCGTCAACGAGCGCGCGAAGCTCATCTCGTGGCTCTCGCAGCCGGGGTGGACACGCGGCTTTCTCTACTGGGCGCTGCTGATGTCGCTCGCGGGTGCGGTGTACGTCGTCATCTTCACGCTCTCGCTGGTGACGCCGTGGAGCTTCTACACGTGGGCCGGCGTCATCTGGGTCAGCCTCACGCTCTCGCACTACTGGGTCGACGGCGTCATCTGGAAGCTGCGCCGGCCGGAGCTCGCGCAGCGCGTCGGCATCGCCGCTGCTTAGAAAGCGACGCCGACCCCCGCGTACGGGCCGATGAAGAAGTCGCGGTGAATCTGCCCGTCGACGAGGCCGCGATCGTCGAGCATCTGCGCCCGAAACCCGAGCCTGAAGCCCACCGGCCCCAGGCCGTACACGAGCCCCGCACGGCCGTCGATTTGCCAGAACGGGTACACGGTGCCCCACAGGCTGCCTTCGAAGGCCAGCGCGTCGACGAGCCACACCGTGCCAGAGAGCCCGAGGCTGGCGCCGATGACGATCATGTCGGGCGCCCAGATGACGTCGCCGCCGAGCTCCGCGCGCAGGCGGCCGTAGCGCCCGGTGAGGAACGCGAACGTCAACTTGCCGGTGAGCTGTTGCAGCGCGTCGGTGTCGTTCGAGCCGTCATCGGCGCCGACCATGATGGCCTGCCCGTTGACCACCACGCCGAGGCGCTCACCTTCGAACATGGCGTTGAGGCCCATGACGAAGCCGCGCGCCTCAGGGTTCACGAAGACGCCGAGCTCCAGGTTGGCGGTGACGCGCAGCTCCGCGGGCTCGAGCAGGGCGGGCTGCGGCTCGGTCACCAGCACGCCAGGTAAGTAGTAGTAGCCGTACCCGTAGCCGAGCATCGGCACGTACGCGCCGCTGTAGAACCCGTGCGACCACGATCTCGGCTCGAAGCTGAAGAAGCTGGTGCGGCCCGAAACAGACGGCGCCCTGGCGTTGGACCCACGCGACGAGCCCGGAGAATCCACCGGTACGGCGCGGTGCGTATCGTTCCTCGACGAAGATGAAGACGATGACGACGACGACGAGCGCGGCACCGTGCCGCCGCTGTTTGCCTTGCCGAAGCGCGCGTGCGCCACGCCGGCTTGCAGCACCAAGGCCACCAGCATGACGGAGCGAACGTTCACGATGCCTTTCTTCAACGCCGCGGGTCGCGGCAACGTTCCCGCGACGGTGGCGGCGCTCATTCTATTCACCGGCGCCACCTCGTTTGCACAAGACGGTGGGGCGCGCACCATTCGTTACCTCGCGCTCGGTGACAGCTTCACCATTGGCACCGGGGGCCCGCCGGACCTCTCGTTTCCATCGCAGCTCAAGCGCGCATTGCTCAAGAAGGGCCTCGACGTGCGCCTCGAGAACGTCGCCGTAAACGGCTACTCGACGCGCGAGGTGATCGACGAAGAGCTCGAGGCGTTGCCGCGCTTCAAACCCGACGTCGTCACGCTCGCCGTCGGCGCCAACGACGTCGTTCGTCACGACGACGAAGCGGAGTACCGCGCGAACCTCAAGCGCATCTTCAAGGCCATCGCCGCGGTGAAGCCGCACAAGGTGCTCGTGCTTCCGCAGCCCGATTGGTCTCAGTCTCCGGTCGCTGCAGGGTTTGGTGAACCTGCGGCGCTTCGTCGACGCATCGAGGCGCACAACACCATTCTCGCGGAGGAAGCGAAGCTGGCGGGCGCGACCTACGTGGAGCTCTTCGCTCAGTTCGTCGAGCAGGCCAGGCAGGGGCTCGTCGCGCCAGACGGCCTGCACCCGAACGCGAAGGCCTACAACGCGTGGGCCAACGCGCTGGTGCCGTACTTCTGAAAGCGGCTCGCGTTTCCGACGCGCTCGGGCGATGAGCGTCGTCATGCGTGCCATGACTCTCTCGGCGTATGGCGTTGTTCCGTCACTCACTGAACTCCCCGCGCCGACGCCGGGCGCTGACGAGGTGCTGGTGCGCGTGAAGGCCACCAGCGTCAACCCCATCGACTGGAAGCAGGCCAGCGGCAAGGCGCGACCGATTCTCGGCGCGAAGTTCCCCGACTTTGTGCCCGGCTATGATCTCTCCGGCGTGGTCGAAGCCGTCGGCGCGCGCGTCGACGGGTTTCGCGTCGGTCAACGCGTGCACACGCGCCTGTCGGGGACGCGCGGCGGCGCCAACGCGGAGTTGGTGTGCGCGCAGCTCGACGTATTGCAGCCGTTGCCCGACGCGCTCGACTTCGCGCAGGGCGCCGGGTTGCCGCTCGCGGGCATGACGGCGCTGCAGGGGCTTCGCGACGCCTGCGCGTTGCCCACGGAAGGCGCGCCGCAGCGGGTGCTCGTCATCGGCGCGTCGGGCGGCGTCGGTCACCTCGCGGTTCAAATCGCGCGCGCCTTCGGAGCGCACGTCACCGCCGTGTGCAGCACCCGCAATGTCGAGCTGGTTCGGTCACTGGGGGCGCAGCACGTCGTCGACTACACGCAGCCCGACGCGTGGGCGGGCGTGACGGCGCCGTTCGACGCCATCTACGACTGCATCGGCTCGTCGCCTGGCGACTTCATCGAGCGGCTCACGCCGCGAGGTCGCTTTGCGTCGTGTCTCCCGGGCCCGGCGGTCTTCGCGCACGCGGCGCTCAACCTCGCTCGGGCGCGCAAGGTCTTGCCGGTGCTGCTCTCTCCGACGGCGAAAGATCTCGGCGCGCTCGACGCGCTGGCCGCGCGCGGTCAACTCAAGGTGCACGTCGACAGTCGATTCCCTGCCGAACAACTCGCCGCCGCGTGGGAACGGAGCGCGACGTCGCGCGCGGCGGGCAAGATCATCGTCGAGTGGTGACTCAGAGCTTCGGAAACTCGGACTCCGTGCCCTGCGCGTCGGTCAAGTAGAGCGACTGCCCACCACCGCTGCTGCGCGCCGCGACGCGCCAGGTGAGGTGTCGCGGGTTCACGTAGGTCGAGGTGACTGTCGCGGCGCCCGTGCACGGCGTCTCGGTGCGCTGCGCCGACGACGGGTTGAACGTCATCGCGGTGCCGTTGATGGTCACCGTGCCGTCGACCGACGTCGACGAAGACTGGTTCGCGCAGATGCCGTTCTTCGCGAAGTAGGTGTGGTTCACCGCGCCGCTCGCGCGGAACTCCCACGTGCTGACGTAGGTGCTGCTGCCGGTCGACCACTCGCCGAGGAGCTCAGCGGGAATGGCGCTGGGCTGCGTCGTGGGCTCTCGCAGCGCCATCGTCGCGTTGGCGCCGGTCGCCGACTCTGTGAAGACCCGCGCGTTGCCGCCCTGGTCGACCACGACGCCGAAGTAGTCGCCGGTGTCGATGTCTTGATTGCCGTTCACGTCTTTCCAGACGACGACGAAGTACACGTGGCCGTTCTCGAGATCTTCGATGAGGTAGGGCGCGCTCGAGCCCGAAGCCGTCAGCTGAACGATGCCGCTCTTCACGTCGTCGCAGGTGTCGTTGATCCACGCGCAGGCGATGACGTAGCTGCTGGCGATGCTCACGCCGCTCGGCGCGGTGGCCGTGCCGCCGAGGCTCAAGGTCGTCGCGCCGCCGCCTCCGCCGGTCGCGGAGCCACCGCCGGTCGCTGCCGTCCCTCCGCCGGTCGCCGCAGTGCCGCCACCGGTTGCACCTGAACCGCCACCGGTACCCGACGTCGGAGGCGGGTTACAGCCGACCAGCAACACCGCACCAAGCACACCCAGAATCGCCTTCGTCATGTCGACCTCCACGTTTGGTGATGTTCGCTTCGGGCGCCGATCTACCCGTCTTGTTCGGCGGCGTCAGCGATTAGGCAAGGTGTACCGACCTCGTGGCACACTCTGCCGACCGTGCCGGAGTTTCCCGACATCGAGCTCTACTTGAGCGCGCTCACGAGCCGCATCGTCGGCCAGCCGCTCGAGCGCGTGCGGCTCGGGAGTCCGTTCGTGTTGCGCAGCGTGGAGCCTCCGCTGGCGAGCACCGCAGGGCGCAAGGTCGTCGGCCTTCGTCGCATCGGCAAGCGCGTCGTCTTCGAGCTCGAAGGCGAGCTGTTCATCGTCATTCACCTGATGATCTCCGGTCGGCTGCAGTGGAAAGCAGCGGGCACGAAGATTCCCGGCAGGGCAGGGCTCGCGGCCTTCGACTTTCCTTCAGGCACGTTGCTGCTGACCGAGGTGTCGACGAAGAAGCGCGCGTCGATTCACGTCGCGCAGGGCGAGCTGTCACTGCGCACGTTCGATCGCGGTGGCCTCGAGGTCATGCGCTCGCACCTCGATGATTTCGCGGCGCGGGTGCGGTTGGAAAATCACACGCTCAAGCGCACGTTGACCGACCCGCGGCTCTTCTCGGGCATCGGCAACGCGTACTCCGACGAGATTCTGCACCGCGCGAAGTTGTCTCCGGTGAAGCAGACCAAAACGATGACGGGCGAAGAGATCTCCCGGCTCTTCGATGCCACGCGTGCCGTGCTGGCCGAGTGGTTCGAGCGGCTCAAGCACGAGACCGGCGACGACTGGCCCGAGAAGGTCACCGCGTTTCGCCCTGAAATGGCCGTGCACGGAAAGCACAAGCAACCCTGCCCGGTGTGCGGTTCTCCGGTACAACGCATCGTTCACGCCGATAATGAGACAAATTACTGCGCGCGCTGCCAGACCGGAGGCAAACTGCTCGCAGACAGATCGCTCTCACGGCTCCTCAAGGAAGACTGGCCGGCAACCCTTGAAGAGCTCGATGAATATGTGGCCTCACGTGGGGGCGCACGGTAGGAAGGCCAGAGAAATTATGGACTTGCGCAATCTCTTTCGAGGCTCGCTGGCACTTGTTGCGACCCTCTGCCTGTCGGCTCCCGCCTGGGCTGAAGACAAGACGCTCTGGCTCGTTCGACCCCTGTACCCGGGTCAGGAAACGCTCGTCGACCGCACCGAAAAGGCGCTCGACAAGCTGATGCCCGGTGAGGCCCGCCAAGAAGCGGTCATCGGCAAGAAGGAGCTCGCGGCGGCGCTCAAAGGGCGCGCCGTGACCGAGGTGCCGTGCTTCGCGCTCGACGCGCGCTGCGCCGACCCCATCGACCCCTTCATGGCGTCGTTCGGCTTCGAGCGCATCGTGCTCATTCAGGGAGGCCAGGACGAGGCCGGCTTCAAGTTCCGCGTCACGGCGTACGAGCCGAAGACCGGCAAGTCGAACCCGGCTTCGTCGAGCAACGCGATTCTCGAGAAGGCGCTCCTCGGCGCCGTGGCGAAGGTGGTGCCCGCTGCGTCGACGCTCGACGTGAAGAGCACGCCGCCTGGCGCCACCGTCTTCGTCGACGACGTGAAGGTCGGCGTCACGCCGCTCAACACGCAGGTGCTGCCGGGTGAGCGCGTGGTCCGGTTGGATCTCAAGCTTCACCAGCCCGTCGAAGAGTCGATCCTCATTCCGATTCGTGGCGCGGCGTCGCTCGAAAAGACGCTCGAAAAAGTCGCCGCGCGCATCGTCATCACCGCGTCGCCTGCGGGCACTGAGATCTTCCTCGACGGGGTCTCGGCCGGCAAAGACAAGGTCGATCGCGGCATCGCGCCGGGCGAGCACACGGTTCGCCTCGTGGCCGACAAGTACAAGGCCTTCGAGCAGACGATCTCCGTGAAGGCCGACCAGCAGTTCGCGCTCGACAAGACGCTCGAGCCGTTGCCCGGCGCGATTCCCGCCAACGCGGTCGTCGTCGTCGGTGGGCAGCAGCTGACGGTGTTGGCGCCCAAGCCACCGCCCACCATCGAAGAGACCATCTACGAGCGTCGTTCGTACTTCCATGCGTCCTTCGAGTTCTCGAACTTCACGGGCAAGACCTTCATCGGTCGTCGCTTCGACAACGCGCCGGGCCGCACCACCACGTTCACCGGCGGCGGCCCCGCGATGATGGGCGCGTCGATCGAATACGGCACGGGCGGCAAGTACTTCGGCGTCAGCGTGTTCGGGTTGTCGTACCTCACCAACGTCGACCCGTTCTCGATGAACGTCGGCTACACGCCCGGCGGAGGCTGCGAGATGTCGATGGGGGCCTGCGCGCCGACGGGCATCGACAACGTGCGCATTCACATGGCGCAGCTGCGCTTGTTGCAGCCGCAGTTCCGCCTCGTGTTCTGGCGCTTTCAGTTCGGCGTGCAGCTCGGCCTCGAGGGTCGCATCGCGCAGATCACCGGCACCGACATCGGCGTGCCCGGCATGACGACCTACGAAGACGGCTTCATGCCGCTCGACCTCTTGATCTCTGCGCGGTTGAACATTCGTTTCTACATCGTCGACGGTCTCTTCGTTCACCTGCAGGGCAACTACGCGCAGAGCCTCTTCGGGTGGGAGTCCATCGACGACAGCGGAAAGACGTACAACGCGCTCGACGCCAGCTCGGCCGGCTTCAACGTGGGAGTTGGTTATGCGTTCTGAGTTCCGTGCAGTGCTGTTCTCGCTCGTCGTCGCGTCGGTCGCCTCGGCGCAGGCGCTCGTTGGCTCGGGCGTCGGCAACGCAGACACCTTCGTGTCGGAGGGCAGCAAGCTCTTCAACAAGAAGCAGTACGGCAAGGCCGCCGAGAACTTCTTGAAGGCCACCCGCGCAAACCCCGCCAACGCTGCGACGTACGTGCAGTTGGCCCGAGCGCAGATGCTGGCGAAAGATCTCCAGCGCGCCTGCTACGCGTACCGCGTGTACCTGAAGTCGGTGCCCGACTCGCCCGATCGCAAGAAGGCCTCGTCGGAGAGCGATCAGTGTGAACGCCAGGTGAAGGTCGCCAGGAAGCTCCCTGAAGACCCCACGAAGGGCTTCGTCGACTTGCGCGCGGCGTTCTTCACGGCGCTCGACGCGAAGCAGCTGCTCGGCGCGGGTTCGGCGGCCGACACGCTCAAGACGCTGGTGCACGGTGGCTTCCTCGGGCCCGAGCTCGGAGAGATGGCGCAGAAGCTGGGCGCCGCCGCGACGGCCGAAGCAGAAGGCGTGCACGCGCGCGCGTTGTCGGGCGAGAAGCTGACTCCTGAGACGCTGCGCTCGGCGCGCCCGCTGTACCAGGTAGCTCAAGACGTCAGCGCCGCCGCGGCCGACGCCAAGGGCAAGATGGCCTTCCTCGATGGGCTCGCGGAGCTCAACGACAAGGCGTGGAAGAAGGCCGACGCGCACTTCGCCGAGGCCGCGAAGAGCGACCCGTCGAACCGCGAATACGCGTTCTACCGAAGCCTCGCGTTGTTCCACGGTGGTGAGAAAGCGCACGCGCTCAAGGTGCTGGAGGCCGAGCTCAAAGACGACCCGCGCACCAGCGTGTTGCGTGCCACGCTTTCGGTGAGCGAGTCTCCCGAGGCCGGCGCCAACGAAATCGAGAAGCTGCTCTTCAGCACCCGAAACCCGTCGGAGAAGTGAGCGAACCAACGTGGCCGTGTTCATCTGCCAGGGCTGCGGTCAGGAGCACTCAAGCTGGGGTGGCAAGTGCCCCAACTGCGGCACCTCCGAGACGATCCGCCTCTCGCCCGCGACCGATCGCATGGTCGATCGCGTCATCAAGGGGAAGTACAAGATCGTTCGCAAGCTGGGGCAGGGCGGCATGGGCGCCGTCTACCTGGGCGAGCAGCTCGGCATCGGTCACCGCGTCGCGCTGAAGTTCCTCAAGGGCGAGTTCTCTGACGACGCTGAAATCGCGCGTCGGTTCTTGAACGAAGCCAAGTCCTACGCTCGCGTGGCGCACCCCAACGCGGTGACGTTTCACGACTTCGGCCAGGACGATGAAGGCAACCTCTTCATCGCCATGGAGTACTGCGAGGGCGTCGATCTCAAGAAGACGCTCGCCGAGCAGGGTCGGTTGCCGATGGTCGAGGCCATCGAGGTCGTGTTGCAGGTCGCCGACGTGCTCGCCAACGCGCACGAGAAGGGCGTCATTCACCGCGACCTGAAGCCCGAGAACATCATGATTCGCCGCGGCATCCGCGGGGTGCACGCCAAGGTGCTCGACTTCGGCATCGCGCGTTTGATGGACGCGGGCACCAAGCTGACCGTCGCCGGCGCCATCGCCGGCACGCCGCGGTACATGTCGCCCGAGCAGGTCGAAGGCAAAGAGGTCGATCTCCGCGCCGACATCTACTCGTTGGGCGTCGTGCTCTTCGAGACGCTCACGGGTCGCCAGCCGTTCGACGGTACGACGATCGCGGAAATCCTCCGCAAGCAGGTGCTCGAGCCGTTGCCGCCGCTCACCACCTTCGCGCCCGACCTCGACATTCCCGAGCTCGAGCGTGTGATTCAGAAGGCCTGCGCCAAGCGCATCGAAGAGCGCTGGCCCGACATGCTCTCGTTCGCGAGCGCGCTGTCTCAGTCGATCCCCACGCAGGCGCACATGTCGCTGCCGCCGCTGCAGCGCACGGGCATGCACGCAGTGTCGATGGCCACGCCGTTGCCGAGCGCGACGACGGGCATCGCGCTGCCGGGCAGCGACATCGACGCTTCGGCCGTCGATCGCACGTTGATGCGCACCGGTGAGACTGGTCAGCACGCGCCGCTCGCGCCGTTGCCGTTGAACACGCCGCTGCGCGTCGGCGAGGTCGCGCTCGACAACCGCGCCGGCGCGCAGACGCAGCTGGGCGACGCGTCGCTCCCACCCGTTGCGCCGCGTTCAAACACTCCGCTGATGGTCGTCGGGGTCGTGGTGTTGCTGCTCGCCGGCGTCGGTGTGTGGTTCGCGACGCGCCCGGGTGAAACGAAGCCCGTCGAGCCGCCGCCCGTCGCGAAGGTCGAGCCGGTCGTGCAGCCGGAGCCACCGAAGGTCGAGCAGCCGCGCGTCGACCCCGGCCTCGACGCCATGAAGCTGCTGCGTGAAGAGAACGCGCGCATGAGCCTGGGCAAGGGCCGTACTGAGTTCGAGGTCGCGAAGCTCGACGAGGCCGAGACGTACCTCAAGTCAGTCGCCGAAGAATCGGGCTCGTCGGTCGAAGCGCGCGTGCTGCTCTCGAAGATCGAGCTCATTCGCGAGAAGTTGAAGACCGCCCGCGGGCTGCGTGGCGGAGGTCGCTGCGAGCAGGCGCT
Organism: Archangium sp.; assembly: GCA_035910535.1. Lineage (GTDB taxonomy): Bacteria > Myxococcota > Myxococcia > Myxococcales > Myxococcaceae > Archangium_A. The sequence continues at coordinate 10,702 of JAMHXF010000035.1, read as the reverse complement.
GCCGCTGTACAAGTCGGTGCTCGAGCTCAACCCCCGGGTGAAGGACGCGCTCGATGGCGTGGCCGAATGTCGCCGTGGCCTCGTCGACACCACGATGGAGTGACTGGTGCTCGCCCGGCTGCTCGTCGGCCTCGGCGTGGGGTGGTTGCGCTGGTTGTCTCCGGGCTCGCGTGCGCGCATCGCGCGCGGGGTCGGTCACTTCGCGTGGGCGATGGGCATACGTCGCAAGGTGGCGCTCGACAACGTGAGCCGCGCGTTCCCCGCAGCGTCGCCTGAAGAGCACGTGCGTGTCGTTCGCGAAGCCTACGTGTCGATGGCCGTGGCGATGATGGAGTCGGTCACCTCCGATCTGTTGACTGACGCGCAGCTGGCGCAGGTCGTCTCCGTGGCCGAGTGGAAGGGCCTCGACGTGCTGCTCGAGACCCACCAGCCGGTGCTGATCGCCTCAGCGCACCTGGGGAGCTGGGAGCTCTTTGCTGAGGTGATGGCGCGACGCGGGTACGTGTTTTCGGCCGTCGTCAGGCCGCTGAGCGGCGCGTTCAATCAGTGGATCATCGACAGCCGAAAGCGTGCAGGCGTGGAGCTGATTCTGCAACGTGGCGCGCTTCGTAAGATGTTGAGCGCGCTCGAGCGTGGCCGCGCAGTGGTTCAGTTGATCGATCAAGCGCTCCCCGACGTGCAGGCGCTGTGGGTACCGTTCTTTGGTCGCGTCGCGTCAACCACGCCTGCGGTGTCGATGGCCGCGCTGCACAGTGGTGCGCCGGTCTACGTCGTCGTCGCCGTGCGCGAAGGAGCGGGCCTGCGCATGCACGTCGACGGGCCGGTGCCGTTGCCGGTCGACGGTACGAAAGAAGAACGTCTCTTCGCGCACACCGCGCAGCTCACCGCGCTGCTCGAGGCCCGCGTTCGTGCGTACCCGGAGCAATGGCTGTGGCTGCACCGCCGGTGGAAGGGAACGCCGCCGTCAGATGGCCAGACGAAGCATGAGGCCGGCCTGAACGATGGGCGGGTAGCGGAGCGGCCCCAACTGCCCACGAACCGTGGCGCCTGAGCCCGGGTCGAACGCCTCGGAGACATTCGCCACGTCGTTGATCAACTGCGGCGTCAGGCGGAAGCGCAGCTGGCCACCGGTCTCGCCGTAGAAGACGCTGCCGAAGGCCTGCACGGTGAGAAAGTTCAGCACGCGGAAGATCACGTCGAGGCGCGTGAGCGCGGCCGGGTCGCTGATGATCACCACGTTCGACAATGACACCGTGATCCAGTCGAAGCCGGGAATGCCCGGCGCCGCGAGCGTCAGGCCGATGTTGTGCTTGCCCTGGTAGAGCGGCACGCGCTGAATCGGGTCGAGCGCTTCGTTGATGAACTGCGGCGCGAACGTCTGCACCAGGTAGCCGATCGGCTTCTCGTACCCTGCGGGGTTGTAGAAGTACTCGAGCGAGACGATCGCCATGTTCTTGTCGGTGTAGTTGAACTGGAAGCTCGTGCCGCCGCTGACCTGCACCATCACGCCTTCATCGCGATGCGCGGTGATGTTGCCGGCGTTGGCGACCACGTTCTCGCCGTTCAGGTCGCTCGGGTATTCGTAGCGAACGAAGTCGCGCGCATCACGAAACGCGGCCTCGGCGTACACGTCGAACGGGCCGACCGCGGTGCTGACGTCAATCGCGTAGCGCTGCCGACGTCCTTCCTGCCACACGCCGCCGATGCCGATCTCCGCAGGGCCGAGCACGAATTCTCCGCGCACCGCGCCGCCCAACTGCTTGAGCTGCACACCCGCACTGGTGATGTTCACCGCGTCGAGCAACCCGTACGCGTAGAAGTTCCAGCCCAGCGACTCGACGGGCACGTGCACCTTCACCATGTTTACGCCGAGGCGCACGTCGAACGGGTTGAAGGCGTCGCGCGGCTGCGAGTTGAGGAAGTCGGTCGGGTACCAGATGCGCGAGACACCCCAGCGCACCTTCTGACGGCCGACCGTCATGTAGACGGTGCGCGCGATGTCGAAGCGCAGCCAGAGTTGATCAAGGAAGACGGACGGGTTCGCGGTCGTCGCCGGCGTGAGGCCGACGAGCGAGCCGCCCGTGCCTGCCGTCGCGCTCGCGGCGCCGGTGCCCACGGGTCTGGTCGGGTCGAACTGCAGGCGGCCTACGGCGTACGCGCGCAGGCGATCGTTCGGGCGGCCATCGAGGTACACGTCGAGAATCATCGGCGCCGAGAACGAGCCCTCGAGAAACGGCCGACCTTCTTGAAAGTAGCCCTGCCCGAACATCAGCAGGTTGCCGCCGATTTTCAGCGGGTCGCTGACGATCTCCGACGTGTCGAACTTCGACTGCATGGGCCCGGCCGAGAGCTGCGCGTTGTCGCGCTCGTCGCCGCCGGAGATCACGCCTGCGTCGGCCTCGGCGTTGTCGCCGAACATCGACGCTTCATCGGGGCGCATTGAAACGCCTGCGTCTTCGGTCGTCGGCGCGTCGCTGCCGAACATGTCCGACTCCGTCGGGCGCTCTTGTGCCATCGCCAGCGCGGGCAACAGCGCTGCGAGGAAGATCGTTCTCATGGCGAACCTTCAGCGGCTCTTCGACTCGAGCCAGGCCTTGGTGAACATGTTCTGGTCGAGGTTCGACAGGTCGACCGACTTGATCAACACCAACGTCGAGTTCGACTTCTCGACCTCGTCGAAGAAGCGCATTTCACCGGCGAACCACAGCTCGGCCTTCTTCGACTCCGAATAGAGCTTCTGCCACTTGGGGTAATACGCGGTGCGCATCAACCGGCCCGAGAGCGCGAACTCCTGGCGCTTCAAGATGTTCTGGTTGACCTTGTCGACCCATAGCTTCACCACGGGGTACGCGACGTCGACGCCGTCTTTCACGGTCAACGTCAGCTTCACGGTGTCGAACTTGCCGAGCTTCTCTTCGCCTTCGAACTTCGGGTCGAACTCTTCGGCGAGGCGCGATTCATCGAAGTCACTGCGGCGCGAGTTGGTGCCGCCGATGCGCTCGCGCTCCGTGGCGCGCTCCCACTTGCCGGTGCCGGGGTCGTAGCTCCACAGGTTCTTGTCCATGCGGAGGTAGCCCTTGCCCTCTTCGCTCTTGGGCTTGGTGAAGAGCAGCATCAGCTTGTCGTCGGCGTCGCGGCGGTAGACCAACAGCTCACGCACCACGTCGGCTTTGTCTTTCTCTTTCTGCTCGAGGTACGCGAGCGCCTTGTAGTCGCCGCCGTTGCGCTGGCGATCGTCGAGCTCGACGAGCAGCTTGTGCATTTCTTCCTTCGTCATGTCGGCGAAGGCAGGCGAGGCGAGGGTGAGGCACAGCGCGACAGCAACGAAGTTCTTCATGGAGCGCTCGCAGCAGCGTGAGGGAGTGAGTTGAGACCGACGGCGTGGGCCACCGCGTCTTCAGGCTTTTCGCGACCCAGCACCTTGCCGTCAGCGAGGCGAATGACCGCGTTCGCGTGCCGCATGACGCGGTGGTCGTGCGTCGAGAAGATGAAGGTGGTGCCCTTCTGCTGGTTGAGCTGCTTCATCACGTCGAGAATCGCTTCGCCGGTCGCTGAGTCGAGGTTCGCGGTCGGCTCGTCGGCGAGCACGATGAGCGGGTCGGTGACGAGCGCGCGCGCAATGGCCACACGCTGGCGTTGACCACCCGAGAGCTCGTTGGGGCGGTGCTTCATGTGCGACTGCAGGCCGACCTGCTCGAGCAACGCTTCGACGCGGGCCTTGCGATCTTTCGCGCTCAACTTGTTCTGCAGCAGGAGCGGGAACTCGACGTTCTGGAAGACGGTGAGCACCGAGACGAGGTTGAACGACTGAAAGATGAACCCGATGGTGTTGAGCCTCAGGTCGGTGAGCTCGCGCTCTGAGAGATCAGACGTGCTGCGGTCGGCGACCTTCACGATGCCGCGCGTGGCGGTGTCGACGCAGCCGATGAGGTTGAGCAGCGTGGTCTTGCCACTGCCCGAGGGCCCGGCGATCGAGATGAACTCGCCCTTGTCGACGGTGAGCGAAACGCCGCGCAGCGCCTGCACGACTGTGGCGCCGAGGCTGTACTCCTTGACCACGTCTTGAATGGTGATGATCGCGCTCATGGGGCGGGTGAGCTAGCGCACCCGCCAACCCGAGGCATGCAGAATGCGCACTGCGTACATTCGTTGATGGCGCGCGGCGATTCTTCTACCGTCGCGCCTCCGTCGGGAGGGCAGCGCGTGAACGAAGAGCAGATCGCCGAGAAGCTCGCTGAACTCGAACCTGCGTGGGCGGGGCGTTCGAATCTCTTCGAGCAGCAGATCGCCGCGCGTGACGTGACGACGTTGCTCTCGCGTTTGAATGATCAGCTGCCCGGCGTGCGCGCCGACGCCGCAGAAGCGCTCGGTCGGTTGAAGGAAAAGGCTGCGGTGGCGCAGCTCAAGGCCATGCTCACCGACGCGGCGCCGTCGGTGCGTCGTGCTGCGGCCATCGGGCTGGCGTCGCTGGGCGACGAAGCGTTGAGCCAGGAGTTCGTCAAGGCCCTGCTCGATGGCAGCGCGAAAGTCGTCGCGGGTGCTGCCGAGGCCATCGGGCTTGCGGGCTACAAGGCAGGCGTGCCGTACCTCCTCAAGGCGTATCGAACCGAACACCCGCGCGTCGCCGCGGCCATTGCCACGGCGCTCGGCCGTCTGGGAGATCGACAGGCGCTGCCGTGGCTGCTCGCGGCGCTCAAGAATGGACTGGCGCCGGTTGAAGCTGCGACGGCGCTCGGCGAACTGGGTGATTCAGGCGCGACGCGTGGGCTGTGCGAAGCGCTCGGGCACGAATTTCCGCCCCTGCGTGCGGCGGCAGCGCGGTCTCTGGGGCAACTGGCTCGGGCTGGCAGTTTCGATTTCGTGATGAAAGATCAGGCTGTTTCGGCTCTGCATCGCCTGATGGGCGACGGCGATCTCCGCGTTCAGTTCTGCGCGGCGCTCGGCCTCGCGGGCTTCGGCGACCCCGCCGGCCACCAACGACTTGCGCAGCACCTCACCTCCAACTGACCTCACACAAGGAAGCGACACAGACCATGGCGACCGCCAAGAAGCAGGAACCCAAGCAGCCCGAGCCGCTCCCCGCGCCCAGCTACCCGGTGATCGAGGGATTTATCGAGAAGGCGTCGGCGGCCGACATCGACGGCACCTTCAAAGACGTCAAAGAGCAGCTCGCGGGCCTGAAAGGGCCTCGCGCGGAACAGGCGAAAAAGGTCGGCAAGGCCATCGAACGCACAGAGGAGCTGTTGTCCTACCTGATGCAGGTGAAGGAAAAACTTGAAGCAGATCGCAAGGGTAGAGGCGGGGCTCGAAAGTAAAGACTTTGATCAGGTACGCTCACGCAACTCGCCTTCTCACGCCGCGATAATCGAATCACTGGGCGCCTCCGACAAGGGTCGGGGGAACGGAACCCGGGCAATTTCTCGTAGTTTTTCTCAAGGAGAATCACATGAGCATGAAGATCAACGCAGACCAGATGAGCCAGATGCCGAGCCGGTTGTCGATGACGACGACCATGCAGAAGCAGACGCAGGGCCGGACGTTCGGTGAGTCGATGGCGGGCGGCCTTCAGGCAGCTGGCAATCTCGTGGGTCAGGGCGCTTCGCTGGTCGGTAGCGTGATGCCGGGCGCCGGCGTCATCTCGGCGGCGGTTGGTTCGGTCAGCGCGCTCGCCAACAGCGGCGGCGGTGCGGCGGCGGCTTCGTACGCGGCGACCGGCGTGGTCGGCTTCGCGGGCGGCGCTGGCGCGTCGTCGATGGGCACCCCGGGCGTGACGCTCGGCAGCAACACGGCTGGCCCGAACCTCCTCGCGGGTGGCAACTCGAACGTCGGTGGCGCTGCGACCAGCTCCATCGCCGACATGTCGGCGCAGAACGCGCAGATGTTGAACGTGCAGATCGCGATGCAGCGCGAGAACACGATGTTCTCGTCCATCTCGAACGTGCTGAAGACCAAGCACGACACGTCGAAGAACTCGATCGGTAACATCCGTTAAGTTTCGCTGAAGCACATCGCTTCACGCATTGGAGGGCGGCCCTGGTGGCCGCCCTTCGTGTTATTGTGGTCTGCGAACTTCAACGCAGCGTGAAAAGGACGAAGCGCCCATGACCGAAGCGAAGTCAGACATCGCCGGCAGCCTGGTTCCCGTGAGCAAGCAGCAGGCAATGCTGATGCTCGAGGCGGCGTATCTGTGGATGGACCTTGGCAAGTTCGACAACGCGCGGGAGCTGCTCGGCGGCGCGACGGTGTTGATGCCCAAGAGCGAAGTGCCCCAGATCGCTCTGGGCACCCTCGAGTTCAATCAGGGAAATCACGACAAGGCGCTGCAGGTTTTCCGTCGTGCGCAGCAGCTGGCGCCGAAGGCGTCACTTCCCCGTGCGCACTGTGGCGAGGCGCTCCTTTTTCTGGGGAAGGTCAACGAAGCGATGAAGGAGCTCAAGTCGGCGCTCGACCTCGAGCCTGGCAGCGAGGGTGCAAAGTTCGCCGAAGCGCTCATTGCCGCAAAGGAAGCGGGCGCATTGCCGCCCCCCAATAAGCAGGCGAAGAAGTAATCTCTCTTCAAGGAGTCGCAATGTCTGTCAGAGGCGTCGGTCGCGGAGGCAAAGCAGGTGGAGCGCGCGGCGCGTCTGGTGCCGGTGCGGCCGCGAAGACTGGTGCAGCGAGCGGGGCTTTCGGCGCGAAGGTCGACAAGGCCGAGTCGCTGGTCGGGCCCAGCGGCGCAGCCGGCTCCGCGAACGTTGGTGCTGCCGGCCCCGCCGATCCGGTGACGGCGCAGGCGATGGATCTCGTTCGTCAACTCAAGACGGGTCAGCTCAAGAGCCGCGACGAGGCGACGAAGAAGCTGGTGGCCGACATTCTCCGCGAGAAGGTGAACACCCAGTCGAAGAAGCTCACCGACAAGATCTTCGAGCAGTTGAAAGAAGATCCGCGGCTCACCCAGACCCTCGAGCGGCTGTGGGGCCGCGCCGAAGAGCAGGACTAAGGGGCTCGCGTGGCGCTCGGCGAGACCAAACCGCAGATTCTCGAGAAGTACGGGCCCTACGTGCGCTCGTTGGCGGCACAGGTGCGTAAGCAGTTCAACTCGCAGTTCGAGATGGACGAGCTCATCGCCTGGGGCCAGATCGGCTTGCTCGAGGCCGCTGAACGATTCGATGCCCGTGTGGGCGCGAACTTTCTGACCTTCGCGCACTACCGCATCAAGGGTGCCATCTACGACGGCCTCCGGAAGATGGGCGTGCTCAAGGGCGGCGCTGCGGCTTCTGAACGCGCCAATGCGTACATGACGAACCTGTCGGACCGTGGCGGCGGCGGTACCTCCGTCGACGACGACGTTCGTGAAATCAGCAACGCCGTCACTGGCCTGGCGATGGTCTTCGCGACCTCGCTCGAAGGTACTGAAGGTTTACAAGTCACCGACGAACAATTGCCTGCCGATGAGCGCATTCAGCTCGAGCAGATGCGCCGTCGGGTGCGCGCGGCCATTGAGAAGCTTCCGGAAAAAGAGCGAAAGCTTCTGCAGGGTTACTACTTCCAGAACAAGACTCTGGAAGAGGCAGGCGCAGAGATTGGACAATCGAAAAGCTGGGCGAGTCGACTTCATGCCCGGGCCGTTGAAACCCTGAAGCAACTCCTCGAAGAAGAGGACGATAACTCGTTAGACCAGCAGCGGAGGAACGACCATGGCCGGACCACTGGCAGGAATCTCGGCAGCACAGATCGCGCAGCAGAAACTGCCCGACCAGGCCGCACAGCAGGCCAATAAGGCTGCACCGAGCAAGTTCGACCAATCGATGAAGTCGCAGGGCGCGGGCGAGGTCAACAAGACCGGCCACGTTCAGCAGGCGCAGCAGGTTCAGAAACTCGACCAGGCTCGCAACATCGAGCAGGTCCAGAAGACGAACAAAGCTGACCTCAACAAGCTCGACAAGAACGTCACCGGCAAGGGCATGGACCCTGTGACGCAGAAGTCTGAGGTCAGCAAGTCCAGCTCGATGGTGATGTCGATGATGTCGAACCTCGAAAAGGGCGGCGCGAACATCGACAAGCTGATCAACGGCGGCCTCTCGGGCGGTAAGCCGATGTCGAACCAGGATCTGCTTCAGATGCAGGCCGGCATGTACAAGTACACGCAGGAGCTCGATCTCTGCTCGAAGGTGGTCGAGAAGGCCACGTCGGGCCTGAAGGACACGCTGAAGACCAACGTCTGAAGTCTCGCGTCGAGTGACGCATCGAAGAGGCGGCTCCCTTGTGGGGCCGCCTTTTTTCGTTTCCGTAGTATGGTCGCCGCCCTCATGAGTCGGTCCTTCCGCTCCACGATCTTCGTTCTCGTCGCCCTCTGTGCTTCGGCGTGCTCCGTCAACCTTCAGCACGACCTCACTGAAGACGACGCCAACGACATCTACGTGCTCCTTCAGAAGAAGGGCATTGACGCCACCAAGCTGAAGGAAGGCGAAGGCAAAGAAGCCAAGTATGTGATCTCGGTGCCGAAGGCCGACGTCGCGACTGCGGCTCAATTGCTGCGTGAGCATTCGCTGCCGCGCCCGAAGTCAGACGGCCTCGCCATCTTCAAGATGACGAAGGGCATGATTCCTACGCAGACCGAAGAGCGCGCGATGTTCATCGAGGCGCTCGGTGGCGAAGTCAGCAATGCGCTCAACCGCATTCCCGGTGTGCTCGAAGCGCGCACCATCGTCATGATTCCCGAGGTCAATGATCTCACGCAGCCCGACAAGAAGCCGATGCCGTCAGCTTCCGTGCTGATCAAGTACATGGCTTCTGAAGGTAAAGGCCCCGTCGCCATCGACGACGTTCAGTCTTTCGTCGCGAACTCTGTTCCCGAGTTGAAGAAAGACAACGTGAAGGTGTTGATGACCGAGGCGAAGTTCGTCACGGAGCTCAGCGAAGAGCCGCGCACGCAGCGCATCTTCGGCATCGAGGTCGGCAAGACGAGCGCTGGTGCCTTCAAGACGCTGATCGGCGTCTTTGCCCTGCTCTTCATTGTCATGGCCGGTGCAACGGCGTTCTTGCTCCTTCGCAAGCCCGCCCCGACGCGTGGCACGTCGACGCGCGTGAAGGCGCAAGAAGGCTGATCGCCTTCGTGAGGTGGTGATTCGTGGAGCAGTTCTTCACCTCTCTGTCGAAGAGACAGACGATGCTCCTGCTGACTTCACTCGCCTTTGGCGGGTCTGAGGCGGTGGAGGCGTACGAGCATCTCGAGCCAGCGGAAGAAGAACTCCTCAAGCATCGCGCTGAGGGGCTGCGGCAGATTCCGCGCGAAAAACGCGTTCCGCTGCTGGTTCAGGAGATCAAGCGGCTCGTCACGCAGCGCCGTCGACAGCTCGCGAGCGCCGAACCGAGGCGTCTGGCTGCGTTGCTCAAGAACGAGCGCAGCGCGATGGTCGAGGTGGTGCTCAACGCGCTGCCTTCGGATCTCGCCGATGCAGTGCGTACCGAGATGGGCAGCCCGCCTTCGGTGAAGTTGCTGCGCGACGTGAAGCCCGACGTGCTCGCCATTGTTCGCTGGAAGCTCGAAGACGCGCTGCGCGCCGGCGTGCAGCAGGTCGGGAGTTTTCGCTTCACCGACCTGATGACGTTGCAGCAGCGAGAGCTGCTCGCGGTGGCGGATCGCATGGGCGCGCGTGTGCTCGCGACGGCGATCGCCGGTCTTGGAGACGAGAGCGCGGCGTTCCTCGCCAAGCTCCCACCGGATCAGCGCGTGTTGGCCTCGAAGGCCGCCGAAGCCGGAGCCGCGCGACGACTCACTGAGAAAGACGCGCGGCTGGTGCTCGACATGCACGGGGCGCTCGAGAACCCGTCACTTGGTATGCGCAGCGCTGGTGTGCAGCGGCTCATGCGCGCGGCGCACGCACAGTCGCCGGAGTTCGCCAAGACCATCGCCGATCGCTACCAGGGAGAACTCGGCAAGCTGCTGCACCGCTGGCTCCGCGAAGAGAAGGGCAAGCAGATCAAGGGCGACGGCGGGCGAATGGACATCGTCGAGCAGCTCGAGCGTCTGGCTCAGAAGGGCATCGTTGATCGCCCCATGCGCTTGCCTCCGCCAGTGCGTCCGCCTCCTGTCGCGCAACCTGTTGCTCCGCCAGCGCCGCAGGTGTCGGCGCCTCGACCGCCGTCGCCGTCTGACCCGCAATCGAAGGTGCTCGTGGCACCTCCCGCTCGACGGACGACGGGAGCCATTCCTCCTTCATCGACGGCGCAAGGCCGAGCGTTGCCGCGTTCGCCTCCAGTGCAGGCGGTGCCGCAGCGGCGCGACCCGATCGCCGACCGAGAAGCGCGACGCGCGGGCGTCTCTGCACGACCGGCCGCATCGCCGACCGACTCTCAGGTTCGTGGCAAGCGCGTGCTGCGTGACGGCAAGCCGTTGGCGCGTGAAGAAGCGCTCGAAACGCAGCCGCCGCGTCGAAACAGCACCTCGCCGGTGCAGGCGATTCCGCGGCGAAAAGAGCCGCTGGGCGCCGGCAAGAGTCCGTCGACCAGCCCCAACCGTTCGCCCGTGCTCAAGGGCCCCGGGCGTGGACCCGGCGGAGGTTCGCGTTAAAGTCGGCCCACGATGGAAGACGGGCCGCGCGACGAACGAAGAGCTCCAATGGGGGCGCCCCGGGTGATCGGGAAAGTCATCAAGAGTGATGGAAGCGGCGAAGTTTCTGCGCTGCCGGAGAAGCCCCTCTTGCCGCCTCCGCCGCGTAGG
>JAMHXF010000034.1:0-72403 GCA_035910535.1 Archangium sp. | reverse complement strand
AGCGCGGTCGTCATCGCCGACCTGCGGCCTGAGTGGCTGCTCTCGGCGGTGTCGACGAGCCGCGTGTACAAGGTGTTTCTGGTCGACCGGCTCGGCGGCGTACTGGCGCACCCCGAAGCGGAGCGCGTCATCAAGAAAGAAGACCTGTCGGCGCTGCCGGTGGTGCGTGACGCGTTGGCGGGGCAGGTGGCGCGCGGCACTGAAGAATACGAGACCAACGGAGAGAGCCGCGTGGCGGCCTTCGCGCGCGTCGAGAACGGCATGGGTTCGGTGGTGGTTGAGGTGCCGCGCGACGAGGTCTTCAAGGCCACGCGCGAGCTGTCGCGCCGCTCGTTGTTGTTCGCGCTCGGCACCGTGTCGCTCGCGTTGGTGTTGGCGGTGTTGCTGGGCCGGCGCGTGACGCGGCCGCTGAGCGACCTGCAGAAGACGATGCAGGTCATCTCGCGCGGTGAGTTCGGCGTCGAGGTGCCGGTGGCGGGCCCGCTCGAAGTTCAGTCGGTGGGCTCGGCGCTCAATGAAATGAGCCGCGAGCTGGTGCGCCGCAGCGAGCAGCTGCAGAAGACCAACGCGCAGCTGGTGCAGAGCGAGAAGCTCTCGGCCGTCGGGGAGCTCGCGGCCAGCGTCGCCCACGAGGTGAAGAACCCCATGGTGGGCATCGTGGGCTTCGCGCAGCTGGGCCGTGAGTCAGACGACCTCGTGGAGCTGCACGAGTACTTCAAGCTCATCGAGCAAGACGCGTTTCGCGCGAACAAGATCCTGCAGAACCTCCTCGAGTTCTCGCGCCCGCCAGAAATGGAGTTCGAGGCGCTGGCGCCCAATGAAGTCGTCCTGGGCGCGATGGCGCTGTGCGTTCACCAGCTGCAGATGCAGGGCGTGAAGGTCGAAACGGCGCTCGGCGAGAGCCTGCCGGCGGTGCGTGGAAATTCGAACCAGCTGCGGCAGGTGCTGCTCAACCTGATGCTCAACGCAGGCCAGGCGCTGGAGCAGTCGAAGAAGAAGCTCATCACCGTGTCGACCATGAAACCCGAAGCAGGCTTCGTCGAGATTCACGTCGCTGACACCGGCCCGGGCCTCGCCGACGACGTCAAAGACAAGCTCTTCAAGCCGTTCTTCACGACCAAGCGCCGAGGGCAGGGCACGGGGCTTGGCCTGTCGGTGTCGCGCACCATCGTCGAGGCGCACCGCGGCAACATTCGCGCAGAAGGCGCGCCGGGCATCGGCGCCACCTTCATCATTCGCCTGCCGGCTACGGCGCCGTCATCACCTTGATGCCCTCGAGCGCGATGTCTTCCGCGCCCTGGTGCACCGCCACCCACGACAGCGTGTTCTCGCTGCGCGCCCACACGGCCTTCGTGCCGGGGTCAATGCCGAGCTCGAGCCAGCCTTTGGGCTGACCCTTGTTGGTGTACTCGACGCGCAGCACGACGTTCGGCTCGCCACCTTTGGGCTGCTCACCTTTCTGAAGCACGTCGGTGACGATGAGCCGGCTCCAGATTTTCTCGTGCCAGTTCTTCGCGAGCTCGTCGCCCTTGTCGGGGCTCGCCGCGCGCGCGACCTTCGTGGTGGCGGGAATGTCGGCGCCGGTTTGCAGGAAGGCGACGCTCTTGCCTTCGGCGCTCACCGTGAAGCCATCGAACTCGGTGGCCTTGAAGGTGTGCAGGCGGCGCTCGACGAGCAGCTGCGAGTTGGGGTCGAGCTCGTTGAAGATGCTCGACGAAATGAGGAACACCTCGCCGGTCTTCTCGTTCTGCGCGTAGTTGCCGATGAGGCCATTCATCGGCTTGCTGATGGTGAAGCGCGTGACCCCCCCGGCGATGGTCAGCTCCAGCTTGCGCTCACTGTCGGTGACGCCCAGCTCGTCGAGCTTCTCTTTGGGCAGCTTGCCGAGCGCGCGCGTGGCCTCGAACGGCGTCAGGCGGTTCCACAGCGTTTCGGCGCGCTCGTTGGCGAAGAGCGTTCGATCCGGCGCCGGCTCGGGCGGCTTGGCGACGACGAAGGTGCCGCCGTCGACGCCGGCGTCGGTGACGTCGAGCGGCGTGGGCGCCTCCAGCGTCGGCCGCTTGCCGGGCAGGTACGCGAGCGTCACGTAGAGCCGGTCTTTCTTTTCGACGGTGATGGAGCGCACGCCGTCTTCGTAGCGAACGCGCTCCAGCGAGTTCTTCGACGCGTCAATCATCACCACCGCGTCTTGCTTCAACGACTCCGTCGGCCGCTGCCACGTCACGTACGCGGCGACGAGACCTGCGACCGCGAGGCCACCCTGCAGAGCTGCACTGCGCGCTTTCACGACGCTGCCTCCGTCTTGTCCTGGGCGCGCTTCTTCGGGCGACGGCGGGCGATGAAGCCCAGGCCGATGACCGCGAGCGGCGCGAGAAAGGTGGTGCCGTAGAACCACAACGAGTCCTGCTCGCGGGTGCGCGTCAACGGCACGTCGACCTCGGTGTTGGTGGGGCCGGCGAGCTGCTCATCGCCCAGCAGCCACTTGAAGCCGTCGACCACCAGGTACTGGTTGCCGGGCAGCTGCTGCAGCACCAGGTCGGCGATGGCGTCTGAGTCGCCCAGCACCACGGCGCGCATCGGCTCGCTCTCGTTCTTCGCGGCGCGGCGCTCGACGGCCGCGACGACGCCGTAGGCCTTGCGCGTCTCTCCGGTGGTGAACTCGTAGTCGCCGTTGCCGTCGACCCACGCGTCGGGCATCGAGCGCACGGCGAGGTCGATGAAGAGGTCTGCCGGGTGTTGCGGCAGCTCGTCGATGGGGCCCGCGCCCAGAAAGAGCACCGGCGCCGAGCCACGGCCCAGGTAGCTGGCGATGGGGTGCGAGCTGAAGGTGCGCGTGGCGATGTTGGTGCGGTCGGCGATGCTGGGCGGCGGCCGCACGTTCGCGGTGCCTCGTTCCTGCGCGATGGTCTGCGGCAGGAACGAGAGCCCCAGCGGCGCGAGCAGCTCTTTGAAGTCGAGGCCGCTTTCGGGGTCGACCGCGATGAAGAGCCGACCGCCACGCTTCATGTATGCCTCGAGCGCCGCGGCTTCCGGCGCGTCGAACGCGCGCGTGGGCCCGATGATGAAGATGGCCGCTGCGTCTTTGGGAATTTCGGAACCCAGACCCTCGGCGGTGGTCAGCGGGCGCACGTCGAAGTTCTGATCAGCCAGCACCTTGTGCAGCGTGTCGATGGTGCTGCGTTGGTCGTTGCTGTTGGCCGGGTCGCGCTGACGTTCACCGTGGCCGCCGGTCAGGTACACGCTGCGCCGGGCCCTGGCGACGAGCGTCAGGCGCTTGTTCACTTCGACGTCGAGGCCGCGCAGCTGCGACTTGGCCTTCTCGAGCTCGGTGCCGATGAAGACCGTCTCTTTACGACCGCCCTTCTTGATGAGCACCGTGCCGTTGCCGCTGACGCCGAGCTCCTTGGCCTTCACCGGGTCGAGCGCGTGGTCGAGGCGCGTCACCGTCAACGTGGGCGCGTCGGCCTTGAGCTCGTCGAAGTAGCCCTCGACGGCCTCGGCTGCGTCGCTGGCTGGAGGAAAGAAGAGGTACACCTCGGTCGGCTCGTCGAGCGAAGCCGCGAGCTTCTTCGTGGCGTCGCCGGCCCGCGCCACGCGGAAGTGCGAGAAGTCGACCTTCGCGTCGCGCTCGGTGGCCACGTACTGCAGCGAGAACACGAAGACGAACGCGCCGGCCAGCCCGAAGCCCGAGAACATGGCCTCCTGCATGCGGCCTGCTTCGAGCGTGGGCGCCTTCGCCATCGAGGCGAACGAGAGCTCCATGAAGATGGACGGCAGCAGCGAGGCCAGCAACAGCGCCGGCCACAGCGCGCCGAACACGCCCGCGAGCTTCGGAGAACCTGAAGCCAGGGCCGCGCCGGTCAGCTTGGTGAAGAGGTCTGACTGCAACGCGTAGAGCACCAGCGAGGCCACGGTGAGCCCGTGCAGCGCCGCGAAGGTGCGCTGCACGCGCGCGACGTCGGGCCGCGCTTTGCCCGCGCGCAGAAACCGCAGCACCAGCGCGAGCACGACGCACAGCGCGCCGACGCCAGTGAGGCCCCAGCGAACGTTCGACGAGTCGACGATGCGCTCGCCGACCCAGATGAGCGCGAGGCCGATGGTGATGAGAGCCGAGAGCTGCATGACTAGCTCCACCTCCGCGCTTCGAGCACGCGCGTGGCGGCGAAGAGCGCGATGAACGAGACGAGCACGAAGTACGCCACGTGCTTGAGGTGGATGACGCCCACGCGGAACGCGTCGAAGTGGCCCCACCACGCGAGCCCGTTGATGATTTCAGTCAGCGGGCGGTCGGTGACCTTGCCCAGCAGCCACGCGGTCGTCAGCGCCAGCACCATCACCCCCGACAACACGGCGGCGACCACCTGGCTGCGCGTCAACGAGCTGCCGAACGTGCCGATGGACAGGCCCGTGGCGCCGACCAGCATCAAGCCGAAGTACCCGGCGAAGATGTGGCCGAGCGACACCTTGCCGTAGGCCGCGATGAGCGCCGGCATGTAGAGCGTCGAGGCGAAGAACAGGCACAGGAAGACGAACGACGCGAAGAACTTGCCCAGCACGATTTCGAGGTCGTGCACCGGCGACGAATAGAGCAGGGCGACGGTGCCCGTCTGGCGCTCTTC
Source organism: Archangium sp. (assembly GCA_035910535.1). GTDB lineage: Bacteria > Myxococcota > Myxococcia > Myxococcales > Myxococcaceae > Archangium_A. Next base: position 67,784 of record JAMHXF010000034.1, on the reverse strand, counting down.
GGCGATGAGCCGCATCGACAAGAACACCGCGCCCACCATGGTGATGCCGGAGGTGAGCGTGAAGAAGTCGGCCAGCACCTCTGACGACTTCTTCGCGGTGCCTGAGACGGCGAACGCGTTGAAGAGCAGCCCGTCGATGAACAGCATCACCGCGATGATGATGTAGCCGCTCATGGTGCGGAGGTACGACTGCAGCTCGCGTCGGGCGATGAGGAGCACGTTGTTCATGCGGCCTCCTTGCCGTGGGTCAGCTTCAAGAAGATGTTCTCCAGGCGCGCGGCGGCCTTGTCGACGCGCAGCACGTTCAAGTTCGCGTTCACCAACGCCTTCACCACTGCGGGCCGCACCTCGCCCGTCACCAGCACGCGCAGCTGCGCCACGTCGCCGTCGAGCTTGAGCACCGTCACGTCATTCACGCCGGGTACGCTCTTGATCGTGTCGATGGCGACCTGCGCGTTGCCCTGCACGTCGAGCTCCACGGAGCCCGAGCTGCCGAGCAGGCCCGACAGGTCAGCCTCGGTGCCGCGCGCGATGATCTCGCCCTGCGCGATGACGAGGTAGCGATCACAGATCTGCGAGATCTCCGCGAGGATGTGCGACGAGACCAGCACCGTATGTTCACCCTTGAGCTGGCGGATCAGCTCGCGCATCTCGACGATCTGCACCGGGTCGAGGCCGCTGGTGGGCTCGTCGAGAATGAGCAGCTTGGGGTTGTGCACCAGCGCCTGCGCCACGCCGACGCGCTGCCGAAAGCCGTGCGAGAGGCTGCTGATGACGTCGTCGCGGCGCTCGAGCAGCGCCGTCTTGCGCATGGCCTCGGAGACGCGCGTGCCCAACTCGCCCGTCGTCACGCCGCGCAGCTGCGCGACGAACTCCAGGTACCCGCTGATGGTCATCTCGTCGTAGAGCGGCGGCGTGTCGGGCAGAAAGCCGATGCGCTTGCGGATTTCGTGCGGGTCGCGCGTGACGTCGAACCCGTCGATGAGCACCCGGCCGCTGGTGGGCAACAGCACACACCCCAGCACCTTGAGCGTCGTCGACTTGCCGGCACCGTTGAGGCCGAGGAAGCCAATGACCTCGCCCTTTTCGATGGTGAATGAGAGGTCGCGAATCGCGGCCCGCTCCCCGTAGTACTTGGTGAGACCTTCGACCTGAATCATCGCGGGCCCTCCTAATAAGCCTCGATCTCATGTCAACGGCGCTGTGCCGGGTGGGTCACCGCGCGCAAGTCGCTCCCGCGGCTCCATACGGCGTACCGGTGAACCTGCGACCATTTCGTACATCGTAAGCTACTGGAATACTTGTTTATTTTAGCGACGGACGTTGCGTTATGCAGCGCACGGATTCCTGAATGACCCGGCGAATTCGCGAATGACCCATGCAGCGACGCCGTAGTTACGCGGTGTCACTGGACCTCGGGTCGCGGCACACCGGGTGCACACGGTCTGGGAGCGATGAAGAAACGCTTTCGACGACGAGGCTTCTCTCTGCTGGTGGTGATGGGGCTCTTGCTGGTGATCACCGTGGCCGCCGTCACCACGCTGGCGATGGTGGGGCAGGAAGCGGCACTGCAGGGTCAGGCGCGCCGCGAGGTCGAGGCTTTCTTCGCGGCTGAAGCGGGGCTCTCCGAGGGCCGTGAGCGCCTGCGGTTGCTGGCGGAGGGCACGCCGAACTTCAACACCTACACCACGGTGATGGCCGCGCTGCCGCCGGTCGCGGGCATCGGCGCGAACGGCGAGGTGTGGTTCGAGGTGCTGCCGGCCACGCCGTATCGCCTGACCACTGACGGCGTGGCGATGGCCATCGACCCGTCGGTCACCACCTCGGGGCAGGAGCTCAACGCCGTGACGGGCGCGCGCTTCGACGACTACCCGACGGGCGCCAACGTGCGGTACCGCGTGTTCCTCCGCGACGACGCCGACGAGACGCCCGCCGTGTCGACGGCCGACGCCAACGCGCAGGTCTGGCTGGTCTCCATCGGCGAGGTCGACGTGGGCGGCGGCATGCCCATTCGCCGCGTCACGCAGGCGCTGGTGACCTACAGCGCGGGCGTCGCGAGCGTCGACTGTCTTGGTCAGAAGGGTGGCTGTGCCGACAAGACCAACGGCACGAGCCTCGATGCCCGCACGCCCAGCATCACCGGCGGAACGAGGAACCTGTGATGCGCACTTTCTTCTTCTCTGTCGTCTTGATCAGCACCGTCGCCAACGCGGCTGACGCGGCGCTCGGCGAGGCCGTCTACTTCGAGCGCTGCGCGTCGTGTCACACCGCCAGCCACACCGAGCCCGAGCGCAAGACGGGCAAGGCGCCCGACCTCGTGCGTCGGCTCAAGCAGCGCACAGGTGAAGAGCTGAACCGCTGGGTGCTCAACCCTGAAGGGCGCGCTGATCAGAAGACCGCGTGCGACACCGTGGCGCTGGTGCGTGAACCTGAATTGACGCCTGCGCTGTGGGCGTTTCTGCAGGGCCGCCTCGAGGCCGCGCCGGCCCCGGTGCTCGAGCGTCGCCGCGAAGCGCTCGAGACGCGCGCCTGGAAGAAGACGACTCCCCTCAACGACAAGGCCCGCCGATGAACGCCCGCGTCTTCGTTTCGTGCTCGTTGTTGTTCGCCTCGGTCGCCGCCGCGCAGAGCGCCGCGCTGTGCACCGACGCGCTCGCGGTCGACAACCAGCCGGCCTTCGACCCGGCCTCGATTCCCGAGCGCACGGCCATCGCCATCACGCCGGGTAAGCAGCTCAAGCTCGACACCGCGCTGGTGCCGTTCAACGCCGAGAAGATCGTGCTGCCCGTCGACCAGCGGCTCACCATCTCGTACGTCTACGAGTCGGCCGGCGCGACGCACACCATCGGCTACCTCTATTACGAGGACCTGATCAGCGCGGGCTACATCGACACGCGTGGCACCGAAGACTCCGACGACGACACGCTTCGAGACGCGAACACCAACGGCGTCGCCGACCTCCACGAAGATCTCTACAACGTCGCTCCACAGTCAGGCGCGAAGGCGCGGCCGTACATCGGCCAGTCGCGGCGCTGCACCTCCACCTTCACCAGCGGCGGCTTCACGTATTCGGTGCCGGAGCTCGCCTCGAACAACTGCGGCGGCAACTTCCGCACGAACCAGTCGGTGCGCGACGCATCGAAGCCGGCGACGTGGGGCACGGGCCCCAACATCAACGTCGACCTCATCGGCGAGAGCGGCTCGCACAGCAACACCGCGTTCAACGACCGCGGCCTCTTCGGCTGGGTTCCCAACCTGCTCGAGCCCGCGGCGACCGAGAACGGTGATCGCGGCATCGGCCGCCTGCTGTTTCTTCTGAGCGACGACGACACCGACACCTCGGTGTGGAACGGCTTCCCGTCGATCGCCGACGCCACCACGTCCATGGACGGCATCCCCGACTACGACGTCAGCCGCTACGACGCGACGGGCCGGTTGATGGCCACCAACCCCAACGTCGGCATCTCGACCGTCGACCGCACCATCGATCTCGGCGTGGTGCCCGGCGGCAAGGAAATCGTCTTCTTCATGATCTCTGCGTACGACCCGGGCCACGGCGGAGATCGCGTCTACCCGTGCCTGCGCTTCAACGCGGCGGGCCAGTGCACGTTGCACCTCATCACGCCGCTGAGCGTCTTCTTCTCGAAGGCTCGCTTGAACATGGACCAGAACCCGGCGGCGACCAGCCCGGCGGCCATTCGCAACATCGGCTGCGGCTACCCCGGCTCGGTGTTGACCACCGGCCCGCTCGGCTCACCGTACTTCGCCACCGTGCAGGGCTGCTGGCTCGACTCGGCCACCATCTCGCGCCTGGCGACCAGCGCGTACAACAACCTCGTCATGCCCATGGAGGCCGCCGTGGTGCCGCGGCCCAGCAACGGCAAGATGCCGCACGTCATCGTCGGCGCGCCGTCGACCGACCCCTACCGGTGGATCTTCGGCTTCGAAGACCTCTCGGGTGGTGGCGACCGCGACTTCAACGACGTCGTGGTGATGATCAACAAGACCAACGGCGGCACCGCGCGCTCGGGCACCGTGTCAGGCTCGATTCCCGTCGCTGACGCCGACTCGATGACCATCACCAAGGTGCGCATTCGCCGCGTCGACGACGTCTCGAAGAACAGGTGGACTGAAGCCGTGCCCGGCGCGTGTGCCGGCCCGCCGACGCCCAGCATCCGCTACTACTTTGCCGTCGACTGCCGCGTCTGCACTGCCGGCGTGTGTACGCCCAACCCCGCGCCGCGCTGGACCGAGGCCGTCTTTCCTCCTGGCGTGAACGAGCTCACCATCGACACGCTCGACCTGGGCCTCGTCGGCAGTCAGCTGTGCTGGCGCGTCGACATGACCTCACCGCGAGACACCTGCACGCCGGTCATCGACGACGTCGACATCGGGTACCAGGCCGTGCGCACCGGTGACTACAACCAGTCGCCGCCCATCCCCATCGCCAACACCACGCTCTTCGGCGTGTACGAAACGCCGGGCGCGCCGTGGAATGGCGCGTCGACCGGCAAGCCGAAGCCCTCGATGCGCACGTGGGACAACAAGGCCGACTTCTCGCTGCGCGGGCACCTCTACAACCGCCGCCTGTACGACCCTGACTCGGCGACGCCTACCGCGACGTCGCCGCTGCTGCTGTGGGACGCGGCCGAGCAGCTGTCGATGTCGATGGCCGGGCGCGCCGCCAACCCGCTGGGCCGCCGCATCTACACGCTGGCCGCCGACGGCACGCGCATCGAGCTCAAAGACGAGCTCGCGTTGCCCACCACGCCGGCGCTGCCCAACACGGCGTTCAACACGCAGTCGCTCGGCAAGTACCCGTACGATCTCAACCGCAACGCCTCCGGCAACTCCCCGGCCGACGCGAGCGACCGCGATTTCCTCCGCGACTGGCTCTACGGCTGGGAAGACCGCCAGGGCCTCGCGGCTGCGGCGTGCGTCGCCAATGGCACGTGCTTGAAGCAGGGCTCGGTCACCACGCCCATCGCGCGTGCGTGGCCCATGGGCGGCGTGCAGTTCTCGGCGCCGGCCGTCATCGCCGCTCCGGCGACCGCGGGCTGGTTCAACTACACGACGGCCAACGAGCGCGCGGCGTTCGTCTCGAACTTCTCGGAGCCGCTCAAGACGCGCCAGACCATCGCCTTCGTGGGCACGTTGACCGGCTACCTCCACGCCTTCGACGCCGGCGCGTACCGCCGTGGCAACGACCCGTGCTCGAGCGAGCCCACCGCGCGTGGCTACTTCCTCAAGAGCCCGTGCACCGGCCCGCGCAACTACGGCACCGCCGAAGAGGTCTTCGCCTACGCGCCGCGCGCGCTGCTGCCGCAGTACGTGCGCAACTACATCGGCAACCTGCCGGGCGCGTCGGTGGCGCCGGCGCAGCTCAACGCCTCTCCGTCGTTCGCCGACGTCGACCTCGGCAACCTCGCCAGCGCGCCCGCGTGGACCATCGACGCCCAGGGCCGCGCCAACCGGGGCGCGAAGACGGCGCTCGTTTCAGCCAGCGGCCCGCGCAGCGACCTCGTCTTCGCGCTCGACGTCACCGACCCGTCGAAGGTCGCCGTCACCTCGCCCACCGCGCAGCGCTACCCGATTCCCATGTGGGAGTGGCGCATGGGCAGCGTGCTGCCGCTCACCGGCGCGCTCCGCCAGCCCGACACGAAGGGCTCTCGTCACTCGCCGCCCATCATCCGCGCCGACTTCGGCGTCGCCGGCGAGAAGTGGATCGCCGCCATCGCCACTGACTTCGTTCCCAACTCCGGCACCGCGGGCACCGTGTACCTCATCGACCTCGCCACGGGCGCGCCGGTGGTGCACGGCGGCAAGACCATCGGCATCGTGACGCTCGAGCTCAACGAGGGCCTGGGTGGTGAACCTGCGGCCGCCGACATCGACGCCGACGGCAGCTACGACGTGCTCTACGTACCCAGCACCTCGGGCCGCGTGTACCGCATCAACTTCGCGAAGCTCGACCTCGCCCGGCCGGCAGACGCGCGCGTCGCCAGCTGTGTGGTGGCCGACACCGCCGTCACGTTGGTGACGGTGGGTGTCTCGAGCGCCGAAGCGCTCAAGCAGGGCATCTACTCGCCGCTCGCGCTCAAGGTCATTCGCGAAAACTCGACGCGCGTGCAGGTGTACTTCGGCACCGCCGACAACCCCGATGATCCGAGCGACGCACAGGCCGCGCGCTACTACGTCATGGCCTACGAAGACGAAGCGCCGCTGGGCAACTGCGCCGTCGCCTCGCCGCTCTGGCAACAGACGCTGCACGACGGCCAGCAGGTGTGGGGCGGCGTCAGCCTCGGCAAAGACGACGTGTTCGCGGTCACCGCCGTGGGCAAGGCGTCTGACGCGTGCAACCTCTCGCCGACTGAAGAAGGTCGCCTCTACACGGTGCCGCAAGTGGCCGCGCTGCAGCTCTACCCGGCGCCCACCACCGCACCAAAGGTCGCGCCCAGCGTGTCGGGCGGCGTCGTGTACGACGAGCAGTTCCTCTTCATCACCGCCGACGGAAAGATGAAGGGCGCGGGCTCTGGTGTCTGGAACAACGCGCCTCCCGCGGCTGCAGGCGCGCGTCGCCGTACCCTGATGTGGGAGGCGCTGCCTCCCGGGAGGCTCCCGTGAAGGCGCGACGTGGTGTGACGCTCGTCGAAGCGCTCGTCTCGCTCGTGGTGGCGGCCATCGGCATCAGCGGCGTGGCGAGCGTGCTCATCGCCTCCAGCCGCATGGTGCGACGCACGCAGACGCACGCCCAGGCGTTGAGCCTCGCGCAGCGTGAGCTCGAAGGCATCGCGGCGCTCGGCTGCAACCCGGACCCCGCCGCGTGGTGCAACAACGTCACCGCGCTCGATGGTCGGCGCTCGTCGGCGTGGCTCAGCGTCGACAGCGGCCTGCGCACTGTCGCGCCCGCCACGCCTGACCCGTCGCTGCGCGAGTACACCGTGCACGTCGACGTCGACCCTCCGTACGAAGGCGCCGAGCGAGGCTCCCCCGTCATCGAGCGGCCGCTCGACAACGGCTCGCTGCGCGGCTCCGTCGTCAACGTGCGCGTCACCGTGAGCTGGCTCGAGGGGACGCGACTCCAGAGCGAAGCCCTGCAGACGAGGATGTCGCCATGAAGCGCCGGGGCATGACGTTGATTGAGCTGATGGTGGCCAGCGCCATGAGCCTGGTCGTCATCGCCGGGCTGGTCGGCACGACGCTGCAGTTTCAGGCGATGGGCTTCGCGCAGCAGCAGCGCATGACGGCGCAGCAGTCGGCGCGCGCCGCGGCCGACGTGTTGACGCTCTCGCTGCAGGAAGCGGGCTCAGGCATCGGCAACGCGCGCCTCAACCTCGGCGCCAACGCCACGCGCAGCGCCATCGACGTGACGACCGCCGACGAGTTCCTCAACGACGCTGACTTCGAGCTGCCGAAGGCGCCGTACCTCGCGTACCCGAGCGACTCACTGGTGCTGTACTCGGGTCGCTCCGCCGGCTTGCGGTCGACCGCGTGCTGCGGCGGTGGCGGCGGCGCGTGCGGCACCTGCAGCATTCGCAGCGGCGGTGAGACGTGCATGGCCACCAGCCCGGTGGGCGCCGTCGCGCAGAGCGAGGCCGTCGTCTACGTGAACTCGACGCTCGGCGTGGCGTGCGCGCAGAACGTCGACACCGCGCCGCAGCCCACGCGGCTGGCGAGCTCTGGCGGCGTCGCCGGCTACTCCGCGCCCAACGCATCAGACCCGTGCGGCACCAACGGGCAGGCGTGGTGCAGCGCGAACACCTGGGTATTGCCGCTGCGCTCCGTGGGCTTTCGCGTGAACTGGAAGCCGACGACGCCGGGTGGGCCGCAGCGCCCGCGGCTGCAAATCGACGCTGACGGCCCGCTCGGGCCCGACGCGTGGGCCGACGTGCTGTGGGACGTGGAGCGCCTGCAGGTTCGACTGCTCGTCTCGAACCTCACCAACGCCAACGCGGCACAGTACTTCCCCGATGACGCGGCCGGTCGCATCGCCATCGACGCGTGCACCGCGGCGACGTGCGCGGTGCCCGGCGGGACCGACGCGCGTGACGCGGCGCAGGCCGTGGGGCTCTCTGCAGACCAGGCCGTGCGCGCCGCGTTGATGCGCCGCGTGCGCGCCGTCGAAGTCACGCTGCTCTCGCGCACCGTCAGCGCCGACCGCTCGCAGCTGCAGGTGCAGCCCGGCGGTGAATTCGTGCTGACCACCGAAGGGCTCCCGCTCGATGGGCTGCAGCGCCGCCGCCTCACGTTTCAGGTCACGCCGCGCAACTTCGCGCTCTCGGAGGCCCCATGAAGCGCCGTGGCTTCACGCTGGTCGAGTTGATGATGGTCGTCGCGTTGCTCGGCGCGATGGCCGCCATGTCGATGTACGGCTTTTCGCGGCTCACCATGAACACCCGCCGCGTCGGCGCCGTGCGTGAGGTCTTCATGCTGCTTCAGGAAGCGCGCGGCGAAGCGCGTGGCCGCAACCAGCCGGTGCGCATCGAGGTGACGCCGGGCGCGAACGGCGCGAGCGATGTGCGCTGGGGTCGCCTGCCGTGCGCCGACCCGTGGGGGCGCACGTGCCCCACCACACAGTGCGTGTCGGCGCCGGCGTGTGGTGTCGGTGGGTGTGTCTGTGACAACCGCTCGCAGGTCGTCGCCATGCCTCCGGGCGTGACGATGACCAACGTCGCCGGCCTGTGCTTCGTGGGCAGCAGCAGCGTGCCTCGCGGGGCGGCGTGCGACCCCACGACGGCGGCACGCACGTTGCTTCGCTTCGACCTGCCGGACCAAACGGCACCGTGGCTGATTCTGCTGGAGCCGTTGTCTGGCGTGCCACGGCTCATCGATTGTGGTCGTGCCCCGAAAGACGCGAGCTGCCCATGAATGCCACCCTGAAAACGCCGGTCGCCGATGCTGTGTCCTGCCCGCTGTGTGGCGCCCACGACGCGCCCGCGAACCTCGCGCTCTCGGGGGGCCGTGTGCTGGTGCAGTGCGCGCAGTGTGCAGGCCGCTTCGAGCTCGGCGCGCGGCCAACGCCCCGGGCTGCGTTGCGGCTGGTGCCGGTGTCGGGTGCGACGCCTGGCGCGACGCTGACCCCCGGCGCGAACCCGTTTTCACCTCCTGGTACGTGCTGCCCCAAGTGTGCGTCGCCGCGCCGCTCGCTGCGCGCGTGCGCGAGCTGCGGTGCCGACTTCTCGAAGCTCGATGTCGCGGCCCTGCAGCCGCCTGCCTGGTTGCGTGAACGCTGGGGCCTGCTGTGGACGGCGTGGGACGACGTCGACGGCCACGCCGCGTTGCTCGAAGAGGCCACGCTGCGTGACGCGCTGCCGCAGTTGGCGCGCCTGTACCGGGTTCGGCTCGCGTGGGCCGTGCGCGACGCGCGAGGTGAAGCGGCGCTGGCTGAGGTCGTGAAGCGCGCGGCGTTGCCGTTGGTGCAGACGCTTCGTGAAGACCCGGGCCCGAAGCGTCGCCGTCTCATGTTCGGCGGGCTGGTGGTGCTCAGCTCGTTGTTGTTGGGCGTGCTGTCGCTGATGGCTCGCTGACGTTCACGTTTTCCCGAGCGTCAACAGCGCGCCCACCACCATCAACGTCGCGCCGGCGCCGACGCGCGGGGTGATCTTCTCTCCCAGCACGAGCGCCGCGAGCAGCAGCGTGAAGGCGAGGCTCAGCTTGTCGATGGGCGCCACGCGCGAGGCGGGCGCGAGCTGCAGCGCCTTGAAGTACGCGAGCCATGACACGCCGGTGCCCACGCCCGAGAGCACGAGAAAGAGCAGGGCGCGCGGCTTGAGTTCGCGCAGCGCGGTGTGTTCCCTCGTGAGAAACACCATCACCCACGCGAAGACGAGCACCACCACGGTGCGCACGGCCGTCGCGAGGTTCGACGGCACGTCTTTGATGGCGACCTTCGCGAGCACCGCCGTGGCTGACGCCGCGAGGGCAGAAATGAATGCGTACATCCACCAGGTCATGTCGGTGCTCCTCGGCGTGGCCAGCGCGCGGTGATGGTGATGGCGATGAGCAGCACCACGGCCGTGAAGCCCGCAGCCTCGGGCCCGAAGTCGCCGCCGCTCCAGAAGGTCGATGTGCTGCGCGTCGCGCCGATGAAGAGCGCAGCGCCGGTGTCGTTGCCGCTGACGGGCTGGCCGAACACGTAGCCTTCGAAGAAGTTCCACGCCACGTGCACGCCGATGGACGTCAACACCGAGCCGCTGCGCACCACGAGGAGCCCGAACCACACCCCGACGAGCGCGATGATCAGCGTGGCGAGCCACGAGGCGTGCGGGTTGAAGAGGTGCAGCGCGCCGAAGACGACGCTGGTGATGGCGATGGCCGCGACGTCGCCGAGGCCCCGACGGAGCGCGTTGAACCCGATGCCGCGCAACATGAGCTCTTCGCCGATGCCCGCTGGCGCGAGCGTGAAGAGGTGGAGCAGGCCCGCCGCCAGCGGCCAGGTGCTGTTGAACTTCAACGTGGTCGCGCCGGCGAACACCGGCCCCAGCACGACGACGCTCAGCGCCGCTCCGCCGATGACGAGGCCGGCGCCGAAGTGCACGAAGCGGCGCGGAGCACCGAGGCCCGTCGGTTCACGAAACGCGAGCCACGTGAGGGTGGTCGCCAACACCGCCGAGAGCAGCGTCGGCAGCGTCGCGAAGAGCAGGTGCACCGACTCGAGGCCCTCGAGGTACCGGAAGCCAGCGAGCTCGAAGGCCGTGCCGAACGCGAGCTGCGCCACCACCTCGATGATGATGAACACCAGCACCACCCAGCCCCAATGCACGTCGTCGGGCTGGCGCGGGCGCTCGTTCAACCGGCGTCTCGCGTGAGCGCAGCGTAGTCGGCCAGCGCGGCCTCGTACGAAGGGCGTTGAACGACGTACGCCAGGGCGGCGAAGGCGAGGGTGGCGACGAGCACCGCTGCGATGCAGCCGCGTCGCCGGGCGCTCATGTCGGGTCGCTCCACGCAGCCAACGTGAGGCCACGTTGCTTCAGCGCGTCTCTCGCGCGCGGAGAGACGAACGTCGCCAGCTCCACTTCGCGCTGCGCCGAGTACCCGCTCTTGATGTGTGAGTTCGCGTAGCCGGGGTGACACATCAACTCCACGAGGCCCGCACGCGGCGCGGCGTCGAGCTGTTCTTCGAAGCGCTCGAGGGTCCAGTACGCGTCTTTCGCGGCGTCTCCGAGGAACGCGTCGTTGGTCTTCACGCCACGGCGCCGCAGCTCGGCGCGCATGTCGGCGTTGATGCTGCGCACCGCCAGCCCGCGCGCTCTGGCGACCGTCGCCAGCCCGGCGAGCACCTGCGGCTGAAGGTGCGCGTGCTTGTGAACGTCGAGGTGCGTCGCGTGGCGGCCGATGAGCCGATGAAGTGTATCGAGCTGCGCGCGCGTCTCACGTTCGACGAACGCCTCGGTCAGCGCGCCGTCGTCACTGAGCGTGACGGGCTCGCTGAGCGCCTCGAAGCGCACGAGGTTCAAGTGCAGCCCGATGGCGAGGCCCGCCGACTGCTTCGCGGCGTCTTCGCTCCACGGCGAGTTGACGATCATCGTCGTCGACGACACCACGCCGCGGCGCATCGACTCGGCGATGCCGCGCGTGACGGCGGGGTCGTAGCCGAAGTCATCGGCGTTCAAGACGAGGCGGAAGCTCACGGCGCCGCCGCCGCGCACCGAGAGAGCAGCGCCTCAGCATCCTTCGGGAAGCGTTCACGGAGGCGCTTCTTCGCCGCCTCGAGCTCGTCACTCATCGACAGCTGCTCGACTTCACACAGCCCGACGAGCGCGCGGCTGTCGGTGGGCGCCAGCGCGTCGGCGGCGAGGTACTCGGCGCGCGCACCGGCGAGGTCCTTCTTCCGGAAGAGCACCGGCGCCAGGTAGTAGTGGCCCTCGAAGAGGTCCGGCTTTTCCTTGACCACGCCGCGCAGAATTCGGAGCGCGTCGTCGAACTGCTCCTTGCGGTACTTCACGAAGCCGAGCTCCGCCGTCGTCGCCGGGTCGTTCTTCTTCTTGCTCGCGCGGGTGAGCGCCGCTTCGGCTTCGTCGAGCTTCCCGCTCTGAGACAGCCAGTAGCCCTGGCGCGAGAGGTACTGCGCGTTGCCCGGCGCCTTCGCGACCGCCTTGTTCCACCCTTCGAGCGCCGCGTTGGCGTCGCCCTGCGCTTCACGCAACTGCGCCATCAACGCGTCGGGGCGCGCGTCTTTCGGGGCGAGCTCGGCGGCCTCCCGCATCGCCGTCTCGGCGCGTTTGGCCTTGCGAGACTCGAGCGCCGCCTTCGCTTCGAGCAGCCGTGCGTCGAGACTCTTCGGGTGCTTCAACAACCAGCCGTCGACCAGCGTGAGCGACGCGTCCCACGCGTGTGCTTCGTTCAACAACGCGGCCGCGCGCACCAGCTGAGGCTCGGTCACGTCTTCCAGCGTCGACAACTTCGCGAGCGCGGCTGCTTGCTCTGCGCCTTGCAACGTCTCTGCAGCCGCGAGCTGATCCGCCGCCGTCACCGTGGGGCGCTGCGTGAACCAATACGCGCCGGCGCCAAGCGCGGCGACGGCCACCAGCAGCGCTGCCACGAGCGGCAGCTTCGACTTCTTCGGAGGTTCAGCGACGACGACGACGGCCTCAGGTGCCGGTGCCGGTTGGTGCGCACGAATCGGCGTGGGCACTGTGGCCTCGAGCCCGTGCGCCGGAGAGACCGCAGGAGCGCCAGGCACCGACGGGTCTGCTTCACGTGCGCGGCGCAGCGTGTCTCGCCGCGCGTCTTTCTCGGGGAAGAGCTGCGAGACGTATTCCCCGACCTGCGCCGGCTCGGCCAGCACCGAATCACCGCCGACGCCTTCAATCGCGCTGACGAAGTCTGCGAGTGACTGGAAGCGGTTGCGCGGCTCTTTGGCGAGCGCCTTGAGGCAGATCTCTTCGAGCGCGCGCGGTACGGCAGGGTCGTACGTCGACGGCAGCGCCGGCTCTTCACGGGCGATGCGAATGACGACCTCGTCGACCGAGTTGCCGGTGAATGGGCGCCGCCCGCAGAGCTGCTCGTAGAGCATGACGCCGGCCGCGAAGATGTCGGCGCGGTGATCAACCGGCTTGGCGGTGATCATCTCGGGCGACATATAGAAGAACTTGCCCTTGAGCGTGCCCGGCTCGGTGCCGCTGCCCCACGTCGAGGTGCGCGCGATGCCGAAGTCGATGACCTTCACCTCGCCCTTCACGCCGACGTGAATATTGTCGGGCGTGAAGTCGCGGTGCACGAGCGCGAGCGGGTGGCCCTGCTCGTCGACCGCGCGGTGCGCCGCGTCGAGCCCACGACAGGCCTCGCCGAGAATTTTGAGCGCCACCCCGGCGGGCATGCGTCGGCCGTCTTCCATCGCGCGCTGGCGGAGATCAGCCCAGGTGCGACCCTCGAGCAGCTCCATGGCGATGAAGGGCTCTCCGTCGGTCTGGCCCAGCTCGTAGATCTTCACCACGTTGGGGTGGCTGATCTGCGCGGTGATGCGCGCCTCGTTCAGGAACATGCGAACGATGGCGGAGTCTTTCACCAGGTGCGGCAGCAGGCGCTTGAGCGCCACCATCGGGCCGAACTGACCTTCAGGCGTGATGTGTCGACCGACGTACACCTCGGCCATGCCACCGGTCGCGATGCGCGAGGTGAGGCGGTACTGACCGAACCACAGCGGCTGTCCAATCGGTTCCAAGGCGCGGCGACTCTACGGCAGCGCGCGGCGTGTTCACTTGAAAAGGCCGAGCTGCGGCGTCGACTCGCGGTGCCCTGAATCAATCTGTGACTCGAACAACTTCTGCACCGTCGCCAGGGTGTCGGCCTCGCTCGCCTGCTTGTCGTCGCGCAGCCGGGCGATGCGGGGAAAGCGCAGCGCGAAGCCGCTCGGGTGCCGCGTCGAGGGTTGCAGCCCGTCGAACGCCACCTCGATGACGAGCTCAGGCTTGACCACCTGGTAGCCGCCGAGCCGCTCGACGGTCAACGCTTCGAGCCGCTTCGTCATCAGCGCGATTTCGGCGTCGGTCAGCCCCGAGTACGCCTTGCCGATGTCGACCAGCTCGTCGCCCTTCCACACCGCGAAGGTGTAGTCGCTCAATACGCCCGCCCGCTTGCCGTGGCCGCGCTCGGCTTTGGTGATGACAACGTCGAGCGTCGCAAAGGCGCGCTTCACTTTTCGCCACGCGCTCCCGCGACGGCCCGCGTCGTACGGCGCGTCGGCGCGCTTGAGCATCAAGCCCTCGTTGCCGCGCGCCCTCGCGTTGCTGAAGGCGACCTCGAGCTGCGCGTCGACCGGGGCGCTCAGGTCGAACTTCATGAACCCGTTCACGCGAACGCCGAGCTGCTCGAGGTGCGCGCGGCGCTCCGTCCACGGGGCGTGCAGCAACACGGCGCCGTCAAAGAGGCAGTCGTAGGCCACGTAGCCGACGGGCGTCGCCGCGAGCACGAGCTGACTGGGCGTGTCGCGGTTGAGCCGCGCCTGCAGCGCTTGAAAGGGCCGCGCGCCGCCGTCGCTGCGCAGCGCGATGACTTCGCCGTCGAGCACCACCGGCCGCGTGACCTTCGACAGCGCGCTCACCACCTCGGGAAACTGTGACGTCACCTCGTCTTGCCCGCGCGCGAAGAGCCGCACCTTGCCGTCCCACACGTGGGCCTGCACGCGCACGCCGTCGAGCTTGTCTTCGATGATGGTGGTCGCCGGGTCGACGGGTTCCTTCACCGTCTCGGTGGGCGTCGCCAACATGAAGGCCACCACGTTGCCGGGCACGATCTCCGCGCGCTCGAGGCGACGTTCAAACGCGAGCAACGCCAGCTCACCGGGGTCGGGCGTCAAAGCCGACGCGCGACGCAGCGCTTCAATCGGCGCTTCGAACGCCGCCGCCACCGCCTCTTCGAAGATGCCGAGCTGCACGCCGACGCGCAGCTCTCCGAGAATCGCCTTCACCAGGTAGCGCGCCTCCCACGGCGCCGCGTGGCGCAGCAATGACGTAAGCAACAGCTGCTTGTCGCCGCGATCTGTCGTGGCGGCGATCTGCTCGATGACGGGAAGCACGTCGCCCAACGGCAGGTGATGATCTCCCGCGGGCAACAGCACCTCGAGCGCCTCGCCGAAGTCACCCAGCTCACGACTCTTCGCCGCGACGACGCCGATGGAGAGCCCCGCAACTTCCGCCGCCGCCGCGCTCAACAACGCCGCGCCCACGCCGAGCGAGCGCGTGTCGCCGACCGGCAGCACGCGCCCCAGAATGAGCCTCGCCGCAAACGGGAGCTCTTCGCGAGACAGTGTCTTCAGCAGCGCCGCGAGGTGTTGCACCTTCGCCTTGCGCGAACGCGTCGCCTTCACCGCGTCGAGCGCATGCGTCAACCGCTGCATGGCAGACGATCTACCGACGAAGACGCGCCGAGGCCACGGTGCACGGTGGTAGAAGCAGCGCGAATGAATCAGCTCCGTTTCAACCTGAACGGCATCTGGGTCGAAGAGCGAGACCTCAGCCCCACCACCACGCTGTTGCGCTACCTGCGTGACCGGCGAAACCTGACCGGCACCAAAGAAGGCTGCGCCGAAGGTGACTGTGGCGCGTGCTCGGTCGCGGTCGCGGAGCTCGGTGCCGACGGAGCACCGGAGTGGCGCAGCATCAACTCATGCCTCGTCTTGTTGCCGATGCTGCAGGGCAAGCACGTCATCACCGTTGAAGCGCTGAAGCAGGGTGACGCGTACCACCCCGCGCAGGTGGCGATGGCGAAGGCGCTCGGCAGTCAGTGCGGTTACTGCACGCCGGGCATCGTGATGTCGATGTTCGAGGCGACGTACCGCGAAGATCTCGACGCGCCGTGGAAGCTCGATGATCAGCTGTGCGGCAACCTGTGTCGCTGCACGGGCTATCGACCCATTCGTGACGCCGCAGAAGCCGTCGCAGGCACGTGCCCGAAAGACAGGTTCAGCGAGCAGCTCCAGACGCGCGCGCCTGAGTCGATGGCGCTCTCGTACGAGGCCAACTCGCAGCGCTTCGCCACGCCCACCACGTTCGACGCGCTGTGGAACGAGCTCGACGCACACCCCGACGCGCGCTTCGTGGTGGGCGGCACCGACCTGTCACTCGAAGTGACGAAGAAGTTCGTCACCATTCCCCGGCTCGTCTCGCTCGAGGGCTTGCGCGACTTGAAGGGCATCTCCGAGCGCGATGGCGTGGTGCGCTTCGGCAGCGGCACGACGGTTTCCGAATTGGAGTCGTTCACGGCCGCGCGCTTCCCTTCGATTCACCGCATGACGCGCTACTTCGCGGCGCGGCAGATCAAGCACCGAGGCACCATCGGCGGGAATCTCTGCACGGCATCGCCCATCGGCGACTTGCCGCCTGCGTTCATCGCGCACGACGCCGTCGCCGTGATTCGTGGGCGCGCTGGTGAGCGAAAGGTGCCGCTCGAGCAGTTCTTCGTCGGCTACCGGAAGACGGCGCTCGCAGCAGGCGAAATTCTCGCGGCGCTCGAGGTGCCGGCCGTGTCTGCGTCGGCGCGCGCGGTCTCGTACAAGGTCAGCAAGCGGCGTGAGCTCGACATCTCCACCGTGTCGGCTTCGTTCTTCGTCGACACCGACGCGAGCGGCGTGGTGACGACGGCGCGGCTCGCGTACGGCGGCATGGCGGCGACTCCGAAGCGGGCGAGCGCTGCTGAAGCCGCGTTGGTCGGCAAGCCGTGGACGGAGGCGAACGTCGATGCCGCCGCGAAGTTGATCAGCGCCGACTTCACGCCGATGTCTGATCACCGTGGCAGCGCGCAGTACCGCTCGCTCGTCGCCTCGAACCTGCTTCGTGGCTTCTTCGATGAAACCCGTGACGTGAAGCAGCCCGCACTCAAGGGTCGTCACGCCTCGACCGTTCAGACCGCCGCGGAGGTGTCGCTTGGCTGAGACGCAGAAGACGACGAAGAAACACAGCCCCGTCATTCCCACCGACGAGACGCCGTTGACGCCGCTGCACCAGCCGCTGCTGCACGAGAGCGGGCTTCGGCACACGAGCGGCGAAGCAAAGTACGTCGACGACTTTCCCGCGCCTGCAGGTCAGCTGGTCGCGCAGGTCGTCGGCTCCACGCACGCGCGCGGGCGCATTCGTGGCATCGACACGGCGGCGGCGCGCGCAGTGCCGGGTGTGCATGCCGTGCTCACGGCGCAAGACGTTCCCGGTCACAACAACGTCGGTCCGGTGATTCACGACGAAGAGCTGCTCGCCAGCCACGAGGTTCATTTCCTCGGGCAGGCCATCGCCGTCATCGTCGCCGAGACCTACGAAGCGTGTCGCGCGGGCGCGGCGGCGTTGAAGGTCGACCTCGAGGTGCTGCCGGCCATCGTCACCATCGAAGAGGCGATTGAAAAAGGCAGCTGGTTGTCAGACCCGCACACCATGCGGCGCGGAGAGCCTGAGACGGCGCTCGCCAACGCTGACGTGAGGTTTCAAGGAGAAACGGTCACCGGCGGTCAGGACCATTTCTATCTCGAGACGCACGTCACGCTCGCCGTGCCGGAAGAAGGCAGCGCGCTCAAGTTGTACTGCTCGACGCAGCACCCGAGCGAAGTGCAGGCCATCGTCTCGCACGTGCTCGATTGGCACCGGCACCAGATCGTCGTCGAGGTGCCGCGCATGGGCGGCGGCTTCGGAGGCAAAGAGACGCAGTCTGCGAACTACGCCGCCATCGCGTCGCTCGCGGCGCTGAAGACCGGGCGGCCCGTGAAGGTCTGGCTCAACCGCGACCAGGACATGTTGTGGACCGGCAAGCGCCACCCGTTCTTGACCCGCTTCGACGTCGGCTTCTCGAAAGACGGCACCCTCGTCGGGCTCGACGCGCAGCTCTTCAGCAACGGCGGCTTCAGCAACGACTTGACGCGCGCCATCACCGACCGTGCGTTGTTTCATTCAGACAACGGCTACTTCCTGCCCAACGTGAAGTTGGTGGGCCGCGCCGCGAAGACCAACCTGCCGTCGAACACCGCGTTCCGTGGCTTCGGTGGGCCGCAGGGCATGGCCGTCATCGAAGACATCATCAGCCGCTTCTGCGAGCGCACGGGCCTCGACCCCGTCGAGGTGCGGCGCAAGAACTTCTACGGCGCCGCGCCGCGCAACCTCACGCCGTACTACCAGGAGGTGAAGGACAACCGCCTGCCGCGCATCTTCGACGAGCTGCTCGCGTCGTCGGACTATGCGAGGCGCCGCGGGCAGATCGACGCCTTCAACGCGACGAGCCGCCACGTGAAGCGGGGCCTCGCGCTGACGCCAGTGAAGTTCGGCATCAGCTTCACGACGTCGTTCCTGAATCAGGCCGGCGCGTTCATCGTGCTGTACGCCGATGGCTCGCTGCAGCTGAACCACGGCGGCACGGAAATGGGCCAGGGCCTGCACACCAAGATGCTCGCCATCTGCGCGCACGAGCTGGGGCTCACCGCGGAGCGCATTCGCGTGATGAACACCGCGACCGACAAGGTGCCCAACACGTCGGCGACGGCGGCGTCGTCAGGTTCAGACTTGAACGGTCAGGCCGTGAAGCACGCGTGCGAGACGCTGCGTGAGCGCCTTCGCCCGGTCGCCGCGCGGCTGCTCGGCGTGCCCGCAGAGAGCGCGAACGACATTCTGTTTGCGGGCGGCCGCGTGTTCCTCGCGTCGCGACCCGAGCTCGCGTTGCCGTTCGAGAAGGTCACCGGCGAGGCGTACTTCGCGCAGGTCTCGATGTCGGCGACGGGCTTCTACCGAACGCCCGACATCTCGTACGACAAGGCCACCGGGCGCGGAAAACCGTTTCACTACTTCGCGTACGGCGCGGCGGTGAGCGAGGTCGAGCTCAGCGGCTTGACGGGTGAGCACCGCATGCGCCGCATCGACATTCTTCACGACGTCGGCAACTCGCTGGTGCCCACCATCGACCGGGGGCAAATCGAAGGCGGCTTCATTCAGGGCGTCGGCTGGCTCACGAGCGAAGAGCTGCGCTTCGACGACAAGGGCTACCTGCGCACGCACTCGCCCGACACCTACAAGATCCCCGCGTTCGGAGACGCGCCGCTCGACTTCCGCGTGTCGCTCCTCGAGAACGCCGCGCAGAGCGACGTGATTCACGGCAGCAAGGCCGTCGGTGAGCCGCCGCTGATGTTGGCGCTCGCCGTCGTTGCGTCGCTGCGTGACGCGGTCGCGGCGTTCGGGCCGCAGGGCCGTGAAGTGAAGTTGCAGATGCCGTGCACGCCCGAAGCGTTGTTGTTCGCCGTCGTGGCGCAGCGCCAGCCGTAGCGTTCAGCCGCGCACGCGGCGATCTCTCGCCCAGCCGATGGCTGTCTCGAGGTCGCGGAACGTCGAGAAGACGATGGGCTTCTGGCGCAGCTTCATCGCCGCGCCGAGCCCTGCGAGCGCCACGCGCACCGCGATCGACTTCGAGACCACGGCGATGGCGTTCACCTCGATGTCGCCTCTGGTGAAGTTCGTGACCCAGAACGAGACCATCGACGGCTCGACCATGCGCAGCGCTTCGGGTGGCACCGCGACGATGGCCAGCGGGCCCGTGCGTGAGATCTTCGTGAGCGGCTCGACCAGCGGCGCGCTCCGTTCTGCCGTGACGTGCTGCACTTCGGGGAAGTGCAGCGCTGCGACACCGCCTCCGAGATCGTCGACGTACGGCCGGGCTGACGTGGACATTCCCGAAGCTCACTCCGCGACGCGCCCGCGCGCACTCGGGAGAAGCCCGATGCGACTGTGTGCGACCTCCGTGGGTCAGGCGCCGAACGCCGCGAGCGCCTTCATCGACAGCCACGCGAGGCCTGCAGAGAACGGCAACGTCACCACCCACGCGATGAGAATGTTGCCCGCGACACCCCAGCGCACGGCCGACATTCGCTTCGACGCGCCCACGCCCATGATGGCGGCGTTGATGACGTGCGTGGTCGACACCGGAATACCGAGGTGGCTCGCGCCGAGAATCGTGAGCGCGCCTGCGGTTTCAGCCGCGAAGCCCTGCAGCGGCGTGATGCGGATGATCTTCGTGCCCATCGTCTTGATGATGCGCGTACCACCGGCCGCCGTACCGAGCGCGATGGCCGCCGCGCACGCGAGGATCACCCACGTGGGCACGTTGCCGTCGACGGGCAGCGCCCAGTGCGGCATCCACCCCGGCACGGCGTGACCGTTGGCGACGAAGGCCACGAGCGCAAGCGTGATGATGCCCATCGACTTCTGCGCGTCGTTGCTGCCGTGCCCGAAGGCCATCATGCCGGCCGACAACAACTGCAGCCTTCGGGAGTGCGTCTGCACCACGTTCGGTCGCGCGCCGTAGAGCACCGGCACGCCGATGAGAAAACACACGCCCAGGCCGAGCACGACGCGCGTCTCGAGGCTGCTGGTGGCGAACGCTGCCGAGAGCTCCTCCGAGTTCCACGCGGCCCAGCCGAAGGTCGAAAGAATGATGAGGCCGAGCGCCGCCAACACCGGCTTGCTCCACGAGCCGCGCGCGATCCACACCAGGCCCACCATGGTGAAGAACGCCACGATGAAGCCGATGGTGGGAGACGCCACGAGCGGCACGAGCACCTTCTGCACCAGCGCGCCCCACTTGAACGCGTCGAGCCCCGCGTGCGCGACGACCGCGCCGGCGAGCCCTCCGACGAGCGCGTGCGAGCTGCTGGAGGGAATGCCGAACCACCAGGTAATGAGGTTCCAAGCCGACGCGCCGAGCAGCGCCGCCAACACCACCGCCTGCGTCACGTTGGCCGGGTCTGCGAAGCCCGACGCGATGGTCTTGGCGACCGCCGTGCCGGTGACTGCGCCGATGAAGTTCAGGATGCCGGCGAGAAACACGGCGGTACGAATGGGCAACACGCCCGTCGACACCACGGTGGCGATGGCGTTCGCCGCGTCGTGAAAGCCGTTGATGTAGTCGAACACGATGGCCATCACGACCACCGCAATCAGGAGGCTAACCATGCTTCACGGCGAGGTTCGAAAGGAGGTCGGCCACGTTGTCGCAGTAGTCGACGGCGGCCTCGAGGTCATCGAGCGCCTCTTTCTGGCGCAGCATTTCGCGGAAGTCGGGGTGTGACTCCGAGAAGAGCTGTGAAATCGCCTGCCGGTAGATGGCGTCGGCCTCTTTCTCGAGCGTGCGCACGCGACGGCCGCCCTCGAGGAGGTTCTGGTACTGGTGCTTGCGCAGGTTCGGAATTTCTTCGGCGAGAATCGCGGTGCCGGCTTCGAGCTTGTCCATCAGCTGCTCCATCGCGGGCGTGGGCTTCTCGAGGTGGTAGAGGTTGAAGGCGCGCGCCGAGAGGTTGCAGAGGTCGACGATGTCGTCGAGCTCCGACGTGAGGCGATGCAGGTCTTCGCGGTCGAGCGGCGTGACGAAGGTTCGCGCGAGCGCGTCTTCCATGCGGCGCACCACGTCGTCGGCGCGGTGCTCGATGGCTTGAACCGTCTCACGCACCTTCGAGGCGGGTTGGTCTTTGAAGGTCGACAGCGCCTTCGAGGCTTCGTGGCCGAGGCGGCCGAGCTCTTCGAGCATGTCGTACCAATGGTCTTCGCGGGGGAGCAGAAAGCGGATGAAGCCCTGGAGAACGCTCATGGCGCGGCAGATTGCAGACCGGCCGCCGAGCGCTGGTTACAACTGTGTGACGCTTGTGTGACTGCGCGTGGCTTCACGCCGCAGAAACATCGTCTTCTGCGCGGTGGGCGCCTCGGGCCTTCTGTCTCCAGCTCGAGGCGCCTCGGGCTGTCAGTGCGCGAGCGTCTGCGCGATGACCTGCTGCAAGGCACGGCGCTCCAACGCGTACGCGCCGAGGTGGCCCGTGGCGAGCTTCACCGGCTCCACGCCCCAGTGCGCCGCGATGCGCGCGGTCGCCTCGGGGTTCACGATGCCGTCACCCGAGTTGATGACCACCGCGCGTCGTGGCGACCTCGGCGGCGGCGCGTCGAGCAGCGACACGCGCCGCATCACGTCGGGCACCTTCACGCGCGCGTCTCCGCCCAGCCTTTCCCAACGCAGCTGCGCCGAGAGCGGCCCTTCGACGAAGACCACGTCAGCCGACGGCGGCGCCGCCATCGCGACGACGGGCACCTCGAAGGGCATCGTCGCGGCGGCGATCGAGCCCAGCTGGCCGGCCATGCTGTAGCCAGCCAGCCCGGTCGGCGTGCCTTCGTCGGCGTGCGTCTGCAACAGCGAGCGCGCTTCATCGATGTGCGCGAGGCCCATGCGCAGAAAGTCTTCGACGCGCGTGAGCGGCGCGGCGCGCGCACCGAAGTACGCGCCCTCCAACAACCACGGCTCGAGCCCCTGCGCCACCAACGCACCGACGAGCCACATGCGCGGGCCGTAGCCACCTTCGCCCCACGACGGCGGCACCACGACGCGGCGCTTCGCAGGTCGCGGCGTCAACACGCGACGAACGTGCATGGTGGCAATGTTCGACGGCAGATCTCCGACGGGGCTGGGCGCCGTGCCGTCTTGAATCGTGAGGCCGCGTTCTCGACGCGGCGGTAGCCACGTGAATGACAACGAGCTCGCCGGCCGCACGGTATGGGCTTCGCGACCGCGCGCTTCGAAGGGCAGCACGTCGCCCCAGCCGTCTTGAAAAATCGACGCACGCCGCAACACGCGCAGCGAGAGTCGGTCGAGCCAGTGCATCAGAGGCTGAGCAGATGACCGCCGAGCAGCGCCATGCCGCCGTCGGCCGAATGCACGCTACCGGTGATGTACGACGCCGCCGGTGACGCGAGGAACAACGCGAGCTGCGCGACCTCATCGCGCGTGCCGAAGCGCTGCAGCGGCAGCATCTGCTCAATCTTCTTCTTCGACTCTGCGTCACCCGCGAGGCGGTCCATGCCTTCAGTCCCGGCGATGGGCCCCGGCCAGATCGACATCACGCGCACACCGGCCGGCCCCCATTCCATGGCCAGCGTCTTCACCAGCATGTCGACGCCCGCCTTCGCCGCGCAGACGTGCGCCTGCATCGGGTACGCGACCTGCGCTTGCGGAGCGGAGATGGCGATGACGCTCGCGCCCGGCTTCACCAGGCGCTCGAACGCCGCGCGGCACGCGTTGAACGTGCCGAGCACGTCGATGTCCAGCACCGCCTTGAAGCCGTTGCTCGACATCATGGCGACGGGCGCGGGGAAGTTGCCCGCGGCGCCACACACCAGCACGTCGATGGGGCCCAGCGCCTTCACGGCAGCTTCGACGGCGCTCTCGACGGCGGCGTAGTCACGCACGTCGGCGGCGTAGCCTTCGGCGGTGATGCCTTTGGCGCGCAGCGATGCCACGGCAGCCTCGAGCTTCTCGAGCTTGCGACCGTTGATGGCGACCTTCGCCCCGTGCTCGCCGAACGCTTCAGCGATGCGCAGGTTGATGCCACTCGAGCCGCCGGTGACGAACACCGTCTTGCCCGCATACAGCTTCGGGTTGAACACGCTGGTCATGACGTGTCAGCCCCTCGCCGTGAAGGGCGGCGCCGCGTTGGGCCCTGCGCCGTGCATGAAGAGGTGCGTCACGCCGCGCAGCATGTCGGCCAACGGCATGATGGGCTGCACGCACCAGCTCGCCATGGCCGCGAGGCAGTTGAGCAAATAGAAGTCGGCGAGAATTTCTGCCGGCATCGAGGGTGAAATCTCTTTGCGCTCTGCTGCAGCGGTGAAGCGCTTGCTCACCACCGCACGTACGACCTCGGCTTCACGGTCGGTGACGATGGTGGTGCGACGCATCGACACGCTGAACATCTCGACGAGCAACTTGCGTCGGTCGCCTTCGCTCCAGAACGCCGACATCGTGTTGATCAACGTCTCGTACACGTCGCTGAGCGTCGCGCTCGCGGGCAGCGCTTCGACGGCCTCGCAGATCGGCGTCTCCGACTCCTTGAGCAGCTCCAGGAGCACGTCGTCTTTCGAGGGAAAGTGGAAGTAGAACGCCGCCCGGCTCACCGCTGCTTTTTGCGCAATGTCTTCGATGCGGCAGGCCGCGACGCCGTCGCGACAGAAGACTTCCAACGCTGCGTGGTAGAGCTTCCGCCGAGTCTCTTCTCGTTGTTTGTCTCGCACTTCTCATGTGTACCTTGATCGTCAGCGTTGGGCAGTACCCGTCAGCACCGTTGCTCGTTGCAGCAAATCGCGACGAACTTCGTCGACGCCCCGCGTCAGTTCCGAAGCGCTGGGTCAACGAAGACTTCGTCGCGCCGCGTGACGAGCTCGCCGGTGGAACGTGGCTCGGGCTGACGAAGACGGGGCTCTTCGTGGGTGTGACAAATCGGTACCCGTCAGACCGGTTTCCTGAGCGCGAGTCGCGGGGCACGTTGGTGCTCGAAGCGCTGCGCGCGAAGTCTGCGGAGGCGTTGCGCGCGCAGCTCGATGCGTTGACCGCGACGCGCTTCAACACGTTTCACCTGCTCTACGCGGACCTCCACTCGGCGTTCGTGACGTGGAACGACGGGAGCGCAGTACATCACCAGGTGCTCGGGCGCGGCCTGCACGTGGTGACGGAGCGGAGCCTCGGCGGTGATGACCAGGGTCGCGCCGACATCGTCACGCGCGCGTGGTCGTCACTCGAAACGGAGCACGGTGTGCCGACACCGACTGCGCTGCAACGCCTGTTGGCGACGGGGACGCCCGAAGGTGTGTGCGTCGACATTCCCGAGCTCGACTACGGAACCCGGAGCTCTCTGGTTTTATCTGTCGCGCCGCAGCTCACCGGGTCGCGCTGGTTCTGGGCGGAAGGGCGTCCTGATCGACACCCCTTCGTCGAAGTGCCTTCGCTGATGACGTCATTGTTTTGAATGATGCAACGGGGGCTGGCTCCCTTCGTGCGCTGCCCGCACAATGCGGTTCGTTTTCAGAAACTGAATCCGGAGGTGGCGGTACGCATGGGGACTCCACGCGAATCGGGCGTTGTGCGCGCAAGTGACGCGACAGAGCGACGCGACTGGTTGGGTGTCGTCGTCGACGGCCTCGACGAAGGGTTGATGCTCCTGGCGGCCGACGGCGCTGTCGTCGAGCTGAACACCAGCGCTGAAAAGTTCCTCGCCGCCTCGCTCTCAGAGCTCATCGGCCACGCCGTGAAGCTCGAGCGTGCCCCCGGCGCGTCGGCGCAGTTCGTCGAGCTGCTCGCGCGCGCAGTGAAGAGCGCTGCGGCGACGGCGCAGACGCTGCGCCTCGCCAACGGCACCTGGGTTCACGCTCGAGTGAAGCCTGCGGCTGACGGGTTTGCGGTGTTCATGACCGACGTGACCGAGTCGCAGAGCAGCTCGACTCAGGCCGACGATCTCCGCCTGACGCTCGACCGAATGGGCGAGGCCTTCTCCACGCTCGACGCGAACTGGCACTTCACGTTCGTGAACGCGGCGGCCGAGCAGTTGCTGCACACCACGCGCGAAGCGTTGCTCGGCGAGATCGTCTGGGTCGCGTTTCCTGCGGCTGTCGGCACCATCATCGAGACCGAGTTCGTTCGCGCACGTGACACCGGCGCGCCCACGACGTTCGAGGTGTATTTCGCGCCGCTCGAGTCGTGGTTCGAGGTGCGCGTCACGCCTTCGCAGGGCGGCATCGCGGTTCATTTTCGCGACTTCACGCAGCGCAAAGCCGGCGAGGAGCGGTTGATAGAGCAGGCGACGTTGCTCGACCACGCGCAAGACGCCATCGTCGTTCGCGACCTCGAGCACCGCATCAAGTTCTGGAACAAGGGTGCCGAGCGTTGTTACGGCTGGACGTCAGACGACGTCATCGGAAAGTCGACGCGTGAGCTGCTCTACCTCGAGGCCGACTACGAGCACTTCGACGAAGCGGTGGCCAGCGTCATGCGCGACGGCGAGTGGCGCGGAGACCTGCGACATCGCACGCGCGACGGCCGAACCCTGGTGATGGAGGCGCGCTGGTCCCTGATGCGCGACGGCGCTGGCAAGCCCAGGTCGGTGCTCACCATCAACAGCGACGTCACCGAAAAGAAGAACCTCGAAAAGCAGTTCCTCCGCGCGCAGCGCATGGAGAGCCTGGGCACCCTGGCCGGCGGCATCGCGCACGACTTGAACAACGTGCTCGCGCCCATCGTGATGACGGCGTCGTCGCTGCACAGCGACGAGCAAGACCCCGAGCGCGCCGAAGATCTCGCCGCGCTCGTTCGCAGCGCCGAGCGGGGCGCCGACATGGTGCGCCAGTTGTTGTCGTTTGCGCGCGGCGCCGACGGGCAGCGCTCGCCGGTCGAGTTGAAGGCCGTGGTGATGGACGTGCAGCAGATGCTTCGCGACACGTTCCCCAAGAACATCGCGATCAACGTTCACGTCGCGCCGCGCCCGTGGACGGTCGAGGGAGATCGCACGCAGCTCAACCAGATGCTGACGAACCTGTGTGTGAATGCGCGCGACGCGATGCCGCTGGGGGGCACGTTGTCCATCAACGTCGAGCACGTGCAGCTCGACGACGCGTACGCAGACATGAACCTCGAGGCCAGGCCCGGGCCGTACGTGCTGATGCGCGTCGAAGACACCGGCAGCGGCATGAGCCCCGAGGTGCTCGAGCACGTCTTCGAGCCGTTCTTCACGACGAAGGACGTCGGCAAAGGCACCGGCCTCGGCTTGTCGACGGTGCACGCGTTGGTGCGCGCGCACCACGGCTTCGTGCACGTCTACAGCGAGCTCGGGCGCGGCACGCGCTTCAAGATCTACCTCCCGGCGCAACCCGCACGAAACGACAGCCTGGTCGCGCGTGCGCCCGAAGAGCTGGAGCGCGGCAACGGCGAGCTGATTCTGGTCATCGACGACGAGGCGCCGATTCGTGCGGTGGCGCGGCGCACGCTCGAGCGGCATGGCTACCGCGTGATGCTGGCCAGCAACGGCGCAGAGGCGGTCGCGCTCTTCGCGGTGCATCGCAAAGACATCGCGTTGGTGCTGACCGACATGACCATGCCGGTGATGGACGGCCCGGCGACGATTCTCGCGCTGCGCTCCATCGACGCCGACGTGCGCATCGTCGGCTCGAGTGGGCTGGCCGCCAACGGCAACGTGGCGCGCGCGGTCGACGCGGGCGTGAAGTACTTCGTGCCCAAGCCGTACACCGCCGAGGTGATGCTCAAGGTGCTCCGCAAGGCGCTGAGCTGATTGAAGGGCTCAGCGCGCCGGCATCAGCTCGAGCGACTGTGAGCCGGTGTCGCTCCAGCGCTCCGTCGACGGCAGTTGCTGCGTCGGCGCGCTTGTCGTCGAGGCGTGCGTGCGCCTCGAGGCTGTAACAACCGACGAAGGAGGCCACGAGTGCTGCGAGCCGGCGACGGTGAACATCGCGACGCTCTTCATCTGCTTCCTGTTTTGCGCGGCGACGAGGCCGCCGGGCCAACGTCAAATCTGTGCGCTGGGTTCCTCACATCGTGTCGTGCGGGAGCTCGAGGGTTCTCCAACTGGCTTTGTCCGGCAGCATGGCGGCGCCAAGGAGTTGTTCGCGAAGCCTCTGGCACATGTCTGGTGCGAGCACTCCGAGCACAGCGTCTCCGAGTGCAGCGGCGACATCGAGAGCGCCGGCAACATCGAGCGGCCCTCGCGCGCCCCTCAAGTACGGACGGGTCGCATCGAAGCGCGCGTTCTCGAACCAGCAGGTTGGTTCGTCGAGGGTCATCTTTCCCATGAAAGCGGCTTCGGTCAGCGCGACGCAGCGAATGAAGCGCGGCTCGTGCGTCGTTGCCACGACGTCGTCGAGCACCGTGTATCGCGCGTACACCGCCGCGAAGACGCGGCCACGGAGCGCGCCGAGCTGCGCGCGGGTGACGCCTCGGCCTGCGCCCATCGCAGTCGTCAGCCGCCGCTCGAGGCTGAGCAGCGCGGTGCCGACCATGACGCTGAGCAGATACTCACTGGTGAAGAGCAGCTTGACGAGATGTCGAACGTCGTCGGCCGCGTCGTTCACGCGACCATCGGCGTGGCCTTTGACGAGGTGAAGCTTCGCCAACGTCATCAGTTGGGAAAAGTCGGGCATCGCGAACGCGGTTCGAGTTCCGTGCGGCAGTGCTTCACGTGGGCCGGAGGTGAAGCTCCAACGGCCGAAGCGCTGCAGCTCGGCGAGCAACGTCGTGTCACACGCCGCGAGCTCCGTGGAGGGCATCTCGTGTTCGCGTTGCTTGAATCGCTCTACGAGCGCGCTGCACGTCTCGGAGACGATTGGCCCAGGTGTCGCCAGACCGTCGAACGCGAGGCGCGGGTTGAGCCACGGGCCCGCGTCGTCGCCCGTCGGCACCGCGAAGAGTTCATCGTTCAGCAGATCTCCGATGGCCGTTTCGCTTCGCAGGGCGGCGGCAGGCAGCTCGACTCGCGCGATTTCTCGCTTCGTCTCGATGGCCGCGTTCGCTCGCAGCAGTTACCAACCGACAACACATGCGGTGACGACCACCAGCCCGAACCCCAGAAAACAGCGCCGCTCGTTTCACCGGGCCTGAGTCTACGCACCAAAAGAAATGGCCGTGAGAGTCGGAACTCTCACGGCCGAAGTCTGCATTCGCTGAAAGCGGTCTACGCCTTCGCGAGCCCGCGCAGCACGTACTGAAGAATGCCGCCGTGCTTGTAGTAGTCGAGCTCGTTGGGCGTATCGATGCGGCACGTCGCGATGAAGGTCTTCACCGAGCCGTCGTCGCTCTTCGCCGTCACCGTCAGCTTCTTCGCCGGCGCGAGGCCATCGGCCACGCCCGCGATGCTGAACGTCTCGGTGCCCTTGAGGCCGAGGCTCGCCGCGTCTTCACCGGGCTGGAACTGCAGGGGCAGCACGCCCATGCCGATGAGGTTGCTGCGGTGAATGCGCTCGAAGCTCTTGGTGATGACCGCGCGCACGCCGAGCAACATGGTGCCCTTCGCCGCCCAGTCGCGTGAAGAACCCGTGCCGTACTCAGCGCCGCCCAGAATCACGAGCGGCGTGCCTTCGGCCTGGTACTTCATCGACGCGTCGAAGATCGCCATCTGCTCGCCCGAAGGAATGTGCTTCGTGACGCCACCTTCGACGCCCGGCACCAGCAGGTTCTTGAGGCGAATGTTCGCGAACGTGCCGCGCATCATCACCTCGTGGTTGCCGCGGCGCGCGCCGAAGCTGTTGAAGTCTTCGGGCTTCACGCCCTGCTCGACGAGGTACTTCGCCGCCGGCCCGTTCTTCGCGATGTCACCGGCCGGAGAGATGTGATCCGTGGTGATGGAGTCACCGAGCAGCGCCAGCACGCGCGCGCCTTCGATGTCTTTGATGGGCGCCGGCTCCTTGGGCATGTTGTCGAAGAAGGGCGGCTTGCGCACGTAGGTCGACTTCGGGTCCCACTCGAAGGTCGCGCCTTCTTTGACCTGCAGCGCCTGCCACTGCACGTCGCCCTTGAGCACGTCGGCGTAGCGCTTCTTGAACTGCGCGGCGGTGACGCTCTTGAGCGCGGCGGAGATCTCTTCGTTCGACGGCCAGATGTCCTTGAGGAAGATCTCGCGGCCGTTCTTGTCGAGCGCGATGGGCTCGTTGACCGCGTCCCAGTTGGTGTGCCCGGCGATGGCGTACGCGACCACCAGCGGCGGCGACGCCAGGAAGTTCATGCGCACGTGCGGGTGCACGCGGCCTTCGAAGTTGCGGTTCCCCGAGATGACGGCCGCAGCCGCGACGCCCGAGTTCACGATGGCTTCAGTCACCGGCGCGGGCAGCGGCCCCGAGTTGCCGATGCACGTGGTGCAGCCGTAGCCGACGATGTGGAAGCCGAGCGCCTCGAGGTACGGCATCAGGCCGGCCTCGTGCAGGTAGTCGGTGACGACCTGGCTGCCCGGCGCCAGCGACGTCTTCACCCACGGCTTCACGTCGAGGCCGAGCTCGACGGCCTTCTTCGCGAGCAGCCCGGCGCCGAGCAGCACGCTGGGGTTCGACGTGTTGGTGCACGAGGTGATGGCCGCGATGACGACCGAGCCGTTGGTCACCTCGTAGCTCTGGGCACCCTGGGTGACGACGGCCCTGGCGCTCAACTTCGCGTCGCCGTCCTGCACCTTCAAGATGTCCTTCACGTTCTTGGGGAAGGACGACTTCATGTCCTTGAGCAGCACGCGGTCCTGCGGGCGGGCAGGGCCGGCGAGGCACGGCTGCACCGTCGACAGGTCGAGCTCGAGCGTGTCCGAGAAGATGGGGTCGGGCGTCGACGCGGTGTGGAACAAGCCCTGTTCCTTCGCGTACTGCTCGACGAGCGCGATGTTCTCGGGCGAACGGCCGGTGAGGCGCAGGTAGTTGAGCGTCTCTTCGTCGATGGGGAAGAAGCCGATGGTGGCGCCGTACTCGGGCGCCATGTTGGCGACGGTCGCGCGGTCGGTGAGCGGCAGCGCGCTGATGCCCGGGCCGTAGAACTCGACGAACTTGCCGACCACGCCCTTCTTTCGAAGCATCTGCGTGGCGGTGAGCACGAGGTCGGTCGCCGTGGCGCCTGCGGGCAGCTTGCCGGTCATCTTGAAGCCGACGACCTGCGGAATGAGCATGGTGATGGGCTGGCCCAGCATGGCCGCTTCGGCCTCGATGCCGCCGACGCCCCAGCCGACCACGCCGAGCCCGTTGATCATCGTGGTGTGCGAGTCGGTGCCCACCAGCGTGTCGGGGTACGCCGCGCCGTCGGGCGACTTGAAGATGCCCTGGCCCAGGTACTCGAGGTTCACCTGGTGGCAGATGCCGGTGCCGGGAGGAACCGCGCGGAAGTTCTTGAGCGACTTCTGGCCCCACTTCAGGAACGCGTAGCGCTCGGTGTTGCGCTGAAACTCGATGTCGACGTTCTCTGAGAAGGCCGACTTGGTGGCGAACTTGTCGATCATCACCGAGTGGTCGATGACGAGGTCGAGCGGGCACAGCGGGTTGACCTTCTGCGGGTTGCCACCCATCGCCGCGAGCGCCTCACGCATCACCGCGAGGTCGACGACCACGGGCACGCCGGTGAAGTCCTGCAGCAGCACGCGCGCGGGCGTGAATGAGATCTCAGTCTCCGGGTCTTTCTTCGGGTCCCAGTTGACGATGGCCTCGACGTGCTCCTTCTTGACGATGCGACCGTCCTCGAAGCGCAGCAGGTTTTCGAGCAGCACCTTCAACGAGAACGGCAGCTGGTCGACGCGCGGGAACTGCGCCTTGAGCGTCTTGAGCGAAAAGATGTCGTAGGGAACGCCGCCGACAGGCAGCTTGGTGCGGGTCTTGAAGGTGTCGATTTGCGCCATGGCGAACGACTTATTTCGCTCGCGACCTGCGATCGCAACAATCAATTGGGCCCATAAGCCGTACGCGCAGTGTTTGCGCGCTTCAGGTCACAGATCCATCGCCTGACGTTCAACTTCAGCGCGGTACTGGCAGTTGTGGCCGCGTGACGGGAAGAAGTCGTGCACGTGGTCGAGCTCGTAGCGCGCCTCGTCCCACTTGCTGAAGTTGTAGGCAGAGCGCGCCTTGCGCAGCAGCTCCTTGCACTTTTCGTCGAGCGCGCGCCGGGCCTCGTTCATGCGGTCTTGCGCGAGGCGGTAGGTGGCGGGGCGGTCCTGCTCTGGCACGGCCTCGAGCGTGAGCCACGCCTCTCGGAAGTTCCGGTACGCGTCCCAGCGGTTGGAGGCGCCGATGTCGCGCTGCTCCCATTCGAGCGCGCCGCGCTTGTACTTTTCTTCGGCCTCGGCCTTGAGCCCTTCTTCGTCGCGCTCGGGGAGCACGGCGACCTCGACCCAGAGGTTCCAGATGCGCCAGGGGTCGCGCTCGGGCGGGTTCTTCACGTTGTCGAAGGTGATGGTGTTGATCTCTCCGCGCTTCACGAGGTTCGCGGGGATGATCTTCTCGCGGGAGATCTCGTTGGAGTCGAGCGTGTCCGCCGAAAGCCAGCCCACCTCGACGCCGTTGACGGTGATGTTCACCTCGTCGTTCGAGCCGATGTCCTTCGACATGTAGTGGACGATGACCATCACCTGCACCGGCGACTTCACGTCGAAGTCGAAGGTCTTCGAGTCGACGCGCTCGTACATCACGTCGTCGCCGTAGCCGAAGCTGTAGTCGACCGGCTCACCCGACAGCACCTCGGGCTCTTTGGGCCTGGGCTTGGCGTCGTCGGGGATGACGGCGAAGACGAGCCCCGCGAGCAGCGCCACGCCCACCACGCCGACGAGCGACGCGGCGATGGCGCGCTTCTGCGGGTTGGCTTCGGCCCACCACAGCCGCGCGCGGCCCACGGGGCCACCACGCACGAAGCGCGCCCGGTCTGCTGCCGACAACGCCGCACGTTCACCCGAGGCGCGCGCCAGCCGCGGGCGCCCACCGCCGGCCACCTCGACACCCGCCGGGAGATCCTGCTCTTTCGCGGCGAGGCGCGCCTGCGGCCTCATGCCCGAGCTGCTCGACTTTCGAACGCCGCTCGGCGTGCTCGGGCGCGGGCCTTTGAGCACCGGCATCATCTGCGTGCTGCGACGGCCCATCTCCGCGACCTGCTCGCGGCTGGCGTCTTTGGGCAGCATCGCCACGCCCTTGTTGCGCGAGCGCTTCATCTCCGAGATGTCGACGATGCGCGTGTGCGCGCCGCCTTCTTCGAGCGGCACCTCGTTGGTGTCCGCTTCGGGCGAGAGCTCGACGGGCTTGAAGTTGAAGACGACGGGCCCCATCGAAATGGCGTCGCCGTCTTTGAGCGCGTGCTTGCCGCCGATGGTCGTGCCGTTGACGCGCGTGCCGTTGGAGGAGCCCAGGTCTTCGATGAAGAAGACCGCCGCCTCCGCGACGATGCGCGCGTGCTTACGAGACACGCCCGCTTCGTAAAGAATGACATCGCACTCTGCAGTGCGCCCGATGACAACAGAGGCCTGGTCGAACTCGAACTCCCGGCCGGCCTCTTTGCCCTCGGCGATGACGAGCTGAAAACCCATTCGCTTATTGAGACTTTAGTGACGCGCGCGCGGCCTCGGCAACCGCGCTTTTTGCCCACGCGGGCTCCAGCACCGTCGCGTTGCCACCGAACGACAACACCCAGCGCGTCAACCAGCGCTCCGAATCACCCGGCACCGTGACCACCAGACTTCCGTCACCTTGAAGCTCCGCACCGTCGCCGAAGCGCTCCTTCTGCCAGCGCGCCAACTCGGGGGAAAACCGTACCTTCACCGGGCGCTCGATGTCGCCTTCGCCCGGCCGCGTGTGCGCCGGTTCTTCGGGCGGCGTGAAGCGCGTTTCAGTCAGCGTGAGGCCTTCGAGCCGGTCGACGCGGAAGAGCCGCGCGCCGACACGTGTCAAACAGAACGCAGAGAGGTACCACTGGCCGCGATGGCTGAAGAGCTCCCACGGTTGCACGCGGCGGTGCTCTTTGGCGCCCCGGCTCAGGGCGACGTAGTCGAGCTCGACTTCACGGTGCTCGATGATGGCCTGTGACAGCACCGACACCGCGTCGGGCGCTTCAGGCGCGACGTCGAGCTGCCGGGCCATGTCGCGGGAGCGGGTGGCGGCGTGAGGCGGCAGCACTTTCTCGAGTCGCGACAGCGCGGCCGCGAGCGCGCCACCGGCGGCCGGCTTGAGCAGCGCCGCAGCGGCCGCGAGCGCGACACCTTCGGCGGCGGTCAACCGTGGAGGCGCCGAGAGCCGCTGGTTCAGGTCGACGAAGACGCGATCATCTTCGACGTACACGTCGATGTAGTCGCCGGGTTGAAACGGCGGGCGGCCGACGAACGTGAGCAGCTCGAGCTCGTTGAGCAGCTCGGCGCGCGTGACGCCGACCGCCTTCGCGACCTCGTCGACGCTCTGGCCCTGCTTGCGTGAGACGAACGGCACGAGGAAGAGCAGGCGGCGAAGGCGCTCGTAGGCCTGCGTGCGGCCACCGTCGACGGACGTGCTCATGGGCTCACCTCGCTGTGGGCGTCGAGCACGCGCTGCGCGAGCGCGTGGGCCCGCTGCACGGCGTCGTCAGGCCCGGTGACGCGCGCCCCCGCGCCGAGCGAGAGCACGTAGGTGACGAGGCCGTCGAGGTCGGTCGCGCGCACCACGAGCTTCGCGACGCTGCCTTCCCTCGTCGCGGTCACCGGAAAGAGCTGCTCGGCCAACGGCGCGAGCTCGCCTTCGAGCGTGATGGAGACGTCGATGGCGGCGTGCAGCTGGTGTTGCCATGGCCAGCTCGCGACCCACGCGTCGACGTGAAAATCGGCGGGCACCTCGAAGTCGGGCAGGCGCGGGCTCTTCGTGTTGGGCGTGAGCCGGCGAATGCGGTGCACGTGGAACGTGCGCAGGCTCTCTCTCAGGTGGCACCAGCCGACGAGGTTCCACACGCCGCGGCGCAGCGCGAGGCCGTAGGGGTTCACCTTGCGCGTCGTCTGGCCCTTGCCGTGAGGTGAGAAGTAGTCGAGCTCGATGCTCTTGCGCGCGTTGATGGCGTCCCACAGCAGGTCGAGGCGCGCGGGCAGCTCCTTCGCGTCGGCCACGCCGCCGAGCTCGAGGCGCACGTTGGGCGCGGGCAGCGGGCCGTCGGCGAAGAAGCCGACTTTGCGCAGCGCGTGCGCGAGGTCTTGCCGGCCGGGGAACGCGCCCGACGCCAGCACCGCCGAGCCCGCCGCGTAGAGCACCGCGAGCTCTTCGGGGCTCAAGCCCACCTCGGGCAGGTAGTACGCGTCTTTGTCCATCACGTAGCCGGCGGGTCGCTCGTCGGTCTCCAGCACGAAGGTGATGGGCAGCCCGAGCTCGACCAGCTCGGCCTTGTCGCGCTCCCATTTTCGCTGCGAGCTCTCGGGTGCGCCGGCGTACTCGTCGGGGAAAGAATCTCGAATGTCGTCGAGGCTCACGGGGCGCTTCGCGTCGAGGAAGAGCGCCACGAGGTCGAGCAGTCGTTCGGTGCGGTCCATCGGTGTGGGCTGTTTATGCCAGCCGGTCGCCAGGTCGCACACCGAGTTGCTGGAGCGCGGCGGTGAGCCGCTCGAGGTCGCCTTCGTCATTGAAGACGTGCGTCGAAACGCGCAGGCCTCCACCGCGGGCGGTGGTCGCGATGTTGGCTTCACGCAGCAGCGCGCGC
Source organism: Archangium sp. (assembly GCA_035910535.1). GTDB lineage: Bacteria > Myxococcota > Myxococcia > Myxococcales > Myxococcaceae > Archangium_A. The sequence continues at coordinate 32,861 of JAMHXF010000034.1, read as the reverse complement.
ACGGTGTCGAGGGGCGGGCCCTGCACCGGAATCACGCAGATGCCCGAGAGCGTCGCGGGGTCGTCGGGAGTCGTGGGCGTGAAGCCCAGCGCGCGCAGTTGAGCACGCAGCTTCAGTTGAAGCGCGATGTTGTGTTGCAGCGTGGTGGCGACGCCGACTGACTCGTGCAGCGCGAGCGCCGCGTCGAGCGCGTACAGCCCGACCCACGCGCCGGCGCCCGCTTCGAGCGCAGAGGCTTCGCGGCGGAACCGGGTGCCAGTCGCCGTGAATGCGCGGTCGGTTTCGTCGGTGCGCTGCGCATGAATCCACGGGAGGAACTGCTCTTCGGGCTTCACCGAGAGCCAGCCGCCGAAAGGCAGCCGCGCCTCGTCGAGCCACTTCTGCGCGATGAAGAGCGTGCCGGTGCCGAAGCCCGCGGCCAGCCACTTGTGACTGGTGCCGGCCATGAAGTCAGCGCCGAGCGCCTTCACGTCGAGCGGCACGTGCCCGAGGCCCTGCGCTGCGTTGATGATGAAGGCGAGCCCGCGGCTGCGACACAGCGCCGAGACGGCAGCGAGGTCGATGCGGAACCCGCTCGCGTATTGAACGGCTGACACCGCGATGGCCCCGGTCTTCGCCGTGAGCGCCGCCTCGAGCTCGTTCATCGACCAGGTGCCGTCTGCGCGCTGCTTCACGGCCCGCACGCGCAGCCCGTCGTAGAGCAGCGGCAAGGTGGTGCTGGGAAACTCCGCGTCCAACGTGAGGACCTCTTCGATGCCGCGCGCCTTGAGCAGCTGCGCGATGACGTGAAACCCGAAGCTGGTGCTCTGCGTGAACGCGACCTCCTGCGGCGTCGCGTTGATGAAGCGGGCGAAGCGCTCGCGAACCGTGTCTTTCATGCGCGCCCAGGCCGGGTAGCGCGTGTCGCCTTTCTCCATCGTCTCGCGGAGAAACCCCTCCATGGCGACGTAGGCAGAGCGGGGCGTCGGTGAAGACGCGGCGGCGTTCAGCCACGTCGTCTCACGGAGCATGGGGAACTCACTCGTGCGCAGCTCGGCAGGGGTCATTACGCCGCACCTTGTCACCGCGGGAATGAGAAATGATCTGCGCTGTTCGTCGCTCCTTCAGGAGACCTTCATGCAATCGACCCATGCCCGCGTCGTCGTGTTGACACGATGTCACTCACCCCTGCGTTGGCCGGGCCGCTGTTGTCACCTCGGCGCCGGTTTTCAGGCCGCCAACGCGTCGGAATCTCAGGGGCAGGGGCTCGGTCTTCATGTTGCAGCAGGGGAACGTTCATGCGCCGCCGCTTCTTCCTGCTGAGCCTCGCCACCCTCGTCGTCTCGGTAGGTTGTGCTTCGCAGGCGCAGGCTACGCGCGCGCCAGAAGCGCTCTACCTCGCGGTCGAAGTGCAGCAGCACGGGCACACCGTGGCGCGGCCCAAGGTGATGGGCTTCGAAGGGAAGAACATCACCGTCGAGCGTCGGCAGCCGAACGCGCCGCTGGCCGACTACCGGCTCGTCTTGACGCCGCGTGAAGAAGGTCAGGGCTACGGCGTGAAGCTCGACCTCGAGCTGCCGAGCGGGCGACGCCTGGGGCACGTGGGCCTGCTGCACGGCGAAGAGCGCCGCGTGGTGCTCGACGACGACATCGAGCTCAAGGTGATGCTGATGCGCGTCGACTCGCCGGAGTTCAAAGCGCTGGTGCAGCGCGTGCCCCGACCGGGCAAGACAGCCATCTGAGTTTTCTGGCAGCGTCGGGCGCATGAGCCTTCGTCTCGAACGGGTGCGCGCGTCGAAGCAGTTCGATGGCCGCACGTTTCGCAACCCGACAGGGCTGGGGCCCGGTCTTCAGGGCAACCCGCTGCCGCTCCTCGGCGAGTATTTCTTCGGCGGCAACCAACGCCAGCCGCCCGGCCCGTTGCCCATGGAGCGCCCGCACGAGGCGTGGACGAAGCCGGTGAGCTCCGGGCTGCGCACGACGTGGCTCGGGCACAGCACCGTGTTGCTGGAGGTCGACGGGCACCGCGTGTTGACCGACCCGGTGTTCGGCGAGCGCGCGTCGCCGCTGAAGTTCGCGGGGCCGAGGCGGTTTCATCAGGTGCCGGCGTCGCTCGACGAGCTGCCGAAGCTCGACGCGGTCTTGTTGTCGCACGATCACTACGATCACCTCTGCGCGACCACGATGGCGGCGCTCGCGAAGATGCCCGACGTACCCATCGTCACGTCGCTCGGCGTCGGCGCGCACCTCGAGCGCATGGGCGTCGCGGCGGAGCGCGTTCACGAGCTCGACTGGAATGAGTCGCGTGAGGTGCGCGGGCTGCGCTTCACGGCGACCCCGTGTCAGCACTTCTCGGGGCGCGGCGTGACCGACCGCAACACGACGTTGTGGTCGTCGTGGGTGATTCAGGGCGATCGCCACAAGGTCTTCTTCTCGGGCGACACGGGGCTGACGGAGCAGTTTCGCGAGACGGCGGCGAAGCACGGCCCTTTCGATCTCGTGATGCTCGAGGTCGGCGCGTTTCACCCGAGCTGGGGCGCGATTCACCTCGGCCCCGAGAACGCGCTCAAGGCGTTTCAGATGCTCGGCGGAGGTACCTTGCTGCCGGTGCATTGGGGCACGTTCAACCTCGCGCTCCACGCGTGGGACGACCCGGCCGAGACGCTCGTGAAGCTGGCCGACGAGCAGAAGCTGCGCGTCATCACGCCGAAGCTGGGGCTGGTGGTCGAGCCCTCGCAGCTCGAGGGCGCGACGCCGTGGTGGCGCGACGTGAAGTAGCTATTCGTCGTCGGCTTTGCGCAGGCCCAGCTTCTTTCGCAGCTCTCGCGCGGCCTGCCGTGAAATCTCCACAGCGTGACCTGCGTGCGTGCGCGCGGTGTAGCCACCGGTCTCGAGGGGGTCGAGCCGCGCCACCGCCTCGAGGTTCAACAACGCGCGACGATGAACGCGCTCGAACGACGGCAACCGCTCGTGAAGCTCCTGCAGCGTGAAGTCGGTCAGGTGCTGCGCGTCTCTGGTGAAGACCGTGACCAGCTCGTCTTCGAGCGTCGCGTGCGTCACGTGCGTCGGGTCGACGAGCACCACCCCTTGCCGCGTGGTGATGGCCAGTCGCGACAGCTGGCTGTGCTTCACGGCGCTCGAGAACTTCGGGCGCTGCTCGAGCGCGCGGGCCAGCGCCTTCGCGAGGCGCGCGGGCTCAATCGGTTTGAGCAGATAGTCGACGACGCCCGCCTCGAAGGCCGACACCGCGTGCTCTGCGTGCGCCGTGCAGAAGATGACCATCGGCCCGTTCGGCGGCCACAGCGCGACGGCTTCAGTGCCGGTGAGCTTCGGCATTTGAATGTCGAGCAGCACCACGTCGACCTCGTTCTTCTTCACGTACGCGAGCACCTCGTCGCCGGTCGTCGCTTCGCCTGCGATCTCCACGCCCTCCATGGCGCTCAACAAGCGGCGCAGGCGGGAACGGGCCAACTGCTCGTCATCGGCGATGAGAACTTTCACGACGTGCTCCTGGGAATGCGGAGTTCAGCGCGGGTGCGGTCAGCGCCGGCGCTCTCGACGTTCAACGACGCGCGACGGCCCCACGTGAGCTCGAGCTGGCGTCGCAACGTCGGCAGGCCCTGACTCCCTTCGCGGGGCCCTTTGTACGGCCCGGGGTTCTCGAGCGTGACGATGACGTCGTGCGCGTCTTCGGTCACCGTCAACGTGACTTCGCCGCGGTGCCCTGCGCTCGGCCCGTGCTTCACCGCGTTCTCGGCGAGCGACACCAGACACATGGGCGGCACCTGCACGCTCGAAGTTGACGGCGGCACCTGCTTGCTCAACGTGAACAGCGACTTGTCGCGCAGCAGGTGCAGCGCGAACAGCTCGTCGACCACCTCGAGCTCACGCGAAAGCGACCACGTGGGCGCCTTCACCCCATCGAGCACCGCGCGCAGCATGCCGCTCAAGCGCAGCACCGCGGCCTCCGCGACCTCACCGTCGATGCGGCACCACTCGGCGATGGCGTTGAGCGTGTTGAACAAGAAGTGCGGGTCGAGGTGCGCCTTGAGCGCCAGCAGCTGCGCGCGCTCGGCCTCGAGCATCAGCCGCTTCACGCGTTGCTCGTAGCCGACGTCGCGCCCCAGGCCCCAACCACCCACCAGAAATAACGCGGTGATGACCAGCAGCGACGTGCGCTCGGTCAGAAACGTGTAGCCGATGCCCAGCACCTTGGGCACGCCCGCGCCCACGCTCAAAATCACGCCGCACCCGACGAGCACGTAGAGCACGAGCCGCACCGCGCCGTGCGAGAGGTCGAGGCCGTCGGGGAACAGCACCCGGTAGCTGACCGGCGCGATGAAGATGAAGCTCAGGCACATCAGCACGCCGAGCGGCAGCGCGAGCCGGTCGACGCTCCAGCTCGCCTGCGCCACGATGAGCGGCGCGCACACCACGAGAATCGGCAACAACCGGCGCGGGTGGAGCAGCGCTTTCCACGTCGCGCGAACGATGGAGGTCTCGGGCACGGCCAGCACGTCGCGGAGCGTGTCACGGCCTCACGGCAAGTCGACCCCGAAGCCGCTGAATGGTCGCTCGGGCGTGTTGAACGGTCGTGCTACGCGTCTGCGAATGATCGAAGCAGGCAAGAAGGCCCCGGCGTTCTCACTCAAGAATCAAGACGGCAACCTCGTGAAGCTCTCGGACTTCGCGGGGCACGCCGTGGTTCTGTATTTCTACCCGAAGGACGACACGCCCGGCTGTACGACCGAGGCCTGCGACTTCCGCGATCAACACAAGGCGCTCGAGAAGGCCGGCGCGATCGTCATCGGCGTCTCTCCTGACTCTGAAGCGCGTCACACGAAGTTCGCGACCAAGCACGAGCTGCCCTTCACGTTGCTCGCTGACACGGAGCACGCCATCGCCGAGAAGTACGGCGCGTGGGGCGAGAAGACGCTCTACGGCAAGAAGTTCATGGGCATCATTCGCAGCACGTTCCTCATCGGCGCCGACGGCAAGGTCGCGAAGGTGTGGCCCAAAGTGAAGGTCAAGGGCCACGTCGACGACGTGCTCGAGGCCGTGAAAGCACTCTGATGTTGATCTCCGTTCTGGTGGTGGCGTTGGCGGCCGCGAGTGACATCGCGCCGCCTCCGAAGGGTGAATGGGTGGTGGACCAGACCGGTGCCGTTCGACCGGAGACGTTGCGCGCGCTCAACGACATCGCATCTTCGCTCGACGCAGACGGCCTGGGGCAACTCGGGGTGCTGGTCGTCGACAGCGTCGAGGGCGCGGTGCCGCGCACGTTCGCGATGAACGTGTTCAATCATTGGGGAGTCGGTCGTCGCGACACCAACGACGGCACGCTGCTGATGGTCGCCTTGGGTGATCGCAAAGCCGAAATTGTGCTGGGGCGCGGCAGTGCGTTGAGCCCATCGCAGACCGATGAGGTGATGGCGCGAGCGCTCGTGCCGAACATGAAGCAGGGGGCGCTCGACACTGCGCTCCTCGAAACTGCGAGGGCGTTGGCCGAGCTCCATCGCTTCGTTGACGTCGACGAGGCGCTGCAGGCCTACGTGCGCGGCGCCGAGTTCCACATGAGCGGAGCGGCGTGCGATCTCGCCGACGCACTCACGGAAGATCAGCAGCGCGCGTTCAGCTGTGACGCTGGGCCGTGTGCGGTGCTCGTCATTCGCAGCGCGCACCGCGCACCGACCCTCGCCGCAATGCTCGACGCGTTCGGCGCACAGCTCGGCTTGACGACGGTCGTCGGGCTCGACGTCGGCGCTCGCGTAGCGGGAATCAGGTTCGAGCCGAGGCCCGTCGATGATTGGCAGGCGCGCGTCGTGCTCGAGGCTGGCGAACGACTGGCCCAGGCACCCGACCCGAATGCCGGGCTTCACGACGCATTGGCCTTCGTCGCCACCATCAAGCGGGACGGCTACCCGCCGCGGTCATGGGCAGACGTGGTGCGTGAGACCGCGAGCGCGTTGTTGTGCCCCGGCCTGTGCGGGCTCGTCGTCGCGCCCGTCGTGATCGTGTTCTGGCTTCTGCGGTGGAACCGACGACGCGTGCGCAGCTGCGTGCGCTGCCGACAGCCGCGCCGGTTGCTCACGGAGGCCGAAGAAGACGCGCACCTGAACGCGCGACAGCAGGCCGAAGAGACGGCGAAGTCGGTCGAATACGACGTGTGGTGGTGCGGCACCTGCTCCGACGCGATGGTGCTGTCGTGGGCCGGGCTCTCGACGTCCGTGAAGCACTGCCCCCGGTGCAACGCGAAGACGAACATCACCACCGAGAGCGAGATCACCAAGCCGGAGCTGCACACCGCAGGGCTCAAGCGACTCGAAGAGCGCTGCTCGCATTGCACCTACGTGCATGCGTGGGACGTCACCACGCTGTCGATTTCAGACTCGAGCTCGTCGAGCAGCGACTCGAGCTTCGGAGGTGGTGACTCGAGCGGAAGCGGTTCGAGCGGCTCCTGGTGAAATCTGCTTGGCTCGCGCGTCATGCGCTCCTTGCTGGCGGTGCTCGCTGTGCTGGTTGGAACGTCGTCGCTCGCCGCCGCGTGGGACCTCCCGCCGCCGCCGCGCGGGCAATGGGTGGTCGACCGCACGGGTCGCGTCGCTTCGTCCACGCTCGGCGAGCTCGATTCAATCGCTGACGCGCTCGACGCGTCGGGCGCGGGCCAGCTCGGCGTGCTCGTCATCGGCAGCACCAGCGGCGTGAACCCGCGTGACTTCGGCACCGGCGTCTTCAACTCGTGGGGCGTGGGCCACTACCAGGCGAACGACGGCGTGTTGTTGATGGTGGTCGTCGACGATCGCAAGGCGGAGATCATCCTCGGAGACGGCTCGAAGCTCGCCACGTGGCAGACCGACGTGGTCATGCAGCACGACGTCGTGGTGAACATGAAGCGCGGCGAGCTGGACGCCGCGTTGCTGTCGGCTGCGCGCGCGCTCGACGGGTTGCTGCGACGCGCGTCGGGCAAGCCTGCCGCGCCGCACGAGGCTGACAACACGGGCGTCGGGCCTGACAGCTACCTCACGCCCATGGTCGACACGCCGCAGGTCGACGACGCGCTCGACGCGTACGCCCGCGGAGACAAGGCGTTCCCCGAGCGCAGCCCGCGCACGTGGGTGGTCGACCTCTCCGACGCGCTCACGGCCTCACAACGTGCGCAGCTCGACGTCGCCGCCAGTGATGTCTACTCGTCGAACCAGGGCCGCATCTTCTTCCTCGTGTACGAGAGCTCGCTGCCGCACCCGACCATCAACGAGCTGAGTCGACGGCTCGTCGCGCAGGTCGAGCCGCTCTCGAAGCTCCCGCTGTCGATCATCACGCTCGACGTGGGCTCTCGTGCTGCGCGCATCTGGCTCCCGGAGGCGCGCGTGTCCGGCGGTTGGGAACGAATGCAGCTCGAGCGCGCACAGGCCGAGCTCGAGCGCGACGCGATCTCCGACCGGGTCGCGGCGCTCGTCGAAGCGCAGCGCTTCTCGCAGCAGGCGCTCACCACCGGCGTTCCTCCGCGCCCCATGAGCATGGTGCTGGCCGAGGGCGTCGACGAGCACAAGGGCAAGCTGTCGCTGGCAGGCGGCGGCTTCTTCGTGGCGCTGCTCGCCTTGTTCCGTCGGTGGAACCGCAACCGAGCGCGCGAGTGCGAGAAGTGCAACGTGCCCATGCAGCGCCTCGACGAGCAGCAAGACGACGCGCACCTGAACGCGGCGCAGCTCACCGAGGAGCGCCTCAAGTCCATCGACTACGACGTGTGGCAATGCGGTCGTTGTCAGGGTGTACTGGTGCTCGACTACAAGGCGTTCTTCAGCCGCTACTCGCGCTGCTCCGCGTGTCACACGCGCGCGATGGAGAGCGACTCGACGACGCTGCGCCACGCCACCGAGTACTCAGAAGGCGAAGTTCGCGTCGACCAGAAGTGCTCGCACTGCAGCTGGCGCAACAGCTACACGCGCAGCACGCCGCGCATCACCCGCAGCTCGTCGTCGTCATCGTCCTCTTCGTCGTCGAGCAGCTTCGGTGGCGGCAGCAGCTCAGGCAGCGGCTCGAGCGGCTCGTGGTGACGTCAGGGGTTGAGCCAGTCGTGCGCCCAGCTGGCGCCTGACTTCACGTACTGCTCGCGCCAGTGCAGGCGGTACTCGTGCGCCTTCCAGAACTCGATGCGCTCGGGCGCGAGTCGAAAGCCGCTCCAGTGCGGAGGGCGCGGCACCTCGGCGCCGTCAAACTTCGCGGTGTAGTCGGCGAGCCGTTTTTCGAGCTCTTCGCGGTTGGTGAGCCGCTTTGATTGGTCAGACGCCCACGCGCCGAGCTGCGAGGCCCGCGCGCGCGTCGCGAAGTAGGCGTCGGCTTCGGCGTCGGTGACTGACGACGTCGCGCCTTCGATGCGCACCTGCTGCTCGAGCGCCGGCCAGTAGAAGTTGAGCGCTGCCGCGTGCGTGGCGTTGAGCGCCGTGCCCTTCGCCGAGTGCGTATTCGTGTAGAAAACGAAGCCGCGCTCATCGAAGTCTTTCATCAGCACCATGCGCACGCTCGGCTTGCCGCTGGCGTCGACGGTGGCGAGCGACACTGCGTTCGGGTCACGCGGCACGATGCGACGCACTTCTTCGTACAGTTCGGCGAAGCGGCTGAAGGGCTCTTTCCACGCGACGGGGCTCATGACCGCCGTCTAACTCCACCTCAGCGCCAACGCACCGCGAACGTGAAGTGTCCCGGCGCGGTGACCTCCAGCCGGGTGACGCGCACTTCTTTCGCGCGGCTCGCTTCGATCCACGCCACGAGGCTGCCGGCCATTTCGTGTGCCGAGGCTTCGTCGCGCAGCGGCCAGTCGCGCACCTCACATACGGCGCCATCGTTGCCGACGAGCGTCGACTGCATGGTGCTCTGGTCGAAATAGCTGCGCCAGAAGCGCCCTGACAGCATCAGCACCGTCGCCGGTGAGGCCATCGACATCACGAAGCGGAAGAACGCGCCGATGTCTTGCGACGCCGTCTGAAATCCGATGTGCACCGCGCCGCGGGGAAAGCTGCCCAGGCGGGTCGCGAGCCAGGCCACGCCGTGAAAATAGAACTCCATCGGCACCCAGGCGCTCGAGGTGAGCGCGCGACGTTCGATGCTGGCGCGCTGCTTTTCGGGCAACAAGCGGCGCCACTCGTCGGGCAGCGAAGGGTCGATGCCTTCCATGATGTTGAGCAGGTGCAGCAGCGCGAAGCCCTTCATGTGCGCGCCGCATGGCTTCGCAAGATCAACGCTCACAAACGGCACGCCGCTGGGGTTGGTCAACGGCACGACGATGTCGTCGAACCTCTTGTCCATGGGAGGTTGAGATTAGACCGTCGCCGCGCAACGGGAAGCTCCGTCTTCGAAACTGACAAGAGTAAGAAGCGCGGGGTTGCCGATGCGCGTCCTTTTCTTGAGCTCGGAAGTCGCTCCTTTCTCGAAGACCGGGGGCCTGGGAGACGTCGCGGGGGCCTTGCCTCCGGCGCTGGCGAAGCGTGGGCATTCGGTGCGCGTGGTGAGCCCGCTCTACCAGTCGGTGTCTCGCGGCTCGTTGCAGCGCTTCGGCGCGTCCGTGAAGCTCGACTTTCCATTCGGCTCGTACGAGGTGCAGACGTGGCGCGCGCCCGGCGACGTCGACTGGGTGTTCATCGAGTGCCCGCAGGCCTTCGACCGCCCGGGCATCTACGGCCATGGCGACGACGCGCGGCGCTTCACGTTGTTCTCGATGGCAGCGTTGTCGACGGCGCAGCGCGACGGCTTCGCGGCCGACGTGGTGCACGCCAACGACTGGCCTACGGGCTTGTCGTTGCTCGCGCTGCGCACCGGCTACGCGCACACCGCGTTGGGCAAGGCGAAGCGCGTCTTCACCATTCACAACCTCGCGTACCAGGGCATCGCGCCCAAACGTGAGCTCGAGAGCCTCGGCATTCCGTGGTCGCTCTTTTCGCCGGAAGGCGTGGAGTTCTACGACCAGCTCTCGTTCATGAAGTCGGCGCTCGTCTCGGCGCAGACCATCACCACCGTCTCGCCGCAGTACGCGAAAGAGATTCAGACGAAGCACTTCGGCGTGGGCCTCGAAGGGCTGCTCGCGCATCGCAGGGCGTCGCTGCACGGCATCTTGAACGGCGTCGACACCGAAGCGTGGAACCCGGCTACCGACGTGTTTCTGCCCGCGCGCTATACCTCCAACGACGTCACGCCGCGTGAACGGTGTCGCAGCGAGCTGCTCGCGTCGTGTCGCCTCGACGCGCCGGTGCCGGGCATGCCGCTGTTCGGCGTCATCTCGCGCATGGCGGGCCAGAAGGGCGCCGACCTGCTGCACGCCGCGCTGCCGCGCTTGTTGGAGCAGGGCGTGTCGGCGGTGGTGTTGGGCAGCGGCGAAGAGTCACTGCAGAACGCGTGGAAGACGCTCGCGGCCCGGTACCCGAAGCGGCTGCATGTTCGGCTCGGCTTCGACGAGTCGCTCGCGCATCGCATCGAGGCGGGCGTCGACTTCTTCCTCATGCCCTCGCGCTTCGAGCCCTGCGGCCTCAACCAGATGTATTCGTTGCTCTACGGCGCGATTCCCGTGGTGCACGGCGTCGGCGGTCTCAAAGACACCGTGGTGGATATTTCTCGCGATGACGGCACGGGCGTCGTCTTCAGCCAGCCGAGCCCCGAAGCGCTCTACGAGGCGCTGGTTCGCGCCGTGGCGTTGTACCGGGACGCCCCCCGGTACGCGGCGGTGCAGCGGCGCGGCATGACCCAGAACTTCGGGTGGGACCAGGCGGCGGAGGCGTACGAGTCGCTCTACGCGCGCTGATTTTTTCCGGCGCTTCGTCGCGCGCTTGGCGTACGTTTTCGGCCGACGTGGCGCAGGAAACAGAACTCGGTGGCTACCAACTCGTAGGTCGTCTCGCGGTCGGCGGGATGGCTGAGGTCTACCAAGCCCGCGCACGCACCACGACGCAGAAGAGCCCCGGCGAGCCTGACGACATCGTCATCAAGCGGCTGTTGCCGAGCTACCGAAACGACGCCGCGTGGGTGAAGCAGTTCGTCGACGAAGCCAAGCTGACCGTGCGGCTGCGCCACAGCAACATCGTGCGCACCTTCCGCTGCTTCAAAGCGGGCATGGACTACTTGATGGTGCAGGAGCTCGTGAGCGGCCGCACGCTCTCGTACATGCAGGACGCCTTTCGGCAGGCCGGCGCCGCGATGCCCGGCTCGGCGGCGGCGTACATCACCATCTGTCTGCTCAAGGCGCTCGACTACATCCACCGCGCGAAGGTCGGAGAGAACGGCGCCACCATCGTCCACCGCGACGTGAACCCCGCGAACATTCTTTTGTCGGTGCAGGGTGACGTGAAGCTGACCGACTTCGGCGTGGCTGAAGTCGAAGGCGTCATGCGCGGTGACTCCGGCGCGCTGCGCGGCACCATTTCGTACATGGCGCCCGAAGCGGTGCTGGGTCAGGCCGTCGACCACCGCGCTGACCTGTTCGCGGCGGGCGTCATCTTCTGGGAGCTGTTGTCGGGCCAGCGCCTGTTCGCCGGCAACTCCGAGATGGAGATGATGCACAAGGTGCGCGACTGCCGCGTGCCTCCGGTGACGCGCTTCAACCCCGACGTGCCCGAAATGGCCGTGGCCATCGCGCGCAAGGCGTTGCAGCCCGACCGCGCGCAGCGGTTTCAGTCGGCCAGCGAGTTCGTTCGCGTGCTGGAGATTCTCGCGAAGCGAAACGGCTGGCCGGTGAGCGTCGACGCGCTCAAGCCGTTGCTCGGAGGCTGAGTCGTGCGCGCCGCGTTCGCCCTCGTGGCGGTGTCGGTGTTGGGGTGCGCCGCGCGCCCGTTGCTCCCGCAGCGAGAGCCGGCGCGCGTCACGCAGCTCTCGGTGGAGTTCGCCTCTCGCGACACCGGCGCGCTCTCGTTCGAGCTGCAGTTGCCGCCGGGGGCCGGTGCGCCGCGCTTCGTGACCTGGGAGCTGTTGCTGGGTGGCGCCCGGCTCGCCGCAGGCATGGACGGCGCCGTCGTGGTGAAGAACGACACCTGTCGCGTGAGTACGCCGTTGAGCGCGCGGCACCTGGTGTGGCGTGAAGGCGAAGGCCGCGTCGACGTGTTGCTGCGTGGCCAGGTCGACTTTGGTGACCCCGACGCGCGGCTGACGTTTCGCGAGCTGCGAGAAGTGCAGATGCAGGGGCAGCCGCAGCTGAGCTCCCCCATGGAGTGAGGAGAACCGCACATGAAGCTCTACTTCGTTCCCCGCACGCGCTCGACGCGACCGCGTTGGTTGCTGGAAGAACTCGAGGCGCCCTACGAGCTCATTCGGCTCGACCCCGCGAAGGGCGACACGCAGACCGACGAGCACAGCGCGCGCCACCCGCTGCAGCACGTGCCGGTGTTGGAGACGCGCGACGGCAGCATCTTCGAGTCGGCGGCCATCGTGCTGCACCTGGCGGACTTGCACCCGGAGCAGCAGCTCATCGGCGCGCCGGGCTCGCACGCGCGCGCGCAGGCCTACCAGTGGCTCTTCTTCGCGATGACGGAGCTCGAGCCGCCGTGCATCGACTACGCGCGGCTCAAGGGCACGCCTGAGGCCACGCTCGCCAAAGACAAGTTCTCGCTCGCGATTCGCCCTCTGGAGCGGCGCTGTTCGGCCAATGACTTCATCATCGGCGACCTGTTCTCGGCCGCCGACGTGGTGGTGGGCTCGGTGTTGATCTGGGCCAACGCCATGGGCCTGGTGACCGAGGCGCCGAACCTCAGCGCGTACATCGAGCGGCTCAAGGCGCGCCCGGCGTACCGTCGCGCCATGTCGTGATTCAGGCTTTGACGACCTGCAGGCCGTCGTAGCTCGGCCGGCGCTTCTCGTTGGCGACGACCTTGGGCTTGACCACGCGCACGCGCTCGAGCTTCGGGCCTTCTTTCGAGTGCACGATGAAGGTCCACCCGTTCTCTTGAGTGCGATCTCCCACTTCGGGGATTGCGCCGGCGCGGTGCGAGAGGAAGCCGCCGAGCGTCTCGAAGTCTCCGTCGGGGAACTTGAAGTCGAAGGCGCGAGAGAAGTCCTGCACGGCGAGCATGGCGTCGACGAGGAACGAGTCGTCAGCCTGCTTTTCGAACGCGCGCACCTCTTCATCGAACTCGTCGCGGATGTCGCCGACGATCTCCCGCAAGATGTCTTCGAGCGTCACGATGCCCGAGAAGCCGCCGTACTCGTCGACCACCACCGCCATGTGAATGCGCTGCTTCTGCATTTCACGCAGCAAGTCGCCGATGGGCTTGACCCACGGCACGTAGACGGCCGGCCGCAGCAAGTCGGAGAGGATGATCAGCTCCGGGTTCTGCAGCATGGGCACGATGTCGCGCACGTGGAGGATGCCGGCCACGTGATCGACGTCGTCTTTGTAGACGGGGATGCGCGAGTGGTTCTCTTCGGCGACGAGCTGAAGAATGTCGTCGACCGGCGTCTCCATGGACAGCGTGACGACCTCGGTGCGCGGCACCATCACGTCGCGGCACGTCTTCTCGTTGAGCTCGAAGATGGAGCGGATGAGCTGCGGCGCGCCGCGGTCGACCTCTTCATTCTGTGCCTGACGAATGAGCTGCTTCTCGAGCTCCTCGAGCGGCGGCGGCGGCGGCGCGAAGCTGACCTTGGCGCCGAAGGGCTTGAGCAGCAGGTTCATGGGCGCCACCAGTAGCTTCACCATGGGCGAGAGCAGGGTGACGGCGACGGTCACCAGGCGCGAGAGCATCAGCGCCCAGTTCTCGGGCTTATGCAGCGCGGCCGAACGGAAGACGATGTCGACGAGCGTCGCCATCAACGCCACCAGCAGCGCCGACGACAGCGGGCTGACCCAGACCTGCCAGTCAGACGTCACCAGCACCGCGAGCGGCACGTCGATGATGCGGGGAATCACGAGGCTGCCTACGCCCACCGCCGTGAAGCCCGAGAGCACGAGCGCCGAACGAATCGACGCGGCGGTCGCTTCGGGGTCTGCGCGGAGCTGCATGAGCCGCTGCGCCCGGTACGAGCCCTCTTTCGCGAGCTCCTTGATGCGCTCGTCCGACATGCCCTGCAGCGCGGCCTCCATGGCGGCGAAGAGCCCGCGCACCAGCAGCAGCACACACAGAATCGTCCACAGGCCCCACGTCGGCATACGGAACACCTTCTAGCGCAGCGCCCCTCACCTCGCCGGTTTGCGCCAAAACACTCGCTGTTCCGCAGGGTTGTCGTGGTGTGGCAGCATGTCGCCCATGCGCCGCGCCCTCATTCTCTTCCTCGCTGTTCAGGCTGCGGCAGCGCACGCCTGGCCTGTCGATTGGATCCACGACGTGGAGGCAGGCAAGGAGAAGTTCATCAAGTTGCCGCGCCTCGACTGGTTCGAGGTCGAAGACCCGAAGGTGCTCTCGGTGGAGTGGCAGCCTGACTCCAACGAGCTGCTGTTGATTGCGCTGAAGCCGGGGCGCACCACGGTGTTGCTGGGCGCTGACGGAAAAGTCGCCGCGTGGCGCGTGCGCGTCGGCACGCCGCCCGTCACCGACGAGGCGACGTACAAAGCCGCGCAGAAGGCGTGCCCCGACTTCACGGCGACGCCCATCGAAGACGTGAAGCTGACAGTGACGGTGAATGACGAGCCGTGTCGCAAGGCGCTGCTGGCGCTGTTTCAGACCGACGCGTTCGAAGCGCGGCACCTCGAGCTCACGTTCGACAACAAGGTGCTGCAGACGCAGCTCAAGAGTGTCGAAGAAGGGCTGCGCGCGGTGACGAAGGGCCGCGTGAAAGCGCGCTACGTGGGCGCGGGGCTGGTGTTGGACGGCCCGGTCACGCTGCTCGAGTACCGCAAGGTGCTGTGGGAAGTGCTGCGCCGCACGCTGGGTCGCTTCGCGCTCGACGATCAGCTGCAGCTGCCGGAACCCGACGCAGGGGCACCCTGATGCACATTCCTCTGCTCGATGAGCTCGCTGCGATTGCAGCGCTGGGAGTCGTCGTCACACTCGTGCTGTCGCGACTGCGCTTGCCGGCAGTCGCAGGGTTGTTGTTCGCAGGGGCGCTCGCGGGCCCGGCGGCGCTCGGGTTGGTGAAGTCGCTCGAAGCAATTCAAGTGTTGGCTGAGCTCGGCGTGGTGTTGTTGCTCTTCACCATCGGCCTCGAGTTCTCGCTCTCTCGCCTCAAAGACATCTTCAAGCAGGTCGCGCTGGGCGGTGTGCTGCAGGTCGGGTTGACGACGGCGGCGGTGGCCGGCGGCGCCGTGGCGTTCGGTCAACCGGTGGGCCGCGGCATCTTCTTCGGCTTCGTCTTCGCGCTCTCGAGCACGGCCATCGTGCTGCGCGCGCTGACGGAGCGCCGCGAGCTCGACGCGCCTCACGGTCGCTTCATCGTCGGCACGCTCATCTTTCAAGACCTGTGCGTGGTGCCGATGGTGCTCATCGTGCCGTTGCTGGTGCCTGGGAGCGATGCAGGCAGCGCCGTCACCAGCATTGCGGTCGCGCTGGGCAAGGCCGCAGCGGTCGTGGTCGCCACCATCGCCGTCTCGCGCTTGTTGGTGCCGAAGCTGCTGCGCTGGGTCGACAGCGCGCGCAGCCGCGAAGTGTTCCTGCTCGCGGTGCTGGCGCTGTGCATCGGCACCGCGTGGCTCACGTCGCTCGCCGGGCTGTCGTTGGCGCTCGGCGCGTTTCTGGGTGGCATGGCCATCGCCGACACCGAGTTCGGCCACCGCGCGATGGGCGACGTGATGCCGCTGCGCGACGCGTTCGTCTCCATCTTCTTCGTGTCGCTGGGCATGCTCTTCGACACGCACGTGCTGTGGGAGCACCCGGTGTTGGTGGTGGGGCTCACGCTGGCCTTCATCTTCGGCAAGGGCGCGTTGGCGACGCTGGCCGCGCTGGTGATGCGCTTCCCCGCGCGGGTGGCGTGGCTGGCCGGCGTGGGGCTCGCGCAGTTCGGTGAGTTCGGCTTCGTGCTCGCGCAGCTCGGCAAGCAGAGCCACGTGGTCGACGCAGAGGGCCTCGCGCCGGTGTTGAGCGCCGGCATTCTTTCGATGTTCCTCACTCCGCTGTTGGTGCGCGCGGCGCCGCACGTGACCGCCGGCGAGAAGCTGCTCGCGCCGCTGGTGAAGCTGCTGGGCGCGCGCTCCATCGACGAGGCTGACGCGACGCCGGGCGAGACGCCGCCGTCGGGGCACGTGGTGCTGGTCGGCTTCGGGGTCTCAGGCCAGCTGTTGGCGCGCGCGTTGACGGCGTGCGGCGTGAAGTACATCGCGCTCGAGTTGAACGCCGACACGGTGCGCTCGGCCCGGGCGACCGGCGCCACCGTCTATTACGGCGACGCGACGTCACAAGAAGCGCTCGAGCACGCGCACGTAGGTCAGGCGCGCGCGTTGGTGTTGGTGATGAACGACCCGTCGGCCGTGCAGCGCGTGGTGAGCCTCGCGCGTCGCGTCGCGCCGCAGGTGCCGGTGATGCTGCGCACGCGCTACCTCAAAGAAAAGCCGGGGTTGATCGAGCTGGGCGCGCAAGACGTGGTGGCCGAAGAAGTCGAGGGCGGCATCGAGATGATGGTGCGCGTGCTGCATTGGCTGGAGACGCCGCGCAACGTCATCGACCGGTTGCTGCGTGAAGCGCGCGACTCGACGCAGACCTCCGAGCGCAAGGTGACGGTGCCGCGCCGCACGCTGGGCGAGCTGCAGGTGCTCGCCGACCTGAAGCTCGAGCGCGTGCAGATTGAGGAGGCCGGGGCGGCCGTGGGGCGCTCGGTGGCGCAGCTCGAGCTCCGCAAGGCCACCGGCGCGCTGATGATTGCCGTGCAGCGCGGCGCGCGTCTGCTCGACCACCCAGACCCACACCTGCCCTTCGAAGTGGGCGACATCGTGTTCCTCGCCGGGACGGGAGACGCGCTGCGCAAGGCGACGGCGCTGTTGTCGGTGTCGGTAGATCGAAACGGCCTGGCCGCCGTTTGAGCGCGGCATGAACCTCCGCCTCGCTCTGTTGACCCTGTGTTGTAGCGCTTCAGCCTTCGCTCAGTACAACGCGCTTGCGGGCTCCAACGCCCCCGCCGCACAGGAAAAGAGGGTGAAGTCGCTCGACAAGAACGGCGCTGAAGTTACGCGCGTGGTGCGTGACGAGGTGCCGCGAGATTCGTACGGCAACGCGGCCGGCGCTCAGTTCGACCTCGCCGTCGACGGCGCCTTCGAAGGCCAGACGGTCTTCGTGGTCGACCTCTACCGCCAAGACTTCTCGCGGGCCGCCGACGCCATTCGCAAGAAGGGCTTCAACGTGGTGCGCATGCAGAACGTGCCGCCCCTCGATGAGTTCAAGGCCGCGCTCGCGAAGTCGAACCAGTTCTGGGTCATCGCCAGCTGCGACAACTCGGTGCACCTCTCGAAGGCACACCAGCAGGCGGTGAAGGCGTTCTTCGATGCCGGCCACGGCGTGTACCTGTGGGGCGACAACGATCCCTGCAACGCCGACGCTGACTCGTTGGCGACGACGCTGCTCGACGCGCGCGTCACCGGAAACCTCTACGGAGATCAGGTCGTCGCGCGCTCTGACGGCGCGGGCAAGCCGGGCGTGGTGCGCAACCACCTGCTCTCGACGGGCGTCGAGAACATCTACGAAGGCATCACGGTGGCCACGGTGAAGCCGGCGGGCGCGATGACGCCGGTCATCTACGGCTCTGCGGGCAACCTGGTGACGGCGGCCTTCGAAGCGCAAGGCAAGCGCCTCATCGTCGACGGCGGCTTCACGCGCCTCTCCAACAAGTGGGACTCAGCGGGCACCGGCCGCTACGTGATGAACGCCGCGGCGTGGCTCGCGAACTACGAGCGCTTCGGCAACGAGGTCGTCGCCGCCGACTTCAAGAAGAAGTGACGGTCAGTCGTAGCAATAGGTCTTCACGCCCACGATGCGGTCGGCTTCGTCGATGACGACGGTACAGCTCAAGGCCGCGCCCTGGTTGGGGCCGCAGACCTCGTTGCGATACTTGCCACCCAACACTGACTGGCGGAGCGTCTTCACGTACGCCTCACAGTCAACGGGTTGTGCACATTGAGGCGCAGGCGGCGTGAAGGACTCACTTCTCGCGCAGCATGCGATGTCTGAACTTCCCGCGAGAAAGACATTGTCTGGATATTTAAAGAGCGTGTCTGCCGCCATCGAGACCGATGCGGGGTCGAATTCTGGAATTGATGAGAGCGGAGTGTTGATGCTCAGCGCGGTGCAGTGGGGCCCGCCGTACGACGGAGCACACCCCGAAATCGCGAGCGAGACGGCCAGAATGCCTCTGAGACAGAACATTGTTTCTCCTCACGCCCGCTGCGCGACGGCGATGAGCGACACGCCGAAGGGCAACCGTGAGCGACCGACCGCCAAGGCCTCACTGCCGAACAGGTTGGTCAAAAGCCCGTTGAGGGGCTCCGTCGTTTCTTCGAGGTCGGCGCCGTCGCCACCGAAGCGGCTCGGCAACAGGCGCTCCAGCACCCGCGCGCCGGCCACGGCGGGAAACAGCAGCGTGTTGAAGTAGCTCGCGAACGTCACCTTGAAGCCCGCCGTCGACAGGTGAGAGACCAGCTGCATGCGGCCGTAGCGACGTTTGTGGTGGTTCGCCTCGTCGTGCTTGCTCCACAGAAACTGAAAGGCGGGCACGGTGATGACGGCCTGACCGTCGAACGGCAAGCGCGCGCGCATGGTGCGCAGCGACGCGATGGGGTCGTCGAGGTGCTCGATGACGTCGAAGGCGCTCACCACGTCCCACGAGCCGTCGGGCAATTCATCGGGCAACACGCAGCGCTCGATGCGCTTGTCGGGGAACTTGAGCTGCGCGCGGGCACGCGCGTCGTCTGAATACTCGGCGCCGGACACGTCGCCGAACTCGGAGAGCAGCGGGAACATGCCGCCGGTGCCGCAGCCCACGTCGAGAATGCGGCGGTTCGCGCGCGGCAGCAGGTGGCGCTTGAGCACCGAGCGGATGACGCGACGACGCCCTTCGAACCACCAGTGGCGGTCTTCGAGGCGATCGTGGGCTTCGTACAGCTCGGGGTTCATGACGCTCCTTCTTCCAGCGACCATTTGCCTTGCCGCGTGGGGTGCGCGGTCAGCTCGACCAGCGCTTGCGTGAACCTGGTGCGCGGCCACGGCGTCGCGCCGAAGCGGCCGAGGTGCGCCGTTTCCTGCTGGCAGTCGACGAGCGCTACGCCCCAGCGGCGCATCCATTCGACCAGGGTGACGAAGGCCACCTTCGAGGCGTCGTCGGCGTTGGCGAACATCGACTCGCCGTAGAACACGTGGCCCAGCGACACGCCGTAGAGCCCGCCCACCAGCTGCCCGTCGAGCCACGCTTCGGCGCTGTGGGCAATGCCCAGCGCGTGCAGCCGCACGTAGGCCTTGCGCATGTCTCGGGTGATCCACGTGCCGCGCTGGCCGGGCCGTCGCGTGCGCGCGCAGCCGTCGATGACGCCCTCGAAGGCCGTGTCGAGCTTCACCTCGTACACGCCGCGCTTCATCATTTTGCGCAGTGACTTCGGCACGTGCAGCTCGTGCGGCTCGAGCACGAAGCGCGGGTCGGGGCAGTGCCAGAGAATCGGCAACCCTTCGCTGTACCAGGGGAAGATTCCGCGGCGGTAGGCCTGCTCGAGCCGCTCCGGTTTCAAGTCTCCACCGACGGCGATGATGCCGTCGGCGTCGGTCTCCTCGACGGGAGGGAAGCGGCTCGGGTCAGGCCCCAGGAAATGCATGCGCTACCTGGTGGCGGTCAGCTTGATCTCGCCGTTGCTCTCGAGCGTTTCGCTGTAGAGCTGCGCGCGCAGGGTGCTGGTGAGCACGTACGGCACCACGCGGCTCTTCACGATCTTCGCGGCTTCCTTGCCGTGCGACTCTTCGTTGAGCGTCGCGGTGACGTCGAAGACACCGGTCGACGCGGGAGAGACGCGGTCGCCCAGGCCCAGCGTGCCCTTCGAGACTTCTTTGCCAGCCATGGTCACCGAGTAGTCGAGGCCCGAGAGGCTGACCTGAAACGGGTTGGGGTTCACGACGCCGAGGTGGAAGGTGGCCTGTACTTCGACCTCGCTGAAGCGGCCCGCTTCGAACTCGATGAGCTTGAGGTGCGGCAGGCGCGGCGTGCGCACCTCGCGCGACTTGGCGAACGGCACCTCGAAGGTCTGTGCGCCGGCCTTGATGAAGAGCGTGCCGCGCAGCGCGAGCAGCAACGAGCCGCCGCGCGCGTCCATCGTCTTCAGCTCTTCTTCGTCTTTGACGTACACGAGGCTCTCGTCGAGCTCGAACTTCACCAGCTCGCCGGCCTTGCCCGCGCCGCCGAGCTTCGTTTCACCGCTGCGCTTCACGGCGCCGTCGACCACGAATTCCCACGCGGCCCTCTCGATGACGAGGTCGTCACCGGCGGCCTGCACGCTGCCGGTGTACTTGACCTCGACCGACGTCAGGCTCTGCGTGACGACGTTGAAGTCTTCCTGCGGCAACGTCGGCGGAGGCGCTGCGGCGACGACCTCAGGCGCCGTCTTGCAGGCGGCCAGCAGCAGCACCAGCGCCAGGCTCGCGCGCTTCATCAGGGCACCCCCAGACCGCACGGCTCGGAGCCGGCGTCGGCCGAGCCGATGTCGCGAATGCGCTGCAGGTGGTTGGGGACCGCCGACGCGTTGCCCAGCAGGTTGAAGGGGCTGACGATGACGGTGAAGCCGGTGCCGGGCACGAAGACGCGGCGCGGGTCGGAGCCGTGGTCCGGCGTCTCGCCGAAGATGAGCTTGATGGCGTTGTCAGAGTTGATCATCGCCGGGTTGCGCTTTTCGCCGGTGGTCGGCACGTCGGTCGTCACGCGGTACACGGTGCTGGTGACGGAGTTGTCCGACGAGAGGAACGCGTCGCGCGTGGTCGAGAAGTTCTGCGCGGCGGCCGCGCCCATGGGCAACCAGGTGACGCCGGTGATGGTGGTGTCGCTGCGGTACGTCACCGACGAGCTGCCGGCGATGCGGCGCAGCAGCGTCAGCTGGCCGTCGACGAACGTGAAGTAGTCGGTGCCGAGCGGCTGCCCGCCGTGGTTGTACTCGACGGGGATCGACTTCACGCCGCCCTCGAGCTCGAAGACGTTCTTCACCAACGCGCCAATCGACGGCTGCAGCGCTTCAGGGGCCGAGGGGTCGGTCGAATACTCGAAGCAGCGGTTGATGATGAGGCCGAACTCTTCTTGAGCGGCGCAGTCGATGCCGCAGCTCGTGTCGGGGCCGGCGTCGACCATCGGGCGGGGAGGGCTGCACGCGGCGAGCGCGACGCAGAGGGCGGCGAAGGAAAGGGTGCGCATGGGCGAAGGCTCATAGCGCAAGCCGCTCGTGAATTGACCCCCAAACCCCCGGTTGTTACGGCCCGCCGCCATGCGTGCGCTCGGAGTGATGCTGGCCGTCGGAGTGTTGTGTGGGTGTCAGGGTCGCCTCGAGGTCGGCGAGTGGAAGGGCACGTGGTCTGGCGCGGCGGTCGTCAACACCGGTCGCCAGCCCGACATCTACAACGGCACGCTCTCCATCGACTCGCTGGCGCGCTTCGAAGCGGTCTCCGTCGCCATCGACGGCAAGGTCTTCACCTGCACGCTGACGGCCTCTGAAATCGAAGACACGGCGGCGTCGTTTGCCACGCCGGTGACCTGCGCGATGACGTCAGCCCCGGTCGATGACTGCACGTATGAGGTGTTGTTCAACAGCGCGTCGGCCACGCGCGACGGCAAGACGCTGCAGGCCGTGGCCAACGGGCGCATGACGTCGACGTGCACCACGTCGAGCAGCAAGGCGCTCGACTTCGCGCTCACGATTTCGGCGATGCGCAACTAACGCGGGTGTTCGACGTACGCGGGCGCGCACTGCAGCGTGTTCGCGCTCCGCACGCCGTACCGTGACGTGTGGCTGCGCGGCGTGACGAGAACGCCTCCGTCGGCCCAGGTGACGTCGGCTGCGTGCAACAACTGGCACGGCGCGCCGAGCGTGAGTGGCACCGAGAGCGCCGCCGTCGCGCTGCCGTTCAAGAAGAGCCGCACCGTGGCGTCGGTCGCAGGGAGGCAGCGACCGGCTCCGCGCGCTCCGGCATCTGCGGGCGCGACGTCGGCGACGCAGGTGGTGCCGTTGAGACACGCACACGAGGCTCCGTCGAGACAGACGCCGTCGAGCACACAGGTCGGCGCGGCACTGTGAACGCGGCGATCTCTGAACGCGTGAACGAAGACGCCGTACGTGCAGGGGCCCGCGTCGCAGGTGAACGCCTCGAGCGACACGTTCTCGACGAGCGGGCCGTCTCCGGTGTCGTCGAACTGCAGCCGCGCGCCCCAATCGAAGCCGCCGTCGGGAGGCGAGAGCGCCGAGGTGCCATTCACGTCGCCGAGGGCATCGAAGGGTGTCGCGCCGGGCCGCACGAGGTGCACGTCGAGATCGACCAACGGCGCGCCGGCCCAGTCGAGCTGCGCGACGAGCGCTTGCTGAAATGCGGCCTCGAAGGTGACGTCGGCCGTCGACGTGTTCCCTTGAATGTCGGCCACCTCGAGTGAAGCGGTGTAGCGGCCGGTGACGACGGGTCTGAGTCGGGGCGTCGGCGTGGTGGCGTCGAGCAACGTCACGGCGCTGCCAGCGGGTTGTTGCGTCAGCGACCAGCGCCACGTCAGGCCCACGCGGCCGTCTTCAGGGTCGCTCGTGCACGTCGACGAGAGCGCCGACAAGGTGACTTCAGCGCGCGGTGGAGCCGTCGTCGTCGTTCCCCAATTCACGTCGCGAGCACCGACACGCGTGATGCTCGCGCACGCCACCGGAGGCAGGTTGTCGCGCAGCGCGCCACGCAGCTCGAACGTCGTCGTCGCCGTGTCAGCCACCACCGACAGCGCGCCCTCCCACGTCACCTGCGTCTCGTTCGTCGGTTGAAAGCGCAGCGGGACCGACGCGAACGTTCCCGGTTCGAGGCGAAGACCGCTCGAGGGCACGACGCCGTTGCCGACGAAGCTGAAGCCTTCGCCTGAGAGCTGCAGCGAGTTCACGACTGCGGCGACGTCTCCGGTCGAGCGCAGCATCAGCTTTGGCAGCGTGGCCACGTCGAGCGGCTGCAGGCGCGCCAGGGGTTGCGGCGAGAACGTCACCAGGTTCGCAGCGAGCGTCGCCGCGCAGTCGGGAGCGCAGACGAACTCGACGCTCAGCCGAGGCAGCGCGCCCCGGCCCTTCAAGGGCAGCCGCACTTCGGGGTGTTCCGCGTCGTCACTGAGAATGACGAGCTCGCCTGTGACCTCGCGCTCTGCGTCGGGTGTGAAGTGCACGACGATCTGCGCGTCGCTCAGCGCGGGCACCTGCGTGACGTCGCCGTCGACGCTGAGCGTCGGGTCTCCGTCGACGCGGAGGCTGCGCAGCTGCACGTTGGCCGCCGTCGACGCGTTGATGAGCAGCGTGCGGGTCGCCGCCTCTCCGACGCGCACGACACCGAAGTCGAGCGCGCCACCCGGCACCCGCACCGTCGGAGGCACGCCCTGGGCGGGGTTCTCGCGACAGCTCCCGAGTGACAGCAGAAGCAACATCAGCACCACGCGCATGAGCGCGAAGTCTCGCACGTTCGCGCCACGCACACGTGAACTGGAATCGACCCTCGAAGCGTGGGCGCGGCGCATCTCGAATTCGCGAATGCACTTCTTGAATTCGGGAAGTCGCAGGGGCGGCGGTGCTCGGTATGCAGTGCCGATGTTCCGCCTCATCATCTTGATGTCGTCTGTCGTCGTGCTTGCCGCGTGTTCCCCGGCGCGATGCTCCGAATCCACGTGCGATGGCTGCTGCGACTCGAGCGGCGTGTGCCGGGCGGGTACGGACACTGCGTCGTGCGGTGCGAACGGCGCGATGTGCGACGTGTGCTCGAGCGATGAAGTCTGCTCGCTCGGTCGCTGCTTCGAGTCTTCGGGCTCGGGGGGCGGCGCCATGAACACCGACGCCGGGTCGACCGGCGGTGGTGGTGGTGCCACCGGCGGTGGCGACGGCATGACTGGCGGCGGCACTGGCGGCGGCACTGGCGGCGGCACTGGCGGAGGCGAGATGACGGGCGGCGGCGGTGGCGAGATGACTGGGGGTGGCGGAGGCGAGATGACCGGCGGCGGTGGCGGCGTGAGCATCGACGACGGTGGAACCATCGACGGCGGCTCGGTGCCCGACGCTGGTGTCGACGGTGGCTCGTCGGCATGCGCAGGCACGCTGTGGGAGTGCAGCAGCGTGTGCACCGACCTCGCGGCCGACCCTGAAAACTGCGGCCAGTGTGGCCAGGCCTGCGCCAGCGGTCAGGTGTGTAACCGAGGCGTGTGTCAGGTGTTGCCTGCCGACTGCACCGTCATGAGCGCGGCGTGCGGGCCCGGCTACTTCTGCGACCCCATCTCGCGTGCGTGCATGGCCGGCTGCCGACTCACGGCCGACTGTCCGTCGGGCGCGACCTGCAACTCCGGCGCGTGCGGGTGTCCCTCGGGTCAGCACGCGTGTGGCCAGCAGTGCGTTTCGAACGCTGCGCTCACCTCGTGCGGCGCGTCGTGTTCGCCGTGCCCGACCGTGGCCAACGGCACCGCGACCTGCACGTCGGGCATGTGCGGGCGCACGTGCGACGCCGGCTACGTCAACAGCGGCGGCGCGTGCGTCGACATCAACGAGTGCAACACCAACAACGGCGGCTGCAGCGCCAGCGCGATCTGCACCAACACGCCCGGCTCGCGCGCCTGCGTCTGCCGCCCGGGCTTCACGGGCGACGGCGTGACGTGTTCCGACGTCAACGAGTGTTTGACCGACAACGGCGGTTGCCATGGCAACGCCACGTGCACCAACACGCCCGGCGCGCGCACCTGTCTGTGCAACATCGGCTACGTGGGCAACGGCGTGACGTGCGCCGACGTCGACGAGTGCGCCACCAACAACGGCGGCTGCCACTCCAACGCGACGTGCGCCAACGCCCCGGGCACGCGCAGCTGCACGTGCAACAGCGGCTACTCGGGCAACGGGCTGACGTGCGCCGACGTCAACGAGTGCCTCAGCAACAACGGCGGCTGCGCGGTGAACGCGACCTGCGCCAACACGCCGGGCTCGCGCAGCTGTACTTGCGACATCGGCTACTCGGGCAACGGCGTGACGTGCGCCGACGTCAACGAATGCCTCGTGAACAACGGCGGCTGCAGCCCCAACGGCACTTGTACCAACACACCGGGGTCGCGCAGCTGCGCATGCAACACGGGCTTCATGGGCGACGGCTCGTTTTGCAGCGCGATGGCGTACCTCAAGGCTCCCAACACGGGCGTCGGTGACGCCTTTGGCAGCGCGGTGGCCGTGAGCGCAGACGGCCTGACGCTGGTGGTGGGCGCGATGTACGAGTCGAGCAGCGCCAACACCGTCAACGGAGACCAGACCAGCAACGCGGCGCTCGACAGCGGCGCGGCGTACGTGTTCACGCGCGTGGGGCCGACGTGGGTGTTTCAGGCGTACCTGAAGGCGTCGAACAACGCGCCGAACCGCACGCGCCGCTTCGGCAAGGCGCTGGCGCTGAGCGCCGACGGCAACACCATCGCCGTGGGCGCGGTGCAGGAGCACAGCAGCGGCACGGGCATCAACGGTCCGCAGTGGGTCACCCCGATGGCCGTCGACAGCGGCGCGGTCTTCATCTTCACGCGCGCGGGCACGACGTGGTCGCAGCAGGCCTACGTGAAGGCGTCCAACTCCGAGCAGAGCGATGAGTTCGGCACGGCGCTCGCGCTGAGCGCCAACGGCAACACCTTGGCGGTCTCGAGCCTCGAGAGCAGCGGCGCGGTCGGCGTCAACGGCAGCCAGAATGACAACACCGCCACCAACTCAGGCGCGGTCTACGTCTTCTCTCGCGCCGGCACCGCGTGGAGCCAGCAGGCCTACGTGAAGGCGTCGAACACGGCGTCGTACGATCGTTTCGGGTGGTCCGTGGCGCTCAGCGGCACCGGTGACACGCTGGCCGTCGGCGCGTACCTCGAAGACAGCGCCGCTACGGGCGTCAACGGCAACGAAGCCAGCAACGCTGCGAGCGGGAGCGGTGCGGCGTACGTCTTCGGGCGCACGGCGGGCGTCTGGTCGCAGCGCGCGTACCTCAAGGCGTCGAACACCCAGTCGAACGCCAACTTCGGCACGTCGATCGCGCTGAGCGGCGATGGCGCCTCGCTCGCGGTCGGCGCGCCGGGCGAGCGCAGCAGCTCAACGGGCGTCAACGGAGATCAGCTCAACACCACCGCGCCCTTCAGCGGCGCGGTCTACGTCTTCACGCTCTCGGGCGCGACGTGGGCGCAGCAGGCCTACGTCAAGGCGTCGAACACCGAAGCAGACGACAGGTTCGGAGACGCGCTCGCGATGAGCTCCGACGGCACCACGCTCGCGGTCGGCGCGCGTTTCGAGAGCAGCAGCGCGATGGGCGTCGGTGGCAACCAGGCCGACAACTCCGCCAGCGAGAGCGGCGCGGCCTACGTCTTCACCCGCGTGGGCACGACCTGGAGCCAGAGCTCGTACGTGAAGGCTTCAAACACGCAGGGCGACGACGAGTTCGGTGGTTCGGTCTCGCTGAGCAGTGACGGTCGTACGCTGTGCGTCGGCGCCGCGTATGAAGACAGCAACGCGACAGGCATGAACGGCAATCAGCTCGACAACTCGTTGAGCTACAGCGGCGCCGCGTACGTGCTGCTCCGGTAGGTCTTCACGAAGATTCCCGTGGGCGCCGCGTGGCGCGCGCGGCAGAGTCAGCTCGCCTTGAGCACGGTTCGACGTCGCCCCGACTTCACCCTCGCCGTGCGCGCGCTCATCGAGCACGTGGCGAAGTCGCACGACGAGTTCCGGCACCTCAAGGCCGCCCGCATTCTCGTGGTCGCCGGAGAAGCGCGCCGGGCCTCGCGAGGCACCGCCAAGCCGCTGACCTTCTCGGGGAAGAAGCGCACTGATTCCTTCGGTCGCAAGAAGCCGCTGGTGAAGGTGCACGGCCGGCAGATGCTCTATTGCATCACGCTGCGGCCGCTCTTCTTCCGCCGCTCGACGCCGCGCCAGCGCGTGGCCACGGTGCTGCACGAGCTCTTTCACATCAGCAAGCAGTTCGACGGCACGCTCGACCACCTGCGGCGCCACGAGGAGGCGGGCGACGGCTTCGAGGCCGAGTTCGCGCCGGTCGAGCGCCGGTGCTGGAGGCGGCTCCCGCCGGACCTGCTGGCGCCGTTCGCGCTCGACTGTGAAGTTCGGGTGCTGCAGTGGCTCGAAAAGCCGCAGAGCTGGTTGCCTGGCGAGCGCACTTCGCACCGGGGGCTCTACACCGAGCGCCACCTGTTCGAAGGAATCGTGCGCATGAAGACCACGGTGTAAGAGGCTCCATCATGTCTCCCCCAATCCACCCGCTGGCCGAGCGGTATCTGGACGCGCTGTACGAACTCCCCGACGCACTCAGAGCCCGCAAGGAGCTCGATGACGAGCTCGCCGCCCACATGACGGGCGGTCACCACATCTGCATTCGTGGGTTCTGGCGCATCGGCAAGACGACGATGATGCGCGGCATTCTGCAGCGGGCGTGTGAGCGCTCGGGCGGTGCGGCGTTTGTGCTCGATCTCCGTGACCCTGATCGTGAAGACGGGCTGCCCCAGTCGGTCGACGCCGTGCTCGCGCGCGTCGCCGCCAAGGTGAACGAGTTCCTCAAGCGCGTCGGCGCGACCGAGCTCAAGGCCGACGTCAAGAAGCCGCTCGAGGTGCTGGGTGAGCTCGCCGCGCCGCTCTTCGTGGGCTTCGACGAGCTCATCGCGCTCGCCGCGCTGGGCCCCGAAGGCATGAGCGCCGTCGTCGACGCGCTGCTCACCACGCCCAAGAACGTGAAGGTCGCCGTGGTCTGTCACCGGCACCGCGACGTCGACGCGCTCTTCGAAGAGCAGGTCGTCGCTCGTGCGGGTGTGGCGACGGTGGTGGTGCCGCCCATCAGCGACGAAGAGCTGGTGGCGCTGGTGCAGACGCCGGCCGAAGCGCTGGGCATCACTTTCGAAAACGAAGCGCTCGGCGCGCTTGCGGAGATTTCGGGCAACCGCCCGTGGGATCTCTTCTCGTTGTGCGCGGTGCTCGCCTCGAAGTTGCCGGTCGACTTCAAGGGCGCCATCACGCCTGCGCAGTGCGACGAGCTGGTGAACCTCGACCTCCTCGGTGAGGGCGACGAGGGCCGCGCGCTGCTCGACAACCACCTGCGCATTCTCGTCACCGCCATGTCGGCCGAAGAGCGCACGGTGATGGAGCTGCTGTCGGCCGGTAAAGAAGGTGAAGCCACCGAAGACGCGATCACGCGCCTGCAGGAGGCCGGCATCATCTCGGCGACCGACGAGGGCTACGCCATCAACGGCGCGCTGCTGGAGTTCGTTTCGCGCGCCATCGTGGAAGGCGTGATCCGCGTCTCCGTAGAGTGAAACCCCGCGGTCGTTTTGGGTTGTTTGCAGCTCAAACGGTTCATAGAGCCGCTCTATGTCTCGGGTGCTCCTGGTGTCGAACCGGTTGCCCGTCACGCTCTCGGAGGGGCCTGATGGGCTGACTGCTGCGCGCAGCAGCGGCGGGCTCGCGACCGCGCTTTCGAGTGTGCATGACGGCGGCAACTCGCTGTGGATTGGGTGGGCCGGGTCTACGGGCTCGGTGTCAGCAGACGAAGTCGAACGTGCGTTGAGCCCGCTGCGCGCGGTGCCGGTGCCGATCTCCGACGACGAGGTGAAGGCGTACTACGACGGGTTCTCGAACGGCGTGCTCTGGCCGCTGTGTCACTACCTGCTCGACAAGGTCGGCCTCGACGCGCACGACGATTGGGGCGCGTACCAGAAGGTCAACGAGCGCTTCGCCGACGTGGTGGCCGCGCACTGGCGCCCCGGAGATCTCGTCTGGGTCCACGACTACCAACTCGCGCTCGTGCCGGCGCTGGTGCGTGAGCGCTGCCCGGAAGCGCGCATTGGTTACTTTCTGCACGTGCCGTTTCCGAGCCCCGAGGTGTTGCGGATTCTGCCGTGGCGCGAAGAGGTGCTGCGCGGAATGCTCGGCGCCGACGTCATCGGCTTTCACACCGCGAGCTACGCGTTTCACTACGCGTATTCGTGCTCGCAGGTGCTGGGGCTCGAGCTGGCGGGCGACGTGTTGAAGGACGACGGGCGGCCGGTGCGCGTGGCGGCTTTTCCCATTGGCATCGACGCGGAGTCGTTCGCGGCGCGCGCCTCGACCGAGCCGGTGAAGCAACGTGTCGAAGCGCTGCGGGCCGAAGCGCAGGGTCGCAAGATCATGCTGTCGGTCGACCGCCTCGACTACACCAAGGGCATTCCACGACGGTTGTTGTCGATTGAGCGGCTGCTCACCGCGCGGCCAGAGCTCAACGAGCTCGTTCACGTCATTCAGGTCGCGGTGCCCACGCGTGAAAACGTCGACGCGTACGCCGACTACCGGCGCACGGTGCATGAGCTGGTCGGGCGTATCAACGGCGCGTTCTCGACGCCTACGCGCAACGTGCTGCACTTCATGCACCGCGCGGTGGAGCCCGATGAGCTCTCGGCGCTCTACGCGGCGGCCGACGTGATGCTCGTCACGCCGCTGCGCGACGGCATGAACCTGGTGGCCAAAGAATACGTGGCCTCGCGGCTCGACGACTCGGGCGTGCTGGTGCTCTCTGAGTTCGCCGGCGCGGCGACGGAGCTGCACGAGGCGCTGCAGATCAACCCGTACGATCTCGACATGCTGGCTGAGACCATCGCGCGGGCGCTCGACATGCCGCTCGACGAACAACAGCTGCGCATGTCGGCGCTGCGCCGCACGGTGCACGCGGGCCCGGTCAGCATCTGGGCCTCTTCCTTCATCAGCGCGCTCGACGAGAGCCCGCTTCCTCCAGTGGTGACCCCTCGCGTGAAACTCGAAGAAGCCTTTGTTCAGCTCTGCGCCGCGCCGTCTCTGTTGGTGGCGCTCGACTATGACGGCACGTTGGTCGACTTCACGACGAGCCCCCGGGCCGCCACGCCTGACGCGCGCCTGCTGGCGTTGCTCGAGGCGTTGACGAAGCGGCCGGGCACGCGCGTGCACGTGGTTAGCGGTCGCTCGCGCGAATCACTCGAAGACTTTCTGGGGGAGCTCGACGTCGGCCTGCACGCTGAACATGGCCTGTGGTCGCGCGCCTCGCGTGACGGTCAGTGGCGTTCGCGCACCACGTTGCCGCCGCCGTGGCTCGAGCCCATTCGCCGCGTGGTGGAGCACATGGTGCGCCGCACCGACGGTGCGCTGCTCGAGGTGAAGGGTGGTGGGCTCGCGTTTCACTACCGCGCCACCGAACCTCAGCTCGGTCAACGTCGCGTCGCCGAGCTGCGCGCTGCGTTGAGCGCTCACGAGCTCTCTGACTCGTTCGATCTGCTCGACGGCTCTCGCGTGCTGGAGGTTCGCCAGCGCGGCATCAACAAGGGCGTGGTGGTTCCTGACTTGCTCGCTTCGAGCCCCGGCGCTGCAGTGTTGGCGCTGGGTGATGACCGCACCGACGAAGATCTCTTCGCCGCGGTGCCAGCAGACGGTGTCACCGTTCACGTCGGCAGCGGCCAGAGCGCCGCGCGCTACCATCTCCCCGACGTCGCTGCGGTGCGCACCTTCCTCCGTCGTTTCGTGGAGCAGCCGCGATGATCCCTCACCTCGACTACGGCGCCATCGGCAACGGGCGCGTGCTTGCGCTCGTCGGCCCTGACAGCGGTATCGACTGGCTGTGTCTGCCCCGCTTCGATTCTCCGTCGGTCTTCGCGCGCATTCTCGACACCGAGAAGGGGGGCACGTTTCTCATTCGCCCCGAGAGCGGCGTGGTGCGTGGTCAGTGGGGCTACCTGCGCAACACCAACGTGCTGCGCGGCGTCTTCGAGAGCGGCGACGCGAGCTGGGAGATCATCGACTTCGCGCCGCGTATTCTGAAGGGCCACACGCACGACGCGCCGACGGAGCTGGTGCGCATCGTGCGGCCGCTCAAGGGCGCGCCGCGCATCGTCGTCGAGTTCGACCCGAAGCCTGACTACGCGCGCGTGACGCCTCGGCTGCTGGAGATGGGCGACTCGTTGATGGTCGAAGGCAGCCACGTGCCGCTGCGGTTGATGACCGACGCGCCGATACCCTTCATCACCGGGCGAATGCCGCTGACGCTCTCACAACCGTACGTCTTCGTGCTCACCACCAACTCCGCGCGTGAGTCGTGTCGCGCGTCAGAGGCGAACTACCTGCTCGAGGAGACCATCGCGAGCTGGCGTCACTACGCGCGCACGCTGGCCTTGCCGGGCTTCGCCGACGAGCACGTCATCCGCTCTGCGCTCTGTCTGGCGCTGCACGCCAACGCAGACACCGGCGGCATCATCGCGGCGGCGACCACGTCGATCCCCGAGGCGCTGGGCACGCCGCGCACGTGGGACTACCGCTACTGCTGGCTGCGTGACGCGGCCTTCGTGGTCGAAGCGCTGCGTCGCGTCTCGAAGACTGAAATCGGCGAGAACTTCGTGAAGTTCTTGCGGCACGTGGCTGAGGCCGGGCCGCTGCAGCCGCTCTACGGCGTGGCAGGGGAGCGCGAGCTCCCCGAGGTGACGTTGGACCACCTCGCGGGCTTCGGCGGCACGGGCCCGGTGCGCGTGGGCAACGCGGCGGCGCTGCAGCAGCAGAACGATCTCAACGGTGAGCTGTTGCTGTGTCTCGACTCGATGCTGGGCGACCCGCGCATCGTGTTGGACGACGCCGAGGCCTGGTACCCGCTCGTGCATCGTCTCGTTGAAGAGGCCATCACCATCGCGCCCAGCGCCGACACCGGCATCTGGGAGTTCCGCAGCATGCTGCGCCACTACACGTTCTCGCGCGCCATGTGCTGGGCCGCGATGGACCGTGGCGCCGCCATCGCCCGTCGCCTCGGGCATCACACCGACGCAGACCGTTGGACGGCGCAGGCGAAGGTCGAACGCGAGGTGATCCTCACCCGCGGCTACAGCGAGAAGCACGGCTGCTTCACGCAGGCGCTCGACGGGCAGTGGGCCGACGCCGCGAACCTGCTGTTCCCTTCGATGGGCATCATCGACGCGCGCGACATTCGTTTTCAGAACACGCTGGCCGACGCCGAGAAGCGGCTGGTACGCGGGGGGCTCATGCTCCGCTACGTCAACGAAGACGACTTCGGCGAGACGACGAGCGCCTTCACCATTTGCAGCTTCTGGTGGGCCGAGGCGCTCGCGCTCTCCGGGCGCATCGACGACGCGGTGGCGTTGTTCAATCGCCTGCTGCGCTTCTCGAACCCGCTCGGGCTGTATTCAGAAGACGTGGAGCCGGTGACGGGCCGACTGCTGGGCAACTTTCCCCAGGCGTACACGCACGTCGGGCTGATTCACGCGGCGGTCACCATTGGTGAGCTGCTCGCCGCGCGCGAGGGTCGCGTACGCGCGTGGACTTGATGAAATGACGAAGCGCAGGTCGTTCAAGCGATTCCTCGTCGAGGCGAGGCAGCGGCTCTTCGAGCAGCCCGTCGACGCGGCGCTCGAGAACAGCCCGGTCGACTTGCGCATCGTGGGGCGCACGCTGTTTCACGCCGTCGTCGTCGGCGCTGCGGCGGGCCTCATCGGCGTGGCCTTCGTGCGCGCGCTCGACGGCGCGCAGGCGCTGCTGCTGCACGGGCTGGTCGGCTACGAGCCGCTGTGGGCGAACGGCGAAGACGTGGTGAAGGTCGGCGCCACGTTTCGTTGGTACCTCGTGGTGCCGGTGTTGTTCCTCGGCGGTTGGCTGGCCGGCCTCATCATGCGCTGGGCGCCGGAGACGCGCGGCGGCGGCGCTGACGCCACGCTCGAGGCGTACCATTCGGGCAAGGCGCTGGTGCGCAACCGCGTGTTGCCGGCGAAGTTCCTCGCGAGCCTCTTCACGTTGTCTTCGGGCGGTGCAGGGG
>JAMHXF010000033.1:0-54557 GCA_035910535.1 Archangium sp. | reverse complement strand
TCCCTTTTCCTCCGGCGATCAGCCACACGTCGCCGCGCAGCGCCTTCATCGCCACCAGCGACGAGTCGACGTTGGTGGCCTTCGAGTCGTTGATCCACTCCACGCCGTTGCGTTCACGAACGAACTCGAGGCGGTGCGGCAACCCGGGGACCGAATCGAGCCCGCGGGCAATCGCGTCGTCGGGAATGCCAGCGAGCCGCGCCATCAACGTGGCCGCCATGGCGGTCTGCAGGTTGTGCGCGCCGCGCAGCGCCCGGTTCTTCACCGTGAACACCGCCAGCTTGCCGAACGTGAGCGCGAACTTGTCGCCCTTGCCCACCGCCATGCCGCTGAAGCCGGGGTTGGTGCGCGTGCCGTCGAGCGTGAACGCGTACACCGGCACCTTCGCGCGGCGCGACAGCTCGAGCACC
This sequence comes from Archangium sp., assembly GCA_035910535.1. Lineage (GTDB taxonomy): Bacteria > Myxococcota > Myxococcia > Myxococcales > Myxococcaceae > Archangium_A. The sequence goes on along the minus strand of JAMHXF010000033.1, from coordinate 54,147 downwards.
TCGGGGTCGTCGCCGTTGACGATGGCGAAGTCGCCATGGGCCTGCGTGTTGAAGATGCGCGCCTTGGCGAGACCGTATTCTTTCTGGCTCGCGTAGCGGTCGATGTGATCTGGCGTGAGGTTCAGAATCGCGGCGCCCTTGAAGCGCGCGTCGACGACGCCCTCCAACTGAAACGACGACAGCTCGATGACGTGCATCGCGTACGGCGCTTCGGTCGACTTCTCGTAGGCCGACGTAAACGCCGTGCCGAGGTTGCCACCGACGAACGTGCGCGGAACGTGCTGCTTGACGAGCTCGCCCAGCAACGCCGTCGTCGTGCTCTTACCGTTGGTGCCGGTGATGCCGAGCAGCGGCCCTGCGCCCGCGGGCATGGTGCGAAACGCGAGCTCGACTTCACCAAACACCGGCACGCCTGGAGGCACCGAGAGCTTCGACAACGGCACGCCGGGGCTCACCACGACCGCCGCCGCGCCTTCCCAGTACTTGTCGGGAAGAGGGCCCGCCTTCAGCTCGAAGTTCGGGTGCTCGAAGGGCTTCTTCGCGGCGGCGTTCTCGTCGAGCGCCACTACGTGCGCGCCGCGATCGAGCAACAACTTCGCGGCGCCGATGCCGCTCTTTCCCAGACCGATGACGATGACCTTCTGGCCCTGGAACACGATGCAGTTACCTCAACTTGAGTGACGCGAGCGCGATGCCGCCGAGCAACACCGAGACGATCCAGAAACGAATGACGATCTTCGTCTCGCCCATGCCGGCCTTCTCGAAGTGGTGGTGCAGCGGCGCCATCTTGAAGACGCGCTTGCCGGTGAGCTTGAAGCTCGTGACCTGGATCATCACCGAGAGGATCTCAGCGAGGAACACGCCGTGGATGATGGCCGAGAGCACCTCGTTCTTGCTCAGCATCGCCACCGTGCCGAGCGCTCCGCCCAGCGCGAGTGAACCGACGTCGCCCATGAAGACGCTCGCCGGGTACGCGTTGAACCAGAGGAAGCTGATGCCCGCGCCGATGATGCTCGCGCAGAACACCGCGAGCTCCGCGCCACCCTCGATGCGCGTAATGCCGAGGTACTCGTGCACCGGAACACCGACGAGCGTGCGCACGCCGTTGATGACCTCGTAGTCGGAGATCTGCACCGAGGTGCCGCCCGCGTAGCAGAGCACCGTGAAGACGAACGCGGCGATCATCGTCGGCGCGATGGCCAGCCCGTCGAGCCCGTCGGTCATGTTCACCGCGTTCGACGTACCGACGACTACGATCCACGCGAAGAAGACGTAGAGCCAACCGAGATCAGGGTTCGCGTACTTCGTCGGTACGAAGGGCAACACGATGTGCGTCTGAATCAGCAGGTGCGGAGAGCCGCTGCTCCAGTCGGTCATGATCCCGAAGACGGAGATGAGGAAGAACACCGTCTGCAGCACCATCTTGTAGCGGCCCGCCAGGCCCTTCGAGTTGCGCTTGCTCAGCTTGAGGTAGTCGTCGAGGAACCCGGTGAAGCCGTAGCCAGCGGTCATCAACAGCGCGACCCACACCGCGCGCGACTTGAGGTCTGCGAAGAGCAGCGTGCCCAGAAAAATACTCAGCAGAATCAGCGTGCCGCCGAGCGTGGGCGTGCCCTTCTTCTTCTGGTGCGATTCAGGCGTGTCTTCGCGAACGTTCGACTGGCCGTGCTGCTGAAAGCGCAGCCGGTTGATGAGGCCGGGGCCCACCAGCATGCCGATGACGAGCGATGACGTCGCGGCCGCGACGATGCGAAACGTCGGGTAGCGCAGAAAGTTGAAGTACTTCCCCGCATCGCCGTCTTTGAGCCATTCGTAGAGCAGGTACAGCATCAGTGGCCTCCGCCAGTTGACGTGCCAGTGAGCGCCTCAACCACCCGCTCCAGCTTCATTCCGCGGCTCCCCTTCACCAGCACGGTGTCGTTGGGCTTCAGCTCTTGCGTGAGCCATGCCACCAACGCCGGTACGTCTTCGAAGTGGCGCGCGCGCTCACCCAGCGCCTTCGCCGCTTCTGCGTGCGCGTGCTTCATGCGCGGGCCGAAGAACGCGATGAGCGCTGCATGCGTCGCGGCCGTCACGCCCATGTCGGTGTGCTCTTTCTCTTCGCCTGCGCCGAGCTCGAGCATGTCGCCCAACACCGCGACCGAGCGCCCGTTCTTCGCGAGCTGCGCCACCGTCTGCAGCGCGGCCGTCATCGAAGCGGGGTTTGCGTTGTAGCAATCGTCGACCACCGTCACGCCGTTGGGCGCGTCGAGGATCTGCAGCCGCCGAGAATGCGCGTGCGCCGCCTCGAGGCCCTTCACGCACTCTTCAGGCGAGTACCCAATCGACAGCGCGAGCGCGAAGGCGCCCGTCGCGTTGTTGGCGTTGTGATCTCCCACCAGGTTCAGCGCGACCGCGTACTCCGCGCCACGAAAGGCGATTCGCAGCGACAGCCCGTCGCGCCCACGCGGCTCCACGGCCACGAGGCGAACGTCGGCGCCTGCTGCGCGGCCCCACGTCAGCTTCTTCGCGGTGACGTCGCCGGCCTGCAGCACGATGCGCGCGTCGTCGACGTTGATGACGGCCGTGGCGGTCGGCGCGAGCCCATGAAACAGCTCGGCCTTCGCAGCGGCGACGCCTTCGATGCTGCCCAGCCCCTCGAGGTGCGCGGGCTGCACGATGGTGATGAGGCCCGCGTCAGGCTTCGCGATGGCCGTGAGCCGCGCGATTTCTCCAGCGTGGTTCATGCCCATTTCGATGACGGCCGCGACGTGCGTCTCGTCGAGGTTGAAGAGCGTGAGCGGCACGCCGATTTCGTTATTCAGGTTGCCCTGCGTCTTCAGCGCCGGGCCGCGCGTCGCGAGAATCGAGCCGACGAGCTCTTTGGTCGTCGTCTTCCCGTTCGAGCCTGTCACCGCGACGACGGGCAGCGTGAAGCGCTCGCGATGCGCGCGCGCGAGGCGACCCAACGCCACCAACGAATCGGTGACGACGAACACGAACGGCACGGAGCGAGGCGGAAGACGCGTCACGTCTTCGACCACGAGCCCCGCCGCACCACCCGCGATCGCCTGCGCCAGAAAATCGTGAGCGTCGAACCGTTCGCCCTTGAGCGCGACGAACAGACAACCCGGCGTGATGTTGCGCGTGTCGGTGCAGACGCCGGTGAAGGTCGTGGCCGTGCCTTTGCGCGCTTGATGCGCGCGCGTCGCAGCCACCACTTCCTCTGGGCTGAACCGAACCGTCATGACGTCAGACCCCGAGCGCCTTGCTGGCCTCTTCGAGGTCGTCGAAGTGCGCCTTTTCGCCCTTCACCTCCTGGTACGTCTCGTGGCCCTTGCCGGCGATGAGAATGGTGTCGCCCGGCTTGGCCAACGAAATGGCGAGCGCGATGGCGGCCTTGCGATCTGCCTCCACGAGGTAGCCACGCTCACCGGTGCGCGCCTTCGCGGGGCTCATGCGCCGCAGCTCGCCCTTCTCGAGGCCACCGACGATGTCCTGAATGATGTCGTCGGGGTCCTCCGAGCGCGGGTTGTCCGACGTGACGATGGGGAGGTCGGCCTGCGCGGCGACTTCACCCATCAACGGGCGCTTGCCGGTGTCGCGGTCTCCGCCGCAGCCGAAGACCACGATGAGCTTGCCCTTGGTGACCGAGCGCGCCGACTCGACGGCCTTCGCCAGCGCGTCGTCGGTGTGCGCATAGTCGACGAGCGCGGTGATGCCGCCGTTCTCGACGCGCTCCATACGCCCGGGCACCCGAATCACGCGCTCGATGCCGTCCTGCACGTCGCGGCGAGAAGCACCGGCCGCCAACGCGATGCCTGCCGCGCACAGAATGTTGTCGAGGTTGTGCGCGCCGATGAGCGAACTCTTGATGGGAATGTCGCCAGCGGGCGTCTTCAGCGTGGCCTTGATGCCCCGGGTCGTGAACTCCACGTTGCTGGCCGAGAGCTCACCGTTGCCCGCGCGAGAGAACTTCCAGCTCTGGCGCTTGAGCTGCCGCATCTCGTTGTAGATGCGCGTGGTGTACGTGTCGTCGCCGTTGACCACCGCGAGGCCGCCGGCCGAGAGGTTCTCGGTGAACAGCCGACGCTTGGCCTGAAAATAGACCTCCATGTCCTTGTGGTAGTCGAGGTGATCGCGCGAGAGGTTCGTGAAGCCTGCGGCGCGAAACGTGAGGCCGTGCACGCGGTCTTGCGCGAGCGCGTGGCTCGAGACCTCCATCACCACCGTGTCGACCCCTGCGTCGAGCATGTCGCGCAGCGTCTTGTGCAGCGAGAGCGCGTCGGGCGTGGTGTGCGTCGGCTCGAGCGTCTTGCCGGCGTAACGAACCGAGATGGTGCCGAAGAGGCCCACGCTGTTCATGCCCGCCAGGCAGATGCTCTCGACGAGCCAGGCCGTCGTGGTCTTGCCATTGGTGCCGGTGATGCCGAGCAACGAGAGCTCACGCGCGGGGTTGCCGTAGAAATTGCCGGCCACCAGCGCCAACGCCTTGCGCACCGACGGCGTGACGAAGAGCGGCACCGTGAGCCCACCAATCGTCTTCTCAGACAACACCGCCGCGGCGCCGCGCTGCACAGCTTCGTGCGCGTACTGAACGCCATCGGTCTTGGTGCCCGGCACCGCGACGAAGAGGTCGCCCGGCTTCACGCTTCGCGAGTCTGCACTGATGCCGGTGATGTCTGCCTTCGCCTTCGTGGAGGCGACCGGCTCGGTTCCGACACCTGCGAGCAGTTCCGTGAGTTTCATCTCGTGTCTTCCTGACCGCAGTGCGCGGCCTTCAACGGGGTGAAGTCGGCAAGTGTCCTGCCAACTCCACGGTGATGCGGGTGCCCTTCTCGACAAGGCTCCCCGCTGCGGGCTTCTGTGAAACGACGCGGCCACTGCCCGCGAGGTGCGGCTCCAATGCCGCGGTCAACAACTGCGTCACCGCCACGCGGCCCGAGAGCCCCGACAGATCAGGCACGCGAACCGCGCCCTCCGCGGGGACCTCTTCCGTGACGACGTCCATCTGCTCCAACTTCTCGAGGCCTGCGACGACGACCGACTTCACAGGCTTCACCGGCTTCGGCGCAACCTGAACCACCGGCAGCTCACGCGACTTCGGCGCGCCCAGCTGCGGCATCGCCTGCAACGCGATTTCTTTGAACGCGGGCGCCGCGACGAGGCCGCCGTACACGTCGGTCTTCGGCTCATCGATGACGACGAAGATGACCGCGCGGGGATCTTCAGCGGGCACCACACCGATGAAGCTCGCGATGCGCTTGTCTGAATAGCCGCGCGCAATGGGGTCGACCTTCTGCGCGGTGCCCGTCTTGCCGGCCACGCGGTACTCGTCGAGGCGCGCGCGCGGCGCGGTGCCGCCCTGCTCGACGACGCTCTCGAGCATCGAGATGACGCTCTTCGCAGACTTCTCGGTCACCACGCGGCGCAGCGGCGTCGGCTTGTTCTCGAGCAGCACCAGCCCGTCTCCGTCGACGACCTTCGCCACGAGGTAGGGCTTCATCAAAACGCCGCCGTTCGCCAACGCGCCGTACGCCGCGGCCACCTGCAGCGCGGTGGCGCTCACGCCTTGACCAAAGCTCTGCGTAGCGAGCGCGATCTCAGCCTTGGGGTACGGCACCAGGCCGCGACCTTCACCGGGCAAGCCCAGGCCGAAGCGATCTCCGAAGCCGAACTGCTTGTACGTCTCGACCAACTTCTCGCGGCCGAGCTTCTGCGCGACCTTCGCGGTGCAGATGTTCGACGAGACCTGAAGAATGCCGCGTGGAGTGAGCATCGCGTACGGGTGCGTGTCGTGAACGACGTTGCGGCCGACCTTCCACGCGCCCTTCTCACAGTCGAACTGCGAGCTCTCGTCGATGACCTTCTCGTCGAGCGCCGAGGCGATGACGAAGGCCTTGAACGTAGAGCCCGGCTCGAAGCTGTCGGTGACGGCGCGATCTCTGAAATCGTCGGCGCCGGCGCCCTTCGTGGCGTTGGGGTTGAAGCGCGGCCAGTTCGCGAGCGAGAGAATTTCGCCGGTGCGCGGGTCGAGCACCACCACCATGCCCGCCGTCGCCTTCGCGTCGACCACGGCCTTCTCGAGCGCGCGCTCGGTGACGTATTGCAGCGTCGAGTCGATGGTCAGCGTGAGGTTCGCGCCCTGCGTCGCCTCGGGCGCCTCGAGCCCGTTGGTCAACAGCTTGCGGCCCTTCGCGTCGCGAAAGCCGTCGCGCTTGACGCGCTCGCCCGACAGCTCGTCTTCGAAGCTCTTCTCGAGACCATCGAGGCCGTGCGAGTCGGTGCCCACCAGGCCGATGACGTGCGCGGCCAATTCACGCTGCGGGTAGAAGCGCCGCGGCTCTTTCGCGAAGCCGATGCCAGGCAACCCGAGCGCCTTCACTCTCGCGGCTTCGGCGTCGGTCACCTGTCGTTTGATCCACGCGAAGCGCCGGCCCTTCTCGAGCCGCTCGTGGACGTCTTTCCAGTCGAGCCCGAGCGTCTTGCTCAACTTCTTCGCCGCCTCGCGCGTGTCGGGCAGCATCGACGGGTCGACCCACACCGAATCGACGTCGACCGACGACGCCAGCTTCACGCCACGGCGATCGACGATGTCGCCACGCCGCGCGGGGATCTCCATGGCGCGCACGTATTGATCTTCAGCGAAGGCCTTGAGCCGGTCTTTCTGGTGCACCTGGAGGTTCACCGCGCGACCGAACGCGCCCAACAACAGCGCGAAGAACACCGCGCCCAGCAGGTACACGCGAACGCGCATCCACTTCGTCGGGGCCTCCATCGGCTGCATGGTCTTCAGGTCGCGCATCTTCAGTTCTTCACGGAAATGACGACGGTGGGCACCTGCATCTTGAGCTGCGTCGCCGCCGTGGGCGCGAGCTTCGAAGGCGCGGTGAGCGAGGCGATCTCGACCTTCAACGCGTCGTTGGCGCGCTGCAGCTCCTGCCCCTGAGCGTCTTTCTTCGAGAGCTCGTAGCCGAGCTTCACCACCATCACGCGCGAGGTGACGTGCACGATGCCGACCGTGGCCAACAGCATCACCGCCAGGGCCGCCGGCAGAATCTCGAGCAGAATCACCGAGAGCGACACGCCGCCTTTGTTCCGCGCTTCGAGTACGACGCTCATGACACCTTCTCCACACCACGGAGCTTCGCGCTGCGAGCCCGCGGGTTTACCGACGCTTCATCGTCAGCGGCGGTGATGGGCTTCTTCGACAGAGTCTTGAAGTGGGCGACCTGCGCGCGCAGCACCGGCAGCCCCCGCGGCGCTTCGTCGGGCGCCTCGCCGCACAGGGCACGAAACGCGTACTTCACGGCGCGATCTTCGAGCGAGTGGAAGCTGATGATCGCCGCGCGACCACCCACCTGCAGCAGCGAAGGAATCGACGCCAACGCGCGCTCCAGTTGCTCCAGCTCGCCGTTCACCGCGATGCGCAAGCCCTGAAACGTGCGCGTGGCGACGTGAATGTCTTTCGGCCACAGCTTGCGCGGCACGGCGGCCTTCACCGCTTCGACCGCTTCGAACGTCGTCTTCGGCAGCCGCGTCTTGAGCGAGCGCGCAATGGGGCGCGACAGGCGCTCTTCGCCGTACTGGTAGATGACGTCGGCCAGCTCGTTGTCTCCGAGCCGCTCGATCAACTCGGCCGCCGTCTCGCCCTCGTCGGACATGCGCATGTCGAGCGGGCCGTCTTTCATGAACGAGAACCCGCGCTCCGCCACGTCGAGCTGCGGCGACGACACGCCGAGATCCAACACGAAGCCGTGCACCGGGCCTGCGACCAGGCTCGCCGCGTCACCGAACTCACCGCGCACCGGCGTGAAGCGTTCACCAAAACGCGCGAGGCGCTCGGAGGCCGCCGACAGCGCGCGCGGATCCCGGTCGATGCCGAACACACGTGCGCCGCGCTCGAGCAGCGCCTCCGTGTGTCCTCCACCGCCGAGCGTTCCGTCGATGATCACGCGCCCCTCCGAGGGCTGCAGCAGCTCCACCGTCTCGCGGAGGAGCACGGTCTGATGAACGAAGGCGATGGCGTCACCCGTAGACGAGCACGCCACGCTCGAAGGAGCGGACGGCGTCGTCACCCGACGCGAAGTAGTCGAACGCGTCATGCGCGCCGGCGCTGCGGAAGATGGCGTGCAGGTACGGCGAGAGCCCCGAGAGCTTCAGGTCTCCGCCCAGCACGCGGAGCTCTTCGGCGCGCTGCACGAGGCCCTTCACGCCGCGGTAGTCGAAGTGCGTGACGCCCGAGAAGTCGATGACGACCTCGTTGGTGCCATTCACCGACAGGCGACCCAGCATGTCGCAGATGTCACGCGACTCATCGCGATCGAGCTCACCTTCGAGCACCATCGTCATGACGCGCGACGTGGCTGTAGCGACGTTCATCGTCTTCGCCACTTCGAGATTCATCAGCTCGCTCACGTTCGTTTCTCCAGTTTGAAAAGCGTCAGGACTGCTGCAGCTCGGTCAGCACCCGCATCACGTCGGCAGAGTCGGCTTCGGAGCGCGCGGCCTCTTGCGCCTTCGACCAACCGTCCTTCGACCAGAGCTCGATCACCTTCACCATGCCGGCCCACACGAGGTCCTTCTCGAGGCCCGCGTAGGCGCGCAGCGACGGCGGAATCAGCACGCGCCCCAGCTTGTCGACGGGCACCTCGAGCGCCGGCGCGACGTAGAGCCGCAGCAGCGCTTTGACGCCGGGCTCCATCGGGTTGCGCTTGGCGATCGACTGCTCGAAGTGCTCCCACTCGCGCACCGGGTAGCAATGCAGACACGCGTCGAGCGCCGTCGTGACGATCAACCGCTCGTCGTAGCTGCCGACGAGCGTCTCCCGCAGCTTCACCGGGAAGCTGGTTCGACCTTTTGCGTCGATCTGGTGCTCGAAGACGCCCCGGAACATGTCTGCCCTGATCCACCACGGTGAGGGAAATTGATCCGCCCGATACCACTTCTTGCCACTTCGGCCGGGAAAATAGGGGCCGTTGGGAAGGGGGTCAAGAAACGCGGATCAGCCTGGTGCGATCGCGATGCGGCGACTGTGCTACACCGTCACTCGCTCGTTTCCGGCGCGGGGCCGACGGTTGCTTGGGGTAAAAGATGAACAATCAGGAGCACTTGTGACTCCGGTTCGCCTCAAGGTGGCCTACAAAACGCCTGAGTCGCTGCTGGGCGAGCTGACCAAGAGCGTCGGGCGTGGCGGGGTGCGCATCGAATCGATGAGGGCACTTCCGCTGGGAACGAAATTCGTCTTCGAGCTGCGATCACCCGGCGTGCGGGAGCCGGTCGAAGTTCACGGCACGGTGCTCACGGTGGCTGAAACGGCGCCGGGCAAGTTCGCGTTGCACATTCGTTACGAGCCGCCGCACACGCGCCAGGGGCTCGACGCGGTGATTCGGCGCATTTTTGAGACCTCGCAGTACGACAAGCACCGCAAGACGCCCCGCATTCCCCTGCACGTCCGCGCCACGGAAGATCGCCCCGACGCGCCGGGCTACCGCCTGCGGGACATCAGCGCGGGTGGCGTGGGCGTCGACATCGAAGGTGACTCGTTGCCGCGCCACATCAAGGTCGGCGCGCCGTTCTCCATCACCATGAAGCTGACGACGGGCTTGCTGTCGGTGCCCGGTCAGGTGGTGTGGGCCGTGTCGACACGCGCGAGTGACGCGCTGCCGCCGCGCGTGGGCATCGCGTTCGGCGAAATGAAGCCGCGCGTGAAGGAGCTGCTCGACGACTTGCTCACGCTCAAGGCGCTGCCGTCACCACCGTGGATCGCGAAGTTGTCGTTCGGCTGATCAGCGAGCTGCTGCGCGCCTGGGCTCGAACCGCCAGCCCCAGCCAATGGCTTGGCAGTAGCGAACCAACGTCGAAATTTTCACGTCGGCGCCAGCTTCGAGCTTCGAGACGACCGACGCCGAAGTGTTCATTCGCGCGGCGACCACCGTTTGAGAGAGCCCGGCTTTTTCCCGTGCGGCGGCCAACTTTCGAGCCTCCTTGCGGCGCAGCTCCGCTTCGTTCAACAGCCGCGGAAAACCCGGGTTCTTCGCTGTGCGTTCAGAGAGCAGCTCATCGAGAAAGTCCTTCATGTGCGGCCTCCATAGCTCTGAAGCTATGGCCTGCACGCTACGGCGTCAACGCTACGGGGAGGCAGGCTTCTTACGTCTCCGGGCTCGACCCCGTTCTCGCCAGTCGGCCAGACGTCGTTCAGCAAGTTCGAGTTCGGCTGGCGGAGTCTTCTGGGTCTTCTTCACGAAACCACTCAGTGAGAGCAACACATGCCCGTACTTTCCTTCTTTCGAGAACAGAACGCGGAAGGAGCGCGTGTCACTCTCGGCGCGAACCTCGAACACGTCACCGCGTAGGTGTTTCGCAGCAGGCAACCCTTCGTCGCGAACTTCTTTCATCGCAGCGCCGACTTCGGCTGCCTCTACGTCGGTCAGCGAATCGAAGAACGCTTTCACCGGCCGGCCGCCCTTTGCAGTGCGGTAGTCGCGCCAATGGCGGCGAGGTCGATGCGGCACGTCGGGAGTTGACTTCGTCATTCCGTGGGTCTCGAAACAAGCAGCTGAACTGCGCAACGCGGGTCTACGCAATTGGGAATACGACTCGGACATGGGCAACAGTGTCGCAGCGCGCGCGCGACGCGAACTGCCGCCATCTGTTCACCATCTTCCGCTCAAAGTTCGCTCACGGGTGTTGCGAACGAATCGCGTCGAGCACGCGACGGGAAACGCACCACTTCCCGTTCTTCTTCGGTACCGACTGCTTCCCGTAGTGCTCCGTCAACCAACGACGAGCGCTGCTCTCACTGGTCTTCAGCACGGCCATGATGCTCTTGAGCCCCGCGACGTCGTCGCCGAGAGTTTCTGATTCCGGAGCCCCAGTCGGTTCAATCAAGAGCCAGGAGCCAAGACCCTTCTTCGACGCCCACGCCTTGAGCGCTGTCGCGGAGAACCGCGCGGGAATGTTCTGACCGACGGGAGTGAGCACGTTCACGGAGATGGCGCTGTGAAGCCAGTTCAGAACTCGCCAGTACGTAGACAGACGATCTGCATCGGCGGTCAGCCGAGCGTGCAGTTCGGGACCAGCGCGAACCTGCGACTCATCGGGCGGACGAACTGTGCTGCGAAACCTGGCATGCAAAGCGCCAGCGCTCAGGTCGGAGCCGTAAACTGCACGGGCAGCTCGTTCCAACTCGGTCGTCGGTGGAAGCATCGTTCGAGCGTGCCGCTCAACATCAGGCCACGCAGCAGCCGCAGTTCTCGGGGCAACACCAGCTTCGAGCGACGCGAACTCCTGTGCCGTCATGCTGTCCATGACAGCCCACATTGACGTGTCCGCAGTTTCTACTTCAGCCCAAAGCGCAGGCAGTCCACGCCTGAGCAGTTCACTCACGAAAACTTCCGGCGTCTGAGCATTCGCAGCCGAAACAAGCTTCACCAACGTCCACGTCTCGTCCGAGAGCAGCGTCACCATGCGAGCTCTGACGCGCCCCTCGCCTGCCTTGTCGAGCCACACCGGAGGAACGTGGAAGCCAGCACGCATGGCCCAAGCTCCGAAATTGACCGTGTGAATGCTCGCATTGATGCCAGCACCACCGAGTTGAACAAGCCCATGCGATGGATACGCACCGCTCTGCTCCAAAAGGAGCACTTCAGACCGCGTAAGCCCAAGAAGCGCCCCCTCGGCGAGCGTCATGAACTCGAGCAACTCATTGCGGGATTCATCGGACAGCGCCCTCAGGTCCAATCCACTCTTGGTGTACGAGGGACGTGGCCGATTGTCGGCGAAGTAGAATCCATCTTTCGCAGGTACGCGTTCTTCATGCGGCAAAATCGCGACAGGGTCGATGTCGAGCGCTACAGCGCACAGCTCATAGAGTTTCCCTTTACGGGGCCCGCACCAGGTTCGACGCCACGTCATGTGCCCTCCCGATTCAGCAACGACACTCGTTCAATTGAGCCATAGCTGGCCCGCGTTGCGCCGCAGCGTGCGGCCGAGCAACCAACCTTCTGCATCGGCCGGCGCGTAGCCCAACGGGTAGAGCCGCTTCTTGCGTGCGTCTCCGAGGCGCAGCGTGGCCTGCCCAGCGACGTCGCCTGAAATCGTCTCCAGCGCTCCGCTTGGCGACTGCACGTGCACCTGCAACCACTGCGCGTCGCGCGTGAGCCCCTTCACCGTGACTGACGAGAGCTTGCTCGGCAGCGCGTCGGCGCCCTTCTTCGTCGACGCGTGCATCAGAAAGCTGCGCGACGGCAACGTCTTGTCTGCAGAGGCGTTGATGGCGGCGAGGCGCTCGGCCTCGAACGCTGCGTCGAGCACCCGCCGGCGCACGGCCTCGTCGGTCGGCTCGAGGCGCGCGTCGGCGTACTGGTACTCGCGGCCGGTGAAGACGACGCGCGAGCCCTCGACCGCCCACTCGGTGAGCAGCAGCGTGCGCTTCGCAGAGACGAAGTCGAGGCCCCAGTCTTGTGTGAGTACGTGCGTCACGCCGTCGGTCGCGCCATCGACAATCGCGAGCTCCCACGTGCGCACGAGCACGCCGTTGCTCTCGGTGGCGCGGCTGCTGATCAACACCTCGGGTTTGCCGTCGCCGTCGAGCTCCTTCGTGTCGACCACGAAGTCGCTCACGTCACCCGAAACGCTGCGCACGTCCCACTCGAGGTGAAGCCCGCCTGCTGTGTCGAGCGTGATGCCCGGCCGCTGCTCGCCATCGGAGGGAATGCACTTGCAGACGCGCACGTCATTCTGCGCGGTGCACGCCGACGCCGAGCACCCGGAGATCTTCACCGCTTGAGGGTTGGGCCAGGCCGCGAGCACGAGCGCGAGGAGCATTCGCTCAGCCTGCCACTGCCCTGCTGCTCACGGGTAGCCGCGCGCGTTCTCGACGGCGGAGGCGAGCGTCTCGTCGACGAGCTCGGCGTTCTCGCCGTGAAAGACGAGCAGCGCCTGCAGCTCTGGCACTCGCGACAACGCGCCGCACGCAGACAACGCGCGACGCGCCGGGGCCATCACGCGACCGTGCGCGTCGTTCTGAAAGCGCAACGCCGCCGCCACGCGCCACGGCTCCAACGGCCGCTTCGCCGCGACCTGTCGGTTGCGCGCCACGATGGAGTCGAGGGCGAACGCGTCCATCATCAGGTCGGCCACGCTCGCGAGCACGACCTGGTGCTTCTCGAGCGTCGGCCCGTGCGCTTCGACGGCGATCTGCAACACCAGCCGCACCGCGCGCTTCAGGTTCTCGACCGCGTCATCAGTCGGCGTCACCGCCTCGTCGAACAACGCCACGCGGCCCTTCATCGAGCGCTTGAGCAACGTGCCGCTGATCAACAGTCGGTTGATCTCATTGGTGCCCTCGAAGATGCGGTTGATGCGCGCGTCGCGGTACGCGCGCTCGATGGGGTACTCCTCGATGTAGCCAGCGCCTCCGTGCAGCTGCACGCCGTCGTCGATGACGTGGCCCAGGTACTCACTGCCGAGCACCTTGAGCATCGACGCTTCAATCGAGAACTCTTCGATGGCCTCGAGCACCGTCGCGCCCTGCCCCACGCGCCCGTCGATGAGGCCCGACGTGCGGTACGCCATCGACTCCACCGCGTAGGTGGCCACCAACATGCGCGCCAGCTTCTCGCGCGTCAGCCCGAAGCGAATGAGCGGCGTGTCGAACTGCTTGCGCTCCGAGACGTGCGCGCACGAGCTCGCGAGGTGAAGCTTCATGCCGCCCAACACACCCGCGCCGAGCTTCAAGCGCCCGAGGTTCAGGATGTTGAACGCGATCTTGTGACCGCGGCCCGGCTCGCCGAGCAGATTTTCGAGCGGCACCTTCGCGTCGTCGAACATCAACGGGCACGTCGACGAGCCACGAAGGCCCATCTTGTGTTCTTCGGGCCCGATGGTGAGGCCCGGCGTGCCGCGCTCGACGATGAAGGCGCTGAAGTGCTCGCCGTCGATCTTCGCGAACACGATGAACACGTCGGCGAAGCCCGCGTTGGTGATGAACTGCTTGCTGCCGTTGAGCACCCAGTGCTTACCGTCGGCGCTCTTCACCGCGCGGGTCTTCGCGCCGAGCGCGTCGCTGCCGCTCCCGGCTTCGGTCAACGCGTAGGCCGAGACCCACTCGCCGCTCGCCAACTTCGGCAGGTACTTCTCTTTCTGCGCGCCGTCGCCGAACCACGCGATGGGCAACGTGCCGATGCACGTCTGCGCGGCGAACGTGACTGACCAGCTCCCCAACATGCTCTTGGCTTCTGCGACGAGCAGCGAGGTCGTCTTGTCGAGCCCGGAGCCCCCGTACGCCTCGTCGATGTCGACACCGAGCAACCCGAGCTCGCCTGAGCGACGCAGCAGCTCACGCAACAACCCGAAGTCTTTCTTCTCGATGCGCGCGGCCTTCGGCAGCACCTCTTCAGCGCTGAACCGCTTCGCCGTCTCCAGCAGCGCGCGCTGCGTGTCTGAAAAGAACTCCGGCGCCATCACTTCGCGGGCGCCCACGGGCTCGACGAGAAACGCACCGCCCACTGCAACTTCGTCACGCATGCTGCGAACACTCCAAAGGGGAAAGAACTTCTCCGAGGCCCCCGGTCTGGCACTCTTCTTCGCACTCATGAAGATGCTCTGCGCGCTCTTATTGGCTCTGCCGCTCGCCGCTTGCGGCCCCACCATCGGCGACGCGTGCACCACGTCGAGCGACTGCGGCGTCGGCACCTGCCTCAACCGCGCCTACGCACCGGGCGGGCTCTGCACGCAGTCGTGCGTCGTGGGCGGCGACACCTGCCCGTCGGGGAGCACGTGCGTGCGCGGCGCCATCGACGGAGATCTCGCGGGCTGTCTGCGCAGCTGTCGCGGCGACTCAGACTGTCGAGCTGGCTACACCTGCCGCACCGAGCGCGAGAGCGTCACCCAGGTGTGCACCGGCGGCAGCGGCCTGTGACTGATGGCGTCGACGAGCTGCCCTCATTTCCGCTCAGGCGCGTGAAGGAGTAGCAGCACGGCATGCAGCCCAATCGACTCGACCTCTCACTGCGCGCGCCGGGCTCGAGCGACCTGCAGTGCATCGGCACCATGCGCTGGCCGACGTCACTGTCTTCGGAAGCGCTCACGTTTCTGCGCGACAACGTCTTCGCCGAGCGCCTCGGAGACCCACGTCGCGTGACGAAGCTGCTCGAGCGCGGCGTGCTCCCGGCGAGCGAGCGCGCGTCGTTCCTCGCCGACCGCCCGTTCTTTCCTCCAGAGGCGCCCGACGCGCTGGCTTCGCAGATCGATCTCGAAGATCTCGTCGCCGACTTCGCCGTCGCGCTCCGGGCGCTGAGAGCCGCGCCGCCGGAGCTCGAGCTGGTGCTCACTTTTTCGGAGGAGGCCGCGGGTACACCAGGCACAGCTCCTTGAAGTACGGCTGATCAGCGCTGAAGAAGTCTGCCGACATCGCGCGCGCCACCTGCTGCAGCTCCATACCGAACGAAGGCACGAAGCAGACGTCGGGCGCTTCGCGGAACTTGTTCTGCACGCGCTCGAGGCCCCGCTGCAGCGTCGTCAGGTCCATCGCTCCGCTGCGCACCGGCACCGTGGGCCCGTTGGGGTCTCCACCCGGCAACTTGCCGAGGTTCGTGGTGATCTCGAAGCCGTCAGCGCGGTGAATCACGCGCACTTTTCCGGGCGCGGGCTCGTCGATCCACGCCTGGAATTGAGGCGCGTCGCGCAGCTTCACCTTGAAGGCGATGGCGGCGTCGGGGTGCTTGAGCCACACGTCGCGGCGCGCGTCGGCGAGCTGCTCCAACAACGGCGCCACCTGCACCAGAAACGTGTCTTCGTCGGAGACCAACAACACGTCGCCCTCGGCCGGCACGGCGCTCCACGTCTCGCCGTGCAGCTCGACGCGCGCGATACCCGAAGGAACTTCAGGGCCGACCGGCTTGAACGGCACCACGCGATACAGCGCGTCACGG
Organism: Archangium sp.; assembly: GCA_035910535.1. Classification (GTDB taxonomy): domain Bacteria; phylum Myxococcota; class Myxococcia; order Myxococcales; family Myxococcaceae; genus Archangium_A. Next base: position 38,233 of record JAMHXF010000033.1, on the reverse strand, counting down.
TCATCACCGGCGTCGGCCACCACGCGCTGCAGCGCCTCCAGGGGCTGCGGCTTCGCGCGGGGAATCGGCTCCGGCGCTTTCTTTTCAGCGCAGGCGACCAGCAACAGCACCAACCAGCTCCACCGCGTCATTTCTCTTTCTCCGCGAACACGTCGGCGACGCACGAGGGCGACGCAAAGCCGCGCTTGACGGCGTCGAAGGCCGCGGCGCGTGGTTCCTTGAACAACATCATGTCGGTGAAGCGCTTCGGGTCGTCGGCCTTGCCCACGTTGTGGATGTAGATGGCCTTCACGCGCCCGGGGAACTCGCTGCGAATCTGCGCGTAGACCTCGGGGTCGTGCTCGCCAGAGTCACCGATGAGCACCACCGGGTTCGGCACTTCTTTGAGCAGCGCCCGAAGCACCGGCTGCTTGTAGTTGCGCAGGGTCGAAGGCCCGAGATCGCGCAGGTAGACCCCGAAGCCGATGGGAAAACGGTGCACCTTGAGAAACTCGCGCACGCGATCGAGGTACTGCACCGGCGAGCCGCTCACCAACGCGAAGCCCGGCCGCTTCTCTTTGTCGGAGCGGAGGCACTCGTAGAAATCGGCCATGCCCTCGACCGCCGGCTGCGTGTTGCTGTCTTCGAAGAGCGCGGCCTTCACCAGCTTCGTGCCGTCGAGCACGTTGGTGACGGCGATGGTGTCGTCGAAATCGGAGACCACGACGAACGGAGCCTCGGTCGAGACGATGTCGACGGTGGCGATGCCGACGGCACCCCTCACGCCGGCCTCAGCCGTGCCCAACCCCACGGGAAACGCGCTCTCGCCGCCGCGCAGCGTCACCACGAAGGCGCCGTCGTTGCCACTGACCGTCTTCGCCGAGCGGCCCGCGTAACGCACCTCGACGTTGGCGCCTTCCCAGTTCGAAGACGTCAAGCGGCGCACATTGCGGTCGAACGTGGAGCTGCCCTTCGACGGTGCGTGTTTCAACACCCGGCCAGACAACGTCACCGAATCAGGCGTTCCCACCGCCGGAAAGAGCAGGACGGCCGGGTCGGCCCACGCGCTCGTCGCAGACACCACAACAACAAGCATGATGGAGCGCATCGCCGCCATGTTACCTTCCCGGCGCTTCTTCGCAGGGCCTTCACGTTGTCACCTCCCGAGACCGTCAAATTTGGAAAGTACGAGCTGCTCGACCGCATCGCGGCCGGTGGCATGGCCGAGATCTTTCGCGCCAGGTACGAGCCCGCGCCCGGGGTGACGAAGCAGGTCGTCATCAAGCGCATTCTTCCGCACTACGCCGAGAACAAGGCCTTCATCGGCATGTTCACGAACGAGGCGAAGATCGTCATGGGCCTCTCGCACGGCAACATCGCGCAGGTCTTCGACTTCGGCGCCATCGACGGCGACTACTTCCTCGCCATGGAGCTGGTCGACGGCCACCCGCTCAGCAAGGTCGTCAAGCGCGCGCGCACGCTGGGCATTCCCGTGCTGCCGCCGGAGTTCGCGGCCTTCGTCACCGCCGAAATGCTCAAAGGCCTGCACTACGCGCACACGCGGCTCGACGAAGAAGGCCGGCCGCTGCGCATCGTGCACCGCGACGTGAGCCCGCAGAACGTGCTGCTCGGCTACGAAGGTCAGGTCAAGCTGGTCGACTTCGGCATCGCCAAGGCACGCCACGCGAGCAGCGACGAGACCGCGGCCAACGCCGTGAAGGGCAAGTACGCGTACTTCGCGCCCGAGCAGGCCAAGGCCAAAGAGCTCGACGCGCGCACCGACGTGTTCGCCTCGGGCATCGTCTTGTACGAGCTGCTCACCGGGCAGTTGCCGTTTCAGGGCCGCTTGATGGACGTGCTGGCCCGCATCGTTCGCGGGCAGTTCCAGAAGCCGCGCGAGCTGAACCCGCGCATTCCTCCGGAGCTCGAGCGCATCGTGCTCAAGGCGATGGCGCTCGAGAAAAGCGACCGCTACCAGACCGCCGAGGCCTTCCAGCAAGACCTCAATCGTTTCCTTGGAAACAATCACCCCGAGTTCACGCAGAACATGCTGACGCTGTTCCTCCAGCTCCTGTTCGAGCCGGAGCTCGTCAAAGAAGGTCGGCCGGTGCAGTTGCCGCGTGAGTTCGTCGAGCGCGCGCAGAAGTGGAAAGAGCCGCTGCCCGCGCCTGCGCAAGCCGGTGAGCGCGACGAGTCGGAAGATCCCACCGAGATGGTGGCCTTCGCCGAAGCCGCGCGCGCAGGGTTCGGTCAGAGTCAGGAGAAACGTGCTGCGCGGCCGCCTCCGCCCGGGTTCCCGTGGGTGCGCGCGGTGCTGCTGCTCGTCTCGGCGGCCATCGTCGGCTTCGGTGCCGTCACGGTGATTCAGCGCCTGCGCGAAGCGACGTTGGAGATCACCAGCTCGCCCGGTGGCGCCGAAGTCGTGGTCGACGGAAAGACCATCGCCAGTCGCACGCCAACCACCGTGAGCGGCCTCATCGGCGGTCGAACGTTGCACGTCGAGGTGCTCTCGCCGGGCTACCAGGTCTGGAAGAACGACGTGCCGTTGAAGGCCGGTCAACACCTGGTGGTCGACGCGAAGCTCGCGCTGATTCCGCCGCCTGAGCCCATCAAGCTCGAGCCGCCGCCGGAGCCCGTGAAGCCGCCCGAGCCGCCGCCGGCGCCCGACATCGTCTCGTGGCCGTTGCCGCGCTTCGAGCTCGACGCGTCACGGCACCGCCTCGACCTCTCGGGCTCGGGCGCGACGCTGGTGCCGCTCGACGCGTCGAAGACGTACCGCATCACGCTCCAGGGAAAGTCGAGCTCGCCGGGTTGGGCGTTCTACGTGGTGAGTGAAGGCGGCGCGCAGCCGGGCGTCTTCGGTGGAGACCCGCTGCTGATCAAGAGCGCGACGCGGTTGTACGCGTTTCACGTGCCGTCCAGCGTGTTGGGCTCGACCCAGAAAGACGACACGAAGGCGCGGCCGCTGTCGGTGCTCGCCGAAGGCACGCGCCGTGCAGTGACGAAGAGCGTGAGCGCGAAGCTGAACTTCCCCGTCTCGCAGCGCGTGACCGTCACCGGGCTGTCGGCATCGAGCGCGTATGAATTGACGCCGCGACAGGGCACGCCGACCGCCGTCGCGCGTCGCAGTGGAGCGCCGATTGCGCGCGTCATCGTCGGCACGCCAGAAGGGTTGATCATCGCGCCGATCGATGAGGTGACGCGGCTCGATGGCCTGAGCTCGTTCTGGGTCACCTTCCTCGACGACGCGCCCGATGCCGAGTCGGGGCGCCTGACCTTCGAGCTGCGCGAAGTGCGCGCGCCAGGTCAAAAAAAGCGCCGACGCTGATCAGGCCCGTAACAACCTGTAGCCGAAAAATTGATCAGCGCCGCGCTGCGCGTACCTTGTGTGCACCTGACACCCACACGGGAGCAAGCACATGAAGAAGACCCTTTTTGCGATGGCGGCGATGACGATGGTGGCGGCGGGCGTGGCGGCGGCGAGCGCGAAGCCGAACGTGACTGACGAGCAAGTGGAAAGCGCCATCGACGCGCGCCTGCACGCGATGTTGGTGAAGCTGAACGCAGAGAAGAAGTGACTTCAGTTTTGGGGCGTGGTGGAAACCGCCGCCATGTCCGACATGACGTCGCTCTCCGTCGGCGACAGGCTGGTGTACCCAAACCAGGGCCTGTGCACCGTCACCGAGATCAAGACCGAGGAGATCGCCGGTCAGAAGCTCACCTTCGTCAGTCTCATCATCAACGAGACCGGCGCGAAGGTGAAAGTTCCGCGCGAGAAGCTCGAAAAGAACGGCGTACGTCGCGTGTCGACGACGGACGACGTGAAGAAGGTCATCGACTACCTGAAGAGCGACTCTGAGAAGGCGTCGCTCGACTGGAAGAAGCGCGCCCGCGACAACACCGCGCGGCTCTCGGAAGGCGGCCTCATCGGCCTCGCCGAGGTCGTCAAGGGGCTGCAGGTGCTCTCTGAATTACGCCCGCTACCTCCCAAAGAGCGCGAGCAGTACAACGACGCGCGGCACCTGTTCGTCGAAGAGCTCGCCGCGGCGATGGGCGTGACGCCGGCCGACGCCGAAGACGCGTTCGACATTCTGCTCTTCGTACCCGGCAAAGAGCGCCCCAAGCGCAGCGTCGAAGAGTTCCAGGGGCTGGGCGAAGACGAGCTCGGCCTCGACGGCGATCTCCTGGGCCTCGACGGCGGCGAAGAGTCGTCGGAGTCTGAAGACGAGAAGAGCGAAGACGGCGAAGAGAGCAGCGAAGACGGTGAGGAGGGCGAAGAGAAAAAGCCCGCCGCCAAAGCGCCCAAAGGCAAGAAGCCGTTCAACGCCGACCTCGAGGTCACCGCGCCTGCGGGCTCCGCGTTGCTCGCGCTGCCCAAGAAGCGCGGCCGCCCGCCCAAGCCGAAGCCCGAGTCGACAGAGCCGCCTCCGCCGCCCAAGAAGCGCGGCCGTCCTCCGAAGCCGAAGCCCGAGTCGACAGAACCGCCTCCGCCGCCCAAGAAGCGCGGCCGTCCTCCGAAGGCGAAGTAAGCGAGGGACCATCAAGTGATCCGCATCTTCACGCTCGACGAGTTCGAACCGGCGCTGCTCAAGGCGCTGACCAAGTCTCTCTACACGGCGTTCGGCGTTGGCGCCGAGCACAGCGGCACCGTCACCGCGCCGCACGGCCAGCAGGAGCCGTACGACGCGAACAAGCTGCTCGAGACCATGCCCAGGGTGCACGCGCTGGCCGACGACAAGGTCTTGTTCCTCACGGCGCGCAAGCTGGCGCCGCGCAAGCTGGCCTCGGGTGAGGCGCCCACGTTCGGCCTCTCGCGCTACTCGCAGCAGCGCGCGGTGGTGACGACGTCGCACATCAAGGGGCTGAGCGTCGACACCGTGAAGACGCTGGCCCGCTACGCGATGCAGGAGGTCGGACACACCTACGGCCTGCACCACTGCCTCGACCCGCGCTGCTCGATGTACCCGCAGTGGACGCCGTCGTACGCCGCCGCCGACGCCATCTTCTGCACGTTCTGCCGCGACACGGTCGACGCGAAGATCCGCACCACGAAGTCGTGAGCGCGCCGAATCAGAGAGCCGGGCGCGGCGAAGCGCTCGTGCTCGTCGCCGTCGGCAGCTTCGCCCTCTTCTTTCAGCTCTGGCTGCCGACCACGCACGTGGCCGACGCCGACTACGCCGCTGCTGCGCAGGTGCTCTCGACCGAGCGCCAGCCGGGCGACGTCGTGCTGCTCGCCCCGTGGTGGACCGAGCGCGCGCGCATTCACGTGCCTGAAGGCCTGCCCGTCGTCGGGTACCAGGGCAGCGACGCCGATTCACTCGAGCGGCACCCGCGCATCTGGGTGCTCTCGGAGCCACGGCTCCCCCGCGCGGGCATGTCGGCCTTCGCCGAGACCTTCAATCGCGGCCGTACGCCCGTGGGCAGCGAGCGCGTGTTCGGAAATCTGCACCTGCAGCTCTACAGCAACGGCCGACATCGCCCGGTGGTGCTCGAGGCCGCAGACGCGCTCGCGAACGCGCAGGTGTACCTCGAGGGGCCCGACGGGCAGCGGCAGCCATGCGCGGCGAACCGCTGCGCGAACGGCAAGACCGTCGCGCGCGAGTGGCATGAAGTTCACTTCGCGCCGTACCAGTGCCTGCGAATGGACGCGCCCGGCGGCGCTGTGCGGCAGGTCGTCGAGTTGACGGCGCCGGCCGGTGGCTCGTTGACGGTGCAGGCCGGCTACCCGTGGGAGTGGGCCGCGTACAAAGACGGCGTGACCTCGAGCACGTTTTCAGTCGAGGTCGACGGTCGCGTGGCGGCCTACGAGCTGCCCGCCGGCGTCGAGCAGATGCATCGCTTTGAAGTCGGCTCCGTCAACGCGGGGTCACGCGTGCGGTTGATGCTGCAGTCGCAGAACCCGAATGCGCGCGTGGTGTGCGTGGTGGCGACGGTCTTCGGCGGAGGTGCCCCGTGAGCGAACGCCGCATCGCGTGGGGCCTGTTCCTCGTCGCGTTTCTCTCGCTGTTGCTCACCGAGAAGTACGTCGGCTTCGGCCGCGACGAGAGCGTGTACTTCCACGCCGGTGAGCAGCACGGCCGCTGGTTTCAGCTGCTGCTGACCTCGCCGTCGCAGGCGCTCACCGACGAGGCCATCACGCGCTCGTTCGACTTCAACCATGAGCACCCGGCGCTCATGAAGAACCTGTTCGGCATGTCGTTCGTGGTGTTCCACGAGAAGCTGGGGCTGCTGCGGCCGGCGGCGGCGTTCCGGCTCCCGGCGTTCTTCATCGCCGCGTGGATGCTGCCGCTCATCTACCTGTTGTCGCGGCGCGTGCTGGGGCGAGGCGCGGCGGTCTTCGCGGCGGTCTCGTTTCTGTTGGTGCCCAGGCAGTTCTTCCACTCGCACCTCGCGTGCTTCGACGTGCCCATCGCCACGATGTGGGTGCTGACGGTGTATTGCTTCATCGAAGCGCTCGAGAAGAACCGCTGGTGGCTGTGGACGGGCCTGTCCTTCGGGCTGGCGCTCGCGGCGAAGCACAACGCGTACTTCATACCCGTCACGCTGGTGCCGTTCGTGCTCTGGCGCGGCTGGCAGGTGACGAAAGAGACGCCCGAGGCGCGTCGCTGGTTCTTCGGCATCAACGGCGTGTTCGTCTTCGCTGGTGTGCTGTACGCGGTGATGGCGGCGGCCATGGGCCCACAGAAGCTGCTCGCGACGTTCACCGCGCAGAGCCCGCAGCTCATCGTCTACCTGCTCGCGTGCGCGCTCGGCGCGTGGATGACGTGGCGACTCAAGGCGATGAACGAGGCGGCCTTCCGCACCGTCGCGCCGCTGGTGGCGATGGCGTCACTGGGGCCGTTGGTCTTCTACCTGCACTGGCCCTACCTCTGGCACCACCCGGTCGATCGCACCGCGTGGTACCTGAACTTCCACCTCACGCATAACCACTACGCGTGGTTCTACCTGGGCGAGCTGCTTCGCGGCCCGCCGTTCCCGCTGCTGTATGTGATCGTCAAGACCGCGCTCACGGTGCCCGCGTCGCTCTTCGTGCCCATGGTGCTGGGGTTTGCGTGGGTGCTGGTGCGCGCGGCGCAGCGCAAGGTGACGATGTTCGAGCTCATCGTGCTCGCCAACGCGCTGACCTCGATTCTGTTGATCAGCCACCCGCAGGTGCCGCACTTCGGTGGCACCAAGCACTGGTTCCCTTCGATGCCTTTTCTGGCGTTGTTGGCGGGCGCGTCGCTCGAGCGTGGCGCGAAGGCGTTGACCGAATGGCTCGCGCCAAAGTTCAAGGCCGCGACCGAGCCGCGCGTGCTGGCGACGCTGGCGGTGTTGCTGTGCGCGCCGGCCTTCATCGCCACGGCGCGCGTCTACGAATACGGCACCAGCTCGTACACGGAGCTCGCCGGTGGGCTGCCGGGCGCGGCGTCGCTGGGCATGCAGCGCCAGTACTGGGCGAACAACCTGAGCGGCGTGCTGCCGTGGATCAACCAGAACGCGCGGCCGGGCGAGCGCATCTACTTCCACGAGAACCACGGCGGGCAGATTCGCGACCTGCAGCGCAACGGCATGCTGCGCACCGACGTCTCGGCCGTCGGCGGGCCTGACAGCGCAGACATGGTCGTCTACCAGTACCACCAGGAGTTCCGCGAAGCGGAGTTCAACACCTGGCAGGCCTTCGGCACGACGCGCCCGGTGTACGGCCTGTACCTCGACGAGACGCCGCAGGTCGTCGTGTACCGTCGGCAGCGCTGACGCTACGGGCCCGCTTGCTCCCGGCGCGCGCGAACTTCCGGTGAATACCAGCGCGCTGCGCCTTCGACCTTCGTCGGCGATGCGTTGAGGCAAGCCACGGGCACTTCGAGGCGGGAGGCCAGCTCCACAGGCAGGCTCTTCGAGCTGTCGAGCAGACGCGCCGCCACCGGCCACGGAGGAGCGGCGAGCTCCGCGCACAGCGCACGGAGCTCCGCGACACCCCTCACGAGCGAGGCGGCGTCCCTGCGCGGATCATCGAGGGCAGCCTCGAGCTCCTTCGCGAGCGCCTCGGCGTCATCGATGCCTGCGAGGCGCTTGACAATGACAGGCCGGAACGTCGCCAGGCGCCTGAGGCCGGTGGCCGCGCTGTCGCGCGCGTGCCTCGAGGCGTCGAGCAGCGAAGGTCGAGTCGGGTACGTCGCGTCAAAGCGCTCCACCTCGACCCAGAATCCGTGGAACAGCGCCTGCGCTTCCGCGAGCGTCGCGGCGTCGAGCTCGCGCCAGGCCGCATGAAACGCCGCCTGCACCTCGACCCACTTGAGGGTCAATGCGTAGCGCGCGTTCTCGGCTTCGAGGGCGGCAGCGTCGTCGACAGACGCCTCTCGAGCGGCGTCGTCGAGGGCACCGCGCCACTCCGCGAGCCGCGCCATGGCAGGTGCGGGGTCTGCGCCCACCACCCACGGCGCGACGACACGGGTCTCGAGGAATACGCGCGAGCGCGGCCCATTCGCGCCAGCCAACGACGAGACCAAGAGGACCAGCCAGGCACCACGGTTCATGACACCGCCTCCGCGAAACGAAGAGCGTACAGCCTTTCGTGACGCACCTCGCGGTGAGAGGCTGTGCGCGGCATGCCCTCGCTCCCAGTCATCGCTTCGCGCGCGCTCTCGTGGGTTGCGCGATGCCCGCCCAGACGCACGGTCTTCTCCACGGCCCAGAAGCGCAACGCCGCCGCCATGGTGGCCGGTGGACACGGAGGTTCGCTGTATCCGGTCATGCGCAGCTTGACGCTCTGTGTCCTCCTCTTTTCGCTCGTGGCGTGTACGCGCGACCGGCTCGTCAACGACAAGTGCCGCGAAGACTCGGAGTGCGGCGCACCAACGAGCGCGTTTCGCTGCGAGCAGACCACCGGGCTCTGCTACTGCCGCACGGATCAAGCGTGCCCCGGCGCGCAGTTCTGCAACATGCTCGGCTTCTGCCAGGACCGCTCGGGCTGCACGACCAACCTCGACTGCGCCGACAACACGACCTACTGCGACACCGGCAGCGGCCAGTGCGTACCCAAGGGCCGCTGCACGAGCGATCTCCAGTGCGAGCTGGGCCAGGTCTGCGACACCACGCGTGGCTCGTGCGTCGTCGGCTGTCGTCGCGACGGTGACTGCGCCGGTACGAGCTGCCGCTGCGGTGACACGGCGTGCGCGTGTACGGGCACCACCGCCGAAGAGCTGGCCCGCTGCACGCTGGGCACCTGCGACCCGAACTTCTGCAGCAACGACACGTTCTGTCGCTTCGGCGAGCAGTGCGGCGTGATTCCCGACGCGGGCATGACGCGCAACACGTGCTTCTCAGACTACGACTTCGATCGCCGGCCCTACTGCGCGCGCTGCACCAGTGGCGGCGGCGTCGACACCTGCGGCCGCGGCCCCAACTTCTGCATCACCGACACGCGCACCGCGTCGACGTACTGCGGCGCCGACTGCAGCCAGGGCCAGAGCTGCCCGCGCGGCTACGACTGTCGCGACATCCGTGTGGTCTTCACGCGCTGGCAGTGCAGCACCACGCAGGCCTGTCCCGGAGACCCCAACCTCCCGTGCAGCGTCGACGCCGACTGCCGCCGCGGAGGCACCTGCTCGAAGCTCGCCGGCGCCACCACCGGCTTCTGCGCCGGCCAATGCCGACTGCGCGAAGGCAGCAACTTCGGGTTCTGCTCGTGTCAGGCCGACGAAGACTGCGCGACCGAGACCTGCACGCAGGGCGAGTGCTCCGTCACGCGCAGGCCGTGCGTCGACGACAACCAATGCCGCACCATTCGCTGCGTTGACTTCGAAGGCATCGGCGCGTGCCTCATCGGGCAGAACTGCACGCCCAGCAACGGCCTCACCTGCGTGGAAGTTCAATAGGTTACGAATCGTCTCTCATGACATGAGAGACTGGAAACCTACACGCACTTACTTCGATAATATCTTCACCCATGCCCTCTATCGACCGAAGCACGTTTGGCCGCGCACTGAACAATGGCGTCAACCTCAACGACGCAGGCGTCAAGCAGAAGCTCGAAGCCGCAGGCGTCGACATCGCGAAGCTCAAAGCTGCGGGCGACATCGACGGCGACGGGTGGATCAAGAGCAGCGCGGAGCTCGACGCGGCGTTCAAGCACGTCGACGGCTTCGATCGAAACGGCTCGTCGCGCAGCTTCGAGAACGCGGGCACGGCGGGCAAGACGTTCCAGGCGTTGGTCTCTGCCGCGGGCGGCGTCATCCCCTCGCGTGAAGGCAAGTTCGCCTCGCAGATCCTCGAAGCCGCCAGCGATCGCGCGAACAAGCAGGGCACGAACTACGGCTACGACAACGCACCGACGAGCCCGCTCAAGGGGCTCTCGGGCAACAAGAACCCCGGCGTCTCGCAGCCCGGCTGGCTCAAGAACAACTGGAAGTGCAACCAGTTCGTCGGCGACGCGCTCACGCAGGCCGGCGTGAAGGCGCCCACGTGGGCCATGGCCGACGGCACGGTGCACTACGCCAGCGCCGAGAAGTGGCCGAGCTTCACCAACCTCTTCGATCGCATCACCGACCCCTCGCAGATGAAGCCGGGCGACATCGTCGTGCGTGACTACCCGGGCTCCGGCGACGCGACGGCGCACATCGAGATCGTCACCTCGGTCGACCCGTTCAAGTCCATCGGCGCGCACCGCGACGCGGCCTACGAGCAGGCCAGCGAGAACTGGACGTCGGGCGGCACGTACAACGCCGCGCGCCGCAGCTTCGAAGTGGGCGGCAACGAAGTCTTCGTGCTGCGCCCCAAAGTCGCGCTCTGAAACGACCCGCCGGGTGAAGTGATGAACGCTGACGCTCCTGCACGGGACGTCAGCGTTTTCATTTTCAGGCGAACAACGCCGAGATTTTCTCCACAACGTCGGGCGTGAGCTGCTCGGCGACGTCGAGCGCCTTCATGTTCTCGTGCACCTGCTCGGGCTTCGTGGCGCCGGTGATGACCGTCGAGACGTTCGGGTTCTTGAGACACCAGGCGATGGCGAGCTGCGCGCGCGTGACGCCGAGCGCCTTCGCGATGGGCTCGAGCGCCCGCACCTTCGCGAGGTTCTCGGGCGTGGCGACCTTTTCCTGGATCCACCCGTAGCCGGGCTGCGTGAGCCGCGAACCTTCCGGCACGCCGGCGTCGTACTTGCCCGAGAGCACACCCGAAGCGAGCGGGCTCCAGATGGTCGAGCCGTAGCCGTAGTCACGGAAGAGCTCGGCGTATTCCTTCTCGAAGCGTTCGCGCGCCAGCAGGCTGTACTGCGGCTGCTCCATCACCGGCGGCGTGAGCCCGTGTTCACGCGCGAGCTTGATGGCGGTGACGATGTCGGCGGCGCTCCACTCGCTGGTGCCCCAGTAGAAGACCTTGCCCTGCTTCACGAGAATGTCCCAGGCGCGCACGGTCTCTTCGATGGGCGTGTTGGGGTCGGGGCGGTGACAGAACGCGAGATCGAGGTAGTCGACCTGCCAGCGCTTCAACGCCGCGTTCACCCCTTCGATGATGTGCTTGTGCGAGAGCCCGGTGTCGTTCGGGCCGTCGCCGCCCCAGAAGATCTTCGTCGACAGCACCAGCCCTTCACGCCGCCAGCCGACCTGCTTGAGCACCCGGCCCATCGAGCGCTCGGCCTCACCCTTCGCGTACGCCTCGGCGCCGTCGAAGAAGTTCACGCCGCGCTCGTAGGCCGCGACCATGCAGGCCTTCGCCGCGTCGTCACCCACCTGACCGCCGTAGGTCACCCACGAGCCCAGCGAGAGCTCACTCACCTTGAGGCCGGTCTTGCCGAGTCGTCTGTAGTGCATGGTGCCGCCGGTATAAGGAAGCCCGCATCATGTCGCCGCAGAAACCGACGCCCGAGGCCCTCGCTCGCTACGCCGACGTCTTCAACGAGAGCGCGACGCTGAGACACTTCGGCCTGCGCGTGCGCTTTCCCGATCTCGAGACGTGCGAAGTGGTGCTCGACCCCATTCGCCCCGAGCAACGCGGCGGGCTCGGCAGCGACGCGGTGAACGGCGGCGTGTTGTCGGCGGTCTTCGACCTCGTCATCGGCTGCACGCCCGCGCTCCTCGACCCCACGCGGCGCTCGGCGACGGTGCACCTGTCGCTCAACTTCATGGACGCGGTGCGTGGCTCGAAGCTGCTCGCGCGCGCGCGCATCACGCGTGGAGGCAACACGCTGGTCTTCGCGTCGGCCGAGCTCTTCGACGAGCACGGCAACGTGTGCGCGAACGCCACCGGCGTGTCGCGGTTCTCGAAGCAGCCGTGGGCCGAAAACGGAACCCCCGCGGTGAACTGATGACGCCGCACGCGACGCGCGCCGAGTTTCACTCGTGGCTCGAGCAGGAAGGCCTGGCGCACGTCGCGCGCTTCAACCTCGAGGTCGTCGCGCCGTACGTCGACGCAGCGCTCTGGCCGCAGCTCCGCAACGTGGGCGCACGAAGGCGCCTGAGCGACCTCGCGTCGAAAGAAGGCGTCGCGGCGTCGCTCGACTGGCTCAAGCCCTCGCGCCTGCGCGAAGTGCTGCCCGACGCGGTGTGGGCCTTCGTCGAAGCCGAGAACAGCGCCGCGATGAAGGCGCGCGCGCAGGCCGCGACCCGCTTCCCGAAGCCGGGCGACGCGCGCGCTCTCACGCTGCACACGCGGTTGCTGCAGCTCCGCTCCAGACAGGGCCCGTCCATTGCGCCGCGCGAGCTGCTCGACGTCGACGCGCTCGAGTTCGACGACGCCCTCCCCGGCTTCACGTGGAGAGACGTGCTGCCCACCGAGCTCCCTCTGCGGCACGGCGGCGGCTTTGGTCGCGCGCAGGTCAAGCTCTCGCTGCGTGAGGGCGCGCTCGCGGCGTCGTGCAACTGCGGCGCGAACGCGTGTGTGCACCAACTCGCGGCCATCGACGCGGCGCTGTGCGCGCTCGACACGCTCGACGACGCGACGCTGAACGAGCTCAGTCGCCCGGCGTGGCAACGTACGCTCGAGGCGCTGCAGGCCGCGGTGTCGTCGACGGCCTTCAAGACGCCCAACGCCATCACCTTTCGCATCGCAGTACATGGCGACGAGGGCGTCGAAGTCACAGCGGCGCTCAACGGCGAAGTCGCCAGACCCGAGGCGCTGCTCGTTCGCGCCGGTGCCGACGCGCCGCTGATTTCTCTGATTCCTGAACGCGGCGAGTACGCACCGCGCGCGCTGCTCGAAGGGCTCGTCGACTCGAGCCGGGTGTTCCTCGCGCGAGACCCGTCGCTGAGCGTTCGCCTCGAGCGCGTCCCGGTCGGCCTCGTCGCCGAAGAACGTGGCGGCTCCGTGAGCTTGGGCGCCGGCATCGAAGGCGCGGCGTTCCCTCCGTTTCTGCAGGAGCGGGTTCGCGCTGCGCGCGCCGACGAAGGTCTGTACCTCTGGGACGAAGGCTCGCGGCGCTTCACGTTGCTCGACGTGCAGCCTGAGGTTCGCGCGGCGCTGCAGGTGCTCGCCAAAGCGCCGGGGCACTTCCCGCCCGAGGCGCACGCAGCGTTGCTCGAGTCGCTCTCGAAAATGGCGCAGCAGGTGCCGGTCGCCATGCCGCGCAGCGTGATGGGCGAGTCGGTGCCGGTGCAGTGCCTTCCGGTGCTGCGCCTCGAGGCGCGGGCGCGTGGTGCGGTGGAGCTCGAGCTTCGCGTGAAGCCGTTGCCCGACGCGCCCGCGCAGCGCCCCGGAGAAGGCCCGCGCGACGTGCACCTGCGTCGTGGCGCCAAGGCCGTGCACGCAGTCAGAGATCTCGGCGCGGAGCTCGACGTGATGAACGCGCTGCTGCGCGAGCTCCCGCTCGAACGCGCCGAGCCGAACAAGCACCGACCGTTCCTCTACGACTTCGAGCGCGCCGATGAGGTCTTCGAGCTGCTCGACATCGCCGCGCGCCGCGCTGAACCACCGCAGCTCGAGTGGGTCGGCAAGCCGCTACGAAACCTCGGGCCTACGGGCCCACGGGCGCTGCGCGTCGAGGTGTCCCACGGCCTCGATTGGTTCGGCGCGTTGGGTGAGCTCAGCGTCTTCGGAGAGCGCGTCGAGCTCGGTCGCCTGATGGAAGCCGCGCGTCGCGAGGCGAGCTACGTCGAGGTCGCGCCGCAGACGTACATCGAGCTCGGCGAGTCACTGCGCACGCACTTGAAGCGCATGGCCGCGCACAGCACGCGCACGAAGGAAGGCGTGCTGCTGCGACCTTCTGCCATCGACGCGCTCCGGGAGCTCCGCAGCGCTGGCGCGAGCATCGAAGGTGACGGCAAGTGGAAGAAGCTGCTCGCCAACGTCGAAGCCGCGCGAGCGCTGACGCCCTCACAGCCGGCCGGGCTCAAGGCGAAGCTGCGCGCGTACCAGCTCGAGGGCTTTTCGTGGCTGACGCGGCTCGCGGCGTGGGGCGCGGGGGGCGTGCTGGCCGACGACATGGGCCTGGGGAAGACGGTGCAGGCGCTGGCGCTGCTCGTCGACCGCGCGTCGAAGGGCCCGGCGCTCGTGGTGGCGCCGACGTCGGTGGCGTTCAACTGGCGTGATGAAGCCGCGCGCTTTGCGCCGAAGCTGCGCGTTCACCTCTATTCAGAGCACCGTGCGCTGGAGCAGCTGAAGGCCGGCGACGTCGTCGTCGTGAGCTACGGCCTGCTCGTACGCGACGCGAAGCGCCTGGCTGCACAGCCCTTCGCGACCGTCGTCTTCGACGAAGCGCAGCAGCTGAAGAACCCGGGCACGCAGCGTTACCAGGCCGCGAAGCACCTCGACGCCGCGTTCCGCGTCGCGCTCTCGGGCACGCCCATCGAAAACCACCTCGGCGAGCTGTGGAGCCTGTTCTCGCTCGTGTTTCCGCCGCTGCTCGGCACGTGGGACTCGTTTCGGGAGCGCTTCGCGTCGCCCATTGAGAAGCGCATCGACCCTGCGGCCGCGCCGGAGCTCGCGCAGGTGCTGCAGCCGTTTCTCTTGCGGCGCACCAAGTCGGAGGTGGCGGCAGAGCTGCCGTCGAGGACCGACGTGCGCGTGCCCGTCGTGCTCTCGGCGCCGGAGTGGGACCTGTACGAAGACACGCGCCTCGCGGCGATTTCAGACCTCGAGTCGCCCGGCCACGTGCTGCGCGAGCAAGAACGTCGCGTGCAGGTGCTTGCGATGCTCACGCGCATGCGGCTCGCGGCGTCACACCCGCGCCTGCTCGACGCGACGTCGACGGTCGAGTCTTCCAAGCTCGCGCGGCTGCTGGAGCTGGTCGACGAGCTGCGCGCCGAAGGTCAGCGCATGTTGATCTTCAGTCAGTTCACCTCGCACCTCGCGTTGGTGAAGGCCGCGCTCGACGCGAAGGGCGTCACCTCGCTCGAGCTCGACGGCAGCACGCCGGCCGCAGACAGGAAGAAGCGCGTGCGCGCCTTTCAAGAAGGCCGCGACCCGGTGTTCCTCATTTCGCTCAAGGCGGGCGGTACGGGGCTGAACCTCACCGCCGCGACGAACGTCATCCTGCTCGACCCGTGGTGGAACCCGGCCGTCGAAGATCAAGCGTCAGATCGCGCGCACCGCATCGGGCAGCTGCAGCCCGTCACCGTGTACCGCCTCGTGGCGATGAACACCGTCGAAGAGATGATGCTCTCGCTGCACAGCCGAAAGCGCGCGCTCATCGCCGAGGTGCTGGAAGGGAAGAACGTCGCCGGAAAGCTGAGTACCGACGCGCTGCTCTCGTTGCTGGCGGTACGTGAAGCGCCCGACGCGCGACGTACGTGACATGCATTTTCGAAGTGAACTGGGTAGACGCCCGCGTGCGTGTTGCTGACCCTGCGCGACTCACCTGCCCCTTCGCCCGTGCGCATCATCGGCGTCGTCGCGGCGTCGGTGGTGGCGCACGCCCTCGCGCTTGGCGTACTGCTCGGCTGGAGCTCGCTGACGAGCACCCCGCCGCCGCCGAAGCGTGAACCACCACGCGCGGTGAACCTGCGCCGCATCGACTCGAAGACGTGGGCTGCCAACCGCGCGGCCGTCGCACGTTCAGCCTCCGCCCTCGAGCGGCCGGAGACGACGCCAAAGGGGCAGATCGTCGACGTCGAGCAGGGCAACCAGCGAAAGCCGAACGAGGCGAAGTACCTCGCGGAGACGAACAACACCGTCGAGAAAGAGACGCGCGCGAAGGAGCAGACCTCGAAGTACAGCCGCGCGAAGGCGAAGCCGACGGAGCAACCCGAAGCGTTGCCGTCATCAAAAGGTGAAGCCAGAGAATCGAGCGCCGCGCCGGCGGAGTCGGGCGTCAGCCTCGCCGAGAGCATGCTCGGCCGAAAAGACAGACCGACGCTGTTTCCCCCCACCATCAACAGCGGCACCGGCGAAGGCACCGAGACCGCCGCGGTGGGCACTGAAGGCAGCGAGGCGGGCCCGGCCTCGACGACCGAAGGTGGCGGCGCGCCGAATGACGCGCTCGACGTACCCGCGGGCGACGGCACGTTCCTCAACACGCGCGAGTTCCGCTACGCGAGCTTCTTCAACCGCATCAAGAAAGCCGTCAGCGCGAAGTGGGACCCCATGGGCCACCTCCGCACGAAGCGTCGAAACCTGGGCGCCGTGACGCGCACCACGGTGATGAACATCACGCTGCGCGCAGACGGCACCCTCGCCGACCTCTACGTCGCCCAGAGCAGCGGCCTCGAAGAGCTCGACCTCGAGGCGATGAACGCGTTTCAGCGCGCCGCGCCGTTCTCGAACCCGCCTGCCGCGCTCGTGCAGAACGGCTTCATTCACTTTCAGTTCTCGTTTCAAGTGACCAACGAGCTGGTCTCGTCGCCCTTCCAGTTTCGCTGAAGCGCGTTACCTGGGAGGTCATCGACGGTGCGCGAGCCGCTCCGTACTTTGACGACATGAACAACTCACAGAGTCGTCTCGCTCGCACCGCGCTCCTCTTCGACGCCGCCGGAGGGGTCGGCCACGGCGCGCTGTTGCTGCTCGCCGCCGCCTACGGTGTCGAAGTGCTGGGCATGCCGGCTTCGCTGCTGCTGGCCAGCGGCGCGTTTCTGGTGCCGTTCGGGGTGCTGCTCTTCGCGCTGGCGACCGAAGCCCGCGTTCGTCGCGGCGCCCTGCTGGGCGTCATCGCGCTCAACGTGGCGTGGGTGGCTGCGAGCGCGGCGCTCTTCACGACGACGGCGGCACCGGTGACCACGTTGGGCGTCGTTCACGTCGTGCTGCAGGCGCTCGTCGTGGTCGGCCTCGCCGTGGCTGAAGCGGTGGGCGCGCGCCGCCTCGAGGCAGTCAGCGCGATGTAGACGAGGCGCGACGTGCGAGAGTGGCGCGATGTTGAAGATCGTTCCGCTCGGGGGCCTCGGTGAGGTCGGCATGAACACCATGGTGGCCGAGCACGCAGGTGAACGGCTGCTCATCGACTGCGGCCTCATGTTTCCGCGCGGAGATCAGCTCGGCGTCGACGTGGTGCTGCCCGACTTCACATGGCTCAAAGACACCGCCGAGTCACTCAAGGGCATCGTCTTGACGCACGCGCATGAAGATCACCTCGGCGCGCTGCCGTGGCTGCTGCGTGAAGTGAACGTGCCCGTCTACGGCACGCCCTTCACCCTGGCGCTCGCGCGACACCGGCTCAACGAAGCCGAGGTCGACGCGGAGCTCCGCGAAATCGGCCCGCGTTCACCATTCAAGATCGGCCAGTCCTTCGAGCTCGAGGCGCTGCGCGTGACGCACTCGGTGCCTGACGCCGTGGGGCTCTTCATCAAGACCCCGTCGGCGACCGCGCTGCACACCGGCGACTTCAAGCTCGATGGCATGCCCATTGACGGGCAGATGACCGACCTCGAGCGCATCGGTGAGCTCGGAGAAGAAGGCATCGACGTGCTGATGTCTGACTCGACGAACTCAGAAGTACCGGGCACCACGGGCAGCGAGTCGAGCGTGCGCGCGACGTTCGAGCGGATCCTGAGCGACACCAGAGGGCGCCTCGTCATCGCCATGTTCGGCTCGCACCTCCACCGCGTGCGGCACACCATCGAGCTCGCGCAGAAGTTTGGTCGCAAGGTGCTGCTGCTCGGCCGCTCGCTGCAGCGCAACACCGAGCTCGCGCAGTCGGTCGGCATTCTCGAGAAGTACGAAGACGTGCTGGTGCCCTTCGAGGCCGCGCCCATGATTCCGCACTCGCAGTTGGTGATTCTGTGCACCGGCGCGCAGGCCGAGACGCGCTCGGCGCTCACCACGTTGTTGAACCCCGAGCCCGGGCCGCTGCGCCTCGAGAAGACCGACACGGTGATCCTCAGCTCGCGCACCGTTCCCGGCAACGAGCCCGCTGTCGGCGCGCTCATCAACCGGCTGCTCGCGCGCGGCGTGAAGCTCATCACCGCGCAGAGCGAGCCCGGCGTCCACGTCAGCGGCCACGCGTCGCGCGACGAGCAGCGCCGCGTGCTCGAGGTCGCGAAGCCGCGCAGCTTCGTGCCGATTCACGGTGAGCTGCGCCACCTGCACGGACACCTCGCGCTCGCAAAAGAGGTCGGCCTCCGCGACGAGCAGCTGTTTCTGGCCACCGACGGAGACGTGCTCGGCTTCTCGGCCGACGGCGCGAAGACGCTCGGGCGCGTGCGCGCGGGCCAGCAACTGATGCGGCGTGAAGGGTTTTCTCCGGTGAGTGAAGCCGCGCTGCAGGAGCGCCGGTGGATCGCCGAGTCGGGCCTGGTGGTGACGGTGGTCGTCATGCAGGTCGGCGGTGGCCGCGTGCTGCATGCGCCGGTGCTGCAAGGTCACGGGCTGCAGGGCGATGAGGTCGCGGCGCTCCCGCTCGCGACCGAGAACGCGCGCGAGGCACTCCAGTCGCTGAGTGAAGCCATGCGCAGCGACGACGCCCGTGTGCGCGAAGAGCTGATTCGCGGCATTCGTCGGGCGTTCAAGCAACTGCTCGGTACGCGCCCCACGGTGCTGCCGGTGGTGGTGCGCTTGCCGTAGTCAGAGCGACTTCACCAACGCCTCGAGCTGTCGCGCGCAGGCGGTCCACCCTTCGGTGAAGCCCATCTGCTCGTGCTGCGCTTTGGCCTCTGCAGACCAGTGGCGCGCCTTCGCCACGTACCTCGTGTTGCCGCCCGGCGCGTCTTCGAAGGTCACCTCGGCGGTCATGAAGGGCGCGCCATTCTTCGGCACCCAGCCGGCGGTGAACGCGTCGGTGAAGACGAGCTTCTGGTTGGGGAGCACCTCAAGGAACACGCCGGGGTTCGGCATGTCGACACCTTCGGGCGAGCGCATGGTGATGTTCGACGCGCCGCCGGGTCGCACGTCGAGCTCCGCGACAGGCGTGGTGAAGGGCTTCGGCGCGAACCACTGCTTGAGCAGCTCGGGCTGCGTCCAGCAGCGGTAGTACTTCTCTTTCGGGCCTTGGAGGACGAGGTCAAGAACGAGCTCGTGCGACGTCATGGGCAGATCTCACTTCGACGAGGTGAACGGCGCGCCGCACAGCACGGCAAACCACCGCGTACCACGCGGGGCAATCGCCGAGGCGTTGCTTCGTGAGACTCTCGAGAGAGCCCCATGACGATGATCTTGATGATGACCATGATGGCGGTTGACGCCGACGCGCTTGCACGTGACGCCGTGGCCGACCTGCAGGCGCGCGCGTTCGTTCGGGTGACGAAGCGCTTCGACGCGAAGATGCGTGAGGTGTTGCCACCCGAAAAGCTGGCGCCGGTATGGAGCGCGGTCACCGCGCAGTTCGGCGCGTTCAAGAGCATTCGCTCGGTGCAGGTACAGGCCAGAGACGCCATGCAGCTCGCACAGCTGAGCTGCGCGTTCGAAAAGAGCGACGTGGTGATCACCATCGCCGTCGACGCCGAGGGAAAAATCTCGTCGCTGTTCTTCAAGCCCGCCGGGCCCACGGCGAGCTGGGCGCCGCCTCCGTACGCACGTGAAGTCGACGAGCGGGAGGTCACCGTGGGCCCCGCGAAGCTGCCCGGCACGTTGACGTTGCCGAAGCACGGCAAGGCACCTTTTCGTGCGGTGATCTTCGTGCACGGCTCCGGGCCGAACGATCGCGACGAGACCCTCGGGCCCAACAAGCTCTTCAAAGATCTCGCGCTCGGCCTCGCGGCGAAGGGCATCGCGTCGCTGCGCTACGAGAAGCGCACCCGCTTCGCGCCCGAGAGCTTCGTGACGGGCGTCTCGTACACGGTGAAAGAAGAAGTCACCGATGACGTGCGTGAAGCCGTCTCGCTGCTCAGCTCCATGAAGGAGATCGACGCGAAGCGCCTCGTGGTGCTCGGGCACAGCCTCGGCGGGCTGCTCGCGCCGCGCATCGCGGTGGACGACGAACGCGTCGCAGGCATCGCCATCTTCGCGGGGCCGACGCGGCAGCTCGACGTGCTGGTTCGCGAGCAGCTCCAGGTGGCCGCGCCGGGGAACGCCGAGCTCGCCGCCAACGCCGAGGCGTTCTCGAAGCGGCTGAACGACCCGAAGCTCTCGCCCACGGAGCTCGTCGATTTTCTCGGCTCGAAGTTGCCAGGCGCGTACCTGCTCGACCTGCGCGCGTACGACCCACTGAAGACGGTGGCCAAGGTGAAGCAGCCCATCTTCATCGCGCAGGGCGCGCGTGACTATCAGGTCACGCTGGTCGACTTCGAAGGCTGGCAGACCGCGCTCAAAGGTCGCCCCAACGCGACGCTGCAGACGTACGCCGCGCTCAACCACCAGTTCCTCGAAGGCCGCGGTCCGTCGACGCCGGCGGAATATTCGAAGCCCGGCCACGTGCCCGAGGTCGTCATCGACGAGCTGTCGACCTGGGTCTCCGGGCTCCAATAGCGCCTACACTCACGCGCGTGCCTCGTTCCCTTCCGATTCTCGCGGTGCTCGAGAGCGCCGCGCTGCTCGCCACGATCTGGCGCTTCTCGACGCTGAGCTTCACCTTCGCCACCAACGCGCACCTGGTGTGGTTCGTAGCCACGCTGATGTTGGCCAGCTCGTCGGTCGCGCTCTTCGTGGTGCGCACGGCGCGGCTCAAGGCCAGTCAGGCTGCCGGAGAGCCCGTCGAAGACGACGAAAAGCAGACGCTCGCGTTCTCCATTGCGTTGATCGGCCTCGCGTTTCTGAGCGCCATCGCGGGCGTCCCTCTGTTCGAGCGGTTGCTGGGGTAGGCATTCGCACGCCGCCGCGCGCCTGTGCTAGGGCCGCCACGCGATGTTCCTGCCCCTCTGCGTCAGCGCAATCCTCGCCGCCCCGCCCGCGGCCACCGAGAAACCCATCAAGCCCCTGCCTTCACTCGGCAAGGAGCCCAAAGTCGACGGTGAGCTGAAAGACCTCGCGCCCGCGACGGACTTCAAGATGCCCGAGTCGGCAGAGGGCTCGTCGGCTTCGCTGGGCCTGAAGGCTGCGTTCCGCAAAGACACGCTGTACGTGGGCATCACCGTCAACGACGACAAGCTGCTCGACGACGATCGCCTCGACCTGACGCTCTACTTCCCCGAATCGGGCATGACCTCGAAGGGCGTCGTCTACCGCTTCAACGACAAGGGGCTGCAAGACGCTCCGGCGGACATCGGCGCGCCGCCGTTCGCGCAGGCGCTGGTGAAGTCGGCCAGCAAACCCAGCAAGACCGGCTACACGCTGGAGGTCGCCATTCCCGCGCGCGCGTTTCCGCGGTTTCAGGCCTTCAAGCAGCTCGGGCTCACGTTGTGCGTCGAGTACTCCGACGCCGACATGCCCGGCGGCGAGCCCTCCAAGCTGACCTCGTGCCCCACCGGCGACATGGTGGGCGGCCCCACGCGCATTCCCGACGAGCTCCGTAAGACGCTCAAGCTCGCGCCGACCAACGACGTCGAAGGCCTCGAGGCACGCGAAAAAGGCTGGCTCGGGTATTCGAAGCTGCACTACCCGACGTGGGCTGCAGGCGACGAGGCGTTCACCCCGGCGTCACTCGCCGAGCTGGTGGTCGGTGACGCGGCCATCGCGCCCAACACCGTCGCGCTGCCGATGCCCGAGCGGCTGCTGCTGCCCGACAACCGCCCCATCTTCACGATTCTCACCGGCAAGAACCCGTACGTGAAAGATCGCTGCATCGAAGGCAACGAGCTGCGCATGGCGATGTACGTGGTCAAAGAGAAGGTCGCGAACCGCGTGCTCGAGTGGCCTGCAGCGAACTGCAAGCTGGGCCGCGCGATGCGCTTCGAGCTTTCGCCTGAAGGCGCGATGCAGATTGGTTACACGAGCGGCACCACGCAGCACTTCATGTGGACCGTGGATCATTTCGAACGCAGCGAGCTGGGCATGGTGCAGCCGTGACGAAGACGTTGAAGAGCAACGACAAGAAGAACCTCTACATGATGACGCTGGGGTGCCCGAAGAACCGGGTCGACAGCGAGGTGATGCTCGGGTCGCTCCAGCACAAGGGCTACAAGCTCGTGCAGGAGCCCGACGCCGCCGACGTCATCGTGGTGAACACCTGCGCGTTCCTGAAGGCCGCCGAGAAGGAATCGGTCGACAACATTCTGGAGCTCGCTGAGTACAAGAAGGCCGGCAAGTGCAGCACGCTGGTCGTCACCGGGTGCCTCGTGCAGCGTCACGGCGAAGCGCTCAGCCGCGAGCTGCCGGAGGTCGACCACTTCCTGGGCACCAGCGCGTACGTGCAGATCGGCGACCTGCTCGCCGCTGAGGCCAGCCCACGGCAGATCATCCCCGACCCCGAGTACATTCACAGCGCGAGCGTCGCGAAGGTGAACTCGATGCCCGGGTACACCGCGTACCTGAAGATCTCAGAGGGCTGCGACAACAAGTGCGCGTTCTGCATCATCCCCAAGCTGCGTGGCCTGCAGCGCTCGCGCACCATCGAAGACATCGTGAACGAAGCGCACCAGCTCGCCGACCAGGGCGTGATGGAGCTCAACCTCGTCGCGCAGGATCTCACCGCCTACGGGCACGATCTGCCCGGCCGCCCCAAGCTGCAGGACCTGCTGCGTGAGCTGGTGAAGGTCGACGTGCATTGGATTCGACTGCACTACGCCTACCCGCGCGTGTTCCCCGACGAGCTCATCGAGGTCATCGCGAGCGAGAAGAAGATCGCCAAGTACCTCGACATGCCGCTGCAGCACGCCAGCGACCGGTTGCTGCGCAGCATGAAGCGCGGCCGCGAGTCGGCTTTCCTGAAACAGCTCGTCCAGAAGATCCGCTCGCGCGTCGACGACCTCTCGTTCCGCACGTCGATGATCGTCGGCCTCCCGGGCGAGACCGAAGAAGACTTCGAGATCCTCAAAGACTTCGTGAAGGAGCTCCGCTTCGAGCGCCTCGGCGTCTTTCAGTATTCAGACGAAGAGGGCACCGCCGCGTTCGACATGGAAAACAAGGTGCCCAAGCGCACCATCGAGCGTCGCTGGCGCGAGATCATGGCGATTCAGAAGCGCATCAGCCGTGAGCAGAACCGCTCGATGGTCGGCAAGCAGATCGAAGTGCTGGTCGAAGGCCGCAGCCCCGAGACCGACCTGCTCATCGTCGGCCGACACCAGGGCCAGGCGCCCGACATCGACGGCAACGTCTACATCAACGACGGCATGGCGTACCCGGGCGAGCTGGTGACGGTCGAGGTCACCGAAGCGCACGACTACGATCTCGTCGGTCGCGTCGTCAGCCGGCAAGACCCGAAGCAGCGCCGGCACAAGAGCCGCGAAGAGATCCCCGCCCACGTTCGTGGCGGCGAGAAGATCGTCGCCCCTCCGACGTGGCTCGCGCCCCGCTGAGCTAGACTTCCGGGCATGGACTCGGAGGAAGAAGCGCGTCGTCAGCGTGCTGCCGCGAGGGCGAACTGGCCCGGGTGGAAAGGCACGCTGAAAGACATGCCCCATGAGCCGGACCTCAGGTCGCTCACCAGCGCCGAAGAGCGCTTGGCGCTGCTCGATGAGCTGTCAGTGCGGAGCTGGGCGCTCACGGGTCGCGCCATCCCTGACTACGAGCGAACCAGCATTCCCGGCCGCATCACTCGCGCGGTGACGCGTTGAGCATCGAAGCCCGGCTGGACCGTGATTCGATCGAGCTCATCGAGTTGTTCGCCGCGGGCAACGTCGAGTTTCTCGTCGTCGGAGCGCCCTCGCAGTCAACGGCTTCCCTCGTGCGACGCAGGACCTCGACATCTGGGTGAAGCCGAGCGCAGAGAACGCCGAGCGCGTCATTGCGGCGCTGCGCACGTTCGGAGCGCCGCTGACGCAACACGGAGTGAGCGCTGCCGACTTCGATCACCCCGGAACGGTCTACCAACTCGGGCTGCCGCCGCGTCGCATCGACATCATCACGGAGATCTCCGGCGTCACGTTCGAAGCAGCGTGGCCAGCGCACGTCACCGCGCCGTTGAGCGGCAAATCGATTCCGTTCCTCGGTCACGCAGCGCTGCAGAAGAACAAGAAGGCATCGGGAAGAAAGAAGGACCTCGCCGATGTCGAGATGATGGAGAACGCCGACCCGAAATGATCAGCCGACCTGCTCGGCGTAGGTCATCACCAGGTACAGCACCGCATCACCCGCACCCGCGTTGCGGTACTCGTGCGGTTGATCAGCCTCGAAGACGATCGCGTCACCAGCCTCGAGTTGATGCGTCGTCGCCCCGACGATGATCTCCACGTTGCCCTTCGAGACCACCAGATTCTCAGACGTGCCCGGCGCGTGCGCGTCGGCCTTCTCGATGCCCTTCGGCGTCAGGCGCAGCTCGTAGAACTCCACGCGGCGCGGCTCGTCGAACGGAAAGAGCGCGCGCGACTGAAACGAACCGTCGCTCGACATGAGCCGCTTCGCCGCCTCGGCGCGCAGCACCTTTGCGCCCGTCGACGCCGTCGTCGCGATCAACGCAGAGAACGGTACGTCGAGCGCGCGCGCCATCTTCCACAGCACGTTGATGGTCGGTGCGCTCTGCCCCAGCTCGACCTGGCCCAGCATCGCGCGCGAGACGCCTGAGCTCTGCGCGAGCTTCTCGAGCGACAAGCCGCGCTCGGTGCGAAGTCGTTTCAGGTTCTTGCCGACGACCGGCGCGAGATCTGCTGCGGGCTCTGCTGCGTCCGTTTCGACGGGCTTCTTCGGCTTGCTGCCACGGGCCATGACGAAGCACTCAAGCACGGCGACGCAGACCCGCCAGCGCTAAACTTCGGCGCACCATGAGCGCACGCCGCGACATGCAGTGGGGTTCAGCCTGGGAAGCCGAGCTGAACAAAGAGAAAGCCGGCGCGCTGGGGACCACGGCGCGAAAGCTCGAGCTCGCGTTGGCGCAGTGCCGCGCGTTGAAGCTCGAGCTCGACCGGGCAACCGACCCGTCGCTGCGTGACCTGCTGCTGCGCGACTACCGGAGCACGCGCGAAGAGTCAGAGCGGCAGCGCTGGAACCTGTGCGTGCAACGCGAAGCGATGGGCCTGCGTCGCCACGAAGACGTCGACGGGCACTACCCCATCGCCCCGAAGCTCTGATCAGAACCCCACGCCCGCGCTCAACCCCAGCGAGACTCCCTGCGTGCCTCGACTGAGCGGCACAGCTTGAAACACCGCCGCGAACAACAACGTGAAGCCCGTCGACGTCGAACGATTGGTGGCGCTGGTGAAGTGCAGGCCCGCGCGCAGCCGCGTCAGCAGCTCTGGCGTCTGCACGCCCGGCGCGAGCGGCGCCGACTCGATGCCGAAGTAGCTGAACGCCACGTCGACCTGCCCGAAGTACATGGTCTGCGTTCGGGTGACGCCCGTGCTCGCGCTCGGCATGCCGCGCGCCCAGCCGACCTTGAGCGCTGCGCCGCCGCCACCTCGC
The DNA here is from genome assembly GCA_035910535.1 of Archangium sp. Classification (GTDB taxonomy): domain Bacteria; phylum Myxococcota; class Myxococcia; order Myxococcales; family Myxococcaceae; genus Archangium_A. The sequence continues at coordinate 12,550 of JAMHXF010000033.1, read as the reverse complement.
GTCGCGCAGAACAAGCTGCCGTCACACAACGGGCCTCCGCCCTGCCCGAGAAACAGCGTCGTGCCGAGCTGCGCCAACCACCCTTCGACCTCGCCGGGCACCAACTCCGAAGGCAGCGGCTTTCCGGCAATCGTGTAGACCAACGTGACGTCGGCCGAGACGAAGTACTCGGTCAACGCAGTGAAGAGCACCGTCGCCGACCCGCCCCACGAGCCCCATACGGGCACCGGCGGCACGCGTGGCTCACTCGGCGCCTGAAGCTGTGGCAGCGGCGGCTCCGAGGGCGCTGAGACACCGGCGTCGGTAGAGACGAAGTCGGGCAACACGAAGTCCGACTCCTGCGCGAGCGCGGCTGGCGAGATGATCAGCAGCGTGAAGATCAGCGCGCGCGTCATGCAAGCGCATTCTCCACGGTTCACGCCTTGACGCGAGGCCCACGATGGTAAGCGCCCCGCGCGCCTGCTCGACCCGGCAGCGCGCCTTGACACCGCGTGTTCCTGTTTGACGTTTGCTTCGTCCACGAAAGTGGAAGCAACCAACCCCAAGGAGCCGAACCATGATGACCCGCTTCGCGTTCAACCCCCGTCTCCACAACAGCTTCTTCCGCGAGTTCGAACAGAGCCGCGCCACGCAGACCGTCACGCCCGCGGCGGACGTGCGCGAGACCGACAAGACCATCGAGCTGCGCCTCGACGTGCCCGGCGTCACGCCCGAGAAGATCGACGTGAAGCTCGAAGGCAATCGGCTCACCATCACCGCTGAGCGCGACGCCACCACCGACGAGAAGGGCTGGCTTCGCCGCGAGCGCGCGACCGGCAACTTCGAGCGCAGCTTCACGCTCGACGAGACGCTCGTCGGCTCGGAGCCCGCCGCCAGCTACAAACACGGCGTGCTGACCGTCACCATTCCCAAGCGTGAAGAGCAGCAGCCGCGCTCGCTCAAGGTGAAGGTCGAGGCCTGATACAGGCCACTTTCGGGCAAGCTGCGGAGCATGCAGCTCGCCCGAAAAATCACCCTGCCGCTCGCCCTCTGCGCCTTCCTGGCGTTGGGCGTCTCGGCGTGGCTGTCAGTGCGTGAAGCCGTCGCGCTGCACCACGCCGACGTTGAACGAGATCAAGGCATCGCCGGTCGCGTGCTCCTCGCGGCGCTCGAGCGTGAGCGCAGTCGCGGCACGTTCGACGAAGGTGCCAGCACGTTGTTGGCCGCCGCCAACCGCGACCCTCAGAACACACAGGTGCGCTTGACGTCGTTGGGTGAGCTGACGCTCTCGGGTGCGCAACGTGAAGCCCTCGAGCAGGGCGAGAGCGTCATCGTCCGTGAAGTGTGGGACTCAGCCGAGACGTGGATGCCGGTGTCGCTGCCCGGAGATCGCCCCGGCGTGTTGTGGATGCAGGAGACCCTCTTCGCCGAGCGAGACATCGTTCGCCGCATCATCACCAACCATGTCTTGAACTTCGGCACGCTCGGTCTGCTCTGGGCCGTGGTCGCCGTCTGGCTCGGCGCGATGGTGGTGGGTCGGCCCATGCGTTCGCTCGCCGAGAAGGCGCGCCGCGTCGGCCAGGGCGACTACTCGGGGCCGCTCAACATTCAGCAAGCCGACGAGATCGGCGAGCTCGCGCGCGAAATGAACCACATGTGCGAAGAGCTGCTGGCGTCACGCGAGCGCATCGACCAGGAGGTCACCGCGCGAAACACGGCGCAGGCGCAGCTGCGTCACGCCGACCGGCTCACCACCGTGGGCCTGCTCGCCGCCGGCATCGCGCACGAGCTCGGCACACCGCTCAACGTCGTGGCCGTGCGCGCGAGGATGATCTCCAGCGGCGAGGTCACGGGCGACGAGGCGAAAGACAACGCCGGCATCATTCACGACCAGACCACGCAGATGACGCGCATCATTCGTCAGCTGCTCGACTTCGCGCGGCGCTCGGCGCCCACCATGACGCGCTTCTCGCTGAGTCAAGTCGCCGAGCGCTCCATCGACGTGCTGGGGGCGCTCGCCGAAAAAGCGAAGTGCACGCTCGAGCTGCTGCCGAGCGACGACGTCGCCGTCGAAGGCGACCCCAATCAGCTCGAGCAGGTCATCGCGAACCTCATCATCAACTCCGTGCAGGCGATGCCCAACGGGGGGCCGGTGACGGTGAAGGTGACCAACACGCGCGCCACGCCACCGGCCGACATGCGCGGGCCAGAGGCCGCCTACGCGCGCCTCGACGTGCGAGATCACGGGCCCGGCATTCCCGCCGACGTGCTGCCGCGCGTCTTCGAGCCCTTCTTCACGACCAAGTCAGTCGGTGATGGCAACGGCCTCGGCCTGCCCGTTGCGTGGGGCATTTTGCGCGATCACCACGGGTGGATTGCGGTGGACTCCAAGGTAGGCGACGGCACTACGTTCTCCCTGTTTCTCCCGCTGGAGCGTGTCGCAGCATGAGTCACCAGATTCTGATCGTCGAAGATGATGTGGCGATGGCGCAGTTGCTCGTCGAGAGCCTGCAGCGCCGGGGCTACGGCGCCCGAGCCGTTCACGCCGGTGAAGCCGCACTCGAGGCGCTGCAACAACACGACTTTCAGGCGGTCATCACCGACGTGAACATGAAGGGCCTCAACGGCCTCGAGCTGTGTCAGCACATCGTCGAAGCGCACCCCGGCGTGCCGGTGCTCGTCATCACCGCGTTCGGCAGCATGGACACCGCGATTCGCGCCATTCGCGCCGGCGCCTACGACTTCCTCACCAAGCCCTTCGAGCTCGAGGCCATCGCGCTCGCCGTGGGCCGCGCCGTGCAGCACAAGGAGCTGCGCGAAGAGGTGAAGCGCCTGCAAGAAGAGGTCGTGGTGCGAAAGAGCACCTCGCAGGTCATCGGCGAGAGCGCGCCGATGCTCGAGCTCATCGCGCTCGTCAACCGCGTGGCCGACAGCGAGTCGGCGGTGCTGGTGACGGGCGAACGCGGCACCGGCAAAGAGCTCGTCGCGAGAGCGCTGCACGAAGCGAGTCGCCGGCGCGCAGGGCCGTTCATCTCCATCAACTGCAGCGCGGTGCAGGCCTCCGTGCTCGAGGGCGAGCTGTTCGGCTACGCGAAGGGCGCCGCGCCCAACGACACCAGGAACGCGCGGCCCGGTGCTTTCACGCGCGCGCAGGGCGGCACCTTGTTTCTCGACGACATCGCAGAGTTGCCGCTCGAGCTGCAGCCGCGACTGCTCAAGGCGCTCGTCGACCGCAAGGTTCGCCCCGTCGGAGGTGAGCAGGAGCTCGCCATTGACGCGCGGCTGGTGACGGCGAGCTCGCGAGATCTCGAGACGATGGTCGAAGAAGACCGCTTTCGCGCCGAGCTGCACTTCGCCATCAACGTGGTGAACGTGCACATTCCTCCGGTGCGCATGCGCGGCAACGACGTGCTGCTGCTGGCGCAACACTTCGTGCGCACGTTCGCCGAGAAGAGCCGTAAGGAGGTCACCGGTATCGCCTCGAGCGCCGCCGAGCGGCTCGTCGCCTATTCGTGGCCCGGCAACGTGCTCGAGCTGCAGAACGTCATCGAGCGCGCCGTGGCGTTGACGCGCTACGCGCAGCTCACCAGCGCCGACCTCCCCGAAAAAGTGCTCCACCCGACGGCGGCCACCAACGCAGCCGACGCCGACGAAGCGGTGCTGGTGCCCATGGACACCATCGAGCGTCACCACATTCTGCGCGTGCTGCGCGCAGTGGGAGGCCACCGCACGCAGGCCGCGAAGATCCTCGGGCTCGATCGCAAGACGCTGTACCGCAAGCTCGAAGGCTACGGCGCCAACGAGGTCGAAGACGCGCTGCGCGACGCGCCATCGAAGCCCGAAGGCTGACTACGACGTCGCCTTCAGCCCGATGATGGAGACGATCAACAACGAGAGAAACACACCGCGCAGCAGCGACATGGGCTCTCCGTTGAGGAACACGCCGAGCAACGCGGCGCCCACCGCGCCGATGCCGACCCACACCGCGTAGGCCGTGCCCATGGGCAACGTGCGCGCGGCCTGCGCCAGCAACACCAGGCTCACGATGATGGCGCCGATGGTCAACACGCTCGGCCACAGCCGCGTGAAGCCTTCGGTGTGCTTGAGCCCCACGGCCCAACACACTTCAAACAGACCCGCAACGACAAGAACGACCCAGGCCATACAACCTCCGGGCGTCGTCTTGTCTTCACCGGGTACGGCGCGTCTCGTCCGGGGTTGCGCGAAATGCGCCCGTCCCAGAAATAGCGACTCGCTGGGCCACGGCAAGCATTCTTTGACAGCGCACATCACGCGAACGACGCTCCGCCGGCTTCAACTTCTCACCCTCACGGAGAACTACATGCGCAAGTCATGGTTGCTGTTTGCGGGCCTGTTGAGTGGCTGCAACGGCCTGTCGCCGGAGCTGTACACCATCGTCATCGAGAGCTTCGCCCCGTCTGCCAGCTGTTTCACGAGCATGATGGAGCCGGACACGGTCACCACCACGGCCCCGCCGGCAGCGCTGCAGGTTCAAGTCTGGGAAGGCCCCGAGCAGACCTCGTACCTGCAGATTGAAGGCGGCGGCGGCTCGGTCGACATGGGCGACGCGCCCAACGTCGGCGTCGACGGCGTGTTCACCGGCAAGCGCGGCGACAAGGGCATCACCTTCACGCGCGACCTCGTCACCAAGAACACCAGCGGCAGCGCGACGATGCCCACCGTCAACACCGTCACCACGCACGCCGAGATGGTCTTCGAGCGCGGCGGTGGCACGTTCGTCGGCACGGCGGCCTTCAGCTCGTCGCGCAGCTGCACCGGCACGGGCTGCCCGATGATGCTGCCCACCTGCTCCATCAGCGGCGTGAAGATCAGCGGCACGCGCATCGCCGTCGAGTACGAGCGCGCTCCTTGAATTTCGTCACACGCTGAGCAGGACGCTGCGGGCCCTTCGCCCCGTCGCGGCTTCGATTGCAGCGGCGTACGCCTGAGCCTGGGCCTCGTATTGGCCCAGGCTCGCTTTCATTGACGCGTCGGTCTTGAACTCGACGACCCACCACTCGCCGCCCAGCTCGTAGGCGAGATCGATCGCGCCTTCGATGACGGTGCCGTCGGCCAGGTGATGCACCACCGCAACCTCGCGTCGCACGTCGGTTGATTCACGCGCCGCCGCGACCCGCGGGTGCTCGAGCGCAGACAACACGGCCTCCACGCACGCGAGCTGTTCTTTCTCGGTCGCGCCCAGCAGGCGGCCCAGCACCCGAGCCGTCGAGATCACGAAGTCTCGCGGTGCATCGAGCGGAACCACGGCCAGCACCGCGTGGACGAGCTCACCGAAGCGCCGCCCCGACGGTCGACCTGCGCGCGCCACGGCGGTGTGCTCGAGCGGCACGAGGCCCGTCGCCAACACCGGCGGCAGCTCCCGCGCGACGGTGACGCGCATGCTCGGCTCGGCGCCAGCCACGAGCGCCTCTGCGCGCTGCGCCTGCCATGTCTCCCACGCGGCGATGCTCTGCGGCGCGGCGTCATCATCTTCCGCGAGCGCCTCTGACGACTCGAGCCCCGCCGGCGCTTCACGTTCGAGGTCGAGCGTCTTCGGGTCCCACCAGACGACGCGGTTCTTCTTCGTCGCCGAGAGGTGAAGCCCCGGCAACGGCACTTCATTCGGCACCGGGCCTTCCCGGTCGAGCACCGGGTCGCGACCGAAGTCGGGGCAGCCCGGCGCGGGCTTCGGCTCATGCTCGAAGCCCAGCTGCGGGTAGAGCGAGCGGTAGAGCACCTCCGTCCACGTGTCTTGCCACTGGCGTTCGCTGCACACGGGCACCACGAGGAGATCTCTCGCGCGCGTCGCCGCCACGTAGGTCAGGCGCACCGCTTCTTCTGCATCACGCGCGAGCACTTCGTGTTCACGATCTCTGAGCTCGACCGGCACGCAGTTGGCCAGCGAGTGCACCCACAGCGCGCGCTCCGGGTCGACCCAGTGCGACGGCTCGGCGCGAGACGCGTTGGCCGTGGGCTCCGCGAGAATCACCACGGGGAACTCGAGGCCCTTCGCCGCGTGCACCGTCATCATGCGCACGCCTTCGGTGCCCTCTTCGACCAGCGGTGCTTCCGGCGCTTCACCTTCGTCGGCCTCGTCTTGCAGCGCCTCGACCACGTCGCGAAACGAGGTCGCGCGACGCTCATGGCGACGTGACAGCTCCGCGAGTTGCAGCACGTTCGCCAACGCCTGCGCGCCCGCAGTCCAGAACGCGACGCCGGCGTGCGCGCGGGTGGCCTCGAGAAACGCGTGCACCGTCTCCGAGACCGCGCGCTTGTTGCGAAAGCGGTGCAGCGCGCCGAGCACCCCGAGCGCCGCGATGACCTCACGCTGCGCCTCGGTCAGCTCGACGCCTTCCCACGGGCGCAACGGGTGCAACTTTCCCTGCAGTTGCTTGAACGAGAACAGCTGCTCGTCGGTGAACGCGAAGAAGGGCCCGCGCAGCGTCGCGTACACCGAGAACTCGTCGTCAGGCCGCTCGATGGCGAAGAGCGCGGTGCGCAGCGCCATCACCTCTTCGCGTTGGTGAAACGAGCGCCCACCGACGAGCACGTGCGGCACGCGCTGCGCTTCGAGCGCCTGCGCATACGGCCTCGGCACGTCGACGCCGCCCCAGCGACGGAGCCGCTTGAAGAGAATGCACACGTGGCGCGCCTGCACCGGCACCGGCTTGCCGTCTTCTTCGACGTGCCAGCCGCTCTTCGTGATGAGCCAGTTGATGAAGCCCGCCACCGCGCCCGGGAGGGAGCCTTCGATGGCGTCTTTCGTCGGCTTGCCACGGCCACCAAACGGCTTCGGCGCAGGCAACGCGACCACCGACGGTTGCTCACGATTCGCTTCGCGCCATTCACCCAGCGGCACCCACGTGGCCTGATGTTCACCCGTCATCGCCGACGAGAACGCTCCATTCACCGCGGCCTGAATTCCCGGCGTGCTGCGAAACGACGTCGACAGGTAGACGACGTCGGCGCCCTGCCCCAGCAGGTGCTGCTTCACGCGCTCGTAGAGGAGAATGTCGGCGCGGCGAAACCGGTAGATGCTCTGCTTCGGGTCACCGACGACGAAGAGCTTTCCGGGCACGGCGCGCGTCGCAAACGGCTGGCTCTCGCGTGGATCATCGGCGCTCAGCAGCAACACAATCTCGCTCTGCAGCGGGTCGGTGTCTTGAAACTCGTCGACGAAGAGCCGCGTGAAGCGCTGCTGGAGTGAACGACGAACCGATTCGTGGTTCTGCAACAGGTCGCGCGTCAACAGCAGCAGGTCGACGAAGTCGAGCACGCCAGCGCGCTTCTTTTCTTCTTCGTACGCGTCGACGACGGGCCACAGCTCTTCGTGCAAGCGCGCGGCGAGGTCTGCGTCGGCGGCGCGAATGAAGCTGCTCAACGCGCTCCAGGCCTCGTCGCGATCTGCCACCACCGCGGCCTCGGTGACGCCGGTGAAGCTCACGCCCCAGGCCTTCGCAGTCCACCTGAACTTGTTGCCGCCCAGCTCGCGCAACTGCGCCTCGAGGCCGTCGTAGTCACGCTCCGAGACGGCTTCGCGGTGGCGCACGTCTTCGATGAAGCGACGCACGAGCTCGATGGAGTCGATGAACTCGCTGCGGTCCCGCTTCAGCTTCATGTTCGGCAGCCGCGACGCGAGGCGCGCGAACACCGGCAACAGCTCGTCGATGGCCTGCTCGCGCTCGAAGGGGTCGCGACGCCACGGCGCCGCGAAGTCGCGGTGCTCCACCAACGACTGCACGGCCGAATACAGCGCGCGCCGCGGCGGCTCTGCATCAGGGCCTCGCGAGCGACGACGAAGCGCGCGGCGAACTCCGTCGGGCTGCGCCTGCAGCAGCCCCTGAAAGCGACGATGAAACGCGTTCGACAACAGCGCGTCGGCGTCTCCTTCTGCGGCCACTTCGAAGAGCGGGTCGACACACGCCTCGACGGGGTATTCGCGCAGCAGGTCGGCGCAGAGGCCGTGAATCGTGCCGATGCGCGCGACCTCGAGCTCTTCGAGCGCGTCGGTCAGCCGCTTCGACTCGACGGGGTCCTTCACCTCTTCGCGCGCGCGCTCGAGCCGCGTGCGCAACCGCAGCTTCATTTCTCCTGCCGCTTTTTCGGTGAACGTCACCGAGATGATCTTCTCGAGCTGCGCTTTACCCTTGCGCACCATCATCACGATTCGTTCGACGAGCACCGTCGTCTTGCCGGTGCCCGCTGCTGCTTCGACCACGAACGTGGTGTCGAGTTCTTCGAGCAGGCGCGTGCGCGTCTCGATGTCGCCAGGCAACTTCATCGGTGGTCCCTCAGCGCGCGGAGCTCTTTGAGTTCAGCGCGCAACGACTTGCGGGTGCGCAACACGCGGCGCTCTTCTTCAGGCCCGCACACCGCCTTGAAGTCGCACCAGCGACACTCGTCTTTGTCAGGCGCCGCGGGGAAGAAGCCCACCTCGAGCGCGCCACGAATGGTGCGCGCGACCTGGCCAAACGCTTCACGACTCGACGCCTCGAGCCGCGTCTCGACCGAGCGGTAGCCGCCGACCTGCGTCGTGTAGAACAAGCGGCCGCCCGCGACGGTCGCCTCGGGGAACAACTTCTCGAGCACCAGCGCGTACAGCAGCGGCTGCAGGTGTCGACCACCGCCGATGACGTTGTCTTCTTCGGCGCGCGCGCGGCCCGTCTTGTAGTCGCACGCACGCAGCATGCCCGCGCGGCCCTTCTCGACGAGGTCGATGGAGCCGCGCACCTGAAGACCTTCGACCAACGTCACCGGCGAAGGCGTGCTGCGCGGGTCTTGCGTGTCGACATCGCGACCCGGCAACCCGAACGACAACTCGAAGTGCGCCGGCTTCCACTCGACGTCTTCGGCGACGCGCTTGAGCCACTCACGCAGGTCGGCCTCCAACGTGTGCACGCCGTCGAGCCACACGCGCTCAATCGCCGGCTTGAACTCGTCGTACACGTCGGCGGCGACCTCTTTGACGACCTCGTGCAGCCGCAACTGCACCTGTGTGAGCGTCTGCGCGTTGACCTCGACGCCGTCGGCCCGCAGCGCGCTCAGCAACTGAAACTGAACCTCGTGCGCCATCGATCCCTTCTCGAGCGGGCCGAGCTCCTCCATCTCGCCGGGGATCTCGAGCGGAGAGAGCCGCACCAACGCCGAGAGGAAGAACTTGTACGGGCACGCGGCGTACTGCTCGAGCGACGTGGGGCTGAAGGGGCGCGCCGAAGGTTGATGCGCCTCGAGCGCGGTGCGGCCTGCAGCGCCCGGCTTCACGAAGCCGTCGTTGGGTGTCCACGTACTGGTCTGCCAGCGCGCGTAGCGGGCCCGCAGCGCCCGCGCGAGGTGCGGGTTGGTCTTCACCAGGTAGCGCCCGCGGCCCTTCACCGACGTGCGCGCAGAGAGAATTCCGTCGAGCACCGCGAGGTCGAACTCCGTCTCGTCGATGGCCTGCGCCGCCAACGCCGGGGCCGGCCACGAGAGTCGAATGCGCGACGACGCTTCGGCCTGACGCTGCAGCGCCTCGAAGCCCGGCAAGCGGCCCTGCACCGCGCGCGCGGCCTCCAGCGCGTAGAAAGAAGGCACCCGCGGCCGTGCGTGCTCGGCGTCGACGCGCGGGTACGACAACACCGCACGCGCGCGCGCCGCACCAACCGCGAGCTGCAGCGCATGACGTTCGCTCGCCACGCGACCGCGCGCGACCTCCAGCAGCGGGTGCAGCGCTTCACGTTGCTCGTCGGCGAGCAGCGGGTCTTCGCGAATCTTCTGGGGGAAGACGCGCTCCGCGAGCCCGGGCACAAAGACGGTGTCGAACGAGAGCCCGCGCGCGGACTCCACGGGCCCGACGAAGACATGACCGTGTCGTCGACCTTCCGGAGGCTCGGTGACTTCAGAGAGGCGCCGCGTCAGCACGCCACGCACTTCAGAGAGCTCGAGCGGGCCCACCGGGTCCATCGGCGCGAGCTCGTTGAGCACCGACAACACGCGCGTCGGGTACTTGAGCGCGCGCGTCGTCAACTGCTGCAGCGCCGCGCGCCACTCGCCCCACGGCGCGTGCTTCGGCAACGCGGCGAGCGCGTCGAGCAACGGCAATGCGAAGTGTTCGAGCGCGGCCAGCTCGGCGAGCTCGCGGTCGACTCGTTCTTTCTGTGCGTCGGTGGCGGTCGGGTTCTGTCGCGACTTCACGCGCATCGCGCGCAGCCCCAGCAGTCGCCGACGCCAGCGGTCGGTGCCGCCAATCACCGCCGCTTCGATGATCAACTTCTCCCAGCGCCGCGGCGCGCGCAGTTGGCCCAGCACCGCCGGCGCTTCGAGATCTCCTGGCGGCGCTTCGGCAGGCGGCGGCAACGACGGGCCGGGAGGCAACAACGTCTCGCTCGCGTCGGGCCGCTCGAAGGCCTCACGCCGCGCCTCGGGCGGAGCGCCATCGGCGCCTGGCTGCGGCACCTGCGAGAGCGACAGGTACTCGCTGAAGCGCCGCGCCGAGAGGCCTTCTTCAGCGCACGAGAGCAACGCCAACAACGCGCGCCCTGCAGGGTCTGGCCTCGGCTGCCCCGACGTGAACCACACCGGTACGCCTGCGCGACGAAACGCGTCTTCGAGCGGCGCGCGGTACGTACCCGGGCTTCGCAACAAGACGGCCATGTCATCGAAGCGCACGCCGGCCTTCGCGCGATCGAGCACACGACGGGCGATCTCCACGCACTCGCGCGCTTCGCCGGGCGCAGAGAAGAACGGCAACGTCACCTCGGCCTCGTCGTGCAGCACCGCCGAGCCGAAGAGGTTTCGCTGCAGGCGAGAGAGCGCGTCTTCACCCGTCGGCTGAAGCACTTCGGGAGCGACCTCGAGCGCGGCGCTCAACGCGTCGACCCACTGCGTTTCTTCAGCAGGCGCGGTGGCGAGCACCTGCGAGGCGTGGCGCGACAACGCCCGCACGAAGGCCTGCTCGAGCCCCGGCGTCGCGGTGACGTCGAGCAACAACAACGGGCTCGAAGGTGACGCCGCGACGCGCTCCAACGCCAACGCGTACACCCCCGCGCGATCGACGAGCTGCTTCTCTTCGAGCGCTGCTTCGAAAGCGCGGCGCGCTGCTGCCAACGCCGGCTCGACGCCTTCGCTCACGCCGAGCATGCGCAGCTCGCCGACGGTGCGGGACAACGCGCGCGAGAGACCGGGGCGCCCTTCGAGCGGCTCGAGCCGGTGCAGCAGCTCGTCTTCACCGAGTTCGTGCGTGACGCGCGCCCAGAGCGCCTCGAGTGAGAGCGACGAGACGGGCGTCAGCTCGCGCTCGGTCAACGCGGGCCGCGCGAGCTCGAGCGCGCAGCGGTACAGCGTGCTGCGGCGCCACCCGAACATCGACATGCGCAGCGACCTCGTCAGCTCCGCCACGGCGTCGAAGCTGGCGCCCAGCAGCAACGCGTCACCGCTGCGGGGAACTTCACGCAGAAACTCGCGAGCGCGCTCGAGGCGGAGCTCTGTTCGACGACTCGTGACCAGGGCGCGCACAGTGCGGCGACTCTGCCCAAAACACGCGAGCCGCGCGCGCACGTTCGCCACAGTGTGACAGCGCGCCTCAGCGTCGACGCGTCAAGCCCTTGAAGCGTGGCGCGCCGACGACGGCACACCCGTTGCTCAACACCACTGCACACCCGAGAGAACTTCTTCTCTCGTCCCACCAAGGAGCTGCACATGGGCACCACGACCAAGCGCATTGAAGGCAAAGCTGAAGAGCTCAAGGGCAAGTTGAAGAAGACCGTCGGCAAGGCCATCGACAACGAGCAGATGGAAGTCGAAGGCCGCGCGACCGAACTCAAGGGCCAGGCCAAGCAGGAAGGCGCAAAGGCCATCGAGCGCGTGAAGGGCAAGGTCGAAGAAATCGCCGGCCGCGTTCAGCGCAAGGTCGGTGAGTTGACCAACGACGAGCAGACCGAGGTCGAAGGCCGCGCGAAGGAGCTCAAGGGCGCCGCTCGGCAGGCCGTGAACGACTGAAAGAGAGCGCGCCGATGCCTGAGCAAGCCATACCGGGCGAGCCGCGCCCCGAAGTTCCGGCGCCGATTCTTCCGCGACCTGAAGTACCGGCTCCGATGCTGCCGACGCCTGAGGTGCCGCCGCCGGGGCCGCGCGTGCCAGAAGTTCCCAACGTGCCTCCAGCGCCGATGCCGGCGCCAGGCTGAAACGACGACGGCGGCACTCCCGAAAATGAGAGTGCCGCCGTTGTTGTCAGTCGTATGGAGGCGCCGGGAATCGAACTGCGGCGGGATTTCGGGTGCGGCGCCTGCTGATTACCCCAATGGTGACCCCGCGTGGTGAGCCGCCGACCACCTCGTCACAACCACCTAGATCTACTCGCCCTGCCCTGCACTTGTCGGACCCCGATCGTATGACGTCGTCGCGGTCCCAAAGGGCCGCCCGGCCGTCGTGCGCGGTGCTCGACGGAACAGCCAGCATAGGTGTCGCATGCGCGTGGGGGACGTGGTGTCTGCCGTCAATCGAATCGAGGAGAAGGACTTCGCGGGTGAGCGTCTGTTCGTGCACGCGGAGTTCGGTGAGCAGGGCGAGGTCGTCG